>DJGX01000019.1 GCA_002432865.1 Cloacimonetes bacterium UBA5835
CTACATTTCTTTCAATAGACCTAAAGTTTAGATATTCCGCTTCAGCTTGTTCCTGCTCACAAAGTTATACTGTTTTCATACCAAAAGCCTCTTCCCTATTGGTTTTGTACAAATAACCAAGCATATACTTCTCTCCTACATCCAATCTTGGATAACACGAACAAAAAGAAAAAATGGCAAGCGAATTATCGTTCGATAACGGACATAAAACAAAGAAACCCTGCTTCTTATAGCAAGGTTTCTTATTTATGTTTTTGTTATGAGAGCTTAAGCTTGACGCAATCTAACAGAGAAAGTATAATCACTTTCTTCGGTAACAGGAAACTTCCACGATTCACATAGTTGTTTAAGCTCAGTTAAGAATCCATTAGGTATCTGGCCATTAGGTGTAATAAGAGCTTCCTGAACTTTCCCGGAAGAACTTATCAATAGACGGATAGTAACACTCCCCGAAAAAGGAATTATCGCATTCCACTTTGAGTATAGAGTATTTATCTGACTTCTCCGCGAATTAACTAAAGCCCCGATGGTTTCATATCTGGTTTTTGTTTCTGCAGGTGCTTGTGCAATAGTCCCTTCCGAAACCTGAGCTACTTTTTTAGATTGGAAAGAACTGATCAGTTGAGAAGATTGAGCAGTTTGACCAAATACAACTCCGCTAGGAGCTAAGCGACTTTGATCTCCTGTAGCTTTTGCTATAGTTCCAACTCCAGGACGAATACTTGAACCAGCAACTTGAGGTGCTTGTGTAGCTACAGAACCAATATCACTGGAAAAAGTTCTAGGAGCATTAGGATCAAAGCTAGTAGAATAACCTCCACTAGGTCCTGCACCCCCTCCTCCGGTTCCTATACCTCCGCCACCACCTCCTCGTCCAGGACGGGAAGTAACAAAGCTTTCAGCTGTAGTAACGGCCTGAATTGGTCTTGCTGCAGAAGTAGCACTTGGATCAAAAGAACCAAAACCTCCACCGAAAATGGCACCGGCAGATTTGGCGGTTCCAGTACCTCCAATAGCACCACCGGTTACTCCTTGTTGTGCTTTTTCGGTAACAGCTTCAGGAGTTTCACCCGTAGGTTCAAAAGTGCTTGGTTTTGCTAATGCTTCTGCTTTAATTTGTTCAGCTTTTTGCAACATCGCTACTTTCTGTTCCAGTGTGTAATCATAGCTTATTTGCTTTTTTAGAAATTGGTCGAAGATTATTACGAAAATAATGGTCAGCACAATAAAAAGCAATATCATATTGCGGTTAAACCTTTCTGTAGATGTAGGCTGGGGACGTCGGGCATATTGTGAAGCAATTTGTTTCTCTTCAGGAGTAAGAACAGTTACAAAAGGTTCTTTGAACTCGTAAGAAATCTCCCAATTGGGTGCAATATTTAAGGTGCCAGTCATATCCGGTAATAATAATAGCCGGTTATCCTTCAGTATATTATTCTTTGTGAGGTAAGCACTATCTACTGGTTGTCCGCCCTTAGTACAGCTTACTTTTGATCCAGGAGGAAGTTGCAAATAAAGCTGATCCCCCTTTTTGGTTACAAATAAGTGCTTCTCTGGAAAAGATGAATCTAAAATTTGCCAGAAGAGGTATTTATCTGAACCTATAAAGAACTTGTTCTTGAAATCACGACAATAACGAACCCGATCAAGAACTTTACCTTTATAGTGAAGAGTTAAGTTTAATAATTTTGACATCATACCTCCTTATTGCTGAGCTAAGCTAAGATTATATTTTTGTAACCAGTCAGCATCCTCAAGCGTGGCAAAATATATGTAAGAATATCCAGCAGCAGTACCAGCGCGGACAATTTCGGTGATATAATCACAAGGAATGGAATAATCGGCCTGAACAAGAAGACAAGTTTCCGCATCTTTTTGTTGTAAAATAGAGTTTACTTCTGCAGATAAATAAGTTATTAGGTCTTGCCGTTTCTTAGGATTTTCCAGTAAATCAGCTGGAGAACCATATTCCAGTGCTTCGGTTCCTACAACAATACGGTCTGGGAAAATTTTAATAGGAGTGGCAACTCCTTTTGCCAAAAGTTCATCATTCGTGATAGTAGTGGGGTATTGTATGGCAGGATCAGAAGATATTTTCACTGCTTCCGTGGATATATTTTTCACTAGAAATACCAGAATAATTGTGAGTTCATCCAAAAGTGAGGTAATAGACAGACTTTTGGCCTCTTCAAATTTTCTTCTAACGCGGCGTGCAGATTTATTGGAAGATGAAAGTTTATCAGTAATATGCATAATTAACTCCCTTAATAATACTGCACTTTGGGTGCACTATAATGAACCTGGGAAAACCCATGTACTTTGCACAGATCTATCGTCTTCATCAAATCCCCATATAGGACATCAGGATGAACCAGGACCGTGATATCGTTTAAATCACCCTTGCGGCTTCTAATCTCCTGGAGAGCTTTATCAAGGGATGGATAATCATAAAATCCATTGATGGCTGGGATGTTTTTGGTTGCTACACCTGGTTCGCGAATTTCCATACCTAGGAAATTTGTGCTTGCGGCATAATTCTTCCCTAAGATATGGATTTCAACTTTTTCGGTGACAGGACCACCTCCACCTCCGCCCCCACCAGTAGTTACACCGCCTTCCCCTTGCGAGAAATTTAGCGCCAAAAGTGCAATCTGAGAAATAACCACCATCATCATTAACATTGGAATGATGGTTAAAAACAGATTCATTATCGGTACCAGATTTGGTTCCTGAGGTATCGTTTGCGACTTTTGCTGGCGCATTGCGGATGGTCTGTAACGTTCCATAGTTTTAATCCTTAATGGCGTTGTTGATAGTATTGATCAATTTTACACTATATTCGTCGATATCACTGATTACATTATTGGCACGGGTTAACAGCCAACCTTTAATTAGAGTTAAAGGAATAGCTGCCAGCAAACCTAATGCCGTTGTTCCGATTGCTTTTTTAATACCATCTGTTAGAGCTGTCTGTTGTGCGGCACCAGTTAAACCAGATAAGCTGGCAAATGCTTCCAGTAAGCCCCAAATGGTTCCTAAAAGTCCAAGATAAGTAGCAACCTGAGCTAAGGTGTCAAACCAAAATAATCCGCTATCCAATTTATGAACTGTTTGTAATACAGATTCTTCTACCGAATTCTGAACAGCCATTCTTAAATCATTACCCGATTGTCCACTCTTCTTGGCATCTTTAAAAATCATCAAAGCGCTCCAGAAGATAAAGCCCATCGTTGTGCCCTTGTAGCTTTCAGCAATTTTGGCTGCTTCCTCGAGCTGGTCATTTCTAATATAATTACGAAGCTTCAAGTAGAATCCACCTGCATCGATTTTTTCTTTACGGTAGAGTTGATTCCAACGGACAATGGCATAAACAAGACCAATAATAAAGACAAGCAGAATTGCGTAAGCCCAATTGCCGCTATCAACAAATACTTGAACTATACTGTAACCTTGACTAGCTGGTGCAGCCGGAGCTGCGGCTTCTCCTGCATTCTGGCCAAATAGACCAACACAAATAAACAGGGAGATAATCACTAGGACGATATGTTTTGCTTTCATTTTGACTCCTTCAGCCATTTATTTAGTAATATATCGCTTTGTTTTCGAATATCTTCTAAAGAAAAGGAAAATTTGTATTCTCCTGATTTCTGATATGTATCGGATTTATCCTGAAAAACACCCGTAGGAGGAATTAAGGATTTCACTTCAATTATTAATTCTTCTTTTTCTACATACTGCCCAACACCTTCAAAACCTTTCGGTTGCTGTTGATTAGTAGGTTGTGGAGTAACCGTTTGGGCATACCCGATGTATGCCAAAAAGAGCATCGCTGCCAGTAGTAAGAAACTTTTCTTCATCGTACCTCCTCCTTTCCAGCTTTGATGATTTTTACTGTAGCTATAAAGCCACGATAGTTGGAATTGTTCTGCACTACAAAACGCAGGGTATTTTTCCCTGAAGTTACTTTGGCAGGTTCGATTGAAACCTGAGTAGTATATACGCGGAACGGTTCCGGATCGTAATCCATAGCAAGATTGGAAGCTAATAACTCTCCGTTAAGATACACAGTTGCAGTTTCAGGTGCTACAAAATTGATCAGACCTTCTCTGAATTCAGTATCCAGATAGAAATCCACTTCAAAAACTGCACTACTAATTGGCGCTTCTTCCACAGGCCAAATCGGTTTAGCTTGTTCACCCTCAATCCCTTCAATGTTATCCAAACTGATCCCAAAATTACCGGTTATTGTAGCTGCACTAAATGTTTCAGTTCCAGTTTCCTGATTCACATTTACTATCCTCCAGCTGGGGTCTGTATATAGCATTACCGTTTCCGGAGGGATGGAAGCAGCTATTTTCTGGCGGTCTGTAAATACTTGCAACGATAAATACAGATTCTGGGGCTCTGGAGTATTATTAGGGACAGTCAATTCCACTGCATTTTGCCCTTCAATCCAAGAACTGGAAGGCAATAAATATGCATAACGAGTAGTAGTTCCCGGTTTATTAACATCCAAAGTGTCAATAGGAACAACCCCTGCCTCTACATCTGTACCATTCATTCTAATATTTACATCATACGGATAAACTAGTTGGATTAGGGCAAAATCGGGTACCAATTTAGCATTAACAGTATGGCTGAGAATAATATCTTTCCCTGCAGGAATCTGAATACTGCCCAAACGACCACCTTTAGGTGAAGTTACATTTTGAGCGGGTAAATTAATATTATTACCATCCATTTTTTGGCTCCAGCCACTGCCAAGCGGATATTCATCTATCTTATAATCGGGTAGCAGATTCCATTGCTGTAATTTGGCATAGCTTTGTTGAGTGTAATAATCTGTATAACCAGCCATCTGATAATAATTATATATGTTCAAGTGAGTTGTATATGCCAAACTGAGCAGATCATTGCTTTGATCAGCAGCAACAGAATTAATAAAAGAATCCAATATATCTTTATATTGCTGACGCACACCCGTTGCCTCATAGGAAGTGCGAACATAAACACCAATTTGGGTGTTTATAACATTCACACCTTTTTCGTAAATACGAGCTATTAGATTTAACGCACGCAGCCGACGATAGTTTTCTAACTCGATATTTTCTTTCTCGGCTGAACTAAGAACCTTGTTCACCTTGGCTACTTCTGCTCTAACCGATTCCTTAAATATGGGAATACGCCTGTAGGAACCACCAATTAAATGGTTCTGCCAGGTAGTATTTACATTAACCTTGATTAGCTTAGCAGGGGAGGAAGTCATTAAGTTGCCTTTCTCAATAGCAGTAAGTTGAGCATCGAAGTTCTTTAAGAACGCTTTCCGCTTTTCAATTGCCTTGTATTCATTTTCCACTGATGTAAAATACTCATAGTTCTTAGCGGAGCTAAAATCTGCAGTTTCAAATTGAAGCCCTTCTTTTTTGTAAGCAGCTTCCAGCCGTTTGTATTCATCGCGGTATTTAAATGCTTCAGAATAGTTTTTATTCTTGTAGGCATTATCAAAATCATACATTAATTTGTTCAACTTAGTAGTGGCAATCCACTGATAGCGATCGCCTTTAGTTTTATCCTTAGTATATATTTGTTTTGCTAACTGCTCAAACTTCAGCGTATCTCCCTTGGCCAGATAGTCATCAGCAATAACCTGCATAAAGGGAATTACATTTTCATTGTTTGGATAGAGCTGTAGAAATTGATTGTAGATTTCAATTTCCTTTTCCTTATTTCCGGCTTCACGATAGTTAATACTGGCTTTTAACAATAAGGCATCTGGAGTGATATCACCAGTATTGATGGTTTTTTTTCTGGCTTCTTCATGCAACGCAAGATAAGCCTCAGCTGCTGCATTTTTTTGTGCAGGATCTTTCTCTATCTCTTGAAGCATAGCAATTCGCAATAAAAATGCCTGATTGCTACTGGGATATTTAGCTATAAAGCTGTCTTTGATGTTTTTAGCTATTTCCGGATTATTCATAGCCGTATCTGCTTCAGCTATTTCTGCAGCGCGGAAGTAATAATAGTAAATTTCGTCTATATCAGTTTTTGTTCCTGCTAATTCCAATAAAATATCTATGGCTTTCTGATACTCTTTGGCTTTAATATATGTTTCTTGAGCAGCCATTTTATATCCCTGAATACGCTGAGTATCTTTTGGATCAAGTTCTGCAGCTAAACGCAACCGCTCACTAGCAGCAAAAGAATAGTTACCTGCTTGTTCAGCAGCTTCATAACTATTCTGAATTTGGTATCTTATATTGTTTGCAATAGCTTCTCTTTCAGTAGGGGTAGAAGCAAAGGGTAAAGCTTTACGGTAATATGTTTCAGCTTGAGCAAAGTTTTTCTCTTGTTCAGAAATTAATGCCAGTTTGCCGTATATATCAAATTTAGTTTTATTGGAGATAAGCGTTTCATTTTGCAAAGCCGTAAGATACAACTCTTTTGCTTCTGGCATCTTACTTCTATTATATTGAATATCTGCCAAGTTTAATAAGATAGTAACTGCTTGGCTTTCGCGTTCAGGGTTTTTATAAGCATCGCTTCTTAAAACATTAATGAAACGCATTGAATTGATACTTAATAGAGCAAACAGTTCATCAAGATTTGCAGGCAAGCCAGGTTCTGGATTATAATTTTCATTGTAGAGGTCTTTCATAAGATTATATATATTATTAGTATACACATAAATCAGACCTTCGTTTAGGAAGAAATCCTCATCTTGAGGATAATTAGTATTAAAGTCCTGCAAGCATTTAATAGCAGAAAGATAGTGCTTGGGTAAATTAGAGCGTTCGGCAAGAGTTATAGATAATAATAGTTTGTTCTTATCTGTTTTTGCTTTCCAAGCTGGATAGTTCTCGCTATGCGTTTCCATAAAACTACTATATTGATCCATATGTTGATAGTAGGCAAGCAAGCGAGCTTCATTTGTTGGTTCTGCAAGAAATTCGTTATGCAGACGCAGTGCTCTTTTCTCATAAGCATTTTGAATCACTGCCAGCTGCGCTGAGATATTTTTATCTTTGTTCGTTGCATACCAAGTAGAGTTCTTACCATAGTTAGTAATTATATTTTGGTAGAGCTCATGAGCTATCTGATCAAAATTTTGATCTTCGCGTAGCTGATATTGCGCACTGGCATATATTTTCAGGATAGAATCTACTAAGGTAGGATTTTCAAGAGCCATAGGATTCATATTGATCTTAAGCCACAGGAAGTCAATTGCTTGCAAAGAAGCAGCAAGATCAAATTTATTGGAGGCTGCCTTATCTACAATGCGGTTCATTACTTCTGTATTTTGATAACCACTAAAGATATTTTGCAGCTCCGTTACTCCCTTAGCTTGAGAATAGAAATCAGTTCCATCCAGAGCGATCAAACAATAGGCAATATTATCAATTGCATCGTTCCGATAATCTTCTGCTATTGCAGGATCGGATATTTTGCCGTTATCCACAGCATTTAACAAGGTTATAAAATCGTTCATTGCCAGTTTGAGTTCAGCTTCCTGGTATGAATTCAGACGGAGCCAACCACGCTGGTAAATAGCATCATATTTATACTTACTATCGGGCATATTGATAATAGTATCAAAATAGTTCGTTGCCAACTCATAGTATTGCTGCGGTACATCAGCATCTGTAGCAATATAATAATAAAGGATACCCAAACGGTAGATTGCCTCTTCATAATACGGTGAATTTTTATAATTATTTATAATGCTTTGATACGCACTAATGGCTTCCGCAAAGTAAGATTCTTTATATTTACTATTATCATCAAGAGCTACGGCAGTTTTGTTAAGTTCGTAAAAACGACTCTTATTACTATCTATTCTTTGATGGTTAATTTCACTGCTAATAAAGCCAATGTTATATAAAGCAGCATCTATATTTATATAATTGGGATCAATTTGAACAACTTTTCTATAGCTCTCCAAAGCGATACTTGGGTTATCCAAATAAGCTGCATATTGAAGTTCCGCCAGGTTGTAATACAAATCAGCATTAGTAACCAGGAAATCGCCATTGGGTTGTTCAACCGCTTTAAAATTAGGATTATTGGAAATAAATGCTTCAATTCTTGTTATTAAATCCCGTTTTTCAGCTACTATTTGTGCTTGAAGTTCTACAAGCTGTTGCTCAGTAAGAGTTTCCTTTTGAGCTAAACGTTGCTGCTCTTTAAAATGGAGATTACGATAATCCAATTGGAGCTTGATAAATTCTACATTCGCTACCAAGTCTATAGCATTCTTGCGAATGGGCTCATCGCGTTTATTACTATCAGCAGTTTGGGCAATGTGACTAGCCACATTACTTTTGATCTTATTACGCATTTCTTCGGTAAAAATGTTCTGGGTTTCTTCTTTCATAAATTGCTCAAGTTCCATTATCTGTTTATCGAGATTCTTCTTATCAGGATAAAGTGCATAATACTCTTGCAGGATAGTATTGAATATTTGTTCTTGAGCATCACTTGAGTGTTTACGAACTTGGAGTAGGTATTCTTTGCGAAGATTTAAACTCGTGCGTTTCTCATCGTAATCATCACGAATAATTTTTAGTTGTGCTTGCATATCTACCAGTTTAGGATCGGCTATATAATTATCCAATTCTTCAATTAGATCGGTATAAAGCTGAATGTTCTTCTCTAAATCGTAAAGACGTTTCAGCTCCATATCACTATATTTATTACCTTGAATCTGGGGATCATTTGCCTTGTATAGCTCATATTGTCTTTCCAGAATTTGGTCCATTATAGCAAGCTGTCTCTCATAACTGGATGATAGTTTTTTAATTTGTTGTAATAAACTTGTTCCCCTCGTTATTGTCTCTTCTGCATATATTTTCTTGGTATAATAGTCACTTAAAACAATTTTCAAAGAATCAAGCATACCAATTTCTTCATTATGCAGATTTACAATCGCATCTACATATATAATCCCTTTTAAGGACATCAATTCATTATAGTTATTAGTTAAATCCCCTTTGATAACATCTATTTGGGAAGCCAGTTGCTTATATGTTTCCCCGCTTGGATTTGCATAGTAGGAATCTAAATCTAAGTTTTGAACTCTTGCTAATATAGCTATTTTTTGAGGAAGAAGGCGATTCATTATAATGTCTCTATTCTGCATATAGCTTTGTAGAGTATTTTGCACAGTTTCATATTGGCCTTCTTCGGCAGTCATATCAGCCCAAACATATAGATATGTAGGATAATATGTATCAAACTGATATTGATCAAAAATAATGACCTGTAAGAAATCCCTGGCAGCTTTACGGTTCCCAGTTTCCAGATAATGCACCATTTGTTGATATAAAGCCAAATTAAGCATTTTCCGAGAATCTTCGTTCAGGTTTGTTTGGAGCAAAGAGTTGAAATAACTAATAGCTCGCGTATTTTCCCCCATACGCGTATAGAAATGACCAAGTAAATAAACAATATCGTTTTGTCCTAAACTGGAGTATGCATCTTTGTATTTCACTAATGCTTGTTCTGCCAGTGCCGGGTCTTTTTTGACCAATTCAGGTAAAACATCAATCAGAAAATTTTTGGCTATTTCTTTTAATATTTGTCGTTCCTGAGATATTTGCTGGATAATTTCTTTTTTAGTAGCCTCATTGCTATTCTGCGCAAAGACTACTATAACAAACGACAAAGCAACAACGGTGAGGAATATAATCTTTAGTGTTTTTTTCATAATGCTGCTCACTTAATTTTCCTTCCTTACTCTTTCCATTAGGGGCCAAAGTTCAGGATTCTCTGCTTCAGCAAAGTAATCCTGAACTTTTTTATTTCTTTATGGGAAACATAATGCCTCAACCTGTCCATTCTGTAGGAGCAGATTAAGCAGAATTACTGTTTTTGTTTCTTCAGTTCTTCAATCCATTTGCGCAGTTCATCCATCGCTTGCTGAGCCTTTTCCCTATCTTCCTTCAGCATCCGTAGTTCTTTCATCAATTCCTGAACTTCAGGAGAAAGTTGTTCGTAACCCGCAGTTCCAGATGTGGTTAAACCAGGGGCAGGAGTTTGAGTTCCAGCTTGTGGTTTACTTGGGCTAACTGTTAAAGGAACTGTAATTCCAGTTTCGATTGGGGTTTCAACTACCCCTTCCCCCATAGAGGGTGTTTTTCCGTAACCAGCATAATGACCAAGGTCGGGACGGCGTTTGGCTTCTGCATACTTATCGAACAGATATGAAACACCAAAAGCAATCCGTATATTATCCTTGTAATCGCTATCCTTGAACCAATCCTCAAGAGCATTTACACCAACTTTAAAGCCAAAATTCTTATAGGAATATTTGGCCCCAATATTGAGATCTTCACCATCAAATTCTCCTTGTAATGCCAGATCTTTAATTGGAGACATTTCTGCTGAAGCAAATAGTCCATTTAAATAGCGGGATTTAGCTTGGCCAACAAAACGGTTGGTGCCAATTCCTACATTGAACATCCAGGGTATTCCTAAAAATACAGCTTGCTTGGATGCTACCGCATAAGGAGAATAGGGCTCGTAGCAATCAGCATCAGGATGTTGACTAAAATCGTCACCAGGGCTTAAGTATTGAGAGCCATGTTTAGGAACAGGGGATAAAATATTATCCATTCCTATAGAGACCTGGGGAATTCGTAAGGTCTCCTCAATAATTTTTACTTTTGCATTAAGATAATAAACCAATCCGTCTAAGGAAGTGTAATCACCCAGAAATAAACCAAGTTCAACTCTATCCAAAATACCTACTCCAATCATTGTATAAGGAAATAAACCTTCGGAGGCGTCTTTAGCATCGTTAGTAAGTGGTTTGGGGGCGGCAATATCTCTGTAATAACCAACTAATACAAATTCTGCTGCCTTATTGGGAAGAACATAGGCATCTGGAGTTCTCAACATTCCTAAAGTTTGAAAGGGCGCTGCTTGAACACTACTAATCACAGCAACTACCGCAATCGCCATCAAAATAATTTTTTTCATGTTTCCCTCCACCTTTCGGTGTTAATTACTTATGTTGTCCATCATTCTCATTGACGAAATATCCGTCAAGTTTTTTCTTGAGATATGATTAAATATTCACTTCAGAATTTTTCTCGTATTGGCGAAGATCTTGCAGCGCGTTATTTAGTAACTAACGGTTATTCAGTTGTTTGCCGTAATTTCCGTAAGCGCTGTGGGGAAATAGATCTTATTGTGGAAAAAGATCAACACCTAATATTCTGCGAAGTTAAAACCCGTACTTCTCACTCTATCGAGTCTGCTCTGTCTTCTGTTTCCTTTTCCAAACAAAGGAAGATAACAAGAGCAGCACAATTATATATTAATGAAAATCCAAACTTTGGCAACTATATTTTTCGTTTTGATGTTATCTTAGTATTTTATTATGAATCTACGGATACATTCAAGGTTATTCATTACGAAGATGCCTTTCCACCGCTGTTGGACAATTAATTATCCAATTTGCTAGTATCAAAATCGTAGCCGACATAGCGCATCCAGTCAGGATTTGAGCTTTCCATATCATCGTTTACTACATAAATGAGTTTATAATTTCCATTCATTTGAATATCGATAAACAGATATACTGGTTTATTTCCAGTAGAATATTTCCAGATTTGATAATCCTTTCTAACGAAGCGGCTTTCATCAGAACTTGTTTCTCTTTGAATATCATCGGGAGCTCCATTCCTTATATATATGCGTCCCATATCTGAAGTCCATCCTTTTTTGAAATGTCCGAAATGTTTATTAGAATAATCGATTCGTTCTTGCACTAAATCCATAATGCTTTGTATGCTGCGATTTGTGTTGGATGCCATATTTCTCCAAAATTGAGTTATATACCGCTTTTTACTATCCTGGCTCAAATCTTTCCAATCTGCAGAAATTCTGTTTCCCATAAATATCCGCATAAGTTCAAATTCGTCATCAGGATTGGCAAAGAGGAAAAATTCTTCCTCTTTTTCTTCGATCACGGCAAATTCGAATTTTCTTTCTTCGTATTGATCAGGATTTTGCAAGATAACAGTCCCCAGATATAAACCTGGGTTAAGGTCAGAAATAGGTATTTTTAAATTAATACTTTCGCTGCTGGAGGCAGGTTTATAATTCAAATCTTCATCCATCACTATTACAGAATCCTTTTCCAGGGATAAATTCAGGAGGCAGCTTTCCAAAGAAGTACTTCCAATATAGCTTTCCAGGTAAAGATAAACATAATCGGTATTAGTTTTATTAAAGAGAATGGAGGGCTCGCTACGATATAGGATATTATTTCTTTTAAATTTGGGCAAGTAGGAAGTAGTATCAGCTCGTACTTCAGAATTGAGTTCAATATCGCTTAATAAACTGTTTACAGGCAAAGCGGTAATCTCAAATTCGTGCATAAAACTTTTTTCGGAATTTAGGTCTTGAGCATAGAATTGGACAGTGCAGATGGGTCTATCCATAATAAAACTGAAGCGATTGAGATATGATTTTTGTTTATTAGAAGTATCAGCTTTATTGCGAACTCCAATGAGGTCATTAATTTTATGGTCTAGCAACAAACTATCACCTTCACAGATTTTAATATATACTTCCAGTTCGGCAAAGAATCCATTGTTTTTAGCAAGAAAAGCCAGATTCTGATAGGGTACCTGATAATCGAGCAGTAATATAGTATTTTTATTTTTATCCAGGAACCTGGAATAATCAATAAACATATTCAATTTTTCTGATCCCGATAGCGGAATAAGAAAACAGCTGAGAAGTGCCAAGCAAATTAGAATTCTAATATTCTTCATCTTTATTCCTTAAAGTATATTGACCATAACCTCCAATGTCAGCAAAGATAAATTCGAGGTTTTTGTCATAGTAATACCAGATTATAAAAGGATATTTCCCTATAGAGAAAACTTCTGAATAGACATCATCGGGTTCTCCATATTTTATATATATTCTACCCTGATCAGTCGTCCATCCTGCAATTTTTTTATGCACTGTAAAAAGTTCATCTGCTGCTAAAACCCTCTGATAGAATCTTTCCCGTAATTCATTTCTGATAGTTCCAGGGCTGGGATCATTGGCTTTCCAAAATGCCTCAATTACTTCAGCCTGTCTTTCTTCAGGAACATTTCGTAAAACATTCCATTCATTTTGATTGGCTATATAGCGAATTTGTCTTATTTGATCATTCAAAGAATAGCGCAGCGAATATGCATACCAAGGGGAAAATAGAAAAGGTTCCATCTTGTAGTAGATATTGTTTTCAAAAAAAGTTAAAGCCAATTGATTCGGTGCATCTTTTTGGATGTAAGGAAGTAAATCAATAATTACTGGGCTTTGGGGATTTGTTATAGTTAAGTTCTGATTATCAATTTGGATACGCAAGCTATCCAAAGCCAAAGAATAGCTCTGATTTAGGCATAGTTCATCTACACTCAATCCGGATAAACTATAGGGGATAAAATCAATACCATCCTTTTTAGCAATAACCCAACTAAGCCCAATTTCCGTACTGGAAGGACCTATGATAAATTGGCGAGTATAATTTCTTTTATCCCCCATCGCTTTATTTTTTATTTTCAAAGCTACATTATATGAACCTTGGGGAAGTTCCAACTGAAAGAAAACTGGAATGCCACAATCAGTGAGCCATTCATATTTTGGTATAATTTGGCTTTTTTCCAAGGTAGCAACCTGTTTTTTCCGGAAATTAGAAATCTCGAGCACAATTTGGTATACTGCTTGGTCCGAACCTTTTTTGAAGCTAATATTATTGTAAGGCAAAACAACGCGGATATCAACCTGGTTTGCATAATGCTCATAGAAAATTTCCTGAGCAGATACAAAGCCAAAGGTAAATAGTAGAATCAGGATACTAAGTACTTTTTCCATTTGTAACCAATCTTATTTGAAAATCAATTTTTTCTTTTTCCAGCCAGTTTAAAAGTCCTTCCCCGGGAAAGAATAATTTACGGGATTCCAGTTGATAACTATTCACATCTTCTTTCTGAATAGTAGTAATCAGTTTAAATTTACCATCACAGCGAGATATTCTTTCTCCCAAATCGGTTAAGCAACCTTTTTTCACTTGTTTGTCATTGATGTGTACTTTTATTTCCCCTCTTAGTTCATTGGCTAAAGCATCAAAGGGAATTAGAGAATTGGGCAAAATTCTCAGCATAGCATCATCATTACCATTAAAAGTGGATTTAGTGCCCGTTATAAAAAAGACCTTTCCCGGGCTAATTATCTTTGAATATTGCAAATAATCCTTATTAAACAAGCTTACTTCAAATTTACCGGCAAGGTCTTCAAATTCCACGAAGGCAATTTGATTGCCCCGACTATCTTTCTTTTTGGAGATATTAGTAATAATTCCTGCAAGATATAGTTCTCCGTTATTGTTGCTTTTGCCAGTATTGGAATCAGCATTAGTTATATGTTTAATCAAAGACCTGTATTCATACAAAGGATGACCGCTCAAATAGAAACCTAAAACCTCTTTTTCTTTTTCCAGCTGATATAAATAGCCCCAAGGTTCAACATTAGGCAGAGGAGGATAATAGTTACTGTTATCATCTTCCTCATCCAAAAAATCAAATATAGTGCTCTGTCCCTTTTTTCTATCTCTTTGTTCATTACTGCTAAACTGTAATGCCTGTTCAATTACTGCCCATTTTTGAGCTCTTGTTCCTTCCAGTTCATCCATCGCTCCGGAAGCAATTAAACTCTCCAGAATAGTTTTATTTACACTGCTGCTATCTAAGCGACTGCAAAAATTGAAGATACCTGTATAAGGTCCCCCTTGATCTCTACTTTCTATAATAGCTCGCATAGCTGCTTCCCCCAAATTTTTTATAGCTCTTAAACCAAATTGGACTTCTTTATTATGCACCCGAAATTCACTATCACTGCGATTTATATTGGGGGGGATAATTTTTATCCCCATCTTTTTACACACCTCAATTTTTCCGGGAATTCCTGAAGGATCATCTTCCAGAGATAGTAACGCAGCCATATATTCTACAGGATAGTATGTTTTCAGATAGGCAGTTTGATAAGCGATTAATGCATAGCAAGTAGCATGAGATTTATTAAAAGCATATTCAGCAAAGTGTAACCAATCTTGCCATATTTTTTCGCTCACAGTTTCAGGAACATTATTTATTTTAGCGCCTTGGATAAATTTTTCATAGTACTTCTGCATTAACTCGGAACTTTTTTTGCCGATTGCTTTTCTCAAGCTGTCTGCTTCACCACCTGTAAAGCCACCCATTTCACGAGCAATTTGCATAACTTGTTCCTGGTATACAGTTACGCCATAGGTCTCTTTGAGGGTATTTTCCATCAACGGATGATCAAAAACCACTTTTTCGCGTCCATGTTTACGAGCTATGTAACTATCTATAAACTGCATAGGACCAGGTCTGTAGAGAGCTACCATAGCAATTAAATCCTCAATTTTATTAGGTTTCAGTTCCATAAGGTATTTACGCATACCATCCGATTCAAATTGAAAAACACCATCCGTTTCGCCTTTACCTAAAAGGGTATAGACCTTTTTATCATCAAGAGATATGAGATTTATATCTATATCTATATTTTGAGATTGTTTTACCAGGTCTATAGTTTTTTGTATTACCGTAAGGTTCTTCAAGCCTAAAATGTCCATTTTTAATAGTTTTAGATCATTTAGCCATTTTCCTTCATACTGAACCAGAATAACTTTTTCCTCATCTTTTTGCGAACTACAAGCAAGAGGAACATAATCTGTAAGATCTCCAGGAGCAATAACAACTCCTGCAGCATGCACTCCTGTTTGACGAACCAGACCTTCCAGCACTTTTGAATGTTTAAATATACTTCTATATAAATCGTTACTATCAATAAGAGTAGCAAATTCCGGATATTGTTTATAGGCATCATCCAAACTTTTCACATTACCGGGAATGGTTTTAGTGATGGCATTTGCCTCAGAAGCAGGCACACTTAAAACTCGGGCTACATCTTTTATCACACTTTTTGCTCCTAAAGTAGAGAAAGTTATAATCTGCGTAACGCTCTCTCTTCCATAGCGTTGCACAATATAGTCAATAACTTGTCCCCGCTTCTGAGCACAAAAATCAATATCTATATCCGGCATACTGATTCTATCAGGATTAAGGAATCTTTCAAAAACCAGTCCGTATTTTATAGGATCAACTAAAGTTATATTAAGAAGATAAGCAATTATACTTCCGGCAGCCGAACCACGACCTGGACCCACAGGTACATTTTGTTTTCGGGCATTATCAATGATATCTTTTACAACTAAAAAATAGCCACTAAAGCCCATTCTATCGATCACTTCAAGCTCATAATCAATACGCTGTTTAATGGTTTCATTCATCTCGGGATATTTAATTTTGGCACCTTCATAACAGAGATGCTTTAAATATTCACCCATTGTTTTAAATTCGGGAGGGGTTTCTATATTAGGCAGCAGAAATTTATCATAATGCAATGTTAGATCTATCATCTCCGCTATTTTTAAAGTATTAGCGTATGCTTCAGGAACTTCCGGAAAGAGTTCTTTCATTTCTTCCGGGCTTTTAAAATATAACTGATTAGTACTATAATGTAAACGTCCAGGATCATTTAACAGTTTTCCGGTTTGAATACACAGCAAGATATCATGTGCTTCATAATCACTTTGATGCAGGTAATGGCAATCATTAGTAAGAACCATCGGTATATCCAATTCTTTTGCCAAATCAATTAAACGGGGCATAACAGCTTTTTCAGGTTCCAGATTGTGATCTTGAAGTTCCATAAAAAAACGGTCTTTAAAGAGGTCTTTATACCATAAAGCAACTTCGCGTGCCTGATTTATCCGTTCATTCAAAATTAGCGAAGGAATTTCACCTTTAATACAAGCAGAAAGACATATAAGCCCTTCATTGTATTGCTGCAAAAGAGTTTTGGAAATTCTCGGTTTATAATAAAATCCTTTTATATAGGAAATAGAAGAGAGTTTTACTAGGTTTTTGTAGCCCTGCTCATTTTGTGCCAGCAAAATTATATGATAGCGACTTTCATTCTTGCTGCTTTCACTTTCAATATCGCCATTTACTATATATGCTTCAATGCCAATTATAGGTTTAATCCCTGCAGCACGGGCAGTTTTATAAAAATCCACAACACCGAATAAATTCCCGTGATCTGTAATTGCCACTGCAGGCATTTCATATTTTTTTGCCAGTTTTATCATCCTGTCAACCCTGCAGGCTCCATCCAACATACTATATTGGGTATGATTATGTAAATGTACAAAAGGCATCTCTCACTCCCTTTTTTTATCTAAGTAAGCAAAAATGAAATAGGGAAATCTGTCAAAGAATATCTATATCTTACAACAGAAATCAGAAGTCCCGAATTTGATAATTTCCAACACCTCATTTGATTAATGAATCAGTAATAACACATAGCGAAATTAGCCTTTTTTCCCAAAAAATGTTCTTCATAAAAAAGCGGACTATTGAAGGAATCGTTAACTTATTTTAAGACATTTTTTAGCAATAAAATAGGTATTTTAAAAGAGAAGTTTGATTCTCGATAACTTCTTTCACTTGCTGTTACCAGAAATGTTTTTTTGCTCTTGTTATTATAAACCAATCAAAGTAGTTCATTGATAATATATAGTTGCTCCTCCTTGCTAAAAAGCGTCATTTAATTATAATATACGATTAGTTTGGCTTCTCTTTTCCCTTCTATGAAAAAGGGATAGCAAATATCGCTACCCCTTCTGTTGTAAGATAAAATTTTGGAATAGAACTGTTCTTTAGATAGTTAAGATCTTGTAAAATACAGTATAACTATGCCGTAGCTAATTATTCTGTCTCTTCCTCAATCCCCATTTCTTTTAGTTCTTTTTGAAACAATTCATCGAATTTATCGGCGATGGTGTTATATTCATTGTCATCATCAATATAGTTCAAATTCACATTATCGCCTTCTTCAGTCACTTGAAGGATGTCGTAATTGGATTCACCTTCTGCTACTAAGGCAATATAATATTTACCTTCATTTTCCAGATTCCCGATGATGAAAAAGTTTTTCAGAGTGCCATCATCCATCTCTAAAGTGATAAAATTGTCATTGCATTCGCATTCTTCATCACAAATATGATCACCATTGTGATTACATTTGGTTTTCTCTGTATCTGACATTTAGGTCTCCTTGTTTAGGTTTTTGTCATTGATTTTTAATGGCTCTATTCTGGCAAGCTAAATCTTTAACTTATAGTGGGAAATAAAGGTAGATAGTATCTCCCTTATTCATAAATTCAATTATTAAGGAAGAAATAATATCCCGTTTCCATAATTCATCAAGAATTTTCCTCTGTTAAAAAATCCAAAAATGAAAGCCACATAGTTTATGGTCATATCCAGCCACTGAGTCACCAAATTTATTTCTCCTGAATGGTAGTTAAGCATTACTTCAGTTATTAACCTTCTGTTTATTTACCAAGATATAATTGGTGAGCTCTTTTCCCCTAAACAATAAAATCTGGGGTTGATATCAAATACTATCCTAATATATTTATCTGCCTTCAAATATTATCTGCCATACTGCCAATTGCCTATCAGCTTCGATTTCTACTACTTGCTCTTAAGTGAAGGCGTTAATCAAGTGATCATCATCCCTTAATCAAGCGTTAATTATTAACGCTTGATTAAGGGATGTTAAACGATAGATTAATGGTTCTAAGCAAGGAACATAGGAAACAACAACATCGGTATTTTATGATAAAAGTGATTGATAAAGTTGGTATAATACAGTTTCAATAGAATATTATCGCAATATCTTTAAGTTGTTACTTGAATGCTATGAATTGTGATTGAAACTTATAGTCGTAATGGACCCTTATATGTATCTTAAAGAAATAAGTACTTTAGGAGAAATACTTTTTGCCTTTACTCCCCAGATCTTTTTTTATAGTGCGAACGATCTAATAGTAAAGCAAGCCATTAAGAAAATTGATTGACTTTTTTTAGCTCTTTATTTTTAAAGCGAGATAGATCAAAAATTATATCTGGAGGAGAAATGAGTTATCGTGTGCTCGCGGTAAACCCTGGTTCAACATCAACGAAAATTGCTGTTTATGATGACAGCACCCCTGTTTTTGAAAAAACTTTAAGGCACGATCCTGAAGACTTGAACAAATACGGAGATCTTTTTAATCAGACAGATTTTCGTAAAACCCTGGTTATGGAAGCGATGGAAGAAAATAATGTCCACTCCCAAACCTTAAATGCTGTTGTAGGTAGAGGTGGATTGGTGCGTCCTGTAAGCGGTGGAACCTGGAAAGTTAATGATTCAATGTTACGAGATTTGCAAGATTCAACAATTTGGGGAAGAGTGCATGCTTCCAATTTAGGTGCATTTATTGCTAAGGCAATTGCCGAACCTCTTGGTATTCCATACTTTATTGTTGATCCTGTAGCAACTGATGAAATGGAAGATATTGCTCGCTTATCAGGTATTCCTGAAATTGATCATAAAAGTTTATTTCACGCTTTAAACATTCGCTATATCTGTAGATTACTTGCTGCAGAATTAGGAAAAAAGCTGGAAGATGTAAATCTTATCGGAGTTCATTTAGGCGGAGGAATTTCCGTTGCAGCCATCAAAAAAGGAAGAGTTGTTGATGTAAACAATGCTCTTTTAGGAACAGGACCGTTTTCTCCTCAAAGAGCTGGCTCACTTCCCATCGGAGATTTAATTGATATGTGCTATTCAGGACAATACTCCAAAAAAGAACTTACTGCTTATCTCTCTAAGGGTGCAGGACTTATGGCTTATTTAGGAACCGATAGCGGTATTGAAGTTGCCCAAAGAGTTAGTGAAGGTGATCAAAAAGCAAAAAATGTTTTAGATGCAATGTGCTATAAGGTTTCCAAAGAAATTGGTTGTTGCGCAGCAGTTCTATCCGGAAAAGTAGATGGTATCTATCTTAGTGGTGGTTTAGCATATAACGATTATATCGTAGAATTTATCAAACAACATACTGAGTTTATCGCTCCCCTCTATGTTTACCCTGGTGAAAAAGAAATGGAAGCACTCTGCCAAGGTGGAATAAGAGTTTTAAATGGAAGCGAAGAAGCTAAGGAATATCCCTATTGAAGTATGTTCTGATTATCCTGCTGCTTTCTATTGGTCTTGTTCTTAATGCAGAAAGCTGGACGGTCCTCGTCTATATGGCTGCCGATAATAATTTGGCAGAAATGGGACGGCTGGATATTAATTCAATGGAAAGCGTTCCTCAACCTGAGGGCTTAAATCTTATTGTCCAAGCTGATTTTCCAGAAGGAGCAAAACGCTTTAGAATACAGCAGGATAATTCAGAAGATATTTCTTCACCAGTTTTGGCTAATTTGGGAATTATAGACAGTGCCAATCCAGAGGTCTTGAATAGTTTTATAAACTGGGGTTTCAACAATTTCCCTTCTCAACGAAAAATGCTGATAATTTGGTCACATGGAGATAGTTGGTATAAAGGAAATGATCCAAAATGGATTTGCCCTGATGAAAGCTCTCAAAATTTGATCAGTGTTGCTGAAGGTGAACTTACTCTTGCCTTAACAGATATCCCGAAACTTGATGTTTTACTGTTTGATGCCTGTAGTATGCAGAGCATTGAAGTTATCAATGAAATAGGTTTTTGTGCAAATTATATTATTGGCTCGGAAGATCTTGTCCCGCAATACGGTTTTCCTTACGAAAAGATCATTCCTCTCTTGGAAGGAGATTTAGATATTCTTATAGCTCAAATTCCCGATATCTATGTTTCTTCCTATCTGCCCGGTCAAGGTATAAATCCCGGAGGAAATCTTTGGCCAATAACTTGCTCTGTGATAAAGACAGAAATGCTGCCTTTGTTTGTGCAAAAATTTAAGAGTTTTGCCATAAGCCAAAGACCTCTTGCTTCTAAATATTTGCCAATTCGTCATTCCTGCTATTCAATGAATACAGGGTTGGCAGATATCGATATCAGGGACTTTTTGGAAAAGGCACAAACGATTTGTGATAGGGAAGCCCAAAATTTACTTAACCTTTGGAATACAATGGTAATTAGCAGCAGTTTTACTAATCCAGATTATACAGGAAATATAGGAACGGCAGCTTTCTGGTTTCCAGAAAGCAGATTCAATTTTGAAAACGGCTGGCAACGCTATTTTAATTTGGATTTTGCCAAAACTCGTTGGCTTAGTTTTGTAAATGCTGCTCTTGGTAATGATAATATCCCTCCCCAACCTCCTATCCTAAATTCCCAGAATTTGATCTATAATACTCTACAGCTCTCTTTTCTGGCAAGCCCCGATCCCGATTCTCTTTACTATGAAATAAGTTACGATGGATTAGAACATTTTCAATATATTTATCCTAATCCCGATAACTCCATTTTTAATGTAATGCTGCAAATTTCTAAATCTGGAACTTATCAATTGAGAGCAATTGACCAAAATGGAAATAAAAGTGAACCCGTAATTGGTTCTTATGATTATTCTACACCAAATGTTTCGATGTTGGTTAACCCCAATCCTATATCCGGAACTTCGTTAGCTGTTCTAAGATGGTGGGCAGGTGATGAACTTTCAGGAAAAATTCAGCTGGAAATCTATAACCTGAAAGGACAAAAAGTGCTTAGTAAGTATTTGGGAGAAGTTTATCCCGGAGAAGGAAATTTCCTCCTCTCTTCTGATCAGAATTTTAGAGCTTTACCTTCTGGGGTTTATTTTTTAAAATTACAGCTCGGAAAGAGAAAATTAACAAAAAAAATGACTATCTTGTACTAATATTATGGGCTTGGAGAGAATGTGGATAACCTGTGGATAAGTTTTGTGGAAATCTCTCAACGGTTCCCATCCTCTTTATATGTCAATAAGTTAGGATTTAAGAGTTATCCACAGGGCTTGTGGATAAGTTCCTATCTGACTGATAATTTAGCATATTGCTTAAAAGAGGTAGTTGATGATAAATAATATTGCATATCCTTCATTTAGCGCTGAACATTTGCGTTACCTTTCTAAACTGAAACAGAAGAAATATCGCCTGCAAGAAAAACTGGTAATAATAGAAGGGAAAAGGACTTTGGAACAACTCTTCTCTTGGGGCATAAAAGCAATAGAATTATATGTGACTAATGAAGAACCTACTATAACAGCCGAAAAAATATATACTATTTCGGAACAGGGTCTTCTAAGGATATGCGATTCTGAGCATCCCCAAAAAATAGCCGGTTTGTTTCCTTTACCTGTTGCAAGGAAAATTGCCTTTCGTAAGGCATTTTATCTTGATGGAATAAGCGATCCAGGAAATTTGGGAACAATTTTTAGAATAGCTGCTGCTTTTAATATTGATTGCTTGATTCTATCTCCAAATACCTGTGAAGTAAGCTCTCCAAAAGTAATCCGCGCTTCCTTGGGTGCTGTTTATAAAGTTCCTTTTTTTAACTGTGCAGCGGAGAACTTGAAAGAATTGAATGCTAACATCTTTGCTTTAGATATGCAAGGGAAAATCCCACTGGCAAATTTTGAACAACCTTCAGAACCATATATTGTTGCCTTGGGTAATGAAACTAAAGGACTTTCTTCTTCTATTTTGGAGATTGCAACAGAAACACTTTGCATTCCAATGCTCGGAGAAATGGAATCTTTAAATGTATCTATCTCTGCTGCTATTTTAGCCTATACAATATCAGAAAAATGAGCAATTGACAAAAAAAGGGATATATAGGATATGGTAATTGTAGTTTTTTTGGGGAGGAAAAAGAATGCTGAATATAGTAAACCAGAAAACAGGATGGATAGAAGTTATCTGCGGAAGTATGTTTAGTGGAAAAACAGAAGAATTGATTCGAAGAATTCGGCGTGCTGAATATGCTAAGCAAAAGGTGCAGGTTTTTAAGCCAATTATTGATAATCGTTATGATGCTAATAACATTGTTTCTCATTCACAAATGCAAGCAGCTTCCATTCCGATAAATTCTCCTGGAGAAATTTACAGCTATTTAGATGATGATGTAAAGATCATTGCCATTGATGAAGCTCAATTTTTTGATTCCTCCATTGTCGGTATTTGTAATGATTTAGCAGACAGAGGATATAGAGTTATTGTAGCTGGTTTGGATCAAGATTATAAAGGTGAACCTTTTGGTAGTATGCCTCAGCTAATGGCTATTGCAGAATATATTACAAAAAATTTGGCTATTTGTGTAATTTGCGGTAATCCTGCTAATCGGACCCAAAGAACTGTCCACCAGGATGAACAAATTTTAGTGGGTTCCACAGATGCATACGAAGCGCGTTGTAGGAACTGTCATGAGGTTTTAGATTGATTTATACAACGAGTTTAACAGGTTCCATCTTATTATTTGTTGTCCGTATTATACAGATATATAACATATTGATTTTAGCCAGAGTTTTTGCCTCCTGGATAATCAGGAATCCGTATAACCGTCTGTATCATTTTTTATTAACTATAACAGAACCACTTTTAGGTCAGATCCGTCGAATTTTACCGCCTATGATGGGTTTGGATTTTTCTCCCATAATAGCTTTTTTTATTCTTAATTTATTAACAAAGCTGATAAGCTCGCTCATATAAAGGTGGAGGAATTTATGCCCCTATTCCCATTGGATATAAGACATCAAGAGTTTTCCTCTTCGATGTTTGGCTATAGTAAAAAAGAAGTCCGTGCTTTTTTAGATCAAGTAGCTTCAGATGTAGAAACATACCAAAAGCAACTGCAAAAAGAACTTGCGCGTCAAGAACAGATACAAAATGAAGTTAAACAAGAAGCTGTTCAGGCTGGAAGTGCAGTTGAAGAATTAAAAAGACGGGAAGAATTGATTAGTAGAACACTTGTTTTTGCAGAAAAAACGAAAGCAGATATTATTGCCAATGCGCGTAAAGAAGCAGAAAATATTATTAAAGAGGCAGACCTGAAAGCGAAAAGAGCTATCCAGGAAGCTAAGCAGTACTTAAGTGTTTTGGAACATCAATATCTACAGCTGAAAGAACAAAAACGCCAGTTCCTGATTCAGTTTAAGGTAGAGCTGCAAAGTTTTCAGGATAGAATTAGTAAAGACCCTCTCTTAAGTAAAGATAGTGAATTAATGCTGGATAGCGAATTTCATCAGATCAAAGATGACTTCGTACCTAAACCGGAAAATAACGAACCGCAAAATACAAAGAGTCAATAAGTGAACAATTACCAAGAAACTGCAATCTGGTTGAAAAATAAGTTCTCCGAAAAACCTCTAATCGCAGTAATTCTGGGAACGGGACTAAGTGATTTACCTGAAGCTTTTCCTGTTCTATGTTCTTTGCCCTATAATCAAATTCCCGGTTTCGTAAAAACAACCTCTCCTTCTCATCCAGGTAATTTACTTCTATGTGAGGTGAAGGGAATTCCCATTATTTTTTTACAGGGTCGTTTTCATTACTACGAGGGCTATTCAATGCAGGAAGTTGTTTTTCCAGTAAGGGTTTTGGCTTCTTTGGGAATAAAAGTTTTAATAGTTACTAATGCCTCTGGTAGTTTAAGAAAAGAACTTAAGCCAGGAGCGATAGTGCAATTGCAGGATCATATCAACTTTATGGGAACTAATCCTTTAATAGGAATAAATGATGATAACTTGGGTGAGCGCTTTCCTTCATTAAATAATCCTTATGATCCAGAATTATGTTCACTTGCCGATGAGGTTGCCAAGGAACTTGAAATTAGCACATTTAAAGGTACATATATTGCTGTTACGGGACCCTCCTTAGAAACAAAAGCTGAGTGTAATGCTTTTGCTATCTTAGGAGCTGATTTAGTGGGGATGTCAACTGTTCCAGAAGTAATAACAGCAAGACATTCAGGCATAAAAGTTCTTGCCTATTCAATAGTTACTAATTACAGTAATCTTTTTCATAATTTGGCACATAGCCAGGAAGAGATTCAAAAAACGGCATTGAACTCTGGCCGACAATTACAGAAAATAATTGCAGAGTTTATTTTTCGTGTAACAAAGACTTTTTCATTGACATAAGCAGTAGGTTTATAATTAATGAAAAATTAGGTTTTTTAAATGCAAAGCCCAAGGAGATAAAAATGGCAGCAAAAAAATTATCGCCAGACAAACTACGGCATTTCGAAGAACTGATTAGAGGTGAATTAAGGGAGAGTTTGGATTATATTAATAATATCAATAAAGAACAGAGCTTAGGTGCTCGTGAAAGCAGTGGTGATTTATCCAGTTATGCATATCACCAAGCTGATCAAGGTTCAGACACTAACCTTATGGAACAGACAGTTATGATGTTAGAGAGCGAAAGAGAAAAAATCCGTCAGTTAAATGAAGCCCTGCGAAGAATAGCAGATGAAACCTATGGAGTCTGTGAAATTTGCGGTGAATTTATTCAAGAAACGCGTTTGGAAATTATTCCTTATGCTACTTGCTGTGTTGCCTGTCAAGAAAAAAGCGAAGATAAAAAAAGGCGGCAAAAGCGTTGAAACCTCCCCTTACAAAGCTAAAAACCGCTCCTGCTTATTTTTTAATGATGCTAATTGTTGTTATGGATCAGCTAACTAAGACTCTGGTTCGTGTAAATATGAAATTATATGAACACATCCCTTTACTGGAAGGTCTTTTTGGCGATACTTTCTTACTTATCAAAGTAGAAAATCCAGGAGCTGCATTTTCAATCGGATTAGGAAATGATCTGGTAAACAGGATATTTTTTATAAGTATAACAGTTATCGTGGTAGGTCTTATCATTTATCTATTACGCCGCGCTCAACATCAGATTCAAGTTATTGCCTTTGGTTTGATTTTAGGAGGGGCGATAGGTAATCTTATAGACCGTGTTTTGTTTGGTCCTGTTACAGATTTCTTTTCAATGGATTTTCCTGATTTCATTATGGAACGTTTTCCTGTGTTTAACATCGCTGATAGTGCAATATTTATCGGTGTATGTTTATTAATTATTGATATGCTGTTCATCAAAGATAATTCCAGTGATTCTGTTGAAGAAGATGAACAACTAATCATCAATGAATCAGATAAGGAGCTGTAAATGAAAAACTATCTTTTAACTTTTTTTGCGCTTGTTTTTATAACAGGTATATCAGCTCAAGCAGTTCTAACCTGTTATGATATTCAATATACTACTGATCCTACAGGCAATTCACCTTACTATAATCAAACAGTTACTGTGCAAGGAATAGTTACTCACATCATTCCTAATTCCGCTTTTTATATTGCTGATCCGGAAGGAGGTGAATGGAGCGGACTTTATGTTTATCATAGAAATACCAGCAATGTTGTAAGTGTCGGAGATTTAGTAAAGCTTACAGGAACGGTTGATGAGTATTTTAACTTAACCGAATTTACCAATGTATCTGCTTACGAAATAATATCTCAAGGAAATGCCTTACCGCCTTTTTTGGAATTATCTACAGCAAATATGCCTTCCGGAACGAATCATCCGGAAAATGAAAAGTATGAAGGAGTGTTAGTAAGGTTTCAGGATGTAACGATTAAATCTTCTCCTGATGGTTACGGACAATTCAATATAGCCGACAGCAGCAATATTTGGGCAATGGTAGATAATGGACTATATGCTATTCCAGCAAATTCAATTGTTATTGGTGAAAGTTGGTATATTATTCAGGGCATTGTTGATTTTCATAGCAGTGCGGGTTTTAAATTAAATCCGCGTAATGCCAATGATATGATTAAGCAGGATACTATCGAAAATTCCATTATTAAAATTGTGAGAACTGATCCAACTACCGATCCCCTTATTAATACAGATGTATCTATGAATTTGATAAGCACGAAAATAAAAGCCGAATGGGGCGTGCAAAGTTATTCTGTTAGTTTCAAGCTAAATCCTGCTTGCATTCATTTTTCTGGATTTGATACGGAAGGAACTTTAACTCCATCCATTCCAGATTATTATATTAGTAGTGCAGGAGACACAATTAGCTATACTGTTACTTATCAGGATGGCCTTATTTATAATCAAAACGATGCTCTTTTAATTAAAATTCTGGTTAAACCGTTGGTTTATGGAGAATCTGTTATTGAACTTGTTTCCTTTAAATATAACGATACCAATGTTCTCAACCTGAATGATGGCTCCCTGGTAACCAAACTGCAAAAGAAGACTGCTTATTTAGATATTAGTAAAATTGGCGATAAGAAGAATATTTTCAATCCTGAAATGGGTGAACAGATTATAATTAGTTATGGAACTAAAACCGGTTATCTTTCCAAGGCAATTGTAAGAATTTATGATGCGCAAGGACGCTTGGTTTATACTCCTGTTCATACTAATATAACTTCTTCCACAGGCATCGAGAATTTTATTTGGAATGGACGCGATGCCAATTTAAAGTTACTGCCTCCAGGTTTATATTACTGTCATCTGGAAGTTATCGATCGGAGTAGCGGAGATAAAGACAATACTGTTCAGCCCATTGTTATTAAGAGTGCGCTGAAGTGAGGTTAGAAATGAAAAAGTTATTATTCGCCTGTCTATTATTAATTCCTGCAACAATGTTACTTGCTGTGTATGATGATTATCAACCTTCAGCTATTGCCAGAGGATTGGGTGGTGCCTATACTGCTGTTTCCAGAGATGCAAATGCCATTTTTTATAATCCTGCAGGCTTAGTAAATACTACTTTGAGTGCCAAGCTTGGTTTTTCTCAGCTATACAATCAGGATTTCAGTGAACTTAAAACCGTGGCTTTGGGCTATAAGCTTCCCCAAAAATTGGGCACAGTAGCTTTGGGGATCAGGGCTATGGATGTTGATTATGAAGATGTAAATCTGATGAGTGAACAAGTCTATAGTTTGGCGCACAGTTTTTATTTGTTGCAGGATATCCATTCGCAAATATCTTTTGGTTATACAGGTAATTTTTATCTCCTAAGTATGGATGGTGAAGATGATGATACTGCCCTAGGTCTGGATTTAGGAGCTATGGCAGTTTTACATACTAGAACGCGCTTAGCTTTTGCCGTTACCAATATCAATAAAGCCAAAATGGGAGATGAAAATCAGATTGATCTGCCCAGTAAATTGGCTTTAGGCATATCTTACATTCCTTACGATAAAGTAACTACTTCCATAGAAGTAAAAAAGGATTTTGCCAAAGAAACGGAATTTATGGGTGGTGTGGAAGCTCATCTTTTTGAACCTTTGGCTATACGCTTCGGGGTTCATCAAAATCCTGCTACTTACAATGCTGGACTTAGTATCTATATTCGAGATTTAGAATTGGATTATTCTTATACTTACCATTCTGTTTTACCTGGAACACATTATTTTTCACTGGGATATAATTTTAAATGAGGATAAAAAAATGGGTATGAAATTTAAAACAATGATTCCGACCTTTATTCCAATAGTAATGGAAATGATGAGAGTATTTAAACGAAATTCAAAACACGATCAGGATATAAAGAAGAAAGATAGAACAGCAGAAAAACTGGGTTCTTTGGAACATTTGATGGTGCGTCTGGAAAAGCAGGTGCAGCATAATAGAGAATTATACACAAAGAGTTTAAACAAAATACGAATCTGGTTATGCCTCAATTCTATCTTGCTGATCGCTATCTTAATAAAACTGTTTTTGGGATAAGGGATTAAAGGAATATAATTAATAGATGTACAGCAATCTCACAAAAGAGTGCTTCAGCCATGGAAGGCTTTCTTAACGATATTTAGGAGTCTTTACTGATCTGCGAATGGAATATTGAGTATTAATGGAACGAGATGCATTTAAAATCTTCTGTTATTTATGCCCACTACCCACTAATGTATAGATAATTAGCTATAAGAAGCCATTGGATTCTCACCAAAAATAGGAGAAGAAATAGAGGGTATATATAGAATAAGAAGAAATGATTGACAGAATGCGGGGTAATATATTTTGTGAACTTATTGTGCGCCCTTAGCTCAATTGGATAGAGCATCTGACTACGGATCAGAAGGTTAGGGGTTCGACTCCCTTAGGGCGTGCCACTTTTTTCTTGCCAGCTTTTGCTGGCTTTTTTTTATAGGTAAATTATGGCGAAACAAAGGAAAAATCAGAAGCGGTGGAATAATATTATCCTGATTTTCAGGATGATGTTGCGTTATTGGCATTATTTGGTTGCCGGTTTTATCTGTATGCTATTTTTTACTCTTTTCAATGGAGTAAGCGTTACTTTAGCTATTCCTCTCTTTGATTATGTGTTTAAACCAGGCAGAAACAATCTTCTATATACAGATTTTAGCGGATTTCTAACTGCTTTGGGAGAATTAATAAAGCAACATTTCGGTTCGTCTGGAGGTTTTTTTGCTGCCATCCAGAATTACAATTCCTTGTGGGAAGGCTGCAAAAAGCTTATGTTGCAGACGGATTCTCTTTCCCTGTTATATGGTTTATGTGTAGCAATTTTTGTTATTATCCTATTAAAGAATGGTTTTTATTTACTGCATAAGATATTTTTTAATTCTTTGAGAGGTAAAACGATCCGCGATATCCGTAATTATATGTTTACTCGCTATTTAAATCAGTCCCTCACTTTTTTTGGTCGCCATCGGGTTGGAGATGCAATTGTTAGAATGGTAGGGGATGTAGATATCGTAAGTGAACAGCTGATCAATTCCTTTGTAAATGTAACTAGGGAAATTTTTACAGTTCTTGTGTTTGCGCGGATAGCCTATTTATTGAATCCAACTCTGCTTTTATACAGCATCATAGTTCTACCGGTTTTTTCTTTTTCGATAGGTCTGTTAGGCAAGAAGATAAAGAAATATTCAAAACGTATACAGGAACAAATCTCCAATCTCTTTTCCAATGTAGAAGAAGTACTAAACAGTATGAAAGTTGTTCAAGCCTTTCGGCGGGAAGACTATGAGAAAAAAATCTTTGAATCCATCAACCAAAAACATTATCGTAT
The DNA here is from genome assembly GCA_002432865.1 of Cloacimonetes bacterium UBA5835. Taxonomy (GTDB): domain Bacteria; phylum Cloacimonadota; class Cloacimonadia; order Cloacimonadales; family Cloacimonadaceae; genus Cloacimonas. The sequence goes on from DJGX01000019.1 coordinate 29,972, forward strand.
GTGGTATAAGGCACAATATTATGGAGCATTGAACACACCTATTGCAGAGCTGAATACTGCTATAACCGGTATCTTAGTTATTATCATTGGTGGCAATATGATTCTGGCTCCAGGAAGCAATTTTTCTTTGGGCGATTTTACTGCTTTCCTCTTTGCTTTATTTTCTATGCTACATCCGCTAAAAGTGATTACCCAAGTCTATACAGATATCCGTAAGGCGCTTGTTTCTCTGGATAGAATAGGTTTGGTATTAAATCAAGAATCTCGCATTCAAGATAAACCTGATGCTATTGTGAAAGATAGTTTTGATCGCGAAATTAGCTTTGAAAATGTTACTTTTGGCTATAAGAATACTAAGCCTGTACTGAAAAATTTCAATTTAACCATCTCCAAAGGCAGTAAAGTAGCTTTTGTTGGCTCCAGTGGAGGGGGAAAGACAACAATTGCCAATTTAATGAATCGCCTCTATGATGTGAATTCTGGTGCTATAACAATAGATGGTATAGATATAAGAGATATCAAACTGGATAGCCTAAGAAAGCTATTCGGAGTTGTTACTCAGGAATCAATTTTGTTTTCGCGCTCAATTAAAGAAAATATCGCTTATGGTTCTCAAGATGAAGTTACTGACGAACAAATCATCAAAGCCGCACAAATTGCTTATGCAGATGAATTTATCGATGAGCTACCTAATAAATATGAAGAAGTGCTTAGCAGTAAAGGTTCCGATCTATCCGGAGGCCAAAAACAACGGCTTTGCATAGCGCGGGCTATTGTAGGTGACCCTCCTATTTTAATTTTTGATGAAGCAACTTCTGCTCTGGATACCGATTCTGAACAGAAAGTACAATTGGCCATTGATAAAGTAACGCTAAACAGAACTGTAATCTTGATTGCCCATCGGCTTTCTACTATTTTGAAAGCGGATCAAATAGTGGTTTTGGAAAAGGGAAAGATTGTAGGAATAGGCACTCATCAGGAATTATTAGAAAGCTGTTCTCGATATCAACATCTATATAATTTACAAAACGGGAAATAGCAATATGTATAGATCTTAGGTATATGAGGTAACAATGAAAATCAGCGGTTTCTCTTTTGTGCGTAATGGAATTAAACTCTACTATCCAGTAATAGAATCAATCCAGAGTATTCTGCCCATCTGCGATGAATTTATAATTGCTGTCGGGAAAGGTGATGCAGATGATGATACAAAGGAACGCATTTTAGCCTTGAACAATCCTAAAATCAAGATCATCGATACCGTTTGGGATGAGAAACTATGCAAACGGGGGATGATTAATTCCTGGCAAACGGATATTGCCAAAAAAGAATGCACTGGTGATTGGCTTTTTTATTTGCAGGCGGATGAAGTTGTGCACGAAAAATACTTACCTGTGATCCAAAAACGCTGTGAAGAACTGTTAAACGACAAAGAAGTGGAAGGATTACTTTTTGCCTATAAACATTTTTGGGGAGATTATTATCACTATCATAATGGCCATGGCTGGTATCCTTATGAAATACGCATAATTAGAAATAATCCTAATATTCATTCATACCAAAGTGCTCAATCCTTTCGTTATTTTGAATATTATGATAATCCGCGTCAGGAAACCGGAACCAGGAAATTAAAGGTTGCCAAAGTGGATGCTGAAATTTATCATTACGGCTGGGTGCGTCCTCCCAATTTGATGCAAAATAAATGCAAGGCATTAAATTCTATCCATTGGGGAAAGGAAAAAGCAGAAGAATATTACAACAAAGCTCCTAAGTATTTTGATTATGGACCCCTTTCTCAATTGGCTTTTTTTGAAGGAACTCATCCTATAGTTATGCAGAATATGATAACTAATTTTAATTGGCAAGATAAATTACAATTAACCGGTAAACCCAATCCTTATCGCGAACTGCATAAACATGAAGAATTTAAATATCGCTTTTTAACTTTTATCGAAAAACACTTCAATGGTGGAAAACAAATCGGCACTTTTAAGAATTATGTTTTGCTGAAAAGATGAATTTAAGTGTAATTATTTCCGTATACAATTATCTGGATTTATTGGAAAAATGTCTATTCTCGGTTTATAGACAAGCGGTGCAACCTGATGAAATTATCCTCTCTGATGATGGCTCAGAAGAAGATATAATTGGCTTTTTCCAGGTGCAAAAAGAAAAAACTTCAATTCCAATGATCTTGGTTAGACAAGAACATCAGCAATTTCGGGCTGCCAGAGTTAGAAACAATGGTGTTTCTGTTTGCAATAGTGAAATTCTCGCTTTTCTGGATCAGGATATTATTATACCCAAGAACTATTTACTATCTATTAAAAATGAACTTACCATAGGCAGATTCTTAAGCGGTTATCCTGTTCGTCTTAGTAAAGATCAAACAGAAAAATTAACTTTTGAGGTGATTGAACAAAATAACTGGAATGCTATTTTAACTGAGGCGCAGAAGAAGAAAATTATCAAACAATATAGAAAGGACTATTTATCCTATGTACTCTGCAAGTATTTACCTTTTGTAGAACATGGCGCTAAAATGCGAGGTGGTGTTTCTGCTATATTTAGAAATGATTTTGAAGCGGTTAATGGATATGATGAAAATTATATCGGTTGGGGCAACGAGGATGATGATTTAGGAAAACGACTACATGCATTAGGAAGAATTGGCTTTAACTTTGTACTTTCTCAACTCCCTTTACATCAATATCATCAACCCTATCATAACAAGGGCGAAAGAAAAAACTCTGGTTATAGTAAATCTCGCAGAAATGAGATTTTCCCAAATAACTATAGATGCCAAAAGGGGCTAAACTCTAAGCGCAATGATCTTTATATATTGAAATGAACAACTTAGAACGATTATTAGGTCTCCCCTTTTTTTACACAGGCACATTAACTGATAAGATATTGAAGTGGAATAATAGTAGTTCACTCTTTTTTTTATTTCCTCATTATCATACTGGAGGTGCGGAACAAATACATATCGATATTCTTCGTATTTTTGCTTCCCACAGACCTTATATCATAATTACCAATAAATCACGCAATAAAGTCCATTATAAGGAAATGCAAGAGTGTGGTAAATTAATAGATATGTCTAAATACCTGAATAATGCCAATCGTTTTATCGTTAAGTATTTCTTCTTAGGCTTTCTATCTTCACTAATCAATAGACATCACAAATCCATTGTGATGTCTTCTAATAGTGCCTTTTTTTATCGGTTAGTTTGTCACCTTAATGATAGTTATTTAATTGATATTATACATGGTCTCTTTGGTATAAATCATCATAATTGGCTTCAGGCAACTCCCAAAATAGATAGAAGAATAGTTGTTTCTAATAGTATATTGGGAAGAATTCAAGATATTTATAGAAAAAATGGTGTTGATAGTATTTATGATTGCCGGTTACAGTTGATTTACAATTCAGTTCCATTATGTGATTTGATTCCTGAAAAGAATTATTATGCTCCTTTGCAAATTGTCTTTATTGCTCGAAATGCACAAGAAAAGAGATTCTATTTATACCGAAAGCTGGCTCAAAATGTTATTCGAGAACATCCAGATATAAAGTTCTACTGCATTGGTAACTTCGTAGAAACAGAACCGGTTATCAATTTGGGGGAGATTGTTAGTCGGAAGATGTTATACGAAATTATCCAAAATTTCCATATATTAGTACTATGCTCAGTATCTGAAGGTTTTGGCTTAGTTATTGTAGAAGGGATGACTTGTGGCTTAATTCCCTTGGCCACTGATGTTGGAGGAGTAAAAGAGACATTTCAGGATAGAATAAATGGAATGTTAGTTAAAGCCAAAGACGAACAGAAGATAATAGATGAATTTACTTCATATATTAAGGAACTTAATGTGAATAGGGATTTATTACAAAAAATGAATTGTTCTGCCCATGAATATGCGAAAGAGCACTTTAGTTATGATCGTTTTGCTGCTGAATATTTAAGGATAGTAGTAGAAGGTAAAAACAATTAAATGGATAAAATATCAGCTGTTCTAATTGTAAAAAATGAAGCAAATAATATTGCTCGCTGCCTAAAATCACTTTCTGGGGTGGATGAAATTGTGGTTTTAGATACAGGTTCCACCGATGCAACAGAGAATATTTGTGTTGGTTTTGGAGCTAAAGTTTATCATTTAGATAAATGGGAGGGCTTTGGTAAAGCCAAACAAAAAGCGGTTGATCTTGCTTCATTTGATTGGATTATATCTATAGATGCCGATGAAGAAATTAGCCCAGAACTGCAAAAAGAACTACAGACACTAAAACACAATAGTTTTGAAAACTCTGCCTGGCGAATAAAGAGGCGTTCCTATTATTTAGGCAAACCGATACATTTTTGTGGTTGGCAAAACGATGCTCCAGTGCGTTTATTTAATAGAAAAAAGGGTAGTTTTAACACAAAAATAGTCCACGAAGGAATTCAAACCTCACAACCAATAAAAAAATGTAAACATTATCTATATCATTATACAAATCCCACCCGAGAAGTACATTTTACTAAAATGCGTTTTTATGCTGAACTTAGCGCTAAACAGCTTTATGAAAAAGGTAAAAAGTCCAATGAGTTTTCTGCTTGGATTAGAGGTATATGTAAGTTTTTCAAAATGTATATCTTCCAGCTGGGTTTTTTGGATGGAGCGAAGGGCTTTTTGCTCTGCAAAAATTCTGCCTGGGGAATCTGGTATCGCTATCATCTATTAGGAAAAATGCAAAAATGAGAGTTTTACACATAGATTCAGAAAAAACTTGGAGAGGAGGTCAGCAGCAGGCAATTTACCTTTACGAAGGTATGCTAAAAAGAGGTTTTGATTGTGGCTTTCTTTGTTTACCAAAATCCTCATTACATAATTATCTTGCCAAAAATAACCTGCCTTTTCACACAATTTCTTGTAAAGGGGAGCTTGATCTGTATGCAGGTTTTAAGTTAGCTATGCTATGCCGGAAAAAATCTTATGATGTTTTGCATTTACATAGTAGCCATTCTCTCAGTTGGGGTTTAATGGCAAAATTATTCTGTCCTCACTTAAAACTTGTAGCTACCAGACGAGTAGATTTTCCTATTGGTAAGAATCCCTTTTCTGCATTTAAGTATAGAACTAAAGCAATAAATAAAATCGTTACTGTTTCGAATAATATTCGCAATGTTCTTGTGGACTGTGGTGTTCCCGAGTCTAAAATTACTGTTATCCATAGTGGAATCGATATAAAGAAATTCGCAGACAAGAAGGTTCCAGAAAACTTTCGTGAAACTTGGAAGATACCTGAAAAAAGTATTGTTGTAGGAACTGTCGCTGCTTTTGCCGGTCATAAGGATTATCCTAATTTTTTACAAGCTGCCTCTTTAGCCGTTAAAGAGAATCCAGAGCTTTTTTTTATGGCTGTCGGAGATGGTATTCTCCTGCCAGAAATGAAAAAAGTAGCTATGGAATTTGGTTTGCAGGGTCATATTAGCTTCACCGGTTTTCAAAAAGAAATTGGACATTTCTTGAAAGCGTTTGATATCTTTGTGCTAGCTTCCTATTTAGAAGGTTTGGGAACTTCCGTTTTGGAAGCAATGAGTGTAGGCCTTCCTGTAATTGGAACAAAAGCTGGAGGAATTTCAGAAATGATCTCTAATGAAGAAAATGGTTTATTGGTCCCCCCTAAAAATCCTCAGGAACTATCCCATTCAATCTTGAAACTGGCCAGGGAACCTCGTCTGAGGCAGAAATATGGCAAGAATGCCTTAGAAACAGTAAAACAATTTGATAAGGAACTAATGGTGGATAAAAACTTGGAGCTTTATAAAACCTTATGAAAGAACCGGAACGCATAATAATTGTTCAAACTGCTTTCATTGGCGATGTAATTTTAATAACTCCCCTAATAAGAGCAGTAGCAAAGCTATTTAATAAAACCAAAATTGATGTTTTGGTAGTAAACGAAGCCGCTAAACTCCTGGAAAATAATCCTTATGTGAATGAAGTGATTATCGATTCCAAGCGAAAAAATGTGTGGCAATCTACTGTGCAGTTGATACGCTATATTAAAAATAGACACTATAACATAGCTATCACTCCGCACAGTTCATTTCGGACTCATTTAATCCTATATTTAAGTAAAATTCCGGAAAGAATTGGTTTTGATAGAGGTTTTGCCAAATGGATGCTGACCAAAAAAGTAGAACATCCAGTGGGACCGCATAAAATAATTAAAAACTTAGGCCTCGTAAAACCCCTCAGTAATAAGGAATTCGATATTCAGACAGAGCTTTTCCCCTCAGCTAATGATAAACATAAAGCGGAGGAATTGCTAAAGGCATTATCTGGAAAGACATTAATTGCTATTGCTCCCGGTTCAATCTGGAAGACTAAATGCTGGGAACTAAATTCCTATATCTCACTTTGCCGGAAACTTTTAGATAGTGGATATGGCATTGTTTTAATTGGAGGAGAAAGCGATAAACCTCAATGTGATGAAATAGAAATTGCTATAGAGAAGAATAATGCTAACCTAATTAATCTTGCAGGAGTTACTAATTTACTGGAGAGCGCTGCCATTATCGAAAAATGCTCTTTAATGATTTGTAATGATAGTGGCGCTATGCATATTGCCAATGCTATGCAGACCAGGGTCTTTGCTTTTTTTGGTCCTACCGTTCCTCTATTTGGTTATTATCCATATAGAGAAGGAGACAAATTTTTTGAAGTTGATCTTAAATGCAGACCCTGTGGTAGTCATGGTGCTAAAAAATGTCCTTTAGATCATCATAACTGTATGAAACTCATTGCCGTAGAACCTGTTTTAGAGGCTGTAAATCTACTTTTTTTAAGAAGGAATAATGAATTTAATTGATGCACATTGCCATCTGGCTAATCTGAATCAGTTAATGCCAGTAAAGCCATTATTGGAAGAGGCAGAAAAACTGGGTATCTTTTTTTGGCTTTCATCTGTGCTTACTCAATCGGAAATTGCTTGGCACCAAAATAACCCTGACAATAGAATTGCTTACAGTGCTGGTATTCATCCTTGTTATGATGAATGCGATTTAGAATTGGAAGATATAGAAATCCTTTGCCAAAAGAAAAGAATCTGGGCAATTGGTGAAATAGGTTTGGATAGAAATAATCCAAATTATGAGTGTCAGGTGGAGCTTTTTATTGCCCAATTGGAACTTGCCAAACAATATAATCTACCAGTAGTTTTGCATCTGGTAGGACATACAACCGAGGCTTATAAAATCCTGAAGCAATATAATCTGCAATATCTTGTTCACGGTTATGCAGGTTCCCTACAAGGTTACAAAGAACTTTTACGCCTAAATACTCTGTTTACTATTTCTGAGCGGTTGTTGAAGAAGGATAAAAAAGAACTTTTACTGGCTATGATAGATAGTAAACGCTATCTTTTTGAAACAGATATCACTCGTGAATATGTAAAAGTAGGAGAAAAGAATCCTCTTTTGCGCTTATCTTCACTTGTTTCTTCTGTAGCTGATCTTTCAGGAATTATGTTAGAGCAATTAATCACAGAACAGCAAAGAAACTTTAATGGCTATGAACAAAGCGGATTTTTCCAGAACTGAACTTTTAATTGGTGAAAAAGGACTGCAGGCATTATCCAAAACTTGTATAGCAGTTATTGGTTTGGGGGGAGTTGGTTCTTATTCTGCAGAAGCATTAGCTCGTTCAGGAATTGGCAAATTGATCTTAGTTGATTTTGATATAGTTGAGCCAAGCAATGTAAACAGGCAGATTTTAGCTTTGCAATCAACTATTGGTAAATACAAAGCAGACCTTATGCAACAGCGAATTCTGGATATCAATCCACAAGCGGAAATTGTTGTTCACCGGGAAGTTCTGAACAAAGATAATCAAGAACAGTTACTTGCTGAAGCTGATTATTGTGTAGATGCCATTGATAGTTTGAACTCCAAAATTGACTTGCTGGAATTTCTGGTTAGAAATAAGAAGAGATTTATCAGTGTGATGGGAGCAGGAAATCGTCTGGATCCTAATTTAATTCATATTTCCACTTTGGATAAGAGCCATAATTGTCCTTTGGCGCGTAGAGTTCGTAAGCTATTAAAGCAAAGAGAGATTGAGATTAATTTCCCTTGTGTGTATTCTTCTGAGCTTCCTATCAAACCCAATCAAAAAAGTAATAATCCTTCAATTGAACACCCAAATATTTCCCAAAAAATCGTTTACAATAACTCTCAACGCATACCTATTGGTTCAATAAGTTATATACCAGCAATTATGGGAATGATGGCTTCTTCCTGGGTCATAAAATCTATCCTGAAAGATAGCACTGATAATTAATTAATCACCTATTCTGATAAAGTAGCATTTTATTGAGCATCAATACTGCTGATTGGGTATTATCTCTTCCGAAAACAGAGAATTTACTTTTCCCTTTCTGCCCTTTTTTAGATTTTGCTTGACTTTTTGTGGATGATATATAGATTATCTAATAAGAATTTTATTATGCTGGAGGTATAAAATGTTTTTATCAGGTTTACAAATGAAAGAGGTTTTTCTAAAAGCCAAAAAAATGCGTTTTGGGATTATCGCTTCCAATGTGGTCTTCGACACACAAATCCGAGCCCTTATTCAAGGTTATGCAGCTGTAAATTCTGATGGCTTACTTCAAATGAGTACAGGTGCCTGTAAATATGCAGCAGGTTCCTCTCAAGATATACAAATTGGAGCCAGAATGATTTCAGCAATGGCTAAGACCTTTGCATCCCAATTTCCTAAATGTGGAATCGGTTTACATATAGACCATGCCACACCTAACTATTTTGATTTCATAAAGTTTTGTATTGAAAACGACTTAGTAACTTCTGTAATGATTGATGCTTCCAAAGAAAATCTGGAAGATAATATCCGTATCACTAAAGAGGTTGTAGATTTAGCTCATAAATATAATATTCTGGTAGAAGGTGAAATTGGCCATATCAAGGGTGCTGAAGATGAAATTGTTTCCGAAGATGAACTTTATACTAAACCAGAAGAAGCTTTAGAATTTGTAAAACGCACAAATGTAGACCTTTTTGCGGCTTCAGTAGGAACCAATCATGGCGTTTGTAAAGGAGAAAATATCGTTCTCCGCCTCGATTTAATCAAAGAAATTGATGACCTGCTAATTAAAAATGGAGTAGAAAGAGGATTAGTTTTACACGGTGCTTCGGGGTTAACAGACCAACAGCAAAAAACTGCTATTGCCAATGGAGTAGTAAAAATCAATAAAGATACCCATTATCAAATGGATATGGCTTCTGCTATTCAAGAATATTGGGAAAAAGAAAAGTATGCAATCGTCTGCCCTCCAGATATGGATCCAAATCTCTATGTTCCTAACAAAAGTAAATTTGACCCTCGCAAATGGCTGATTAAAGGTGAAGAAAAAATGCAGAACACAGTTATGGATTTCTGCAATATTTCCGGTAGCGCACAAAATAGTATATTACTATAACTGAAGGAGATAGAATATGACAAATGTAGCAATTAACGGTTTTGGACGCATTGGGCGTCTGGTTTTACGCATAATAATTAACAGCCATCCGGAATTGAATGTAGTGGCTATCAACGATCTAACCGATGCTAAAACTTTGGCACATCTTTTTAAATACGATAGTGTTCATAAAGTTTATCCTGGACAGATTTCCAGCGAAGAGAACTATTTATTAGTGAATGGCAAAAAGATCAGAATTTTTGCCGAAAAAGATCCTGAAGTGCTTCCCTGGAAAGATTTGGGAGTGGAATATGTAATTGAATCTACCGGTATTTTCACAACCAAGGAAAAGGCATCGAAACACTTAAAAGCTGGTGCCCAAAAAGTTATTTTAACAGCTCCTGCGAAAGATGATGTTGATGCTACAATCGTTATGGGTGTAAATCATACTTCCTTGAAAGCAGAACATTTAATTGTTTCCAATGCCTCTTGCACAACCAATTGTCTTGCCCCTGTAGCAAAAGTTCTTCAAGATAGATTTGGCATTGTAAATGGTTTAATGACTACTATCCACAGCTACACAAACGATCAGAGAATTTTAGATCTGCCTCATAATGATCTAAGAAGAGCCAGAGCTGCCGCAATGAGTATGATTCCAACTTCTACAGGAGCAGCTAAAGCCATCGGTTTAGTTATTCCAGAATTAAAAGGTAAACTGGATGGAGTGGCCATTAGAGTTCCTACTCCAGACGGCTCATTAGTTGATCTCTGTGCCAACCTGGAAGTGGAAGTTACTAAGGAAGATATTAATTCTGCAATGAATGAAGCTGCCAATAGCTATCTTAAGGGTTATCTGATGTATACTGAAGAACCAATTGTCTCTATAGATATTGTTGGTAATCCTCATTCTTCCATATTTGATTCTCTGATCACCTACACTAAAGGGAAAATGGTAAAGGTCTTCAGCTGGTATGATAATGAATATGGATATTCTAACCGAGTGGTAGATTTACTGGAGTATATGCGTAAATTATAAAGGGTTAGTTCTTACCAGATGCATTAATAATCCTATTACCTCCAAGGAAAAGTTAGCAGTGGAGAGATAAAGCTGTACTAATATTTTCCTGGTATTACAATAGTATTTACAAGATAGAAGAGCTCAAGTTTCGCTTGACAAAACTACTGCTACCAGAAAGTTTTTCTTGGAAACGAGGTTGGGGCTATAGCTCAGTTGGTAGAGCGAATGGTTCGCAATCATTAGGCCAGGGGTTCGAATCCCCTTAGCTCCACCATAATTTTTTCTGCTTAATAAGAATAAGTCTATCTCCTATAGCCTTTCTGGCTGTATGCCGAGTTCAAATTTCAATAATTATCTCTTAATCTCGTTTAGGAACTGTTAGAGAAGCTCCTAAACAGTAAAAAATTTCAGCTTTTAAAATGGAATCAGGGGAAAAATGGGCATTTTTACTTGTTTTATTACAGATTTGCGTTATTTTGTATTTAGATTCTGAACAACAAGCACAAAAAGGAATATGAAGGAGATAGAAATGGAGGCCTTTAGTTTTTGTAATCCTACCCGGATTGAATTTGGAACGGGAAAGATTAAAATATTGGGAATGGAACTACACAAAGCGGGTATCAAAAGCTGCTTGATGGTAGCTGGCGGAGGTTCAATAAAGGCAAATGGCGTTTATCTTCAGGTTTGTGAATCGTTAAATAAATCCGGAATCCGTTTCGTTGAAAGTTGGGGGGTTCAATCTAATCCTACTTTACAAAAGGTTAATGAACTCTGTGAACTGGCAAAAGAAGAAAAAGTGGAAGCCATTCTTGCTGTTGGAGGTGGAAGTGTAATTGATACTGCAAAGACCGTTGCTGCTGGTGTATATTTACAAAATATCTGGAATGCTTTTTTAGGAAAGGAACGAATTCGTAATGCTCTACCAATTTATACAGTTTTAACAATTTCCGCCACAGGCAGCGAAATGAATGGAAATGCCGTTATTACTAATAACGAAACCCTGCAAAAATGGAGTATTTATTCCCCGTTGATCTATCCACATTTAAGTATTATAGACCCTTCTGTGCAAAGTAGTTTACCTTTCAAACAAACTGCTAATGGAGCAATGGATGCCATTGCTCATATTTTAGAATTTTACTTTGCCGATGATCGAGCTATCGCTACCTTAGCAATCGACGATGCTCTGCAAAAAACAATTATAGAAATGACTGACCGCCTGCAACTTAATTCCGGGGATTTACTAGCCAGAGGAAATTTGGCATGGTGCGCTACTTTGGCTTTAAATGGAATTTCCGGAATCGGAATGAAGGGAGGCGACTGGGCTTGTCATTCAATAGAACATAGTTTCTCTGCTTTACATCCAGATATTGCTCATGGTGAAGGTTTAGGAGTTATTTTCCCTGCTTGGATTGAATATATGAGTGAAAAAGACCCCTCTCGCTTTTTACGCTGGGCTAAAAATGTTTGGGATGAAGAAAATGTTTCCCGCGCTCTACATAGATTTCGCGATAAATTGGAATCTTGGGGAATGGCACAAACTTTGCGAGACCTGGGTATTAAGGAAAATGAACTGCCACAAATAGTTAATAATATTATGAGTAGTCCCAGAATCGGAATGGTTAGTAAATTATCTGCTGTGGAAGTAGAATCCTTATTAATGCTGGCATATTAAATTACATATTGCAGCTCTTATATTAGATAACAGTAACTTCTTTATCTTTCCTCAGCATTAGGAAAGTACACCATATAAATTATACATAAAAAAGCAATCGCCGAAACGGTATTGGATAATCTGTGCGGTAAACATATCTAATACCTTATCCTTGTTAGCTTCTACCCAATGTATATAGATGTGATTTAACCAAAATGAATTTATGGCGAGTAGAGGGTATAAGTACCCCCCTACCAGAGATAATAAATGTCACTAACCCAAAAATGGCAAAAGCACAGAAAGGGAAAATGTAAGAAATGTAAAGATAAGCAGGAAGTACTAAAACCAAAGAAAGTACTTAGCCAATTCCAAATAGATATACAATATCAAGCAGTTCATTTTATTATTCTCTAATGCAGACCTACTTTCAATAGTGATGTAGAATCCTTTCATAACCTTATTGAAGAAGAATTCTCTCCTTTTTAAAAAACCGAATAGTGAAATTGATCTCTTGGCTAAAACTTTCGCTTACCAAATCTGGTGCAATTCCTTTAGAAATATTAGAGGTAGAGAAAATCAAAATTCTGAACAAATCTACCCCTCAGAATTGAATACCAAGAAACCTCTTCCTGTTGTCCCTGCTATTTTGGTTTACGAGTATATGCAGCTGATTGGAAAGGCTAACAAAAAGGGGGATAATTTTTACCCTTGCCACCTAAGCTCTCCTAAGCTTTTACTTGACACAAACCCTGTTCTTAAAGCTTTGTAATTTAAATAGGTATAAATGATAAGGATATTTACTGATGAGAGATAAAATAAGCGCAAAAAAAGACAAAACTAAATTAGACGCCCTACCCTATACTGTTACTCCCCCTCCTGAAGGGAAAAAATTCCATAAGCGTAAACCTGGTTTGCAAGATTGGGTGGAGGCAATCCTTTTTGCTTTTGTAGTGGCAATGATCATTCGTAATTATACTTTCGAGAATTTCTTGATCCCCTCTTCTTCTATGGAAAAGACACTTTTAGTGGGTGATTATTTGGTAGCCAATAAGATTAAGTACTTTTTCAGTGATCCCAAGCAAGGTGAAATCGTCACATTCCGCTATCCCAAAATTGAAGAAGGCACACCTGAACACAAGGATTATAAGGATGATTTTATCAAGATCTTTCCGCCTATTTATATAAACAAGAAACAGAGCTTTTCCAAATTTCCCTTAACTGCTTTTCATATAAGCTATTATGCCCGTAGGAACATTGTTAAACGAGTGATCGGAATGCCTGGCGACACAGTTGAAATAAAAGATAAAATTGTTTATGTGAACGGCAAAGAATATACAAAAGGTTTTGAAAATTATGGAGTGGCTATTCCCAGTCCACCTGCTTCTCCAGAACGAATTGAATATTTTACCTATCCAGAGAACAGCTTTGATTATGTTTCAATGAATCCCTGGTATGAACCTTATAGAATTAAGCCCGAAGGTGATTCCACCGCTGTTCGTAAAATATTCAATCGCGATTGGTTTGGCCCAATAAAGGTTCCCGAAAACAGTTATTTTGTAATGGGCGACAATCGTGATGTTAGTGAAGATAGTCGTTATTGGGGTTTTTTAGAACGAAAACATATAACCGGGACTCCCTGGTTGATTTTCTTCAGCAGGGGAATTGAGTTTAATAAACTTTATGATGAACCCCATATTCGATGGAACAGGATTTTCAGGCATCCCAGTTAGGGCTTTATATCCATATTCCTTTTTGCCTTACAAAATGCGGGTATTGCAGTTTTTTCACTCTGCCTTTTCGACAAAGTTCATTATATGAATATGTTGGCTATATAGAAAAAGAGAAAGTACTATATCGCTATCAGTTAAAAAGACCTTTAGCCACAATCTATTTTGGCGGGGGAACTCCTTCCCTTTTAAGTGCAGAACAGATTATGGCTATTTTAGAAGGCCTAAATATTTTACCTGATGCCGAAATCACTCTGGAAATTAATCCTCTGCAAATTACAGAACAATATTTAAAGGCACTGAAAACAACACCTGTAAATCGCTTGTCTATAGGGATGCAAAGTATGAATAATTCAGAACTTGCCTGGCTGAATAGACATCATAATATGGAACAAATAATAGATAAAATAGCTCTATGCCGTAAAGAAAACTTCAATAATATTTCCTTAGACCTAATTTACGGATTGCCAAATAGTTCAGTTCAAACCGTACAACAAACAGTTGATGCCTATCTGAAACTTCAACCGGAACATATTTCCTGCTATCTTTTAACCCTTGATGAAGATTGTCCCCTGGCCGATGAAATAGATAAACTGCCCAACGAAGATATTCTGGCTGAACAATATGAATATCTTTGTAGCTATTTGAAACAAGCAGGGTATACTCACTATGAAATATCCAATTTTGCTATACCAGGCTTTGAATCAAAACATAACTTAAGATACTGGAAGAGTGAGGATTATTTGGCTTTGGGAGTTTCTGCCTCAGGATGGATTTACCCTATGCGTTATCAAAATCCTGTAGATATCAATGCCTATTATGAAAATGTGAAAAATAGAGTTATTTTCCCCCAAAAGGAAGAACTCTCTAACCAAAGAATTATTCAGGACTATTTGATGATGGGATTGCGTTTGCGAGAAGGGATTAACCTACAAGAATTTAATGAGCGGTTTCAGATTCCCCTTATGGAAATATATCGTGAGCAGATAAATAAGCTGATTAAGATAAAAATGCTTACTCTGCAAGAAGGAAACTTAGCTTTAACAGAACAAGCCCTTTTTGTTTCCAATCGCGTAATTGGAGATTTAATATTATGAATTTGATGGAATGGAGAATACTTCTTGATAAATTGATTAATGATAGCGATTTTGCCCATAAAAGTTACTTTGCCGGGGGCTGTGTGCGTGATTTTCTTTTAAATCCCGATAGTTCTATCACAAGCGATATTGATATCTGTGTGGAAATTTTTGAAGGAGGAATTGCCCTGGCCAAATATCTACAGAACTATCTGCCGGAAAGTGATATTATTATCCATCAAAGTTTTGGAACTGCTTCCTTGCGCTATAAAAACTATAAGCTGGAATTTGTGGCTACCCGAAAAGAGAAATATTATCCTGGCAGTCGTTATCCCCAAGTACAATTTGGAAACTTACTGGATGATGTCTTAAGGAGGGATTTTACTATTAATGCATTACTTATGTCTATTACCACAGGTGAAATTTTGGATCTTTCCTGTAAAGGACTTAGCGATTTGAAACAAGGAATTATTCGCACAGTACAAGACCCGGATAAAAGTTTTTCAGAAGACCCTTTAAGGATGCTAAGAGCACTGCAATTTGCTTTACGCTTTAATTTTCAAATAGAAGATAAAACACTAAAAGCAATGCAAAAAAATACTCCTGCCCTGAAAATCCTTTCTAAAAGAGCAATACAAGAAGAACTAAATAAAATCCCTGAAAGCAAACGACAGGAAGCAATTGCGTTCATAGATAAAATGAATTGGAAACCCTATCTAAAGCATAAAAGTGAAACCCAGAATGAACAATGTTAGCTATATTAAAATAGTATATCAGCACACCAGAAGTGAGTGGTAAAGACAGAAAGTACACCCTCCCTTTATTTTTTATTCCTATTAAGATTCATATAAATATCAATTACAATTGGAAGGATTAAAGTAACAGCATAAAATACTACGAAAACTCCCCTCTTGAAACTGCATTATACTTACTGTAACAATCAATTTGATAATAAAATCCCGATATTTTTGTTT
Organism: Cloacimonetes bacterium UBA5835; assembly: GCA_002432865.1. Taxonomy (GTDB): domain Bacteria; phylum Cloacimonadota; class Cloacimonadia; order Cloacimonadales; family Cloacimonadaceae; genus Cloacimonas. The sequence continues at coordinate 45,884 of DJGX01000019.1, forward strand.
CCTACTTTCCCTGCTGGGAGCCATTAATCTATCGTTTATCTACCCTTTATCAAGCGTTAATTATTAACGCTTGATTAAGGCTTGATTAACACTTGATTAACGCTTTCACCTAAGGGCAAAGAGCGAAGCTTGAATACAATATGCAGTGTATATTAAAGTGGTAAATACCTGATGACAGATATATGTAATAGGATAGTACTTAAATACCCACCCTTCATTTTACTGCATAAGGAAAAAAGAGCTTACCATTTTTTGCTGGGCAAATAAACCGAAGTTTGTCAACAGACCTTGTGCTAACCTGTTTTTAGAATGATTTTATTCGGCGGTTCAGTTACTGAATATGGCTATAAACTATGTGGCTTTCTTCTGCGGATTTTTACTCAGAGGAAAATTCCTGATGAATTGCAGAAGTAGAATATTACTTTTTCCTTAGTAATTTAACTTATTAAAAAGGGGGGTATTTTTTTCTTTACCTCCCTATCAGCAAGCCAGAAGTCATATTTTGTGTTCATAATAAATCTTGATATCCTATAATCCTTATTTCTAAAATTATAATTTGCATAATCTTAGGGCTATTTGATAGCCAGAGAAAGCACTTCTTTTAAAGTATCTTTTTCCGCCAAAAATAGATACAATCCATAACCCACAAAAGTTAAAAGCGGAAATATCACAGAAAACTTCCATAGATAAAGGCAGCCAAAGGCAATTAAAATCAATACCGGCAAATTAGATATAAGGTCAATTGTTATTTGCCACAAATTTGCTTTTAACAGAGTTAACGACAAATAATAAAAAGCCAGATGCATAAATGCACTCACAATGCAAAATAATAAAATGGCAAAAGCGAAAGAAACTTTCATTCCCAAAAACAGAGCTATAATACGCAAACCTAAAGTAACAATATTCCAAAGCAATTCCCATTGAGGTTTTCTACAAATATAGGGAATGCCACTAATTGGATTATGCAACATACTTGTTCCATAAAAAAGGACTAAATAGAGAACCAAAGGCAATGCCGAGAGCCATTTATCACCCCATATAAGAGGAACCAGATATTGCAAAATAAGCGCATAAAAAATTAGTGCAGGTATCCCTATTTTCAGAACAATAGCAGTGTAATGCCTTATGCCAGAAACACTTGCTGCAGTCTCACTCTGAGCTAGAACTGGAAAAAATACCTGCGAAAGAGAAGTATTAAGCATCCCTATAGGAATTGCAATTAGTTGCGATGCAAAAAAATAAACTCCCATCAAAGCTGGTTCTACCATAGTTCCTAAAAAAAGGACAGGAGCATTGATGGAATAAGACTGTAACAGATTTATCGTACTTACTATTCCCAAAAATTGAAAGTTACGCTTAAAATAGGCACAAGAGTGTTTTAGCCACTTAAAACTAAAAACCTGTTTCTGTAAAGTTGCTGGTAAAGGAGGTAGCTTGATGCATAGATAAATAAGTTCACCTAAATTGCCGATATAAAATAAAAGGATATAAACCCAGGCCTTTCGCCAAAAATAGATAATACCCAAACAGAGCAAAGAATAGATGAAAACATTAAGTGTTTCCGCTATTGCCAACTCTTTGAACTGAAATCTTTTTTGAGCATAAACGCGAGCTATCCTTCTTAGGGATTCCACAAAAATTAAGCCCCCGCCATAAGTGAGAATTCTGCCAAGTTCAGCACTGTTATAATAAGTTCCGATAGTTTTTCCAAAAAAGATTAGCAGAATGGTGATAACAGCTGAAACAAAAAGTCCTGTTTGCAAAAGAGCCAGGAAGTTTATGCGTTCTTTGCTCTTGGAAATTAGGAACAGATAATCAAGCCCAAAATGAGTTAGATAAGTAAGCAACGCCAAAATTGCTGAAAAGCTACGATAGATACCGAAATCAGTTTGCGTTAACCATTTAGCCAGAAAGATGAAAAGAATCAAACTGATTCCTCTGCGTAAAATAGTGGTTGCAAGAGTCCAACGAACTCCACTTTTAACTATTTTTGCGTGCATTTTTCTCTTTTAGAAAATCTCTGTCTGTTCAGTAAGGGGAGTTAAACCTAAATGGCGGTATGCCTTAAAAGTAACTTTTCTACCTTGAGGGCTGCGTTCCAGAAAGCCCTGTTGCACTAAATAGGGTTCAAAGATTTCTTCGATAGTTCCGGAATCTTCTCCAACGGCAGTAGCAATTGTTTTAATACCTACAGGGCCTCCATTATAGTTTTCAATAATAGTAGTTAAGATGCGTTTATCCATTTCATCCAAACCGGCATTATCCACTTGCAACATTTGTAAAGCAGCCAAAGCAATATTTAGAGTAATAATTCCGTTGCCTTTTATTTGAGCATAATCACGCACACGTCTAAGTAAACGATTGGCAATTCTGGGAGTGCCCCTACTGCGTCTGGCAATTTCATTAATGCCATCATTATCAGCTGGAATATTCAATAGTTTTGCACTACGACGAATAATATGTGCTATGGATTCCTGATCGTAATAATCCAAACGAAGCACAATTCCAAATCTATCTCGAAGAGGGGGAGTTAATAAACCAGCTCTGGTAGTGGCTCCAATTAAAGTAAATTGTTCCAATGGTATTTTTAGAGTGCGGGAATTGGGACCGCTATCCAGAATTATTTCCATCTCAAAATCTTCCATAGCAGGATAGATATATTCTTCAATCACATGGGACAGGCGATGAATTTCATCTATAAAAAGGACTGAATGCCCTTGTAAATTAGTTAAAATACCAGCCAAATCAGAAGGTTTTTCAATAACCGGTCCGCTGGAGGTAGTGATATTTACCCCTAATTCATAAGCAATAATGCCAGCCAGGGTAGTTTTTCCTAAACCGGGAGGTCCATATAATAAAATATGATCAAGGGATTCACCGCGTAGTCTGGCAGCTTTGATACTAATATCTAAAAGTTCTTTAATATGTGTTTGTCCGATGAATTCTTTTAAAGAGCGCGGACGTAAAGCTCTATCCAGTTCTATATCTTCAATCAATTGATCGGGGTCGTTTATTCTTTCCAGCATAGTTTATTTTTTCTTTTTAGTATAGGGTGGGATAACAAAAGGTTTATCCAGCATTTTAATTAAGTTTGTGCCTTCGGGGATGGGCTGGGTCCAGGTCTTTTTTTGTCCTGTTTTTATATGTGTTATTTCCATATAGATAACTTCTCCGGCTTGCCATTGGCTTTTAAAATTACCAAGTTGCAAACTGGTAATCACCATAAAAGGAAACTTATTTCCATCTCCAACTTGTTTAACAGCAATAGTATGAATCGGATGAGTTTCAGTACTGACAATTTCATCCGGGCGGGTATTAATCCAGGCCTTAAGGATATATTCATTAGCGCTTTTATCTTGTTCACGAGTTATCAAAGGGTTTTTATCATTTTCGAGAGTTAGTTTTTGCACATAAACTCGGGGGATAGTAATTGCAGAAAGGGTTAAACAAAGCAGTAGCAATATACTGAACAGAGTAAATCTCTTCATCATAACACCCTATTTATTATTTATAAGACCCAGAACTTTCATAATTTGTAAACGCCAAACCATCCAGGCAGCTTCCCAAACGATTTTTCGACTCATTTTTGATACGCCGTTGATGCGTTCGGTAAAGATAATTGGTATTTCTTTTAGATGGAAACCCTTCACCCAAGCTCGGAAATTCATTTCTATCTGGAAGGCATAGCCGTCAGATAGGATTTTGTCCAAATCTATACTTTCCAGAACTTTACGCCGAAAACACTTATACCCTCCGGTAGGATCTTTAATTGGCATTCCAGTTATTACGCGCACATATTTACTGGCGAAGTAGCTAATTAATAAGCGTTTGAAAGGCCAGTGAATAATATTTACTCCTTCGCAATAGCGACTACCAATAACTAAATCATATTTTTGGGCTGCTTCCAACAAGCGCGGTATATCATCTGGATTATGAGAAAAATCAGCATCCATTTCCATTATAAAATCGTAACCTTGTTCCAATGCATATTTGAAACCGGTTACATAAGCAGAACCGAGACCCATTTTCCCTGGACGCTGAAGTAAATGTATCCGCGGATTTGTGCTTTGCATAAATTTCACTCTTAAAGCTGTGCCATCAGGAGAATTATCATCTATCACTAATACTTCAATTGAGTCACTTTTAGAAAGCACCTGTTCCAGGAGGCGTTCAATATTTTCAATTTCGTTGTAAGTAGGGATAATTATTAGTGTTTTCATTGTATATCCAGATTATGTTTCATTAATTGGGTTTCAGGTACTGTGCGCATAGGTTTTGCTGGATTTCCAGCAACAACAGTTTCCACAGGAACATCTTTGGTAACAACTGCTCCAGCAGCTACAGTTCCATCGCTGTTTATTGTTTTTCCGGGAAGGATTGTAGCATTAAGACCAATCCTTGAACCATCGATCATTGTAATTCCTCTAAAGTGTTTATAGCGTTCTATATCGCGCCCCATATAATTATCGTTACTTGTTGCCACGCAAGGAGCTACAAAACAATAATTTCCAATTTCAGAATAGGCAGTGATATAGCAATTAGTTTCGAACTTATTTCGGTTTCCGATTTTTACATAGTTTTCGATAGCTACATTTCTGCCGATAATATTCAAATCACCTATACTAACATTTTCACGGATAGTGGCCAGATCAGCAATTAAATTATGGTTACCTATTTCACATTGACAATAGATAACAGCATTGCTGCCAATTTGGCAAAAATCTCCAATTTCGGCAGCTTTAAGATTGGTGGACACACTAAAAATACTGCGTGGAGAAGAGAGTGGTTTTTTCCCAATAATCGTTCCATCATCAATTCTACAGGAATTACCGATTTTTGTATCCGGATGAATAACAACATTATGTCCTATTAAGCAATCATCTCCAATTTGAACTCCTTCCATTATAACTACATTATAACCGAAAGTTACATTTTTCCCAATTTTGGCGGAATTATCTATATATTGGTTCATAAATCCTCCCCTTTTTACTTTAATACCATTTTTTACTCGACAAGTTTTAAGGCAAGTAAAAAATGGCCTTATGGAAAAGTATATAGATGATTTTTGCAACTATCTGGCTTTAGAAGGTAAATCCGAAAAGACGATTAGTGCCTATAAATTGGATTTAGAGCAGTTTTACACCTATATTCAGCGTTTTTTTGAAAATGGAATAGTTACTTTGCCGGAAATAACTGTTCTGAATATTCGCGATTTTTTGCGCTATTTGAATGAAAAGCCAGATTGCAATCGTTCTCTAGCGCGTAAAAGTGCAGCTCTAAATTCTTTTTTCAAGTTTTGCAAAAAAAGCGGCTTTATTTCAAATAACCCGATGGACAAAATCAAACGCCCCAAATATGAAGTCCCTCTGCCCAAATGCTTTACCGAAGAAGAAGTAAGAACTCTGCTTTCAATTCCAGATACCAGCAATCGGTATGGTGTTAGAAATAAGGCAATTTTAGAAACCTTATATTCTTCAGGTCTGCGTCTTTCTGAACTTGCTGGCATCCGTTTACAGGATATAGATTTAAAAAGAGGCCTGGTTCGGGTTACAGGAAAAGGTAATAAACAGCGAATTGTCCCCCTGGGTTCCTATGCCAGAGAAGCCATATATAACTATTTAAAGATTCGCCCAAAGTTCGCCCAGGAAAATAGCCCCGATTTACTATTTTTAACTAAAAGCGGCAAAGCGTTCGATACAAAGCAGTTGGATATCATTCTAAAACGATATTTTGAACTGGTAGCTAAGGCTAAGGGCTATTCCCCGCATTCTTTAAGACATAGTTTCGCCACACATTTACTTTCCAGAGGTGCCGATTTACGAGCTATTCAAGAACTGTTGGGGCATTCACTTCTCTCTACAACAGAAGTATATACCCATATATCAATGGAAGATATCAAGGAAGCATATAAAAAAGGCCACCCTCGTTATAAAGAATAAACTATATTTCCAGTTGGGAATTTGAGGTTTGTAAAAACTAAGCTCCCTCTTTCCGCTCATTATAGTTGAGGTTGTCTGCTACAATTTTTATGTCTTTTCTTGGGGCTGGGATTATTATAGTAGCCATTAATGTTTTCATATAAATGCCGAATATTAGCTGTGTAATATGTCTGTAGGAATGCAAGCATAATAAACACTTGCTCTGTAGTAAATCCTCTCACGATTCCCTAGTCTGACTAGAGATCTGTTCGCTAATTATTAGCATTGTTATCGATTATAAAGCAGGTAAGGATTGATAATGCTAAACAGCAAACCTGGAATAAAATAACATCGATGCCTAAAAGAGTTACAGTAATTCTTCTTATCTTCTCCACAAAATGAATAAAGAAATAATTATCTTGATGATAGGATATAGCGTAATAAACAATCCTGTGCTTACTTTAGATTATTTGTATACCTTTTTTGTTTGACATATCCTGCCCCATCAAAATATGGGTTGCTACAAAACATGGTTTACCTTGGAGTAATGTCTGATACATATGGAGAAATAGAGGTTTGGATATGAATAATGTCTTAAAGCGTTTAGATAAAATTATAACTACCTATCAAGGGAAAAAAGGTTCTCTGATACCTTTGTTACAAGAGACACAGAATGAACTGGGTTTTTTATCCAGAGAAACAATGGAATATTTAGCAGAAAAAATGCAAATACCTGCTGCGGAGATTTTTGGAGTAGCAACATTTTACTCTATGTTTCGTTTGGAACCACAGGGTAAACACTTAATCCGCGTTTGTAAAGGGACTGCGTGCCATGTTTCCGATGCAGATGGAATCAAAAAAGCAGTAGTGGATGCGTTGCAGCTTGCGGAAGATGAAAACACAACTTCCGACAGACAATTTACAGTAATGGAAGTTGCCTGCTTAGGATGTTGTTCCTTGGCACCCGTAATTATGATCGATGATAGAACTTATGGCAAACTGGTTCCGGAAGCAATTCCTGCTATTTTACATCAATATATAAGCGAGACATCTAATGAATAATATAATCGTAAAAGTAGGTTTGGCAAGTTGTGGTGTAGCTGCTGGGGCAAAAGAAGTATATAATGCACTAAAACAATATCTTAAAGAAAATGATAAACCTGTTACATTAAAGAAGACTGCTTGTATTGGTATGTGTTTTGAAGAACCGATCGTACAGTTTGAAGGTTCTGAACTTGGCTCCATTCATATTGGAAAAGCTCGACCAGAAACAATTATCAGTATTTTGGAAGATTATATAGCAGGAAAAGCTCCTGCTGAGAATATCATTTTAGCAGAAAAGCTACCGAGTAGACATAATGATCTTTTGGCTAATCAGCAACGCATCGTTTTACGGAATTGTGGGATAATAGACCCGGAATGTATTGAGGATTATGAAGCCCGAGATGGTTATAAAGCATTACAAAAAGCACTAAGTATGGATAGAGACGCCATCATTGACGAAATCAAAAAATCGGGTTTAAGAGGACGCGGTGGAGCTGGTTTCCCTACAGGAGTAAAATGGCAACTTTGTGCTAAAGAAGTATCCGCTAAAAAATATGTTATATGCAATGCTGATGAAGGTGATCCAGGTGCTTTTATGGATCGTAGTACTCTGGAAGGCGATCCTCATTCCGTGATTGAAGGTATGATAATTGGTGCTTATGCTATTGGTGCTAATGAAGGTTATATATACTGCCGAGCAGAATATCCAATGGCTTTGGAACATTTAAAAACTGCAATTGCCGCTGCAGAAAAAAAGAACTACCTGGGAAAAAATATATTGGGCAGTTCTTTCAGTTTTGATTTGCATATCAAGGAAGGTGCCGGTGCTTTTGTTTGTGGAGAAGAAACTGCTTTAATGCAATCCATTGAAGGTAAAAGAGGTATGCCTACTTTGCGTCCCCCATATCCTGCTGCAAAAGGACTTTGGGGAAAGCCTACCAATATTAATAATGTAGAAACCTGGGCAAATGTCCCCTGGATAATTATGCACAGTGCCAATGAATATAGAAAATATGGAACAGATAAATCACCCGGAACTAAAGTATTTGCCTTAGCAGGTAAAATTGCTGGTAGTGGATTAATAGAAGTCCCTATGGGGATCCCTCTTAAAGATATAATCTATAAGGTTGGGGGAGGAATGAAAACTTCCAAACCTTTCAAAGCTGTGCAAATGGGAGGTCCATCCGGGGGTTGTATTCCTGCCGAAAAAATTGATACCATAGTAGATTATGATTCTATCACTGCCACAGGGGCAATTATGGGTTCCGGGGGAATGGTAGTTATGGATACTGGAACTTGTATGGTTGATGTAGCCAAGTTTTTTCTAAATTTCACTCAAAATGAATCCTGTGGGAAATGTACTTTTTGCCGTATTGGAACCAAACGAATGTTAGAAATCTTAACTCGTATCACGGAAGGCAAAGGAGAATTGCAAGACCTAAACAACCTGGAAGAATTGGCAGAAAATATAATCAAGGGTTCACTTTGCGGTTTGGGACAAACAGCTCCTGATCCTGTTCTAACCACCTTGCGTTATTTTAAGGATGAATATTTAGCTCATATTGTAGATAAACGCTGTCCCGCAGGTGTTTGTACTGCTTTAATAACCTATAAAATTGATCCCAATAAATGTATCGGCTGCACTCTTTGTGCTCGAAAATGTCCCGTTTCCTGTATTTCCGGAAAGGTGAAACAGGTGCATACAATTGATTTAGAGAAATGTATCAAATGTGGAGCTTGTTTTGATGCCTGTAAATTTGAAGCGGTAGTAAAAGAATAGGAGCGGTGGAAATGATAGAAGTAATTTTAAACGGAAAAACAGTGAAAGCGGAAGCCGGAATCTCTATTCTGGAACTTTGCCAACAGCATAATATTGATATTCCTACTTTATGTAATGATGAAGAACTGAATCCTTACGGTTCCTGTTGGGTATGTTTGGTAGAAGTAAAAGGCAGAAAGGGATTTGTAACTTCCTGCGGAACTACTATTTCGGAAGGGATGGAGATAATAACCAATAGCGAAGAAATAACCCGAGCACGCAAAATGGCTTTGGAATTGCTGATTTCCAATCATTATGCAGATTGCGTTGCCCCCTGCACAATTGCCTGTCCCGATCAAGTTGATATTCAGACCTATATTTCTTTAATTGCCAATGGTAAATATCACGAAGCGGTAAAAGTAATTAAGGAAAAATTGCCGATGCCTCTTTCCATCGGAAGGATTTGTCCCGCTTTTTGTGAAAAAGAATGCCGCAGACAAATTGTGGATGAAAGTATTGCTATTCGTCAGTTAAAACGATATGCTGCCGATGTGGATAATGAAGATGTGTGGAATTATGTTCCCGAAAAGCTATCCACAAAAAACAAAAAAATAGCCATTATCGGAGCTGGACCCAGCGGACTTACCTGTGGCTATTTTCTTTCCAATTGGGGCTATGAAGTTATCATTTATGAAGCAGCTCCTCAAGCTGGAGGTTGGCTTCGTTATGGAATTCCGGAATTTCGTTTGCCGAAAGATATTCTGGATGCTGAAATTGAATTGATGTGTACTAATGGAATGCAGATTGAATATAATAAACAACTGGGTAAAGATATTTATTTGCAAAACTTGGCAGATAGTTATGATGCCGTATATCTTGCCATCGGAGCTCAAAAAGCAGTTCCAATGCCTGTGAAAGGTAGCGATTTGGATGGTTGCTTTTTAGGGGTTGATTTTTTGAAGGCACACGCCTTAGGCAATTCACCCAATTTAGGATTAAAAGTAGCCATCGTAGGAGGAGGAAATACAGCTGTTGATTGTGCCCGAACCGCTATTAGAAAGGGTTGTGAAGTTGCCGTCATTTACAGAAGAACGAAAGCTGAAATGCCTGCTGAAGCAAGTGAAATTGTTGCCTGTGAAAATGAAGGCGTGAAATTTTTCTACCTTGCCAATCCTATTGAATATATTGGTAAAGGTGGACATTTAACCAGCGTAAAAATAGAAAAAATGCGTTTAGGCGAACCTGATAAAAGCGGAAGAAAAAGACCCGAGCCCACCGGTGAATTTTTTGAACTGCCCTTCGATAGTATCATTGCTGCTATTTCCCAAGTTCCTGAGGTGGATATCTTTACGGAAGAGAAAAACTATGTTGCGGATAAAGTATTGCCCATTTCGCGTTGGCAAACGGCTATTGTAGATGAAACAACTATGTTTACAGGCTTGGAAAATGTTTTTGCCGGAGGTGATTTTAGAAGAGGTGCCGCCACTGCAATCGAAGCAATTGCCGATGGAAGAATTGCCGCTAAGGCAATAGATAACTATTTAGCAACAGGAGAGATAGTTGCAGAGCTTATTCCTTTTGACAGTAAAAAAGCTAAAAGCGTGAAAGATATCAGTCCTGCAGAGTATTCTATTTTTGAACCAAAAAAGCGGAAAGAAATGCCAGAATTACCTTTGGGAGAAGCAAAAAATAGTTTTAAGGAAGTGGAACTTGGCTTTTTGGAAGAAGATGCCATCAATGAAGCAAAACGCTGTTTGGAATGTGGTTGTTTTGTAAATGAGACCTGTTCTTTGCGAAAATATTGTACTGACTATTTAGTAAATCCAGCTCACTTTTTGGGGGGTATTAATAAGCATCCGATTGATTACAGCCATCCCTTTATTGTGCGCGATGCCAATAAGTGTATAAATTGTGGACGCTGTATTAGAACCTGTGCCGAAATTCAAGGTCCAGCAGTTTTAGGCTTTATTTATAGAGGTTTTGGAACAATGGTAGCTCCCGAATTTGGTGATTCTTTAACCAAAACCAGCTGTCTTTCCTGTGGAAAATGCATAGATGTTTGTCCGGTGGGTGCTTTAACGGAAAGAAATATGCACTATAAATTCAATCCTCATCCCAAAGATATCTCATTGCAAAATTGTGCGTTATGTGGAGTTGGTTGTGTAATTCAAACCGAAACTCAAGCAGGAACTATTACCAAAATTACTACCTCGCAAAAAGAACCTGGTTTTAATGGTAAGAATTTATGTTTTAAAGGTCGTTTCGGCTGGCAAGGTCTTTATGACAAAGATAGATTGAATGTTTCCCTGCTAAAGCAAAATGGTTATTTTAAAGAAATTAGCTGGCAAGAAGCAGCTTCTCTTATAGCTGAAAAAATAGCATTGTGCAATTCCCAACGCTTTGAAATAAGCCCTCACATTTCTCTGGAAGAAATGCTAATGCTGCAAAGGGTTGCCGATAAATATGAAACCAAGCTTTGTGCCAATCCTGCCTTTGCTTATTTTAGCGATTCTTTCCTATCCTTAAAACCAGAAAGTGAACCCTATAAAATTCTGGAAAATTATGATGAATATGTTGTTTATGGAGAATTAAATCAGGTTCTATCCTCTTTAATCCGCTTACAGCAAAGGAAAGGAAAGAAATTAGTTCTGGTAAATTATCCGGAAAGCCCTTACCGTCGTTTTGCCGATGCTAACTATGCCAATTTGCAAGAAGTTCAGGCAACCCAGAAGACACTCTTTGTCTATAATCAAAATCGGATTACTGAACAGGAGGCATACAATTTATGGTGTTTTGCCTCTAAAATAGGAACTGAGAATATACTGGTTTCTACGGATTATCGTAATCATCGGGGGTTTTTGGCTATGAAGCCGGATTTTTCTGAAAAAGTTGCTGATTTCGTTTTAGGTTGGGGTGTATATCCTGCTTTGGCTGATCAGGCAAAATTCAGCATTGCCATAATGAATTTCCAGGATGAAACTGCACCCGTGGATTTATTAATTCCGGCTCCCAGCTTTCTGGAAATAGAAGGAACTTCACTAAGTGATTTAGCGCAGATAACTAAAAGTGCCAATCCTGCTAAGTCCATCGTTATCAATGAATTGATGCGTTTAATGTATAAGCTGAACTGGATTCATCCCAATAGCGCAGAAATTCCTTTCTGGAATTATGAAGCGGAAAAGTTGTTGATTAGTTTGCAAAATTATGCTCCTAATAAGTTTGAACCCTCCTTTATTAAGCCTGAGGATTTGAGTAAAGGGATTAAGGTTATCCCTGCGCAGGCAGAAAAATATATTGCTGCCCTTTTTGAATTGCGCCAAAAGCCCACAAGCTTTTAATATATGTTTTTCACGCAGATTTTGCAGATAACGCAGATTGGATTTTAGCAATAAAGCTTTTAGGACTGGATTTTAGAAACAAGGATTTTAGGATTAAGAGGATGTAAAACAAGAGTCCGAAAGCACTTTGATAACTTGTGCCTTTATCTAACTTTTAAGTGCATATAGTTAATAATGACAATAATTTATTGTGTAGCCGGAGGACATTTTTTCTCCGCGAAAATGGGTAGCCGGAGGACTCCTTCTCGACTTCAAGACCTCTCGACTCCTCGACCCCTCGACCCCTCGACCTCTCGACCTCTCGACCCCTTTCCACTTTTCCACTTTCTTGCGGAGCTTCAGCGAGCTCCGGCTACACAATTTCTGCCATCACAGCATCTCTTTTGGCTTTGGATAAAGAATGTAGTTCATAGCCCAGCTCTTTATGTTTTTGCTGAAGAGCCGTTAAAATTTCGGCAGCCGAACGATTTTGCAGCATTTCTTGCCACTCTTTTTTGTGTTCTCCTTTATTCCAATACAGATTTAAAAGTTTGGCAAAGCTCTCCAATTGATGCATTTCTTCAAAAGAGAGGGCATTGGAAGATAGACATTGGTAGGGTGGCTGATGTAGCCATTTATAGTTTAATGCTATAGCTATTTCTTGCATAGATGTATCAGGCAAAATTTTTAGGATGCCCAGCTGAACTTCATCCGGAAGAGTAGCACAGACCTCATTCAAACCATTTATTATAGAGAAATAATTTTCTCCTGGCAAACCGGCAAGTAAGTCAGTATGAACTCGTAGTTTAGTTCTTTTTTTCAGTTCTCTTAAAACCCATTTTGCTTTTTCCCAATTTGATTTTCTGCCACTTTTTGCTGCAATTTCAGCACTAATTGTTTGAATGCCGATTTCCAACCGGATTCTATTTTCCGGCGCTTTTTCCAAGAGGGCAATATCCTCTTCTTCAATCAAATCGGGATAGATTTCAAAATGGACATCGCAAGGGCAATTTTGCTCGATAAAAAATTGCCAGATATAATGTGCTAACCTTTTGTTAATATTAAAACTGCGGTCAACGAATTTGATGGTTCTTGGCTCTAAAGCAATTAGGGCTTCCAGTTCTTTCTTTAGGCATTGCATATCTTTTTGATTTTCAGGATGATAGCGAAGTTCAAAGCGTTTATCTTTAGCTGAAAGACAATAGATGCAGGCAAAAGGACAGCCCCGAAATGTCTCGTAGTAAAGCAATTTGCCTTTTAGAAATTCAGCGTCACTTTGTCTATAGGGAAAAGGAATGTCTTTCAAGGGAATATGCTTTGCCTGGGTTAATTCTTCTTCTTTTAAGCAAAAGTTGTTTTCTGCCAGGTAGCGAAATTTACCTTCGCCAGCTCCTTGGATAAAGTAAAATCTATCCCGTTGCAGATAAGTGAGATTTCCCGCTTCTGGACCACCTATTACGATGACTGCTTCTGGCAAAAGTTTTACCAGCTCAGGAATTAATTCCTGCAGATAAAGACGATTCCAGATATAGGCAGAAAAACATATTACATCAGCATTTTGAACATAAATTCCATAAAGCACATCCAGCAATTGATCTTTTAAAGTCCATTCCTGCATAAATACCCTATATGGTAGATCGGCAATAACTTCCCGTAAATAGTATAAAGCCAGATTGGATTGACTCCAGCTGCTGTTTATGGCTATCATTAATATTTTCTTCATTTATCTTTACCTTTTTCTTATCTTATATTCTAAATCTGTTGGTAGTTGTCAATGAAAATGATGCAAACAAGTGGTCTTTGCTGAAGAGGATTAATTTTAATAGTCTGCTATCTGGTTGAAACTTAAAATGATACTGCAATTCCTTTGCTAACAACCCGTCCTCCTCTCCTGCTCCACTCCTCCTCCACCCATCGTTTAGGAGGAGAGAAGATGGGGTGGATGACAAGCTGTATATTGATAACTTGCAAGCGAAATTAAGCAGAGGGCTAAACAATTTTTTTATATGTTGTAAATTTTCCTGGCGTAAGTAAATCTCAATGGTTTTGCCTTAGCGATCTAGTGATGCTTTTTATATTGAAGAATAATCCGCTATATATGAGAAGCGTGATTATGGCACATTTTACTGTAAGTGTAAAATATGGAATTTCAATAACTGATTGTATCGCAATGCATACTGGATATAGAAAAGCCACTTGAAAGCGAAAACTGATGAAATACTTTTGTTGACAGATATAACGCACTTTTATAACATTATTTTTAAGAGGTAAAGAATTTATGATTTGGAACCACGATGGCCAAATATTATAACCAAAAGTATTGGGTTTTAGGAGGTATTATGAAACAAGAAATAACACGCAAAATGGTTGAGATGGCACTTATACTAAAAGAATTCAATGGAAAGACGGAGCAAACTGTCGTTCCTCAAGAAAAATCAAAACTTAGTAAGGTTTTTAAGCATGTATATTGCTGTAATTACGAAATGAATGTTCTTAAATGTGTAAAAAAAGATTCATATTACCGTGATTTGCTGAAAGGTCATGGTGGAGAATTAAGGAGCAGTAAAATAGGTTCTGCCCCTAAGTTTAATTCTATTATATCTTCAGCTGCCTTAGTAGTAAATACATTTGCCCCATGGAAGGATCATCTGGGTGACCTTACTGTAGAAGTCAATGGTAATGCTTTCTCTAATTTTATTTCAATGGAATTTGAGTATATAGCAAAAACAAAAAATAATAGTTTTCCAAACTTAGATGTGTGGTTAGAGAATAATACAGAAGTTCTGGCAATAGAATGTAAATTCTGTGAGTTTTTAGGGAATAATAACTATAAAAAGCTACAAGGGTCTTATAGAAATATAATTAAACAAGAAGGTTATACTGGTACATGGATAGACATTATTAATGCAGTAACGGATTCAAGTGGAAAAGGGATTTACCAATATTTTGATGTGGTTCAGATCATCAAACACTATTTTGGAATAATAAACTGCAATAAACCAGAAAAAAATCTCATTTACCTTTATTGGCATCCTGAAAACAAGGACTGGAACAAGATTCATCCTTACGATGTTCTTGAAAAGGAGTTGGAAGATTTTTCGCAGAAAGTATCAGGTGCTACTGATGTGCACTTCTATTATTTGAACTTTAATGATCTTTGGAATCAATGGGAATCTAATCAAAAAGAACATATTGATATGTTACGCGATAAGTACTCTGTGTGCATAAACCCTGAGGAGGATTGATGAGTTTTGTGCATTTACATATTCACAGCGAATACAGCTGGTTGGATGGTGCATGCTTTATTGATGATTTGGTGCAAAAAGCAGTGCAATATAAAATGCCGGCAGTGGCTATCACGGATCGAAATAGTTTGGCTGGAGCATCTCGTTTATGGCATCAGTGCATTAAAGCAGGCATCAAACCGATAATCGGTTTGGAGATGGCAGTTTGGAATGATGAAGGTGACGACAGAGTTTTTTCAGTGATCCTACTGGCTAAGAATGGCTCTGGATATGATAATCTCTGCCGTCTGGTCACTTTGGCTTATATAAATGATCCGAATGCTCCCAGAATTACAAAAAGCCAGTTAAAAGATAATGCGCAGAATTTGATCTGTCTTTCTTTCAGTGTGGTGGGAGAGCTTTGCACTTTACTGTTAGAAGGCAAAGAAGCGGAAGCCAGGCAGGTTTCAGATTGGTATTATGAGGTCTTTGGTGAGGATTACTATTACGAAATCCAAAACCATAATTTACCTTCCGAAGCGCTTGCTATGTATAAACTTATGAATCTGGCTTATGAAACAAATATACCTATGGTGCTCACCAATGATTGCCACTATTTGGAACGCAGAGATTCCATTTCTATCGATGCTTTGAATTGTATCAGGAAAGGAATCGATTTCAGCCATCCAGATGCCAAACGCTTTGCTTGCAATGAGTATTACTTCAAAACTCCTAAGGAAATGAAATCGCTCTTTGATTTTCCTCGCCAGCTAAGCAAAAATACCTTGGAAATAGCCAACAAAATTAATGTGACAGATGGCTATATACCTATTTATGATGGTGATTTATCGGTTCAAAGAGTGGTGGATGCGCTAAGCAGTTATTCAACCTCTATGAAGATCAAATCCGAACCCAATAGCAAGCATATAACGGTTTCTTTGATGGATAACAAGCTAAACGATGTATTGGAGCATCTTCGTAAGCAACTTTCGGACTTTAACTTAATGCCCTTTACTGAGTATGAATCTTGGACGCCCATCAGTATCTATTCTGCTATTTTAAAGACGATGAAAGTGCCCAAAACGAAGATCAAAGAACTCTGCGATTTGATCCCTTCCGGGGTCAATTCACTTTTTGAAGCCGTCTTGATTAACACAGAATTTTCCTGCTTTTCCAGTGAGGACTATGTTTGTCGGCTATCTGCCGTCATAGCGGATAAACTGATTAGCACATTCAGAGAAGAAAAATCAGCAAAACAAAAGTATGTTTTAATCCCCAAAAGAATGTCCATTCCTATTGTTCGAGATAATGATGGGAACGCAAGATGTCAGTATGATTTCAACTTTATTAACCAGATTTGCCTTATCAGTTTGGAGTTTACATAATAAGTTTGAAGGCAGTAATCCAACTGGATATAAAGGTGCTTAGAATTGCACAATACTTGCTTTTGTTGTTACAAAGCTAAGCAATTCTTGATTTTGAATAAAGAAGATAAAAGAGATGGTAGTGTCTAAAAGGTTGGCATAAAAGAGAAACGGGAAAGCCAATTGGATTTGTGCAACAAATTTATTAGGAATCCCATATTATATTTTCGACCACTTAAAGTATAATATGGAAATTCATATTATATTTTTAACCAACCAAAGTATAATATGGGTTTTATTGAAGCAGATTCACCGCAGGAAGATCTGGCTACTTTACATACAAACTTTTGTAATGAACACAGTTTTGACAGTAAAGGGTATTGGTACCAATCTAATAGAGATTATAAATGCCACTAAGCCAAAAAAGGTACAAGAAAAGAATATCAGGTTATTGATTGCCGATAAGACCATTCCTGTTATCCCTCCAATTTTGGTTGATATATATGCAGCTGATTGGAAAGGATAAAAAGAAGTAGTACTTTTTACCTTTACCACCCACTTTTTATAAAAACCCAACCTTTACCACCCAACTGTTTACACAATTTAGGTTGACGAAATACCCTTGTTCAATTATGATGCAAGAAAAAGAAAGATATTGTATTAATATGAAATATAAGGAGTTATCCAATGGCAAAACAAACCAAAGCCACTATGGATGGTAATACTGCAGCGGCGCATATTGCTTATGCATTTGCTGAAGTAGCTGCCATTTATCCAATTACCCCCTCTTCCACAATGGGTGAGCTTGTTGATGCTTGGGCATCAGAAGGCAGAAAAAATATTAACGACACCAAAGTAGATGTTATTGAAATGCAAAGTGAAGCTGGAGCTGCAGGTGCAGTTCATGGTTCTCTCTCAGCAGGTGCGGTTACAACAACTTTTACTGCTTCGCAAGGTTTAATGTTGATGTTACCCAATATGCATAAGATTGCCGGTGAGATGTTACCAACTGTTTTTTATGTAACAGCCAGGTCTCTGGCAGCTCAATCTCTATCTATTTTTGGCGATCATAGTGATATAATGAGTGCTCGCAATACAGGTTTTGCTTTTATTGCTTGTAATAGTGTTCAGGAAGTAATGGATTTGGGTTTGGTAGCACAACTTGCTACAATGAAAACCCGGATACCTTTTGTGGTCTTTTTTGATGGTTTCAGAACCAGCCACGAACTGCAAAAAATAGATGTTATTGATTATGAAACGATTGCTGAATTGAATGATCCTGCTTTAGTAGAAGAATTTCGCAAAAATGCTTTAAGTCCTGATAGGCCACGGATGAAGGTTGGTCAGGAAGGACCCGATGTATATTTTCAGGGTAGAGAAACCAGCAATTTATATTATGCCAAGGCACCTGAAATTATAGCTGAAACGATGGAGCAGGTAGCTGCCAAAACAGGACGTAGCTATAAGCTATTTGATTATGCCGGTCATCCGGAAGCAGAAGACATCATTGTTGCTATGGGAAGCAGCTGTGAGACTATTCAGGAAACCATTGAATGGCTGAACGCCAATCGCGGCATGAAATTAGGTTTAGTAAAAGTACATGTTTACCGTCCTTTTAATGTGGAAAACTTTTTAGCGGCAATTCCCAAAAGCGTAAAGAGAATTGCTGTTTTAGACAGAACGAAAGAACCTGGTTCTATTGGTGAACCTCTTTATCTGGATGTTGTGTCTGCAGTGAAAAACCGTCCTGATACTTATGTTATCGGAGGCCGATATGGTTTATCCAGTAAAGAATTTACCCCCTCTATGGTTCTTGCTGTTTATAAGCACTTGGCAAACAAAGGATTCCACGGTTTTACAGTAGGTATTGATGATGATGTATCTCATCTCTCTTTACCGATTGAGGAAGTTATCAATACTGTTCCCAAGGGCACTATCTCTTGCAAATTCTGGGGTTTAGGTTCAGATGGAACAGTAGGCGCGAACAAAAACAGCATCAAAATTATTGGTGATCATACCGATATGTATGCGCAGGGCTATTTTCAATATGACAGCAAAAAAAGCGGCGGTATCACTCGTAGCCATTTGCGTTTTGGTAAAACCCCTATTCACAGCCAATATCTGGTAGCTCAGGAGGACTTTGTAGCCTGCCATAATCAAGCATTTATCGGACGCTTTGATTTACTGGGTGGAATAAAAGAAAATGGTGTCTTCTTGCTAAATTCCAATTGGAGCAGAGATGAAGCGTTCTATAATTTAACCCGTCCGATGCAGGAAACTATAATCAATAAGAATATCAGATTTTACAATATTGATGGGTTAAAGATTGCAGAAGAAGTAGGTTTGGGGGGAAGAATTAATACTACTATGCAAACTGCGTTCTTCCTTATTTCAGGTGTTTTAGAACGCAATGAAGCCATAAAATTAATTAAAGAATCCATCAAAAAGACCTACACCCGTAAAGGTGAAGATATTGTTCAGATGAATTTGGAAGCTGTAGATAGGGTGAATGAGGCTTTAGTGGAAATTGAAGTTCCGAAAACCTTACCGGATAAATATATGCCACTGAAGAAATTGGTACCCGAAGATGCTGATGACTTTATCTTAAATGTAATTGAACCTGTAATGCGCGAGCAAGGAGATCAAGTAAAAGTTAGCCAAATGCCTCTTGATGGTTATGTAGAGACCGGAACTGCCAAACTGGAAAAAAGAAGAGTTGCACCCTCTGTTCCCCATTGGCTGCCGGAAAAATGTATTCAGTGTAATCAGTGTTCATTTGTTTGTCCCCATGCTGCAATTCGGGCTAAATTAGTAAAAGAAGAAGATTTAACTAATAAACCTTCCAGCTTCAATACTTTAAAAGCAACCGGTGCACCCGGCTATGAATATAAGGTTCAAGTTTATATTGATGATTGCCAAAGCTGTAAGGTTTGCGTAAATGAATGTCCCAAAGGCGCTTTGGTAATGAGCCCAATTGATGAAGAGCGGGAGAAGGGTGAACAATCAAATTACGAATACTTCGAAACCCTACCAACCGATGTTCTTGCCAATTTTAAAGAAGCAACTGTTAAAGGTAGCCAGTTTAAACAACCTTTATTAGAATTCTCAGGTGCCTGTGCAGGTTGTGGAGAAACACCTTATATCAAGCTATTAACTCAGCTCTTTGGTGATAGAATGATTATTGCTAACGCCACTGGCTGTTCCAGTATCTGGGGTGGAACTTTTCCCACAATTCCTTATTGCAAAAATAAGGACGGCAGAGGTCCTGCCTGGGCGAATAGCTTATTTGAAGATAATGCAGAATATGGCTTTGGAATGCGCTTGGCAATTCGTTCAC
This sequence comes from Cloacimonetes bacterium UBA5835, assembly GCA_002432865.1. Lineage (GTDB taxonomy): Bacteria > Cloacimonadota > Cloacimonadia > Cloacimonadales > Cloacimonadaceae > Cloacimonas. Next base: position 65,847 of record DJGX01000019.1, read on the forward strand.
ACCGTAAGCTTTTACAAAAAGCAATGCAGGAACTGTTGGATAAGAATATTAACGAAGAGCTGAAAACTGCACTTCAATATTCACTTGATAATTGGGATAAAGTGGATGAGCTGGCAAAAGCCAATGCCGATAAAATTAGAGCTCTCCTTCCTAAGGCAATAGAAACTGCCTGTGAGGGCTGTAAAAAACTGCTAAAAAAAGTTCAGGAACTTCAGGATTACCTCATTGATAAATCAATTTGGGCAATCGGAGGTGACGGATGGGCTTATGATATAGGTTATGGAGGTTTAGATCATACCCTGGCTTTAAATCAGAACATCAATGTATTCGTGTTGGATACGGAAGTTTATTCCAATACTGGAGGTCAGGCAAGTAAATCTACTCCGATTGGTTCGATAGCTCGTTTTGCCGAATCTGGTAAAAACACAAATAAAAAAGATCTGGGAATGATGTTTATGAGCTATGGTTATGTGTATGTTGCTTCTATTGCTATGGGTGCTAATAAAAATCAAGCACTGCAAGCAATTAAAGAGGCAGAAGCATATCCCGGACCTTCTATTGTTATTGCCTATGCGCCTTGTATCAATCATGGTTTCGATATGAGCTATAGTCAGAAACATCAAAAATTAGCTGTGGATGCAGGTTACTGGCTATTATATCGCTATAATCCACTTAACAAATTGGAAGGTAAAAATCCGCTAACCTTGGATAGTAAAGAACCAACCGTATCGGTGCAGGAATTTTTGGAATCCGAAAATCGCTATGCAAGATTGCAAAAGATCTTTCCGGAACGAGCTAAAAACCTTAATGAAAGTGCAGCAGTGTTCTTTAAAGAAAGATACGAAACTTATAAAAAATTAACTCAACAATAAAATTACAAGGTTGACTTCCTCGTCATTCATTGGAAACCTAAGTTCTGGTTAAAGTGCAAGTTAGCCATAACTGAGAAGTTAGGTTGAAAGTGAAATGACGAGGATGTCTTTATTCCAGGAAAGTTGATGTCCTCGTCAACCCACTATATACATACTATCAAGCTTATATGAAAGTTAGCAGCAGCCACCTAATTTGGCTGTGAGAGGAACGACAGAATGTCTTTATTGCAGATTAATACCTTATCCAGATATACAAAGAAGAGAGGATTACAGATTCAAGAGCAAAGAGAACGCCTATCTTAGTATAATCCATAAAGCTTATTTTATAACCGTTACGATTTGCAATTCCCACAGCTACAATATTCGCTGAGGCACCAACTAATGTTCCATTTCCTCCCAAACAGGTTCCTAAGGATAGAGCCCACCAAAGAGGTTTAATTTGAACAGGGTCTGTAATAACTTCTCCTATGCGTTCGATCATAGGTATCATAGCTGCTACAAAAGGTATATTATCAACAAAGGCAGAAAAAATGCCAGACAGCCAAAGAATGACCATAGAAGTAGTTTTCGGTTCTCCATTTGTTACAGATATCACACCTTGGGCTAATAAATCAATAAAGCCGGTATGCACCAAACCCTCTACAATCATAAAAAGGCCAATGAAGAAAAAGATGGTAATCCAATCTATATCATTAAGGATAATTGTTTCCACCTTTTTCCTACTCCCCACAAAAACAAGTATAAGACCTGCAGCCATAGCGATAGTAGCGTTTTCCAGGTGCAAAGGTTTTTGGAAAATAAAGGCCAGTAGCATTAAACCTACAACGCTAAGAGTAATCCACAAAAGTTTATGGTTTGTTATTAAATTCTTATCGTTATATTCCATTATCTTGGCTCGCCGTTCATTACTTACACGCATTTTCCCTCTGTATAAAAGCCAAATTAAACCCAGGCTGAAAGCTACAATTATCAAGATTATAGGAGTTAAATTCAAAACAAAATCCACAAAGGTAAATTTTGTGGCGCCGGCGATTAGAATATTAGGTGGATCACCAATCATTGTTGCTGCTCCACCCATATTAGAAGCAACAACCATAGTGATGATAAAAGGAACGGGAGTTATTTTCAGTTCTTCCGAAATTAACAACACAATCGGAATCAAAATCATTATCGTCGTAACACTGCCTAAAATAGCAGAGATAAGCGCAGTAGCCATAAACATCAAAGCCATTATTTTCAGTGGACTTCCCTTGGCTATTTTTGCTGTCTTAATAGCGATATACATAAACATTCCCGTTTCTCGCATCACGGAAATAGTAAGCATCATTCCTATCAGAAAGAATATTACATTCCAGTCAATTGCAGAGAAGGCAATGGTTTGGTCTACCACTCCCAAAACAATGATAACAAAACCACCAATCAGCGCAGCAAGCATTTTGTTTACCCACTCCGTAATGATGCAAAGATAAGTAACGATAAAGACCAATAAAGCAATAATCATTAACAACATTATTTACACCGCTATAACCTTTGTTAAAATATCCATTGCCGTAACCAAGCCTACAAGTTTTCCCTCTTTTACTACGGATAGATATCGTTTTTTATTAGTGAACATTAAGAACACCGCTTCGATTATAGATGTTTCTGGGGAAAGAGTTTTCTCGTCTGTAGCCATTATATCGTTAACTAATAGCAGGTCTTGTTTTTCTAAAAGGTTTTCCAAGGGTTCGTAAGAAGCAAGAAAGCTTAAATCATCCAGCATCATAACAAAATCAGGAATCCCAACTTTAAGTAGATTTAGGACATTTACTTCTCCAATATATTTTCCTGTTGCATCCACTACAGGCATACCAGCCACTCTGTACATACACATTAAATTGATCAGTTCGCGCAAAGTGTTTTCTGGGTGAACAGCTATTGGCTTTTGAACCATAATATCGGCAATAGTAACATCTTTTTTCACTTCCACTTCTTTCTTTTTTAGATATTGGATAACGCTATGTCCATCACCTGTGTTATGAAGATCAGCTACAGCTTCTTTATCATTAGATAACTTTAGTAAAGCAGCCACTATATTCAGATAGAGCTTGGAACTTGTTTTATCAGTTATAATAAGCACCACCCAAGAGACTTTAATTCCATTATAATCCAAGGGGTTCTGCAGAAAAGCCATAGCTATCAAAGTATCGTTGAAATTTTCCATCCTAATATGAGGGATAGCTATTCCTGTAGAATAAGCTGGAGAAACTTCTTCATCCCGCTGTAATATTAGCTCCATAAGTTTAGACCCGCAAATAGGTAATTTATATTGACTGCAAAGGCGGTCAACTAAAATCTGATACAGCTGTTCTTTAGTTAATACCCTATTTTCAAACAGGATATTACGGGGCTCTAGAAAGCTTGCTAACAACATTTAGCACCTCATAATATATATAATTTGTGTCCTTTTTAATACCATATTGATTTTAGTCAATAGTTATTATGTAGAAACCTGATAATTGGTGTAATTAGAATTATACTTTACATTTGTAATGCAGGTTTCACCTTTGCTACTTGATTTGTTAACCTATTAATCTGTGAAATGGAAACTGAACAAGAGTGTTTTCTTTTTGAAGTGCGAGGGAAAAATAATTCTTTACACGATATAGCTTTCAATTATTATAGTATTTAGCGGATACGATACGCATTATTTTCTTAAGAAAATGTTGTAATATGCTGTAAATCTGTTAGTTTCGTACCAGAATAAGATACAAATAAATAAAAAAAGATAAAGGCAAAAAAATGAACAAGAACTGGTTAATACCTGCACCTCCAGGTAAAGAACTACTTTCCGATATTGAAAAGTTGGGAATGGAATTAAAGCTACCGCGTTTGGTAGCTGAATTATTGTATCGTAAAGGGATTAAGACCTCTTCAGAGGCACAAGAATTCTTTAATCCTTCTATGGAAAATTTATATGATCCTTTTCTCTTTCCGGATATGGAAAAAGCCGTGCAACGGATTTTGAAAGCCATAGATAACAAAGAGAAGATAACGATTTATGGCGATTATGATGTTGATGGCACAACTGCTACTGCCTTATTATATTTAGGTTTGAAACGCATTGGTGCCAATATTGATTTTTATATCCCCCATCGAATGATAGATGGTTATGGTTTATCCTTAACCAGTTTAGATACTTTAAGGGAAAATGGTTCTTCACTCATTATTAGTGTAGATTGTGGAGTGAATGCTATTGAAGAGATCAACGCCATAAATTCTATGGGGATGGAAATAATAATTACAGATCATCACAACCCCAAAGATGAGCTTCCTCCTGCTTTTGCTATTATTAATCCCAAACTAGTTGGAATGAAATATCCTTATGAACATCTTGCTGGAGTTGGAGTTGCTTACAAATTGCTGATAGCCATATATATGAAACTGGGAATTGATACTGCAGAAAACAAGCTTAAGTATATGGATCTTGTAGCAGTTGGAACTATAGCCGATATTGTTCCTCTCAATTCCGAAAATCGAATTTTTGCTTCAATTGGGCTTCAGCACTTAATTGAGAAAAAGAACCTGGGCTTAAATGCTTTGATTCAAATTTCCGGCTTAAATCAAAAAAATCTGGATACCAGCGATATAGTGTTTGGTATTGCACCCAGAATCAATGCAGCCGGCAGAATGGGAAGTGCCTCTGTTTCTGTAGAATTGTTGATTTCTACCGATGAGGCAAAAAGTATGGAACTGGCTGAAATTATTGAACATCAAAACTCTTTACGCCAGCAGGAAGATCAAAAGACCTTTCAGGAGGCCTGTGAGATTATTGAAAAAAAATACAAAGATATGCAGCAGACATCTTGTATGGTTATTTCTTCCGATGATTGGCATCCTGGGGTAATTGGAATTGTCGCTTCCAAACTAGTGGAAAAATATTATCGACCAGTAATAATGATTTCATTCAAAGATGGTTTTGGTAGTGGTTCTGGACGTAGTGTAGCCGATTTTGATCTTTTTGAGGCACTGAAACAAACAGAGCATAATCTACACAGTTTTGGTGGGCATAAATATGCCGTAGGTTTAACTGTATATCAAGAATACCTTGATCGTTTTGAAAATGAATTAACCAGATATGTGGCTGATCATTTACGCTTAGAACAAATTCAGCCCCCACTACAGATTGATGCGGAAATTGAGCTATACGATATAAACACTATGCTGCTTGATGCCTTAGATCTTTTTGCACCTTATGGTCCAGATAATACTCGTCCAGTTTTTATGACGAAGAATGTTACCATTGCCAGTTATCCTTATAATGTAGGGCGTAATCATCTGAAACTAAAAGTAGTTAAGGATGGTATTAATTTTGATTTGATTGGTTATAATATGGGTGATTATCTACCTCTACTAAGAAAAGCTGGTAAGCTGAATATTGCCTATACTCTTGAGTATAATCGCTTTGGTAATAATGTAACCATTCAGGGTAAGTTAAGAGATTTACAAATTATGAAGGATTAGCCTTATGAAACAGCTTCTATTTTTAGCCCTTATTTTGGCTTATGCTATTATGCTATTTACCCTTTTTGCCTGTTCTGGAATTAACCCCCAGCCTCCAATGAATATTGAACAGTTCAGTTTGATCAATACGATCCCCCTGGGTATGCAAACGGATAAAATTCTGTATCATTCACAAAGCAATACGCTCTATGCAATGAGTGTAAAAAATCAGGAAATATATATCTTTCAGGATGGAGAACTGAAAAATGTTTTAGGTGGTTTAGGCAGTTCTAAAGTAAACTTTCAATATCTGGCTGATATGGCTTTGGGAACTGATAATAGTTTATATGTGTTAGATTCCTCTACCAAGAGTGTTAAGAAATTTATTTCGGACGGTAAACCTTCAGGCAGTATTGAGTTAAAAGGAAGCGTTCAACCAAAATGCCTATGCATATATCAAGAACAAGAAATGTTCATTTTCGATTCTGCAAGTGGGGAAATAATTAACTATTCAGGAATTGATGGCACCGAACAAAATCGTTTCGGCAGATTTCAATTGCAGCAGATCAATTCACTCTCCTGCAATCATGATTATTTAATCGCCTACGATAAAGATAACAATCTTAGCCATATCTTTTCCTTGTTAGGCCAATTTGTAAAAGATGAACCCGGGCAGGTTGTTTATGATATGTTCAATAACGGCATTTGTTATAATGAAGGAATGTTGAAGTGTTTGAACAGTCCCGCCTATTTACCCTTAACCGAAGATAAAGTACTAATATTTATTCATAATAATATCTTAGCGTTACACCAAGGTGAAGAAGTCCGCATTTTAAAAATAGTCTATTCGCAGGTGGAATAAATGCCTCCTTTACTTTGGGTTTTATTTTCGGCTTTATTGCTTTCGCTATCGCGTTTACCTTTACATTTAGGTTGGCTGGCATTTACAGGTTGGATACCCTTACTTTATGTATTAGAGAGCAGAAAAGTGAAGTTATGGCAAGCAGCGATGATTTTTTCCCTCGTTTATATTGGCGTTGTTATGTATTGGATAGCGGGAGTAACTTTTTTGGGGTTAATTGGTATCTGTATCTTTTATTTTCTATTTTACTGGCTATGCTTCTATGCAATTAATAGAATTAGTAGAGTATCTGGATATCTTTTTTACCCGGGGTTTATTTTGGTAATGCTTAGTTTTGAATATCTCCAAAATTTTGGTGAAACCAGATTTCCCTGGTTTAATAATGCTTATTCGCTCTCCGATTATACTGTTTTAATTCAGGCAGCAGATTTGGGAGGAGTAATTCTGATTTCTCTTCTGATTTTGGTGATTAATGTTCTGCTTTATGAAGTTTTAATTAAAAAAAATCGGAGAGGACTACTTTATCTTGTCGGCATCTTTATTCTCTGGATTGGTTATGGAATTTATTGTTTACATTCATTACCTATGCAAAAGCAGGAACCCAAAATAGCTATTATGCAACCTTCTATTCCTCAAGAAGAAAAATGGGATGAAGAAGCTTATCAGCAAATTTTGCATCGTTATGATACTCTTTGTGCTAAAGCAGCCGAAGATTCTACCAAACTAATCATTTTCCCAGAAGCAGCAATACCTGTCTATTTAATGTATGATAATTATGCCAAAACCTATTTTAGAGAGCTGATGCAGAAATACAATCTGGAGATCTTTACTGGATTCCCGCATTTTACTTTAGCTCCCGATAATCACATTAACGATGAATTATATTACAATGCCGCAGCCCTTTTCAAACCCGATGGATCCATTTCTGAATTGTACTATAAGAATATCTTGGTGCCTGTAGGAGAGCGAATGTTATGGCTGAATTTATTTCCGTTTCTCTGGAAACTGCAATTTGGCCAAGCCAACTGGGAATTTGGAAATGGGCCTGCTTACTATCAAACGGACAGTTTAGAATTTTCTCCGTCCATTTGTTACGAGCTTGCTTTTGCAGAGTTCCATCAAAAAATGGCTATTAGGAAAGATAAGGACACCGGCAGCTATAAAAAAACTGATTTCTTAGTTAATATTACTAATGATGCCTGGTTTGGCACTTCCTACGGACCCTGGCTGCATTCTGTTATGGCAAAATTTCGTGCTGTGGAAAACAGAATCCAAATTTATCGCAGTGCTAATACAGGTATTTCTTTAATTGTAGACCCCTTTGGTCGCATTTTAACTAAAGCAGGTCTCTTTGAAATAACTAACCTGTATGCACCGCTTATTATTTGCCCCAAAATACCAGTTTACCGTTATATATATTGGTATCCGTGGATTTTTGTAATTCTGGTGGCAGGACTTTTCATCTACAGCTTCCTTAAAAAAGAAGCTTAAAAAGTGAGGTCTTATGAAAAAATATTACTATACTATCGGGGAAGTGAGTAATCTATTAAATGTTAAGCCACATGTTATCCGTTATTGGGAAAGTGAATTTCCCTGGATAAAACCTAAAAAGAATTCAGGACGCATTCGCAAATATAGTGAAAAACAGGTACTATTATTGCGTAAAATTTATGATTTATTGTATAATCAGCGCTATACAATTGAAGGCGCAAGGCAAAAAATTAAACAGGAACGAACTACTATTCAGGAAATTGCCAAAGATGCTCTTGACGAATCTTCCACTTCGATAAACGAAGTATCTGGTATGAAACCTGAAATTAAAGAAGTACTACTGGATTTGAAAAATGATTTAACCCAGATCCAGCAGACCTGTAAAAAATATACACAGGATAAAAAATGAACTTTCAAGATATCATTCTTACACTGCAAGATTATTGGGCAAAAAAGGGTTGCTGCCTAATTCAGCCCTACGATTTAGAAATGGGAGCAGGGACATTTCATCCTTCCACTTTTTTTGGAACTTTAGGGAAAAAACCCTGTGCTATTGCTTATCCGCAACCATGTCGCAGACCTAAAGACGGTCGTTATGGAGAAAATCCTAATCGCTTTCAACACTATTATCAGTTTCAAGTGATTATCAAACCCATTCCTGATGATATTCAAAATCTATATTTAAAAAGTTTAGCTGCTATTGGTATCGAGATAGAAAAACACGATATCAGATTTGTTGAAGACGATTGGGAGTCACCAACTTTAGGCGCTTGGGGTTTGGGTTGGGAAGTTTGGTTGGATGGAATGGAAATTTCTCAATTTACTTACTTTCAACAGGTTGGAGGCATAGATGTCTTTCCTGTTAGTGTTGAACTTACTTATGGTTTAGAACGGCTAGCTATGTACATTCAAAATGTAGATGATTATAGAATGCTGGCTTGGAATGAAACCACAAAATATGCAGAACTTTTTTATGAGCGGGAAAAAGAGTATAGTGCATACAACTTCGAATTGGCAAATACCAAATTGTTGTTTCAGCTTTTTCAGGATTATGAAACAGAGTGTAATGCTTTGCTGAGTAAACAACTGGTTTACCCTGCCTATGATATGTTACTTCACTGTTCCCATACTTTTAATTTATTAGAAGCAAGAGGAGTGATAAGTGTTACAGAACGTGCTTCCTATATTTCCCGCATCAGAAATATGGCTCGCGCCTGTGCAAATAATTATTTGAACAAAATTAACAATAACCAAGAGGAATAGCTATGAATAAAGATTTCTCTAATGTAATGAGCACTTTAACTGGGATTCAGGATTCTCTTTTACAGGTGGCTGTTTATACGGATTTTCAACCTCAATGTGTAATCATTCTGGAAGAAGATCCTCCAGACCTTTTGGAATCACTTGATTCCTTAAAGAATTATACCATAAAGAGAAAATTGCGTTTCCCTTTATTGATCAACCGTAATTTTGCGGAAAGCTCTTTGGATTCATACCCTTTGGAATTTCTGGATATCGTTTCCAGCAATTACGAGAATCTTTTCGTTAAAAAAGATCTCCTAAAAACACTTAAATTTGATCCAGTAAACCTGCGTTTACAAATGGAACGCGAAATTAAAAGCAAATGGTTGCTTACTCGTTTGTCCTATCTGGAAATGAAAACCGACTCCAAAAAGATGGCTAATATTATTGCCTTAACTCTCACAAACATTCTGCCAGTATTAAAAGGGATTTGTTATTTGAAAGATGGCTCTGCCCCTCCCCAATATGATGCCGCTGTAGAAAGAGCAACAAATATTACCGATATCGAGTTTGATACAATATTTTCTTGGATAGCTAACAAGAAGGTAAGCTTAGAAAATGTTAAACAGTATCTTGCCATTTTAGAAAGCCTTATGCAGTACTTGGAAATGATAGATAAATGATTTACAGCGATACCTATCTGGGAAATTCTAATTTTCCTATCCTTGCTTTTGCCATCCATAATGGCCATTATTTGCCAGAAGAACTTCTCCAGGGTTGTGGAATTTCCGAAGATACCAGATTACGAGAAGAAGACCCATATACAAGTATTTTCGCAGAAACCTTTCCAAATAGAATTGTTGTTCAAACCAGTCGCTTTGCCGTAGATTTGAACCGTTCTCCAGAAAAAGCTGTTTACCAAAAACCAGAAGATGCCTGGGGCTTACAAGTGAGAAAACATCCTGTGCCAGAAAAACTTAATGAAATGCTTATTAAAGCTTATGAAGCATTTTATAGAACTGCCCACTATCAAATTGAACGCTTACTACATAACAACCCTAAACTGATTATTTTAGATTTACATAGCTATAATCATCGCAGAGGTGGACCAAATGCAGCTCCAGACCCTCAAAACGAAAATCCCGATATTATTTTGGGAAGAAATAATCTGCCAGAGAGCAAATATCAAACAATAGAAAAATTGCGTCTACTGATCGATAACAAACCCTGTGTAGATTCAAAACTGGATTGCCGCTGTGATGTTAAATTCTCAGGTGGATATTTTTCTCGTTGGATAAACAGTACTTTTGGTGATAAAGTAATCTGCGTTGCTGTAGAATTTAAAAAAATCTTTATGGATGAATGGACAGGAGAATTAAACTTATCCGCCTGCTTGCAGTTGAAAGAGATATTTCATAATGCTGTTTTAGAATGGATGGAACAGGTTAATGGATGAATAAGTGATAGGTTTTTAATGAGGTTATAAATAGTTATATCTTTTTTGTGTGATGGACTTATGCATTTAGTGCTAAAGTAATCACTACCAACATCGTAACCCACTAAATCTCTATAAGCTAAAGAAAATATAACTGCAGGAAACACATTTTTCTCCTTTAGCCACACTCCATATAATTAATGGAAAGGCCGTTGCTGATTTATATCTTCTTGTATTATATACTAATAGAAAAATAGAGAGAGCGGTTGCCATTTAGCCAAGATTGTTGCATTTCCGTTTTACACTGAAACAAATTCCCTTTATAGCTTAGCACAATAAAAAATATGTTCTCATCACTTGCTGTGGCTATAGTTCCCGAGGGATTTTCTGTATATTCATCAGGTATAATAAGCATATTTAAGGTCTGCCAAGTTTTTATTCCTGTAGAAATAGCAACTCGCTTTTGGCTGTAGCGAAAGGCGTTTTCCCAATAGAAGCTATTTTTATGAAGTTCCATTTTATCTTCATAGTGGTAACGGCAGAGCAAGGTAAAATCCATATTTTCGTTCAGTTCCTGCCTAACCTTTAGACGAAAACGATAATGGACAGGGAGGGTAGTAATATAACTACTATCGTTTTCTGATATAATTTCTTTATCCAATCTGGTCAATTGCAGATTTATCGCTGTTGAAGAAGGTTTCAAAGAAAGGTTTATTATACTGCGGGAATTCCAAACTGGACTTTTCAGGCAATTATTTTTCCTGATTAGGGCATAGCGCAAGTCCAAATACACTATTTTATGTGGCTGATAATTCAGATTCCAGTTAATTTCTTGGCTTTCTCCCTTACTACTTAAAAGATATGGTTTGGCAGCATAAACTGGTAATTGATTTCCCTGGCGATAGGCATAGCTAATTTCTTGAGCAATATTATGATAGCTGAATTGTGAAGTTGTCTGCAAGGCGAGGTCTTTTTCCAGATAAGCAAGCTCAGTAGCTATCGTAATATTTTCCCTATTCATTTTGGTAGAAAAGGCATAAACTTGCATTTTTTTTGCCATAAGTGAATCTACAAAGTTTCTATCGTAGTTTTGTTCATATACCAAAATGCCAAATTGGCTATTATTCATTTGATATTCCAATCCCCCAGCAAGGATATTCTCTTGCACTACAGGGCTTTCAGAATGGATTGTTTTATACAGAGAGTTTATTTTATTCTCTTTTAAGGAAGCATTGCGTTTTCGTCCCGAACCCATAAAAAATAAGGATACACTATTTATCCGCACAATCGTTGCCGCTCCAAAAGGTGAATAGTATACTGGATGAGCAGGTCTATTAACAGTAAAAAGAGTTTTTTCTCCGCTTTTTTTTAATACTGTTCCCAATCCGAAAGCTGGACGATAGGAACCGAAATATATTTCGGAACGGTTATTTTTTGAGGGTAAACGGGACAGCTGAAAATTAGCATCTAATTCTGAACTTTCTTTAAAATAAAGGTTTAGATTCAAGCATAGTTCTTTTTGCTGTAACCGAAAATTAGTAAGGCAATTCTCTGAATATTTTAATCTGTTATTCAGTCCAAAGTTATATTTCCCGTCCTCTATTTCTGAATATAATAGATTCAACCAGTTGTCTTCAAGATTTTCTGTATCTAATTCTGGAATTTCTTCAACTTCAGCAAATAGGAAAAGACAACAAACTAACAGTAGGAAAGTGAAACAAACTGAAACCTTCACCAAGCAGAACCCAAATCCACAATATGCGTTAAGCCCAATTCTGTATGAGTTCTAACTGCATACATCACACTCATTTTACCTAGCATAACCTTCATCCCAACTCCAAAACGAGCTGGTTCATTTTGCCAAGAACATTGAAGTAATAAGGGTTTTGCTATGGCAAAAGAAGTTGCCAGGCAGTAGTTATTTCTGTCGTTTTTGCGCCAAGAATATGTAGATGAAAAACTGGAAGATTCATTTGCTATCACAGCTGCCGATAAAGTTACAGCTATGTCTTCGGTTCTAAGATGGTTACAGCGTATCTCCGTTTTAATTTTATTTTTCTGCAAAGCAAGTGCTAAATCGTTATCCCAGGTAAACCAACTTTGCTCTTCTATCTTTTCATAGACCAGATGTTGAGTTAGCCCAAAATGAAAACAAGACCACTCAGCACTTAAAGCCAAATATTCATCTTGATACCGATAATCCGGATGTGCCAAATATGCAATACCGGTTGCCACAATAATGGGCTTTACCTTGAAGGCACTATGCAAACCGTATATATTGATTTCGTCGATACTATAGGGTTGTTGCCAGCTAAGGCAAATTCCACTGGAACCTATAATTGGAGATAATATATAATCAGCAGGTGAATCAGAAAGAATAGTTACCCCAGATAAGGCACTTGCAGAAGCAGAATTTTCCGTAGTTACCGATATCAAATAGCTACTGTAACAAAGCAGGATGAGCATTGTAGTAATAACCACAATATACTCTCTCCCTACTTTGAACCTCATAGGATAAATCCTTTGGTTACATAAAGGTTGCTAGCTTAATATAGGTTTGCTTCGCTTGTTGGATCAAAGAAATGAGCTTTAGTCATATCAAAAGTAATACTTAAGTCTTGTCCCATTTTCGGTAATTCTTTTGGATCAAAGCGTGCGATAAATTCATTATGTTCAGTTGTTAAAACCACATGATATTCGTTTCCCAATGGCTCAACAAAATCTACCTTGGTAATAATTTTTTGGGGGAAATCTGCTAAGGCATCAAACCTTGAATCGTATATATCTTCAGGTCGGATACCCATAATAATAGCTTTATCTTCATAATTTTTTAAGATCTCTTCCTGACGGGGAGTAAGTTTTAACAAATAATCATCGCTTACAAAATGCAGAGCACCATTAGTGCGAGCAATTTTCCCTGTAGTCATATTAATAGCAGGACTACCAATAAAACCAGCAACAAATACATTAGCTGGATCGTTATATATTTTCAGGGGAGAATCAATTTGCTGAATAACTCCATCTTTCATAACAGCAATACGATCTGCCATCGTCATAGCTTCTACTTGATCATGTGTAACATAAATCATAGTATTACCGATTGTTTTATGCAATTTCACAATTTCTGCTCTCATAGCTACTCTCAATTTTGCATCCAGATTAGAAAGGGGCTCATCAAAAAGGAAAACTTTCGGATTACGAACAATGGCTCTTCCTAAGGCTACTCGCTGTCTTTGTCCACCTGAAAGTTGACCTGGTTTTCTTTTCAGCATACTCTCTATGCCCAATAATTTTGCTGAGTTACTCACTTTTATCTTGATTTCTTCTTTGGGCATTTTTCTCATTTTTAGGGCAAAAGCCATATTGTCAAACACTGTCATATGAGGATAAAGAGCATAGTTTTGGAAGACCATTGCTATGTCTCTATCCTTGGGAGGAACATCATTAACTAAGGTATCTCCAATATAGATTTCACCAGAAGAGATATCTTCCAAACCGGCAATCATTCTTAGAATAGTTGTTTTCCCACAACCTGAAGGGCCAACTAAAACTATAAATTCCTTATCTTCGGCAGTAAAAGAAACATCTTTTACGGCATGAAAGCCATTTTCAAAATACTTATTCAGATTCTTTATTGTTACTTTCGCCATTTCTAAACTCCTATATAATTACTTATTGAAAGCAATTGGTATATATGTCAAGTGGGAAATCATAGATATGCATCTAACAATTGTTCTCAGGTTGTTTTTCTGATTTATAAATTTCAACGCGGTTCCGGCCATTCGTTTTAGCCGCATAACAGGCCTGATCTGCAAAGGAGATACATTTAGAAAGATTAGTGGGTTTATTGCTTTTATGAAAATCACAAGCAATACCAATACTGATCGTAATATTAATCTTCAGATTTTGATATTCAAAAGTATGTACTTCAATCTTGTTCCGTAGTTCTTCCATCATAGAATAACTTAAATTAGGATCAGAATCGAACAAAATAATTAAGAACTCATCTCCTCCATAACGCACAATTACATCACTTTTACGAAACTCGGCACTAAGGATAGCAGCAATTTCTTTTAAGACATAATCACCAACCAGATGTCCATAGTTATCATTAATCAATTTAAAGAAATCGATATCGATCATACTAAAGCAAACAGGGACATTATGTCTGGCAGCTAAAACGATCATTTGAAAGATATTACCTTCCAAATATCGTCTATTGCGTAAACCCGTTAAGCTATCTGTTAATGAAAGCTCTCCAACTTTTTCATAGAGTTCCTCAATTTTATAGAAATTTGCCTGCAAGCTTTCCACATAAGCATTATTCTGTAAAGATGCCTGATTACTTAGTTCTCTGATGCGGCTTTCTAAAAAAGGCATAGCTGAATAATAATGTTCAGGATCAAGACAATCTCTCATAAAATGCGATAAACTGAGCAAACTATCCCAACTTTTATGCAGAAAGTAATTGGAATATTGGTAATTTTGAATCGAATCCTTAAAATTGGAAAGTACCCCGCAATTATAGTATCCTGCAAAAAAATAAAGCGAATGTAGCTGTTGCACATTTAATACAGAAGCCGGATATTTAATTAATACCCGTTGATATTCTATCTTTTCTGCAGAAGAAACAAAACGATCTTCTAAAGTAAAAAGTTCATAGAGCACCATCGCACTATTCAAAGATTTCTGTTCTTCGAGGTAATCGTACATTCGTAATAATAAGTACTTTTTAATTATGCCCTGCTTATGCCAGGGAATAGAAATTAGCCAGCGGATAATTAAATTTATGGCACAATCGCTGCCATCTCTATTGTAAATTTCAATTATTAAGTCCAAATGTGTTCTAAGCAATTCTCTATGTTGGTTTTGATAACGCAAAACACCTGCTTTGGAAAGCTGAATAAGAATCCATAATCCCAAATTATTTATATCCACTTTCGGTTCCAGAATTCTTAAAAATTCTGCGGCATTTGCATAATCTCCATTTTCGGTTAATATATATAAAAGCTGAAGTTGATTGAAGAGTTCTATATATTCTTGTTCTTTTTCCTGTTTTTCTTTCGCACTCTTGGCAATATATGAATAATAGGGTGAATCCTGAGTTATGGGAAAGTGGCTCAGGAAATTGAGAAAATGATAAAATTCACTTTCGTGGGTGGTTCTTATCTGCAGAAAATAATCCAGCAAATATTGAATAATCAAACCTACATATTCACAATATAGCGGATTCTCACAGTTCTCAGAGTAGGCAGAAACTACTATCTCTATAACTTGTTCTTCAATTTCTGAACGGGTACTATCATCAGCTATAATAAAATCACCAATTAGCTTTTTTAGCGTGGATCGCATTTCCTGTTCAATACTGGTGAAAAGAGATATATCGTAAAGGTTGGAATGACTATTTATCGGGTTCATCATCTTTAGCAGGAACAAAACGGAAGACGGTTTCATCTGGTTTAGTTAGCCCAAAATTTTCCCTGGCAGCTTTTTCAGCTGCTTCAGGATCTGTTTTCAAGCGGTTATTTTCCATCGCTAAACTATCATTTTGAGCTTTCAGGGCAGCAGTTTCTTTCTCCAACTGTTCAACCCTATGCTTCAGTTTCCAAGTGTTTAAAAAACTGTTGTTAGCTAAAAATAAAATCCAGATAACCAGCAGAACTATTGCTCCCCAAAAGAAAAAACGGAACTGTGGACTTCGTTTCTTATCTTTTGTTTTCATTATATCCCCAATTTAGCTATGAATGATTTCTTGATATCTATTGCTTGATAAGGACAGAGCTCGTGACAGCATAAGCATTTAATACATTGCTCTCTATGAATATAGGGATTTGCATTCTTCTGCCAGCTGATAGCCTTCACTGGACAGCTGTTCACGCAGATACCACATCTTCTACAGCGGTCACTAACTTCAGGATAAAAGTAATAAACCTTCCGAAATGCTTTACGAGCAATGCCTGGTACATATTTCAGGGTTTTCTGAGTTAAACGCACAGTTTTGATATCTGCATCCGTTAGTTGATAGTTACGAAAAGAAATAGGAATATCAATATGCGACGGTAATATGCCTTCTAAATGCAAAGCAGGACTTAAATAGGGAACATCTTTCAGTCTAAAACCCATAATCCGAGAAGCAGTATAATCCAAAGCAGGTATTGATGTTGAACCAAAAAGAAGCCCGAAATCTCTGGGTTTACCAGCTGAAGGACCATTTCCATCCATACCAGTTATACCGTCGATTATGCTATAAGTAATTCTGTTACGGATACTTGCATACAGAGCTACCAACAAATTGGCAAAACTTGTTGTATCTGGATTTGCTCTATGATATTCACTTTTAATAAGCCCAGGCACAAATCCGTAAAGATTCTTCAGAGCTCCTGTAAAAGAAGTTAATTGATGAGTTTTATACTTGCCTACATTAATCACTATACCACATTGGAATAATGCTTCGCTAACTTTTATTTGCAGATTCTGATAGCTGAGTGTCCGAAAATTGGTAGTGGAAAAATTTACCACTTTTACAGGATATTTATCTGCAAGAGAAGCAAATCCACAGGTCTGCCACACTTTATCAAAAGCTACAGAACCTCCCGGGCTATCTCCAATCCAGATTTCCTTATCCCTTTTCAGAAAATAGCGGATAATTGCTTCTAAAACAATAGGATGCGTAGTGATTGCCCGTTCTGGAGCATAAGCCCCTAAGGCATTTGGTTTTATTAAAACCCTTTTTGCCTTGTGCATTTTTGGGGATTTGATACTGGAGAAAAAATTAGCAACCGCTTCTTCTACCTCGGGCAGATGGTAATTATCAATTTTGCGGATTTGCACTGTAGGTCTATGCATCAAAGTGGGTTCCTTTTATGAATGATTTTTTTCAGATAGAAACCAAGGGATATATTCACCTGAGTTTTTTTTATGTCTCCAGCAACAACCTGCATCAACGCAAGATTCAGAGAGCCATATTTTGAATAATAGCTTATACCTGCCGTGATAGAATGTTGGGCATTATCCTTGATGTATATTAGTTCCGGAACACTATCCCAAGCATTGGAAGTATCAGGATTGGCATAGTTTACTGCCAAGGGTATCATCCCACTATAAACATTGGAACTAAAGTGATAACCCAAACGGTATGCCAGATCCCCGCTATATTTTTCCAATCCAGCTTTAAAGGTATAACGGTCTTCAAAACTATCACAAATATCGCTGGTTTGTTCCCATTCGCTCTCTGCCGCAATTCCATACTTCGCCGTGGCAAATTGAACCCCTCCCGCTATCCATAAAGGCAAAACAGCTTCATAACTGGCATATTTTAAATCCCAGTCAAATTTGGAGGAAGGCATCATAGTTAAACCCATATTCATATTGCTAAATTCATATATTAAACCGGGTTGAACACGCAAATTATATGCAAATTCTTTTACTCTATCATAACTTCGTAGAAAAATTGGATCGTCTATATAATGAATTTGATTGTGTAAATTCAACCCCAGATGCAGAGGACCCCTATGATAGGCCACCATTGCTGTAGCTTGATGCAGATTATAAGTAGGAAAGCGTTGTATCATATTCTGCCCCTGATTGGTATAGAAGGAAAAATCCTCCAGGGTAATAGATTTGGGATTGCTATATAGCAATCCAGCTGAAAATTTACTAGCAATTGTAGCATTTATCGCCAACATCCCAATAGGAACCTTGGAAACATAATTGGCATACATAGGATATCCATCAGCTTCCATAGAGGGCTTTACATTCATCTCCACAAGTATAGTTCCAAGTCCTGGAAGCACAGAAGCAGGATTCAAAAGAGCATTATCCATACCACCCAAAATAGCAACACCGGTATAACCTCTTCCAGCTGCAGTAGTGCCATTATAATTTCTGCTAAAGGTATCATAAAAGGGATTAGCGAATTGAGGTAAATATAACGAATCTACCTGAGCGGCTAAAAAACTGAATAAAAGACAAAACATAACGGTAAGGATAATATGGCGCAGCATTTGCAGTTACCTCTTTCTTTCTTTTATTGTAAAGGTCTGTTCCCTCTCTCTTCCCACAGAAACAAGACAGATACGGGTTTCCAGAAAGTCCTCAATTGCTTCCAGATAATCTCTGGCTGCTTTTGGTAATTCACTTTTATTTTTACAGTTACAGATATCTGCATCCCAACCTTCAAAACTCTCATAAACGGGTTCTATTTTATCAAATTGGGAAGGATGTAACTTCATAGACCTGTATAGCTTGCCTTTATATTTATAAGCGCTACAGATTTTTAGCTCATCTAATCCCTGCAGCACATCCAGACAGGTGATTACTGCATTATCCAAAGCATTGATGCGAGCTGAATATCTTGCGGCTACTCCATCAAACCAGCCAATTCTTCTTGGTCTGCCAGTGGTAGAGCCATATTCATTACCAGCAGTTCTAATCCTGTCTGCAATATCTGTAAATATTTCTGTAGGAAAAGGACCTTCACCCACTCTTGTAGTATATGCTTTATAAATTCCCAGAACCTTATCTATCCGGCGAGCAGAAAAACCAGTTCCAATGCCAGCAGCATCTGTCATAACCCGAGAAGAAGTTACATAAGGATAGGTTCCAAAATTTAAATCTAAAAGTGTTCCCTGTGCTCCTTCAAAGAGAATTGATTTATCTTTAATATTAGCTATATCATTTAGGATAGATTCTACATCGCCAGTGTATTTTTTCAAGAATTTCCAGGAATCTTGCAACTCAGCAATCTGCTTTGTTAATTCCTCGTCAGTTAGCTTTTTATGATGATAAGTATACAGTTGCTTCAGCCGTTCCGACAAATACTCCGGATAAGCCAAATCCTCTAATCTTATCCCAATTCTGGCTGTTAGATCACTGTAAGCAGGACCAATTCCTTTTCCCGTAGTTCCAATTTTGGATTTTTTCAGCTTTGTTTCATTTTCCATATCCAGCTGTTTGTGTAAAGGGAGTACAACTCCTGCCCGGTAATCTATCAGCAAACGCTTGCTAAAATCTATGTTTGCTTTCTCCAAATTGTGTATTTCTTCCTTTATCAAAGTGGGATCAACTAATACACCAGCCCCAATTAAGCAGGTTGTATCAGGATATAAAATACCTGAAGGTATTGTATGCAACACATATTTCTGATTGCCATATACAATTGTGTGGCCTGCATTACTACCACCTTGAAAACGAACAACAAAATCTGCAGAAGCTGCTAAATAATCTACTATCTTTGCTTTGCCTTCATCACCCCACATACATCCCAAAACTAATGTTGAAGCCATTCTCAACTCCTTTTTTAGATAAAATCATCTTTATCTCTATTTCCATATTCTGTCAATCTAATTTTTTCCCCTTATTTTCAGCGGTAAAGGTAAAAAGTATCCCCCCTTTATTATCCTTTCTTATCATCTACATATATTTATCAATCATAATTGGTAGAATTGCAGGAAAATTAACAGCATATATAGATTGTTTTAGCCAACACCTTAGTTTTCTTGCTGGTTGACCATATACAACTTGTCATCTACCCAATCTTCACTCCTCCTCAACGATGGGTTGAGGACAGGAGGAGGAGGAGAGGAAGAGGAGTTGTTTGTTTGAGTCATCTTGAAAATAGTGGACTTAAGATTTTCGCCGGGTTAAAACCCGTCGCTTAAATCTGTCGTCCCGCTGGGACTTCTTTTAGGCATTCTTTTTATCGCCGGGTTAAAAACCCGTCGTTA
>DJGX01000045.1 GCA_002432865.1 Cloacimonetes bacterium UBA5835
AATATACAAATTATTTTTTTGAAATCGCTAAAAAATATACTGATTTAGGCAAGATCTTGAAGCTAATTGAGAAAAATACAGCATATTTTAGTGTAAACTGACACCAGAACTTCATGCGTTGGCACAAAGAAAATGTAGCATGAGAGCTCTTGATGGGTGTTTTGATAGTTCGATATTTCATCATAGTTCTAAAAATTAGTGAGCTTTTCCGTGGAAGTTATTAAGGTACCATTAATCATCCGTTCTTAAAAATGAATAGAGTATCTTCTAGCAATTGCCAATAAACTTTCCTGCAAGTTGAATAAATGATCTTTTTCGGTTTTTTTCTGTAATTTCAGATAATATAAAAGACATACTTAAGTATACCATTTTATATGCTTTACTCCGATTATATGTCAGCCTTGGATCCAAAAGTGGATTTTATGAGGAGATTACTTTACTCATAATCAATCAGGTATATTTATATCTCTTTATTTAGATACTGATAGCCAAAAACTATCGTTATCAAGCCGTCTTCCCCAGCCCTTTTAACTGAATTGCAGAGTAAATCTTATTCCAAATTTTGGGCTTTGGGAATAGTTTTTAGGTTCACTTGTTCCGGATAATTTTAGATCAGATTATTCCCTTACTAGAAAGTGTCTATCACTTCTTCATCATGCCTTAATCACTCCTTAATTATTAACGCTTGATTAAGGTTAGTTAAACGCATAATATACTTATATGGAAAAACGGTAAAGAGGATTTTCTCTTGTCGATAAAACTATAGTTTAATGTGTTCTGTAACCCTGATAAGTCCACAAGTTAAATAGAAAACAAGAATATGATGAATAGGATAATGGGAATGCGCTTAATTGTTAATCCGGTAAGCTCCTTGCCCATAACAAATGGATAAATCAGAGATTTTTTGGGAGGCAAAGAAAGCAACATACAGATGAATTACTAAGTTCTTACGAATATTTGTTCAGTATAGGCTAAATAATCGAGATAATCTCCTTACTTCTCATTTTTCATTGGTCATATATAGTAACAATATTTGGAGAGAGTGGAAATTTTATTGACAAAAGGCAAGCTTAGGAGAATTGGGATATAAAAATACTAATTGGGAGACCACAAATGTTAAGGCAAATTCTTTTATCAAAGCTTCATAGGGCTACGGTAACGGAGTGTGATATAAATTATAACGGTAGCATCAAAATAGACGCAGAGCTTCTGGAAAAGAGTGGTATGCGCGAATTTGAAAAGGTTGAAATATTTAATATTACAAATGGTAACCGTTTTTCAACTTATATAATAGTTGGAGAACGAGGAAGCGGGATTATCAGTATTAATGGAGCAGCAGCGCGTTTAGTTCAAGTTGGTGATAAAGTTATCATTTTGAATTATGGCATTATAGAAGAAGACAAAATGGAAGATTATAAGCCCCGTATAGTTGTTCTCAATGATGAAAATAGAATAGAGCAAATTCACTGATGCAGATTATAACCGATATTAAACAGATGCAGGAGATCGGTAACAACTGGTCAAATAGTCAAACAATAGGTTTTGTGCCTACAATGGGTTATTTTCACAAGGGGCATCTTTCTCTGGTAGCTGAAGCAAATAAGAATTGTGATATAACGGTTGTTTCCATTTTTGTAAATCCTTCACAGTTTGGTCCAAATGAGGATTTTAGTAGTTACCCGCGTGATTTACAACGGGATTTGGAACTCTTGAATCAATATAAAGTGGATTATGTATTTAATCCTACTCCCGACCAAATGTATCCAGCAGGTTATAAAACTTGGATAAATGTAGAGGAGCTCAGTTCTATTCTTTGTGGAGCAAGTCGTCCAGGTCATTTTAGAGGGGTTGCAACAGTAATTACAAAGCTTATAAACATAATAAAGCCAAGCTTGATGTTTATGGGCGAGAAGGATTTTCAGCAGATTGTGGTTTTACAAACAATGTTGAAGGATCTTAATTTTCACACACAGATACATCCTTGTCCGATTATCAGAGAAGCAGATGGTTTAGCTATGAGTAGCCGAAATGTATATCTAAACTCTGAACAAAGACAGCAAGCATTATGTCTTTCGCTGGCTATCAAACAAGCCCAAGAGCAATACAAACAAGGTATAGATGATCCCCAAATTCTGAAAAAGAACGCCTCTGATTTAATAATTAGAGCTGGTGGTAGGATTGATTATATTAAATTTGTAGATTCTGTTTCTTTGCAAGAAGTTAAGCAAGCCAAAGATGATACCCGCATTCTTTTAGCAGTTTTTATTGGCAAAACCCGTCTTATAGATAATGCTGCTTTAGGAAGTTACTAACTTTATACAGAATCAGACAGTTAAAGCAATTGATTGATTTCAGGCATTTTTTGCTAAGGATAATAGTATAGATACAAAATATATCGTGTAGGAAGCAAATATCAAGCTTGACAAAATAAACGATATAGCAAATATGAAATTTACTATTAATAACGCCAAGGGAGTTAAAAAAAATGAGAAAATTTAATTTGCTTATCCCACTTGCCATTATTTTGTTGTTGCTTGCATCTTGCGCCACAAACGAACAAGGGCAATCAACCAAGCTTGTTACTAAATACGATATTGCTCTTACAAAAGTATCGAGAGGGAATGAAGTAAATATCCGTAGCAAACCTATTATTGCTGATACTACTATTGTAAATAAAACTCGCTACCGCTATGAAGATGAATTAATGAATACTATATGGTATGCTTCAGAAAACGGCTTTGAGTTAACTCTTTATAATCCTTCGGATAAAAATCTAACATTGGACTGGGACAAAGGACTATATTTGGATTATGATAATATCGGTCATCGTTTATTAATTTCCAGCACACCTGATTCTGAAAAAGATAAACCTCAGGCACCAAGTACCATCGCTCCGCGTAATAATCTCACAGAAACTATTTTTTCAGCAGATCATACTAAGCCGTCAACTCTTTTAGGAGTATATGTTAGAACACCTCTCTTACCTACAGAATACGCAAAAGCTGTGCGCTATCATGGTAAGGAGATGAAAATTAAGCTTCCGATAATTGTAGATAACACTACCTACAATTATGAATTTACTTTCAAAATTGTAAGTGTGAGACAGGCGCCATCCAGTAGTTCACTTTTCTAACTGCTAATTTTACGGAGGATTATATTCCTCCGTTTTTTTTACCTTGCATAGCACTATTGAAATTAAAGGGAACATTTGTAATCTATTGGTTTTCTCATTTTTCTGTATTCTATATTTTGCTATGGAGTTATGAAGAGAGAGATATAGCTATCTCATCGTAACATATTACCTCTCGAAGATTCATAATCGATAACCTGTTGAGACTATATTACTTCGAGAAGTTTCGTATTGGGCAATACTTTTAATCATTATTTTCGTGTGAATATAGCAAGCGTCGTTATAACTACAATTAGCCAGTATATTTTACTTTATGCAAGCAAGATAGTATTTTTCTCTTTAAGAATGAAAGCAACACTATATCCTAAGAGACATCATCCCTTGTGATATCTTGGAAGCAGTATTTATCACTCTGACAAAGAGACAGGTAAGTAAATTACTCCATTTTTGTCTTTAGCTGGCTACATTTACTTGTTTCTTTTTTATCATTCCTCACTATATCATTTCATTAATAGTATTTTTCTAGTTAGTTTATTATCCTTCGTGCTCAGGCGATAGAAATAAAATCCGGAAGCAACTTCGTGACCTTGTTGATCACATCCATTCCAAACGGTTGAATGTTTTCCAGAGGATTGTGTTTCATTTATCAATTTTTTAACCAATTGTCCTTTCAAATTATATATTTCCAGAGAGACGAAGCTCTCGGTAGGCAAATTATAACAGATTGTAGTTTCCGGATTGAATGGATTGGGGTAATTTGTGGCAGAGAAATGTTCTTTTTCATCAACATTATTGGAGCAAGGTATCACTTCCACAGATAAAGGAATCAGCCAGGGCTCTTCTTCTGAGTGATTAATATCTACTTCAAGTAAGTAAACATCATTTTTTAAATCGATACTACTGCCATCGGCAGGATTTGTCATTCGGACAATATAATTAGCAGGTATCTTATCTGTACCTATGGCACTGATTTTAATGATATCATTTAAAATACCATCTTCTAATAGTCCTTCTAGATTGAGGAGTAAATTCCAATTCCAGGAACCATTTCTACTACTTTTAATATCCCTTGTATAAAGTCCGGGGTTATTTTGCCAATCGTTATTGCAGATACTAAATTGAAGCATACCTTTTTGTGGAAAAGGAGGATTGGGAATTTCTGGAATATCTAATGAATCATAAATATCCTGTGCTCCTTCAGCAACCCCAAAAGTTATTATATCACCTTTCTCTCCTGAATTAGCTGTAAGCGATAATTCCCATTTTAGTTTAGGACAGGGAACTACATTGGAATTACTAATTAATGGTTGAAGTATTTCACTTTGTACACGAGGTTGTGAAGGATAATTGAAATATAAATGTGCGTCGGGAGCTATAGCTTTTACAAAAAAGCCACCCCAGGGTTCTACAAAACCGGGATTATCGGCATCAATTAAGATATAATTATGCAGGTTGTAATCGTAAGTTTGCATACCGTTTAACATCCCTGCTCCTAAAATTATGCTGCCGTCCGTTAAAGAAATAAGACGGTCATAAGGATTTGCCAAAAGATACCAGCCATTATTGGGATTTCCGGTTCCATCTAAAACAACATTATAACTGCCATCATCCATCAAACCGTAAACATCTATGGTTGCTAATGTAGCATAAGGATTGCGTACCCAATAACCAATTCCGGGATGAACTTGAGCTGGAATAGTATAACTTCCTGTATAAGTCATATCAAGATGACCTAGGGAATCACTTGTGGCAGATGGATTTAATTGCACAATGGAAGTATAATTCGGAGCCACATAAAAAGGAGAAAGATCATCGGCAAAAATACTTACCGGGGTGTTCTCCAAGGGTCGGGTTAAATATGGCACACCCATAAGATTCCAACCAGGATGCATATTATAAGTATGTACTGCAGCTAAAACATCAAAATTAAAAGGCAGCGCACCAATATTTGTATCTCTAAGCGGAGAACGCGGTTTCAAATAAAAATTACCTTCCTCCGGATTAACAAAGAGAGGATCTTCATTCAAATTATTTGTTCCAGGGAAAACACCTTGAGCATAAGAAATATCACAGTTACTAATTGGAATATTGCTGTCTTCCAAGATAACAGGATTATTTAATTGTTCTCCATTAGTCCAGATAACATTTTGATTAAAGATACCGTTACTACTACCCGAAGCATACAAACCATTATTCAAACCCCAAATCGTGTTATAAACTATTTGTGCATTTTGACTGTTATCTAAGGATATTCCTATTCCTTCAGTATTTTGTCTCAAGTTTTGGATGTTCGGATAAATTATATTGTTACTTATAATAACTTCGCCTAGATTTTTTAGGATCAATCCCTTTAACGGTTCCCGTAACGAACTGCTGCTATTACGAATTCTTGTATTAGAGAGTACAGGTATTGTCCGGTTAAAGGGAGTTCCATCACTTTCATAATATATTCCAATAGAATAATCTTCTATCTCCAGCGAATCTATAGTAGCAGCAATATGACCATTTAAGTATGCCCCCTTAGTTTCTGTTCGTAAGGAACTACTACTATTTCGGATACGGGTGTTTTTAAGGGTGGCATTAGTTGTTAACAAAGTAGATTCATTATTGATGATTTCCAAACCGGTCGGATAACCACCAATAGAATCATTGGACATTATTACTCTTGAGATATCAATCATTTTTATACCACTGGAAATATTGCGTAGGGAGCTACTGCTGTTTCTAATGCGGGTGTTGTTGAGAATTGGAACACTACGATAATCAGTTGTTCCTAAACCATCCCAATAAACACCATAATCATATTCTTCAATACTGGCATTATCTAAAGTTAGCCCTATTGCACCAAATACATATAATCCTTTACTTTCTGTGCGAATAGAACTGCTACTGTTGCGAATACGAGTATTATTAAGAATAGGGCTACTGGTTGTTCTAACTTCATTCTCAAAAACAATTCCAGTTGTGTAACCAATAACCTGTAGATTATTGAAGACCATATTAGAGGCATCTTGCACTTTCAGTCCAATTTCTCCAGTAAATATTTGAGTTTTGCTAATCATCAAATTTGATATCGTAAAACTGCTGTTAATAATCTTTAAACCCACCACGGCATTATAGATATTGCAATTGTTGAAAGTTACGGGGGAAACAGGAGAATGCAAAATAATTCCCTTCCAGCCCTCTGTTTCACTTCCGGAAAAAGTAGCTCCATTAGCAAAAATTGAACCCCAGACCTCTAAACCTGCTTCCGGACCAAAGTTTACTATCACACCATTATCAATAATCAGAGAGCTCCCTTCCGAAATATCAAGCGTAGATTCATAATAATAGGGTGACCCTGCTAAAGTAAGATGAATTTGAGTATTGAAAATTGCTTCTATAGTTTGAAAATAGCTGTCACTTTCCCCATTTTTATAGATAGTTAGCGTTACTGTATATAAACCGGGAGTGTAATATGTATGATAAGGATTGGGTTCAGTGCTGCTTTGTCCATCTCCAAAGTTCCACAAATAGGAATCAGGATTACCGCTGCAGTGTTGATGAAATTGAACCTGGGTACAATTTTGGACATTGGTTATGGTTGCTGTAAAATATGCCGTTAAGAACATTGTTCCAATGGCTAAACCAGTAGGATAGGGCAAAGTTAAATTCTGTTGTGTGCCATTTACCAGATTTATGTTAACTAGCATATTGTTGACTGATCCAGTAAAATCAGTAATATATGCCTGGCTGTTATCAGTGCTTAAAGCTAAAACATCCACTCCATAATATCCCCACCCTCCATAAAAAGGTAAATCAAAACTCTGCTGCCAAGCCAAAGTCCCATTTGCTTGAACATTATAGGCAGAAAGCTTATGATTATCTGTTCCATATTCACCAATTAAGGCAATTTGCCCGTCTGTTGAATATACAGCTGATTGAGAACTAACACCCAGGTTTTGTAACACAGTTATTGAATTATCAGTATTCAGCTGTAGAACTTCTGATTGTCCATCTAAAGAACAGACAATAGCAAAATCCCCACCGGGATTGATAACTGTATTCATACAATTAGCTACGGGAACAGAAACATTGGAATAGGATAAATTACCGGTGGCAAAATTTAAAAGATACTGATGCACATAACCATTAGTGCAATCATTTATCAGCACCTTGCCACCAGGACCTATAGTTACTCCTTGTGCATTATGAGGATAAATATCCAAAACCTGCACTGTGGTTCTGGACTGCAAATCCAATACTGCAATATAAGTGTTTGAAGGACCTCCATCAGCTACAATAGCATAACGGTTATCTGCACTCAAAGTAATATCCTCAGCGCTAAAACTCAAATTATAAGAAGCAATAATTGTCGGTTCCAATAAGTTGCTGAGGTCTATTTGATAGACGGTAGCATTGTTAAAATTGGAGATCAGGGCAAATTGGGCATCAAAAGAGACAACTACATCTACAAGATAATAATCACCCAATTGACCTTCCAGAAAAGGACCATAGACCTCATTGGTAGCTACATCCACAATATTGATACTGGGGGGATAGAAATTGGTAACTATTAAAAAATCTCCCAGGTGAGGAATAATCCTCATTGTAAAGCCGGCAACTGTGGAAAGAGAAGGATTTCCATTATCTGTAGCGGTAATAGTTATATTATGCAATCCTACATTATTGCGTAAACCGTTAATCGTCAAATTGATATAACAGGGATTTCCGGGTATAATTTCTGCATTGAAACCGACTGTAAAATCGTGCTGAATTTCTGCGTAAACAGTATTCCCCGGGGCAGGCGAAGAAGCATTTATATGTAACTGAATGCTTTCCCCCTCTTGCAGGTTAACTGTTTCTACAGGAAGATTACCAAAAACAGGAGGCAGGAAATTTCCCTGAATGGCAGTAAACCTGAATAACTGATTATCCAGATAACTAACTCCTGAGGGAGCACCTCCAGGTCCGTTATAGTCAAATCCTTCGTGATCAAATCTGCCAATTAATCCATAGTAAATTCCATCCCCTTTGTTTAAACCAACCGTTGCCGGAACACCTCCAAAACCATTTTCTCCTCCGGAAGCATCTCCAGTTGTCCATTGCATATCTCCATAACTGAAAGCTACATTATAACCGGCTCCCACAACAGGGTCCCAACCATTAGTAAAAATAAGTTCAAAGGTATTAAGTTTATCGGTATGATTACTAAAATAGCCAACTGCATTCCAAATTACCGTTACTCTACTGGATTCCATTTTGTAAAAAACCTGACCCACTGACCTGGTATCTATATCTGCCCAAAAGGGAGCTAACATAGGAAAATCATTTACCGGAAATCCAGAGGGAGTGAATGTGCTGTAAGGATTGCCAAAGGAAACATTGCCGTTGTTGTTGATGTAAAATTCCGTGTAGGTAGTTCCATAAAAATCAAAAGCAAACGGTAATGGAATCACGGAAGTGTAATAATCATCGTTTCCTTCCATTGCCAGCTGGAAACTATCATCCAGCGGAATTAAAAGTCCATCCCGCTGCTGTTTTTGATACACTAAGGGAACTTGTTTCCCTTTAGGCACATTGGAATAAACAGGTGGCTGAACAGGCATTTTGCCTATCAGACCTTCTTTGTATTCCTGATATTCTTTAGAATCTACAGGATAGGGAATTGTTTGGGCGCTAACTAATACTGCTGCTATTATCAACAGCATTACCAATAATGTTCTTTTTGCCATTTTATTCTCCTCTTCCAGGCATTATTGCCCTCGGTTTCGTATTTTGTTTATTTTCTGTTTTTCCCCGGATAGATGGCATTGCAAATACCCGGTAGAAACATTTGTCTGTTAAAGTATCCGTATAGTTGGTCTCTGTTACATTTACAGGACCGTTCCAACCCTCAGGAAACTCCGCATAAGGATTTTCCGACCAATATACATAGTAGCTTTCATCATTCCTTCTGCGTTGCCAGGATAAACGCACCTGATTTTGTAAGGCATTAATCGCTACGGTAACAGAAATCGGCTCCAACATAGACATATTTCCTGCTTCATAATTGCCAGTGGTGAAACTCCACATTCCACTCCAGATTTCTTCGGTTGAAGAGACAGCTTTTATCCGCCAATAGTATTGTGTTAAAGGTTCCAGCATTGGAGCGAAGGAATAAAGATGTTCTGTAACATTTACCATTTGAGTTACAAAGCCCTGATAGATAACTGAATCAGGACTAATACCCAACCAGACCTCATAGAAAACATCCTGGCTATCATTATAATTCCCCTGCCAGGATAAATCACTGCCTGTAGATACATTTACTGCATTTCTATTTGGAACAGGATAACAAGGAGAAAGGGGATTGTATTCATTGGATGACCAAGGTAGTGACCAACTTCGTGATAACCACATTGATTCGTAAGAAATAGGATTATTACCAAGATAAAGATACACCAGATGAGTCAGACCTGATAGAGGGCTAACATCACTTATCCGGTTCCAATAAAGAGATAGCTCTTGAAGATTAGTAAGTCCTGCTAAAGGTCTGAGGTCATTGATCTGATTATAGTTAAGATAAAGCCCTCGCATATTAGTCAGCTCCTCTAAAGAACTGAGGTCATTTATCCGGTTATTATACAGCCACAACTCTTGCAGATTAGTCAGCCCGGCTAAGGGACCGATGTCACTTATCTGGTTATTAGCAAGACCAAGAGACAACAGATTTGTCAGCCCCTCTAAAGGACTGAGGTTACTTATCTGGTTATTAGCAAGTGTCAGATCTTGCAGATTTATCAGCCCCGATAAAGGACTGAAGTTACTTATCTGGTTATCTCCAAGATCAAGCTGTTGCAGATGAGTCAGCCCCGCTAAAGGACTGAGGTCACTTAATTGATTATTATAAAGCTGTAGTACTTTCAGATTATTCAATCCCCCTAAAGGACTAAGGCAATTTATCTGGTTAGAACCAAGCTTCAGTACTTGCAGATTATTCAGCCCCGCTAAAGGACTAAGGTCACTTATTTGGTTCCAATAAAGATGCAACTCTTGAAGATTAATTAAATATTGAGCACCTTCTATACTAGAAATATTCCGTCTATAAGCATATAAAGTTCCAGTTAATCCATTCAGATCAACTATGGTAGGTTGATAATCAGAAGGTTGACCTAATGCCTCATTGATTGCTATTCTAAAATTGTTATCAGGAATAAAGGTAATTGAATTAGTAACTACATATTCAGCAGGAACAGTGACAAGAGGAGAAACAGGATCATTGGAGGAGAGCTGCAGTTCATAGTTATAGGTGCAAAGTGTATCTCCAGGAATAAAATTCAGGACGCAGATTACCGAAGAATTGGGTTCTATAGTCCCGAAAGAAGGAGAAAGGTTGATTTCCGGCATTATGGATATTCCATCTCTATACATATCTTTGTATCTTATGTTATTATCAGCTGTGTTTTCAATCTTAGGGTAAAGTTCTCTTGCTGTGTTATTTTCCTTAGTAAGATAAGCATTAGTTCCCGTTTTCTGTTCTGCCCGGCTTAAAACAATATTGCTATTCCAGATAAGGGGAGCAGTGCCATTATTGGCAATAGTTATTTCTGTTTGACTTGTTTCTGCAGTAGTTAATTCCTCATAGATACTTATAGGAGTAACAGAAATAATTGGCTGATAGAATTCCTCACCAGTGATGAAACTCCACATTCCACTCCAGATTTCTTCAGTTGAAGAGACAGCTTTTATTCGCCAATAGTATTTAATGTCGGGCTGAATAGCTACATTAAATGAATATTGAGTTCCGGAAACTTGAGTACCACATCCTATATAAGATAAAGCAGAAGATCTAAATCCTAACCAGACCTCATAGCTTACATCCTGGCTA
This sequence comes from Cloacimonetes bacterium UBA5835, assembly GCA_002432865.1. Taxonomy (GTDB): domain Bacteria; phylum Cloacimonadota; class Cloacimonadia; order Cloacimonadales; family Cloacimonadaceae; genus Cloacimonas. Next base: position 10,980 of record DJGX01000045.1, read on the forward strand.
TTATCATAATTTCCCTGCCAGGATAAATCACAGCTTGTAGATACATTTACTGCATCTCTATTGGGATCAGGATAACAAGGTGAAAGAGAATTATATTCATTGGTTGACCAAGGTAATGACCAACTCTGAGATAGCAGCATTGACTCATAAGAAATAGGATTACCATAAATATCAAGAGACCACAAATTATATAACCCCGCTAAAGGACTGATGTCACTTATCTGGTTCCAACTAAGATACAGCTCTCGTAGATTAGTCAGCCCTGCTAAAGGACTAATGTCACTTATCTGGTTTCCATTGAGATATAACCATTGTATATTTACTAACCTTGATAAAGATTTAATATCATCTACCTGATTATTATAAAGTTCAAGCCCTATTAAGTGAGTAAGTTCAGTCAAGGGAGTAATGTCACTTATTTGATTACTCCCAAGAGCTATACCTCCTATATTAATCAATACTGATAAAGGAGAAATATCCCTTATTTGGTTATAATGAAGCTGTAGATTTCGTAGATTATAAAGTCCTTCCAATGGTACTATATTGCTAATATAATTACTAAATAGAAATAGCCAGCGTAGATTTGTGAGTCCCGCTAATGGAGTAAGGTCACTTATCATATTACATCCAAGATTTATACCTTGCAAATTAGTAAGCCCTGCTAAAGGACTGAGGTCACTTATCTGGTTATAATTAAGATACAGCTCTTGCAGATTAGTCAGGTATTGAGCACCTACTATGATGCTTATGCTTCTATAAGCAGCATCCAAAGAACCCGTTATTCCTTGGAGATCAGCTATAGTAGGTTGATAATCATTGGGCTGTCCTAATGCCTCATTTATTGCCATTCTAAAATTATCATCAGGTATATAGGCAATGGTACTTGTTGAGGTTACTACAAAATCAACAGGAATTTGTATTACAGGATTAGTTATATCGTTAGAATTAACCTGTAGGTCATAATGATAAACCCCAGTAGTATCCCCAGGAATAAATTCCAACAGACAAATTGCTGTTTCTCCAGGTTCAAGAATTCCTTCAGAAGGTGTAATAGATATATTCAAATCCCTATTAACTTTTTGAGTTTTTGTTATTTGATCTGAGCGATAGGTAATAATCTGACAATTCCAATCAAGATAGTTATTGCCACTATTGTGAATATTAATTAGAACAGAACATGTATCCAGGGTTGTTAATTCCTGATAGATACTGGTAGGATATATTGAAATATAAGGTAGAGCGGGAACTTTTGTAAGCTCATTAGAAAAAGCAGGTAGGGAATAATTCTCTCCATTATATACGGCTTTTATAGCCCATTTATAACTTCCTGCCGGTAAATCAAACCAGGAGTAATCGGTATAAGATAATCCTGTAATAGAAGTTGCTATTAAGTTCCAATAACTATCATCAGCTTCTTCCCCTGGTGTTAAACACCAAAGAGAATAAGATTCGGGATTTCCTGTTAAGGGTAACTGCCAAGATAGAAATACTGAATTATTTCCTTCAGTGGCAGTTAAATGTTGAGGAGGATAATATAAAGGTTCTGGAGCCATCCATTGTAAATAAGGATAACCATCATTAATATTATGATCCAAGTCAGCAGCCCAGATATTATCCCAGTCCCAATTTACATAAGTACTATCAGAATAGGGATACACCATATCTGCTGTAGTTCTACTTTCACCTACAACTGAAGCATATTGACCTGATGAATCAACATTCCAATAGCTATTATTTATATTTATTGTAGCAGAACCACCAATTAATCCTCCAACTTCGTTAGTACCTGTAACAATGGAGGTAGAATAACAATTAGACATAGAAGTATAAGTATCCATAAACCCAGCCACTCCTCCAATATCTGAAAACCCATTTATTATTCCTTTGGAAAAGCAGTCATTGATTGAGCTATTACCATAAGAGATGCCCACAATCCCACCTGCTATAGCAGAAGCAGAAATTGTAACAGAAGAAAATGATCTTTGAACATTACCCCAGTTTATACCAGCTATTCCTCCCAAAGCATTGTCTCCGGATACTATACCTGTAGAATAACAATCTATTATTAAGCACCAGTGTGTTGCTTGTCCAGTAATACCACCACAATATGTTCCAGTTACTGTACCATTATAATTACATTTCTCAATAGTTGTATCATTCCAGGAAAGACCTATTATACCGCCAGCAAAACACGAACTCGCACTTATTATACCTTGATTTGAACAATCTGCTATATAACAATTTATGGTTTTACCTACTAAGCCACCTACATAATTACAACCTGATATTGCGATATTATTGATTTTTATATTAATAAGTTTAGCACTATTTGCAAAACCAAATAAACCTTGATAATCTGTAGTACTTCTATTAATTTGCAAATTTGAAATATAATATCCATTACCATTATAATTTCCTGCAAAATAAGTAGAATCATTACCAATAGGAACCCAACCTTCACCTTCATTCCAAGGTGAAACACCTAAATCTATATTAGCTATCTGAATAAAATAGGAAGTTAAATGATTACGAACATTATTCAGTTGCTCAGCTGTAGCAACTTGAAAGGGATTTGTTTCAGTTCCATCTCCACCAGCAAATTCTTGAATGCCGGTAGTGAAATTCCACATTCCACTCCAAATTGTATCAGTTGTAGCAATAGCTTTTATTCGCCAATAGTATTGGGTTAAGGGTTCCAGCATTGGAGTGAAGGAATAAAGATGTTCTGTAACATTTACCATTTGAGTTACAAAGCCCTGATAGCCAAGTGAATAAGGATTAACCCCCAACCAGACCTCATAGGAAACATCCTGGCTATAATAATAATTCCCCTGCCAGGATAAATCATAATTTGTAGATACATTTACTGCATTTCTATTCGGAACAGGATAGCAAGGTGAAAGAGGATTATATTCATTGGTTGACCAAGGTAAAGACCAACTTTGAGATAGCAGCATTGACTCATAAGAAATAGGATTATAATTAATATCTAGCCATCGCAGATTAGTAAGCTCCACTAAAGGACTGATGTCACTTATCTGGTTCTGTTGAAGATACAGACTTTGCAGATTAGTCAGCCCCGCTAAAGGACTGAGGTCACTTATATGGTTATAAACAAGATATAAATAATACAGATTAGTCAAATTCGCTAAAGGACTGAGGTTACTTATTTGGTTACCATTAAGATTAAGATATTGCAGATTAGTCAGCCCCTCTAAAGGACTGAGGTCACTTATATGGTTACCACTAAGATTCAGATATTGAAGAGTAGTCAGCCAAGCTAAAGGACTGAGGTCACTTATCTGGTTATGATTAAGATATAGAACTTGCATATTAAACAGCCCCGTTAAAGGACTAAGGTTACTTATCTGGTTATCATTAAGCCAAAGAAATTGCAGATTAGTCAACCCCTCTAAAGGACTGAGGTCACTTATCTGATTACAACCAAAATCCAGCCGTTGCAGATTAGACAGCCCCGCTAAAGGACTGATGTCACTTATCTGGTTATAATAAAGATACAGCTCTTGCAGATTAGTCAGATATTGAGCACCTTCTATACTGGTTATATTTCGTTCATCAGCATCTAAATATCCAGTTAATCCATTCAGATCAGCTATAGTAGGTTGATAGTCAGAGGGTTGACCTAATGCTCCGTTAATTACCATTCTAAAATTATCATCAGGAATATAGGCAATAGGACTGGTAACTACATATTCAGCAGGAACAGTGACAAGAGGAGAAACAGGATCATTGGAGGAGAGCTGTAGTTCATAGTTATAGATGCCAAGTGAATCTCCTGGAATAAAATTCAGGATACAGATTACCGAAGAATTGGGTTCTATAGTTCCGAAGGAAGGAGAAAGGTTAATTTCCGGCATTATGGATATTCCATCTCTATCCGTATCCTTATATCTTATGTTATTATCAGCTGTGTTTTCAATTTTAGGGTGAAGTTCCCTTGTTGTGTTATTTTCCTTAGTAAGATAAGCATTAGTTCCCGTTTTCTGTTCTGCCCGGATTAAAATAATATTGCTATTCCAGATAAGGGGAGCAGTGCCATTATTGGCAATAGTTATTTCTGTTTGACTGGTTTCTGCTGTTGTTAATTCATCATAAATACTGGTAGGAGTAACAGAAATAATTGGCTGATAGTAGCTCTCACCGGTGGTGAAATTCCACATTCCACTCCAGATTGTATCAGATGGGGCAATAGCTTTTACGCGCCAATAGTATTGAGTGTTGGGTTGAAGAGCTACATTAAATGAGTATTGAGTCCCGGATATATGATTACCACTTCCGATATAAGATAAATTATAGGGACTAAATCCTAACCAGACCTCATAGAAAACATCCTGGCTATAATAATAATTCCCCTGCCAGGATAAATCACAATTTGTAGATACATTTACTGCATTTCTATTAGGAACAGGATAGCAAGGTGAAAGGGGGTTATATTCATTGGTTGACCAAGGTAAAGACCAACTACGTGATAACCACATTGATTCGTAAGAAATAGGATTATTAATAAAAAGCCATAGATCTTGCAGATTAGTTAACCCCGCTAAAGGACTGAGGTCACTTATTTGGTTACCATAAAGATACAGATATATCAGATTAGCCAGACCCACTAAAGGATTGAGGTCACTTATCCGGTTATAACAAAGATTCAGCTTTTTTAAATTAGTCAGCCCCGATAATGGACTGATTTCACTTATCTGGTTATCACTAAGATATAATTCTTGCAGATTTATCAACTCCGCTAAAGGACTGAGGTCACTTATCTGGTTATCATCAAGATGTAGCAATTGCAGATGAGTCAGCCCCTCTAAAGGACTAAGGTTACTTAACGGGTTATTATTAAGCCACAACTCTTGTAAATTAGCCAGCCCCGCTAAAGGACTGAGGTCACTTATCTGGTTATTAGTAAGACAAAGAGACAACAGATTTATCAGCTCCTCTAAAGGACTGAGGTCACTTATCTGGTTATTATGAATCCACAACTCTTGCAGATAAGTCAAACCCACTAAAGGACTGAGGTCACCTATCTGGTTATCATTAAGCCAAAGCTCTTGAAGATTAGTTAGCCCCTCTAAAGGACTGAGGTCACTTATCTGGTTATTATAAAGCCAAAGCAATTTCAGATTAGTAAGACCCACTAAAGGACTGAGGCCACTTATCTGGTTCCAATGAAGATAAAGATATCGCATATTTGTCAGCCCAGCTAAAGGACTGAGGTCACTTATCTGGTTATGATTAATATCCAGCTCATGCAGATTAATTAGCCCTGCTAAAGGACTGAGGTCAATAATCTGGTTATATCTAAGATCCAGCAATTGCAGATTAGTCAGATATTGAGCACCTTCTATACTGACAATACTTCGCTGCCCAGCATATAAAGTTCCAGTTAATCCATTCAGATCAGCTATAGTAGGTATATAGTCAGAAGGATGGTGTAAAGCAATGTTTATTGCCATTCGGAAATTATCATCCGGTATCAGATTTACAACCTTATAGATAACGTTGGAGAAAGCGGGTTCGGAGTAGTTATCATAATCATAGTGAGCTATAATAGCCCATTTGTAATATCCGGTAGGCAGGTTTTGCCAGTTAGAATCATAAAAGTTAAATTCGCCTGTTGTATAACCGATTTGTTCCCAAAGGTAGGGTTCATTTTCCTGTCCTTCCTGCAATCTATATAGGGCATAACCCTGTTCCAATCCGGAAACTGAAGGTTGCCAGGAAATTTGTAACACGCTATCTATAAGAGCAGCATAAACATTCTGCGGAGGGTAAATATAGGCAATTGTTACACCGGCAGTATTGGAGGGTTCGGATTCAGCGGTTTCATAAAGAGCAGTTACATAGTAAGAATATTCTCCCTGGCTGAGGTTTTCATCATAATAGGAAGGATAATAGCTATTGCCAATCAGAGTTCCATTCCTGTAGATATTAAAATTCTGCAAAGAGCGTGAAGGAATTTGCGGAGGGTTTGTAGATGCTGAAAGAGTTCCTGTATCAGTAGTTTTTCCCTGATTAGGGGTAACCGGAATATTCAGTAGAGACAATTGGGTCAATTCTCGTGAACCGCTTTGGACATAAGCCCGGATACAGAAATTATAATTGAGTTCGCTATTAGCTTCCATTAATTCCATCCAAGTGGAATTTTGATAAATTATAGCTCCTTTTCCTGGAACTACAGGACCTTCATCTACCCCTGCAGGATATGCAGGATATAAAATCTGATCTATATTATAGCCAATCCAATAAGCAGTAGCAGGTTGAATTTGCACCGGGGTAAGCAAAGAAACAGTATTCCAGTCCATCATAATAAGATCGTTTGTCTGTAGCGGTTGATCTACTAAAAGAACGGAAGGACCGATATTATTATCGTCTCCACTCCAGATGCGTATTCTGTAATTGGAACTGGCTTCACAGGGAGTAAATTTAACCTGGGTGATATATTTTCCGGTTTGAGAAAGCAAATCGGAAGAAGCAAATTTACAGGTAACATCCCAAACTCTCGGGCTATCAATATAACCAATACTATTATATGAATATCCTGAGTCCCAATAAAGCCAATTGGGCTCATCCAGATTCCAGTTCAATTGAACATTTTTCCAGTTTTCAATAGTGGCAGTAAGGTTAACAGGTTTAACTATCTGTTCTTGGGTAATAAAATACCAATTTGGCACATTTTCGGCATAAATACGGGTATTTTCTTCTCCAAAAGTGTAAGGAGTAACATTCCAGTAATATTCTGTTTCATAATCTAAAGGATTAGTAATTTGATAGGAAGTAACATTTCCCACATCTTCATCCACCACATGGGTTCCTGATAAAGCCCAAACTTCCAATAAATAGCCATCGGGCAAAGGATAGTTATGGTGAGCATCAGGAGACCATTGTATAAGAGGTAAGATATCCATTTCGGTAGAGCCATTTAAAGGAAAAACACAATTCGCCGGTAAAGGAGGAAAATACACATAAAAAGAAACCGGCTCAGAAAGCGAAGATTCACCACCCTCATAAACAACGCTCACCTGATAAGTATATTGTTCACCGTGATAGACATCAGTATCTATAAAAAAGCTATCGGTAACAGCAGTATAAAGCTCTCCGTTTTTATAGACATTAAATCCCGTATAAGAAGAAACATAAGGAGGGCTCCACTGTAAAATAACGGAGTAATTTTCTATTAGATAACTTAAATGAGAAACGGGAGGACAAGGATACATCCATTGCAGATAAGGATAGCCCGCATTAACAAAATATTCAGTATCGGGTTGCCAAATTTCGGTTAAATTCCAATCCTCATAAGTGTTAGCGGCATACGTAAAAGTCATTTCGTCCGTAGTTCTACCAATTCCACCTGCAGAAGTTACTTGTCCGCTGCTTTCTAAATTCCAATAACTGGAAAGGGTCTGACTGACAACATTTCTGCCAATAAGTCCACCGGTATTACTATTGCCGGTAACTACTCCGATAGAATAACAATTAGAGACCAAACTTTGGGTGTCATTAACTCCAAGTAATCCCCCTGCACCCCAATTGCCCTGAACAGCAGATGCAGAGAAGCTTTGGCTTATAGTAGAATTTCCCTGCATACCAACCAGACCACCTGTAGCATTATTACCGGTAACAGTTCCTTTACTGTATGAAGTATAAATTTCACTTGCGCCTTTACTGTAGCCGCAAAGTCCACCTATTGAAAATTGACCGCTGACCACACAATCGGCAGAGCATTTTTCCAGATGGCAGGAAAGTTCCAGAGCACCAACTAAACCACCGGTTACAGAAACACCTGTAATTGTTCCATCACAGCTGCAACTTTGAATAAAGCTGCCATTTACAGAGCCGACAAGAGAACCTATATAGTCCTTTCCGCTGATGTTTACATTATTAAGGGCAATATTTTTCAGCACAGCAGAATTAGTATAGCCAAATAAACCCAGATTTTTTCCTTCCGGTTGATTAATATATAAGCTGTAAATATGAAAACTGTTTCCATCATAGGAACCGGTAAAAGGAGCTGTCTGATTGCCAATAGGTAACCAACCCTGTCCTGAATTATAGGGTTCTACATTCAGAAAAATATCACCTGTTTGCAAAAAGTATGCATCGGCATAATCACGCACATTGGATAAATGTTGTGCAGTTGCTACTAAATAGGGTGATGCCACAGAACCTGTTCCTCCGCCAAATTGAGCCAAACAAGGGCTGATGGAAAAACAGAGGAAAAATAAAATAAGTCCTAAAGGTAGGCTTCTCAGTTTTGGGGATTTCATCGTTCCTCCAATGAAGTTATTTTTATTGTCTATAATTATAGTTCATCGCTTTTTTGCCTGCAGTAATATATCCGGTTAAGGTTTTTCGTCTTTTTAGAATAGCTTAAGTGTATCTGGGTGTCTTTCATAGTGTTCACGCTTATTCGTTAACGGCAATAACTTTAATAAACATTTTCTCTCCTGCTTCAGGAATAATAATCTGTGAAGCAGAAATATCTGTATATTGATTGATTAGTTGAGTTCCTGCACTATCAGCATAGAGCATAACTTTATATTTCAGCCCAAAAACAGGCAAACCCAAAGTATCAGTATTAACTGTTTGCCAAGTAAGCAGAAGAGAGTTTTCTGGCAAAAGTTGCAGAACCAGATTTTGCGGGCTGCTTGGAACAGCAGGCAAAACATTTACCGGAATTTCATAAATAGCTGGAGAATGATTTTCATCGGAAAGAGAAAACTGGAAAACCGTTTCACCTTTAAATCCAGCATCAGGAATAACTGCTGCCTGTTGTAATGTTTCATCGGGTTCAATGCTGATATTTTCTCCGCCGGAAAAATTGATAGTTAAGGCATCCAAATCGGGATCAAAAACTTTTCCCGCCCAGGAAAAAATTCCCTGTTGATTTTGGATTATCGGTAAGGGTTGAATAGCATCCAAATAGACAGGTGGCGAATTAGTAGCATCCCTTATAACAGAAATTTGTGCATTAAGGGTTCCTCCACTTCCTATTACAGATATTTCCGCTATTGTTGTTCCTACAAAACCAGCTACAGGATAAATATTAAGCCACACAGAATCCTGCAAAGTAACCAAGTTCTGAACCAAATTAGCATTAGGATGACAGTTGAAATTAAGCGTGCCACTGCCCACTTTAAAATATCTGTTCAGGTTAAGACCCTTTGTAAGATTATCGGAAAAAAGCAATTCCTGCAAAGTAAGAACTTGATACGGCATTGCATTATTATATTGCATTTGGATGGAACCGGAAGTAACCCAACCAGTATAAGAATAACTACTCTGAGTAAGCATATTGATATTTTCGCTCTTAAAAACTAAACGGGGTTGGTAACAAGCAGGGAAAAGTCCTGTTATATTCCAAGAAAGACGATAGTTATTACTTAAAGGAGTACCGCTTTTAGAAAAAGTAAAATTCCAGGTTTTTGCTGCGGGATTTATAGATCTGATATCTTTTATGTAATTTCCATTGAAAGTTGAGCCCCAATCATTGTGAGGAAAATAAGCACGAATGTAAGGAAGATTGTTAGGTGGAGGTCCTAAAGGAAAATCATATGTATCTAAACCATCTGCAGCACCTTCACTTTCACCCAAAAATACAGATGCACTTATTGAGTCGTCAGAACCCTGGTTAGTAATTGTTAATTTTATCCGCCAATCAGCATACAAATTAATAGATGCACAAATAGCAATAGCTAATAAAAAAATAAAATGCCTGCATTGCGCAACAGGTTTTTTCATATAAACCTCTTTCCGACCGAATGTTATACATATCTCTTGAATTACTATTTGCTTTTGTTGTCAAGTTATTTTTTATGCCTAATAAAATAATATTATTCCAAATAAGGTAGTTAATTACAAATAAAGAAGATGCTAAATAAATAACTACTCAATTAAATTTAATTTCATAGTCAAGAGAATTAGCAAGAATTCCCTTTTCATTATTAAGTAAAACTTGTACCTTGCTTAATTGGATGTCGTGCAATTGTCGTGGTGCTACTAGGCAAATTTACAGAAAACACAACCTCAGCACTACCATAGATAAACAAGCAAGCAAATTGCATAACTGCTCGTTTGGTTTATTATTTTTTTTAAGAAGTGTACAGAATCAGATGTTAAGTTTATATAAGCATATATAGTTGTATATAGCGATTCTGAGGCCACTGGATTAAATTTTTAGATAACCCAAGATCAGCATTATGGGATATTTAGATTTTTTAATTAGAGTGCAGAACAGATAATCTATACGCATTCACAGGATTAGACAATATCAAGTATACTTACCTTAAACACTACAATATTTTTCTTGACTTATTTTAGGTATTATATAAAAAAAGTAAGATTGACTTAAAGGGGGAAAGTGATAGTGTCTACAAGTAAATTACTGCCCGGAATGGTTCAGTGGACTTTAGAGCAAAAAAACCCAGATAATGTCTCCTGTAGTTTTGGTTGCGGTTACCTTTTTTTAGATGTTTGTGGATTTACAAGATTAACTGAGACAGCTTCTGCGAAGGGTCATTACGGTGTTGAAGTAATAACCAACCTATTAAATGAATATTTTGATCTTTTAAATAGCCAGATAATGCGCGCTGGGGGTCAAATAATCAAGTTTGAAGGTGATGCTGTTTTAGCAGCTTTCCCCGATTCAGAAAATGCCTGCCATATTACAATTAAAAAATGCGTGGAAGATATCAAGCAGGGGTTAAAGAAATTAAACAAGCGCTTAGAAAGTACTTATGGAAGCGATCTTGCCTTTCATAGTAGTATGGGTTTTGGTATCTCCAATATAGTAATTTTGGGAAAGAACAAAAAGCATTGGGATTATTTTGTTTACAGTCCAATCTTAGCATCTTTATATACGCAATGCGACATAGCTGGAAAAAACGAGTGTTTGGAAACAAATGTGTTAATACCAGCTAATGATCAGTATTCATACAACCATAATCAAATTCCACAAAGTTCAGAACTTAGCTATGATCATCTATTTTTCCCTCCAGAAGTTTTGCAGAGGATATCCTCAGAATCTTTTAGTGGTGAACTTCGTAATGCTGCTATTTTGTTTATCGGCATAAATGCAGAAATATTAATCCGTAAAAGCGATTATAAGACCCTGAATAAATATTATTCATCAGTTCAGGACATTGTTTATCGTTTGGGTGGAATGATCAACAAAATTGACTATACCGATAAGGGATTAATTTTGCTGATCAGTTTTGGCATTTTGCAAACACATATTGATGATATTGAGCGAGCTATTATTTGTGCAAACCAGATCAATAAACTGAAAAGTCCATTAAAAGCCAAAATAGGGCTCACTTATAGTAATCTCTATGCGGGAATATTAGGAGGACAGCAACGCTACGAATTTGGCATAATCGGCAATGGAGTTAATGTTGCCGCTCGCTTGATGACTTCTGCAAAGTATGGTCAAATTGTGTTTACAAAAGATATTCTCCCCAGTGTACAAAGCCGTTTTGAAGTTCAATTTTTACGAAAGGATAAAGTTAAGGGCATTAAAGGGGAACTAGAATTCTATCATATTGTGCGGGAATTACCTGAATATCTAAACAGCTATAAAAAGCAATATGACGATAAAACTCAGGTATTTTATCAAAATGAGACCGAAAGCATTATCAAAAAGATCGCTTCCAAAAAGCTCTCTCAATTGCTAATCTCAGGAGAGCACGGAACAGGTAAATCTTTTATAAGCTGGAAAATCATCAGCAGTTTTTACGCTAAAGCCAGCAAAATTGCAATAATCGTTTTGGATGAATTCAACCGTCACGATTTTCTCATTTTACACAGAAAGTTCATCAGTAAAAGCTTAGGTATTGATGATCCACTTGCTGAACCTGATAAATTGAAAGAATATCTATATAACCTAATGGATAAGCGCGATTCTGATATCCTGTTACAAGCGCTCGGTTTACAAAATCAAGGCTCTAAGCAAATTATTGATAGTGAAAAACACAAAGACCTCGTGCTGCTTTCTCTGTATAAATCACTATACATCTTGATGAAAGATCTTGATATCGTCCTTTTGGATAACATTCAATGGCTGGATGATCTTTCTAATCAAATCATACAAAAACGCCTGGAAGAGGAAACAATTATAACCCCTATCCTGATAATGACATCAACAGATGATTTTAAACATAACAAAAGTAATAGATCAGCCAAAACTGCATACCTAAAACTGGACAATTTAGATTACCAAAGCAGTTTTGAGCTAATTCGTTCGCAATTATCTAATATCACACATCAGGCAGTTGATTACATCCTAAATACGGCTGGAGGAAATCCGCGTTTTATTGTGGAACTTTGTGCTCAAATTCGTTCTCAATTTCCAAATCCAGCAATGCTAATTACAGAATCTGATATTCGTGATATTCAAAATAGAGGGTTACTTCCCTTAAGTGTAGAAAATCTGTTTATGATTAAATATGATTCACTTAGTGCAGACGCCAAAGATATGCTAAAAAAGGCATCTATTATAGGAAAAGGTTTCACTTTGGATGAAATAGTGGAAACTCAGAAAAGCATCAACCAAAATGAAATAGTCCCTATTATAAATGAACTTCAGAAAAAAGAAATAATCGATATCACGGAACTATCTCCCGAAGTTCAATATCTTTTTAATAATGTATTGATGAGGCAAGCTATTTATTCTACAATTCTATTAAGTGAAAAGGTGTCGCTACATAATAGGGTAGCTTTATTTTATGAAGAAAAATACGCAGGCTGGACTTCTCAACACAGTGAGCTGCTTGCCTACCATTTTCATTTAGGTGAAAATAAAGAAAAAGCACTGCATTATTCACTGCTGGCAGCTGAACAGAATTATAAAATTAGTAACTATGGAGAGGCAATCTACTATTATCAAATAGCTCTGCAAAATACAGATGATTCTGAACAACTGAATTCCATTATTTTGGCTATTATAGATTCTCAGCTTTATCTGGGAGAAGTGGATAAGGCAAAAATGTATCTGGAAAACATTCAAGTGTTGGAGATTAGGAATGCTGACGAAATAAGTAAATATCATTTTCTCCGTTTAAGAATTTATTACTTGGAAGGAAATTATGAAGAAGTGCTGAATTATCTATCTCAAATAAACTTCTATACAGGAATATATGGAGATCAGATACAACTTTATCAGCTAGATTGTCTTTATAAACTGTTTCGCATAGATGAATTTTCTACTTTGATGAAAAAATTAAAACAAGAATACCTAAAGCAAGCTGCTACACTTCTGAAGGATAAGCAACAAAAAACTACACTTACATCTCTATTAAATATTTATAAACAAATCCCTGATGAAAAAACAACAGCAGAACAAAGACACTATCTATATCTCTTGCTAAAACTGGAAGCAATCCAAGCAAACCATTTTCTGAACACAGGACAGTATAAAGAAGCAGTTACTTCGCTTAAATTTCAATATAATCTGGCAAAAGCTCTGAAGGATGATCTTTCTATGCGTATCGCCTGTGGTGGTTTAGGAATTGTTTATACCAGAATGGGAAAATTAGATGAGGCACATCAGGCATATATTGAAGCAATCAATATTGCCGATAAAATCAGTGATCGCTTTGGCTATGCAAAAGTACTTGCCGATATGGCAACTTTGCATAGAAGAATGGGAAATCATAAACAGGCATTGGATAATTTCCAGCGCAGCTTGAAGATATTTGAATCTCTGGGAAATCTTGTGTTGCAAGGTTTTGTGTTACACGGAATTGGCGAAGTTCTTATTCACGAAGAAAAATATGATGAATCCCTAGTATATTTTCGCAAAGCACTGAAAATAGCTAAACAGTGCAATGACCTCTTTGGTATTTCATTTGAACAGGATGCTATTGGCGACATTCTGTTTCAGAATGGAAAAATTACGGAAGCAAAAACACTCTATCACAAAAATTTGAAGTTACAAAAAAAAATTGGCGATACGGAAGGGATCGCTCATACCTATGGAAACCTAGGAAATGTTGCCAGAGCAGAAAATAACCTTCCTCTCGCTATGGAATATTATAACAAAAATATAGCTATGACAGCTGAAATAGGAGATCTGGACGGAAATGGAAGGGGCTACTATAATCTAGCAGGTATCTATGAAATTATGAAGGATAAAGATAAATTCGTAGAATTATTGAACAAATCCATAGAGTGCTTTCAAAAAGCAGGTTCGGTACAATATCTGGAATTGGCTAAACAGAGACTGCAGGAATTTGAAAGGGGGTCTGAAGTCTAAAGGATTTGGGATCTGGATGTAAATCTTGCTGGTAATTTTCTTCCTCGTTAACCACCCAAAAATACTCGTGAAGTTAGTTGGAAGATCTCGGAAACTTTATAACTCTGCCTCCAGGAAACGAAGAAGATATCGTTCTTCTTGTAAATCAGAAAGCGTTTTGATAACTTTGTCTTTGCCTATAACTTGAAAAACCCCCAACTTTATGACAGCTTTATGTGTTTTATTTATTAATTACAATCGTTATGAGCCATCTATACTAAACAAATTATAGGAATGCGTGAAAGTTACTTTGGCAGAAACGATTTTAGTTTCTTCGATGTCCTTATTTTTGATACTTTTTTTAGATTAACCTTATTATATATTTACTTGACTTAAATATCCACTATGAAAAGAGTGCAAAATAATAAAGTAAGTTATTATTAAAGGAGCATCCTTATGAACGCGTATTATCGTCAACCTGCCATTTATAAAGATCAAGTGGTCTTTATTGCTGAAGATGACCTCTGGACTTTTAGCTTAAAAGATGAAGTTGCCAGGCGCTTAACTGCCAATTTAGGTATGATTCGCAATCCCCAATTTTCTCCTGATGGTAAGCAAATTGCGTTTACCAGTACAGAAGAAGGAACTTCCGAAATTTATATAATGCCTTCCGAGGGTGGCGAAGCAAAACGCTTAACTTATTTGGGAGCTTATCTTTATACACTTGGATGGAAAGGCAGCAAGATTATTTTCGCTTCTTCTCACAGTTCTTATCTCCAAGGTTATTACAAACTTTACGAAATTGATTGTGAAGGCGGAGCTCCGGTTGAATTACCTTATGGAAGGGCAACCGATATTTCTTTTGGAGAGAAAGGAGTTGTTTTAGGTAGAAATACAGGCAATCCTGCAAGGTGGAAAAGATATCGGGGTGGAACTGCCGGCTATATTTTGATTGATAAAAATGGCGATGGCAAATTCAAGAAGCTGATTGACCTGAAAGGAAATTTTGCTCATCCGATGTGGATTGGCAACCGGATTTATTTTATCTGTGACCACGAAGGTATTGGCAATATTTATTCTTGCACCCCAGAGGGCAAAGACCTGCAAAAACACAGCCAGCATAAGGATTTTTATGCCCGCGGCGCTTATAGCGATGGAAAAAATATTATCTGGCACGCGGGAGCAGAGCTTTGGTTGATGGATGTTAAAGAAAACAAACCCCGGAAATTGTCTTTTGCTTATAGCAGTCCGATGGTTCAGAGGCAACGCAAATTTGTTAGTCCGCCCAAAAATCTGGAAAATGTATATCTTTCACCTGATGGTGGTTCCGTTTCTTTAGAATTACGCGGAAAGGCATTAGTAAGTGGAAATTGGGAAGGCAGTGTGCAACAATATGGTTGGCATCAAGGAGTGCGTTATCGTCTGCCCCAAATTTTGCCAGATGGAAAACATCTGCTATTGCTGTCTGATGAACCTGGCTATGAGCGTTTTGAAATTCACCCTTTACGCAAGGATTTTGAAAAGGTTACCGAAGAAGTAGTGATTATTGATAATCCCGATTTGGGCAGAGTTACATCTTTTGTCCCTGCTCCCAAGGGTTCTCTGGTGGCTATTGAAAACCACCGGTGCGAGCTGATTATTATGGATTTGGAAAGCAAAGAATTTAAAACCATAGACCGGAACGAATTTGGTCTAATTTGGGAACTTAATTGGTCTCCGGATGGACGCTGGCTAACTTATAGCAATAATCGTGACCGCAACACCCGGCATATTATTATCTGGGATAGTAAAGAAAATCAATTGCATATAGTAAGTAAACCTGTGTTAAATGATACCGCTCCTGTTTTTGATCCGGAAGGAAAGTATCTCTATTTTGTGTCGGTGCGCAATTTAAATCCTTTACCGGATGGCATTCAGTTTGATTTCATCTACCCCAATTCCTATAAGCCCTATTTAATTCCGCTGAAAAAAGAGCTGCGCTCTCCTTTTATTCAGGAACCGAAACCCTTTGAAGCAAAACCGGAAACCCCTAAAAAAGATGAGAAAAAAGAAGAAAAAGAACCCAAAGACGAAATTAAACCAGTAGAAATTGATTTTGACGGGATATATGATCGCGTAATAGAATTTCCTGTTTCGTCCGGAATGTATGGTGGTTTGAGCGCGATCAAAGACCGCTTGTTTTATGTGAATATGCCTCTGGAAAACAGGGCGGAAGATGATAACAAGTTTGATTTGATGTGCTATGATTTGAACAAACTGGAGAGCTGGACTTATGCCAAAGATATTACAGGTTATCATATCTGCCTGGATGGTTCTGCTCTTTTAATTCGCCAAAAGGATAAACTCCGTGTCATTTCTACTAAACTTGAACCCAAAGCTGACTTGCCTGCAGAGGCAACACCCGGAAAAAAGAGCGGTTATATTGATTTGAACCGTTTTTCTGTGGAAATTGTACCTATACAAGAATGGCAACAAATGTTTAAAGAAGCCTGGCGTTTACAAACACAACAATATTGGGTGGAAGATATGGCAGGGATTAACTGGCAAAAGGTTTTTGATCGCTATTATCCATTAGTTGAGCGTTGTGCCTGCAGAAGTGATTTTTCCGATTTGATGTGGGAAGTGCAAGGTGAATTGGGCACCAGCCATTGTTACGAATTTGGCGGGGACTATCGTCAAAGTCCAAATTATAGAATCGGTAAATTGGGCATTGATTATCGCTATAATGCTCGCAAAAAGGGCTATGAAATAATCCGTATTTTAAAAGGAGACCATTGGCTAGGCGAAAACCGTTCACCTTTTATGAACCCGGGTATAAATGTTTCCGAGGGTTGGATAATTAAAGCCGTAAACGGAATTCCTGTCACTAAAACGATTCCTCCGGAAAGGTTAACTCTAAATTTGGCAGGACAACAAGTGCAGTTGACCGTTTCCAGTCCCGACGACAAAGAAGAAAAAGTGGTAACTGTGCCTACAATGAAAGATGAATCGCAAGCCCGTTATCGTGATTGGGTAGAAGGTAATCGTGAGTATGTCCACAATGCCTCTAAAGGTAAACTGGGTTATGTCCACATTCCGGATATGCAAAAAGATGGCTTAATTGAATTTCATCGCTATTTTCTGGCAGAAGTGGATTATGAAGGACTGATTATTGATGTCCGTAATAATGGAGGTGGCAGCGTTTCCGGATTGCTTTTACAAAAATTGGCTCGTAAAAGAATCGGCTACGATAAAACCCGTTGGTGGGATGATAATCCTTATTTGGACAATGCTCCAATGGGTCCTATGGTTTGTATCACGGATGAACATGCCGGTAGCGATGGCGATATTTTCTCCCACAGTTTCAAACTTTTGGGTTTGGGAAAACTGATTGGTAAAAGAACTTGGGGGGGAGTAATCGGAATTTGGCCCAGGCATTGGCTGGTGGATGGAACAATTACTACTCAACCGGAATTCAGTTGTTGGTTCAAAGATGTCGGTTGGGGTGTGGAAAATTATGGAACCGATCCCGATATTGAAGTGGATATTATGCCTCAGGATTATGTTCAGGGAAAAGATCCGCAACTGGATGTTGCTATCAAAACCTGCCTGGCAGAAATAAAGAAAAACCCTCCGCTGAAACCCGATTTTGGGAAAATCCCGCGTAAGACATTGCCCTAAAA
Source organism: Cloacimonetes bacterium UBA5835 (assembly GCA_002432865.1). Classification (GTDB taxonomy): domain Bacteria; phylum Cloacimonadota; class Cloacimonadia; order Cloacimonadales; family Cloacimonadaceae; genus Cloacimonas. The sequence goes on from DJGX01000045.1 coordinate 28,890, forward strand.
TACCGAAAATATTTCACGCAGATTTAAGCTGAGAAACAAGGATTTAAGGATTAGAGGATTAAAAGGATTTATTGATTAGCCACCGAAAACACCGAAAACACCGAAAGTGCAACTAACTATGCAAAACGGCTGTAGCTCTTTACTGCAGCCGTTTTTTCTATTGCCAAAAATGGAATTATATAACAGGCATTGTTTTGTTATTATGCTAAAGGTAATGAATAAGAGAATATATTTCCCGCAGATTTGAGTTTGGAAACAAGGATTTTAGGATTTGTTCACGAAGATTTAAGTTTAGAAACAAGGATTTCAGGATTTGTTCACGAAGATTTAAGTTTAGAAACAAGGATTTTAGGATTATAGGATTTAGAGGATTATATATTATATATGATGACTGTCTAAGTGATTATTTAAGCCCCAAAGGGCGACACAATCATAGCGACGGTGGCGTAAGTCCTTCGGAAAAAAGATAATAGGTAAGGGATGATCAGGATTTTAGGGATTTTTTGGATTTAAGTTTAGAAACAAGGATTTTAGGGATTTGTTCACGAAGATTTAAGTTTAGAAACAAGGATTTCAGGATTTAAGGATTAAGAGGATTCCGAATAAAAGCTCCGTTAGGAACGATACATACTAACGACGGGTTTTAACCCGGCGCAATGTAGAACAAATAAATTAGTCCCATCGGGACGACAGATATTAGCGACGGGTTTTAACCCGGCGCAAATAGTAACAGATAATATTATTCCCATCGGGACGACAGATTTGAGCGACGGGTTTTAACCCGTCGAAAATACAGAAAGGTTGACTTCTTCGTCAACAACAACAAACAAACTATCAGGCAATTATAAAAGAAAGCGGAAACTGCATAACTCGGTTGTCAGGGGAACGACACCCTGTCGTTCTTCCTGAAAAATATTCTCTCACAGATTGCATAGATAACACAGATAAAGGTCTCACGCAGATTTAATAGGTAGGGGATGAACAAGATTTGTGGGATTTTGGGGATTTTAGATTGCAATTAAATAAGCTGGTTTTCTGAATGTTATATATGGAAATAGAGTTTTAAAATGCACCAGTTTTGGCAAAGGAAAATGAAACAAAGATAAAATTGACAGAAATTGTGTATTGAGATAACTTCCATACAGCTTAAGAAGTTGAGGTTGGGATTAACCTCCAGGCCTCTCGACTTCCAGACCATAAATTCATACTTGCTTCAACATCTAATAATATAGTAACAGTTCTTTAACATTGCCGTTACGAAATATGAGAAGTGTTACTTCTATGTTAGAGAGTCGTGAGACAATAAACTATATAACAAGCAGTTATGGGCACGCAAGCAAAAGAAGCGATCTGCACAAAGATGAATATTATGAAAGCATTCTAAAACAAGCCGTAAGTGAAAATGAAAATGCGAAAAGTTAGTGAATTTGTAGCGCAAGAACAATCTCTACTTTGCCATAAATATTGGATAGTTCTGAAAAAATTAGCCTACCTACATCAGTTGAATTAGCAGTTAGTAACCTATAAAAGAAAAATGCCTTTACTCTCAAACACAGGTAAAGGCATTTTACAATTCAGGAATTATGAAAGTTAAATTACCACCTGAGGTGGGCAAATGCTTTATTGGCCTCAGCCATTTTATGGGTATCTTCCCTTTTTTTAATGGAAGCACCTTCTTTTTTATAAGCGGCAATAAGTTCGGCGGCAAGTTTTTCCGTCATTGTTTTTTCGCTTCTGGCTCGTGCATTGGAAATTATCCAACGAAAAGCTAAAGCTCTGCCGTTTTTTTCATTAACCTCAAGAGGAATTTGATAACTGGAACCACCAACGCGTCTAGAAACGACTTTAACTAAGGGGCGCACATTTTCCAAAGCAGATTTAAAAACGACAAGGGGTTCTTCTTTAGTTTTTTCTGCGATAATATCGAAAGCACCATATACGATTTTTTCTGCGATGCTTTTCTTACCTTGGTTCATCAGACAATTCATAAATTTGGTAAGGGTGATATCGTTGTATTTTGGATCCGGAAGGACTTCCCGGACAACAGCTCTACGTTTTCTGGGCATAAATTATATCCTCCCTTTATTTTCCCGATTTAGCTTTGGGACGTTTAGTTCCATATTTGGAACGAGATCTTTCGCGTTTTTCTACTCCTGCAGAATCAAGAGCTCCGCGAACAATATGATAACGAACACCAGGAAGGTCTTTTACACGACCTCCGCGCACTAAAACAATAGAGTGCTCTTGTAGGTTGTGACCTTCTCCAGGAATATATGCTGTAATTTCAAATCCGTTTACAAGACGGACACGGGCAACTTTTCTAAGAGCCGAATTAGGTTTTTTGGGCGTAGTTGTATATACTCTTGTGCATACTCCGCGCCTTTGCGGACATTCCATAAGCGCCCTGTTCTTTCTTTTCTTTTCGACATCGGCTCTACCTTTACGAACCAATTGATTAATGGTTGGCACTGATTTTCTCCTTTTATCTTATTGAGTTATAGTGTATTTTAGAAATTAAGGTAATCTTCACTTTCTTCCTCTTCCGCATGATGAGCATATTCATCGATTATTTGGGCAACGGTTTTACCTTCATTCACTGCTTGTTTAATCATATTATTATAGAGTTTTGCCCCTGTTCCTACAGGAATACGGTGACCAATAATGATGCTTTCTTTCAGACCTTCCAGATGATCAACTCTTCCTTCAATAGCAGCTTTTGTGAGTACTTTTGTGGTCTCCTGGAACGAAGCGGCTGAAAGCCAGCTATCGGTTAACAAAGAAGTTTTAGTTATTCCCAGAAGCAATTGTTCAAATTGAGCAGGTGTTTTACCGAAAGATATTGCTTCCCTATTTTCTTTCTCCACCAGAATCTTATCTACAATATCACCTTGTAGAAAACTGGTGCTACCACTATCGGTAATTCTAACCTTTTTGAACATCTGACGAATGATTACGCTAACATGTTTATCGTCAATTTTCACGCCCTGTTTACGGTATATTTCTTGAATTTCATTCAGAATAAGAATTTGAGCTTCGATAACACCTTTCACTAACATATCGTGAGGATCTAATGGACCATCTGATAAAGCGTCTCCACTTTCCACATAGTCACCCTGGTGAACGATAATTCGTTTTCCAGAAGGTATGATATACTTTCTACCAGCAAGCGGCTGGTGAATAGAAACGCTATCACCAGTTGAAACGATACTTTCCTGTTCAGGTGGAACTGCGTATAGTTTACCGCAAAGAGGAGTTCCCGTTTTAACGGATTCACCTTCCTTAACTAAAATTTGCATCCCTTTGGGTACAGAATATTGAACCGGTTTCTGACCGCGTTTAGCTACCTGAATTATCTTCTTGCGATTTTCTTCTAAGATAGTTACTTTACCATCGTTTTCACTCAATACTGCTTTATCAGAAAGCACTGCAATATACTGATTTTTATCTTCATCGGAATAAATAGATACTTTTCCATCAAATGGAGCAAAAAGTCCATTAGGAGGAGTAACGAAAATATCTCTTCCGGTTTTTTTCAAGCCACCAATTGTTACAATTCCATCAATATCGGAGATCTTGGCTTTATCTTTGGGAACCCTTGCTTCAAAAAGTTCCTGCACTCTTGGTAACCCACCTGTTATATCACGTTGTTTTATAGTCATTCTGGAGGTCTGGCCTAAAATATCGCCGGTATGCACAAAGCTTCCATCTTCCACGCGAACAATCAATCCTGTTGGTAAAGGAATTAACCGTACAGTTCCATCTTCGCCAACAATTCTGAACTGCGGTTGTTTTCTACGGTCTTTGGATTCAATAATAGTAAGCTCTCGAGCAAGAGTTATATCGTTATATTCTTCTTTATAAGTTATATCCTTAATAAAGTTTTCATAGTGCAACACACCCTTTGCTGTAGAAATAAGGGGATTATTGAACTGGTCCCAAGAAAGGAGCTTCGTATCTTTGGCAATTTTTTGACCATCCTGAACATGAACAGTTGCCGCATATTCTACTTTAAATTCTTCTAACACTTTACTATCGTCCTGTTCGTCCACAATCAAAATTCGACCTAAATGGCTAACGGAGATAAGCTGATTTTCGGGATTGGTAACTGTATTCATCCTATCGAATTTTACAATACCATCATGGCTGGCAACAACTTCTGCCAATTCTGTAGCTGTAGAAGCAGCTCCTCCAATGTGGAAGGTTCTAAGTGTTAATTGTGTTCCAGGTTCACCAATACTTTGAGCGGCAATAATACCTACTGGATCACCTAATTTTGCAGGTTTCTGAGTGGCAAGATTGCGTCCGTAACATTTTGCACATATTCCTCTTTCAGCTTCACAAGTAAGAACACTGCGAACATGTACAGAAATTATACCATGGTTTTGGATAGTTCTGGCCATCTTGTTGCTTATCTCTTCACCTGCAGAAACTAAAACTCTTCCTGTGATGGGACTTACAACATCATCCACAGCAGTTCTTCCCTGAATTCTTTCGGCCAGGGTTTGTACAATTTCGTTGCCTTCTTTGAGGGCTGTCATATTCACCCCTCTGGTAGTATCACAATCTTCAATTGTGATAATAGCATTTTGGGCAACATCTACTAACCTACGGGTTAAATATCCTGCGTCAGCTGTTTTTAACGCTGTGTCTGCCAATCCCTTACGCGCTCCGTGAGTGGATACGAAATATTCAAGGACAGTAAGCCCTTCTTTAAAGTTACTCTTGATCGGAGTTTCAATAATATCGGCTCCACCCGTGGCACCTATTTTTGTAGGTTTATCCATCAAACCACGCATTCCACCCAATTGTTTAATCTGGTCTTTACTGCCGCGCGCTCCAGATTTATACATCATATAAATAGAGTTCAAGCCATTTCTTGTTCTGGAGAGTTCTTCCATCATTTCATCTGTAACCCGCACTGTAGTTTTTTTCCATTGGTCAACAACTCGTCCAAAACGTTCGTTTTCGGTAATTCCACCTTTTTGATGAAGGTCGTTTATTTTTTTTACTTCCCCTTCAGATTGAGCAACTATATCATTTTTCCGTTCAGGAACAATTATATCTTCAAAACTGAATGTTACTCCTGCTCTTGTAGCATAGCTAAAACCAAGTTCTTTAACTTTGTCCAAAATTTGTGCAGTTCTCCATTGTCCAACAGCATCAAAACATAACATAGCCAGATCGTTCAGTTTTCCTTTGTCGAAAACATAGTTCTGAAAACCTACTTCTGGGGGCATAATCTGATTGAAAATAACCCTGCCTACGGTTGTGATAATATATTCGGATTCCAGTTTTAAGCGAATCCAAGTATGTAGGTCTAAATTCCGTTCAAAGACAGAATCACCTTTAGCTATGCTTAATTGTTCTTCTTCTTCGTAAGCCGCAATAACTTCATCAGGACCATAAAAATGACGCAATTTTTCAATATCTTTGGGAGCAGGAGTTTCTTCCATTGTTAGATAATAGCATCCCAAAACGATATCTTGGTTTGCAGCCATAGCTAAACGTCCGTTTGCAGGTAATAACAGATTGCGAGTAGAGAGCATCAATACTCTGGCTTCAATTTGAGCTTCCAGAGAAAGAGGGATATAAACCCCCATTTGGTCACCATCAAAATCAGCATTAAAAGGAACACAAACCATTGGATGTAATTGGATAGCTTTGTTATCTGTTAATACGGGCATAAATGCTTGAATACCTAAACGGTGAAGAGTTGGAGCACGGTTTAGCATAACAGGATAATCTTTTATTACTTCTTCCAGAATAGACCATATTTCTGGTTGTTTTTTCTCTATTAGTTTTTTGGCATTTTTTACTTTATCTACTTCCCCCATTTTTTGTAGTTTTTCAATAAGATAGGGCTTAAAGAGCTCAACTGCCATTTCTTTGGGAAGCCCACATTGATAAAGTTTTAGTTCGGGACCAACCGTAATAACGCTACGGCCAGAATAATCTACTCGCTTACCCAAAAGATTTTGGCGAAAACGCCCTTGTTTACCCTTAAGCTGATCTGTTAATGATTTTAAGGGACGATTTCCTCTGCCCCGTACTGGACGTGCTTTTCTACCATTATCAATTAAAGCATCAACTGCTTCTTGTAACATTCGTTTTTCATTGCGTAAAATAACTTCTGGAGCACGGATTTCTAAAAGCTGTTTCAAACGGTTATTTCTGGTAATAACTCTTCTATATAAGTCATTAAAATCAGCAGTTGCAAAGCGGCCACCCTCCAAAGGAACTAATGGTCTTAAAGTTGGCGGAAGCACAGGTAAAACTTCCAAAATCATATCTTCGGGACGATTACCACTTTTGATAAAGGCATCTACTATTTTAAGCTTATTAATCAGCTTTTGTTTACGCAAGGCTGATTCTTCAAATTTAAGACGAGTCCTAAGGTCAAGCGCTTCATTTTTTAAATTAATCCGCTTGAGCAATTCTTGGATTGCTTCTCCACCCATAAGGGCCAGGAAGTTATCTCCCAATTTGTCTTTAATCTCGTAATATTCATCAACTTCCAGCAGTTCCATTTTCTCATAAGGACTATCGCCCGGATCAATAACAATGAAGGACTCGTAATAAAGAATCCTTTCGAGGTCTTTAACTGTCATATCAAGTAAAGTTCCTATTTTGCTAGGAGCACTTTTCACAAACCAGATATGAGCAATAGGCACTGCTAATTCAATATGTCCCATACGAGTTCTTCGTACGCGAGAAGTTGTTACTAAAACATTACAACGATCACAAACAGTGCCCTGAAAGCGTTTCTTTTTATATTTTCCGCAAGCGCATTCATAATCCCGTTCCGGTCCAAATATTCTCTCACAAAACAAACCATCTTTTTCTGGTTTAAGAGTTCGATAATTTAGAGTATCGGGTTTTGTTACTTCTCCGTGGGACCATTCATGTCTAATAGTATCAGGAGAAGCAATCTTTATGCGAACTGCATCATATTCGTTTGGCTTAATTTCATATTTATCTTTTAACATCCTATTTCCCTCCGTTACCTTCTCTCTTCTTCTTTGATAAATTCAATATCAAAGCCCAGTGACTTCAGTTCACTGATGAGAACATTAAAGGATTCAGGCACTCCGGGAGGAGGTGGATTTTCGCCTTTAGTAATAGCTTTGAATGCATTGTTACGACCATCCACATCATCACTTTTGATTGTTAGCATTTCTTCCAGAACATGAGAAGCTCCATAGGCTTCCAAAGCCCAAACTTCCATTTCTCCTAATCGCTGACCACCATGCTGAGCTTTTCCACCTAAGGGTTGTTGAGTTATAAGTGAATAAGGTCCCGTGGAACGTGCATGCATTTTATCGGCTACTAGGTGATTCAGTTTCATCATATAGATAACTCCCACCGTTACCCTTTCTTTAAAAGGCTCACCAGATTTACCATCATAAAGAACTGTCTTGCCATCTTCTGGTAGACCTGCTTTTCGCAATTCGGAACGAATATCTTCATTGGATGCGCCATCAAAAATAGGGGTTTCAACTTCGAAGCCAAGGGTCTTTGCTGCCCATCCTAAATGAGTTTCCATAATCTGACCGATATTCATACGAGATGGAACACCTAAAGGATTTAGTACTATATCTACAGGCGTGCCGTCTTCCATAAAAGGCATATCTTCGACAGGGGCAACAATAGATATTACACCTTTATTACCATGGCGTCCAGCCATCTTATCTCCTACTTCAATTTTGCGTTTTTTGGCTACATATACCTTAACCATTTTACGGACGCCATATTGAAGTTCATCACCATGTTTGATTCGTTCCCGTGATTTTTTATAAATGTTGTCGCTTTGTTCGAGTGATTGTTTGATTTTCAGGACTATCTGGTAATAGATATAATTATTCACTTCACTATCTTCAACTAATTCAACATCCAAATCGAGTTTTTTGAAGTTAATGCGTTTGATATCTTCTTTAGTAATTTTCTTACCAGGAGCAATAAAGGGTGCATTGGTTTTCTCATCCCAGATATTTTTAGCAATCTGTCCCACAAGCACCGATGAAAGTTTTTCTTCCTTAAATTCCTCAATTTTCCTACGCCGCAAAGCTAATTCTTCTTTCAGCTTTTCAATTCTATCTTCATTCTCTTCTTCCAAATCGCTGCCTTCTTCCAAACGGGAAAACACCTTAACATCGATAACCACTCCTTCCATTCCCGGTTTGGCTTTTAAAGAGCTATTGGTAAAATCACCTGCTCGGTCTCCAAACAAAGCACGCATCAAATTTTCTTCCGGAGAAGGATCAATTTCTACACTTTTAGGAGTAACCTTACCTACAATTACATCTCCAGCCCTAATCACACTACCTACTCTGATAATGCCAGTTTTATCAAGATTTTTCAATGCCTGAGCAGGAACATTAGGAATATCGTAGGCCAATTCCTCACGCCCGTTTTTCACATTCCTTACCAAGACTTCCAATTCTTCAATATAAATGGAAGTGAGAGAATCATCTCTTGCTACTTTTTCACTTAAAATAATAGCATCTTCATAATTATAACCATACCAAGGCATAAAGGCAACCATCATATTGGTCCCTAAAGCCAAACGGTTATCTTCTACACAAGCTCCATCAGATATAGGCTGCCCCTTTTTAACATTATCACCTATGCGAACTATAGGACGCTGGTTGATACAAGTATCTTGATTAGTACGGACAAACTTTTTCAGATAAATCCGGTTTCCGATGGATAAATAGAACGCTTCATCTTTCTCACTAATTGGTTTTAGATCAATAAAAGCAGAAGTTACTTGAGTAACAATTCCATCATAGGGAGCTACAGCAATTGCTGAGGTATCCATAGAGACGATTTTTTCCATACCAGTCCCAACAAGAGGTGCTTGAGGATTTATCAGAGGAACTGCCTGTCGTTGCATATTTGAACCCATCAATGCACGGTTTGCATCATCATGCTCTAAAAATGGAATCAAAGCTGCCGATACTGAAACCATCTGTTGAGGTGCTATGTCCATATACTGAACATTTTTAGGGTTAACTTGAACAAAATCACCTCGATCTCTGGCAAAAATAACATCATCGGTAATTCTACGGTTATCATCCAAATGAATATCGCTTTGGGCTATAATATATTTCTCTTCTTGGGCAGCATCAAGATATTCAAATTCATCAGTTACACATCCATCCACAACCTTCCGGTAAGGAGTTTCTATGAAGCCAAAATAGTTTATCCTGGAATATAAAGCAGGAGAAACTATCAATCCAATATTTGGTCCTTCCGGTGTTTCAATTGGACACACACGTCCATAGTGAGATGAATGAACATCTCGAACTTCAAAACCAGCTCGCTCACGAGTTAAACCTCCAGGACCTAGAGCAGAAAGAGCACGCTTATGTCTTAAAGCTGCAAGTGGATTAGTCTGCTCCATAAATTGAGATAATTGACCTGTTAAAAAGAATGATTGAACTACTGAAATAAGAGCGTTACTATTTACAAGATCGTGCACAGTAACTTCATCAATATTGGAAATGGCCATCCGTTCTTGAATTATTCTGGATATCATAGCCATTCCTGAAGTATATTGTTCCTGCAGCAATTCACCAACAGTTCGTACTCTTCTATTTGATAAATGATCGATATCATCCACTTCATCTTCATCGTGATAGATGTTTATTAAAGTTTTAAAGATATATACAAAATCCTCAACCGTAAGAGTCATCACTTTGGGATCTACATTTATACCTAAGCGGGTATTCATTTTGTAACGACCGACCTCTCCCAAGTTGTAACGCTTTTCATTGAAAAACATTCTATCTACAAGCTGTTTAGCAATTTCTATAGGCGCATCTTCACCAGGGCGTATTAAGGCATAGATTTTTTTCAGAGCTTCTTCTTGGTTGGTGGTTGGGTCTTTTGCCAGAGTATTTTCCAAAACCTTTCTGGCAATTTCATAATTATAATCAATCACTTCCACCTTAGTGATTTTTCTTTCAGTTAAAAATTTTATCAAGGAATCAGTGATCTGCTCGTTTGCTAAAGCAATAGGTTCGGGATTATCGGTTTCATATATATCTGCATAGAGATGGCGACCTTTAGCACTTTTCAAATTCAGCTGCTCGGTTTTGTAAAAGGTCTTTCGCAAATCCTCATTAGTGGATATCCCGATAGCACGAAAAAGTGTAGTTACTGGAAGCTTACGACGTTTATCGATATGCACATACATCACATCATGAATATCTATATCAAAATCCAGCCACGAACCGCTGTAGGGAATCACTTTTGCAGAATAAAGTGTTTTTCCACTGGGATGTTTCTCTTCAGAAAAGAACACTCCGGGCGAACGTTGTAATTGTGAAATAATGACACGTTCTGCTCCATTGATAACAAAAGTTCCCTGTTCCGTAATCAGAGGGATTTCTCCTAAGAAAACTTCTTGTTCTAAAGTGTCTTTATGTTCCCGAACACCTTCATTATTTTCAAACACACTTAGACGCATTTTGGCTTTAAGAGGCGCCTGATAAGTGAGGTTTCGGTCCCGACATTCCTCAATGGTATACTTTTCCTGCAAAACGCTATATTCAACAAATTCTAACAGAAAATTACCTTTGGCATCTTCCAAGGGAAATGCATTTTCGAATACGGCTTGCAGGCCTTTTTTCTCTCTGCGTTGCGGGTGAATATCCTTTTGCAGAAATTCGTTGAAGGAATCCACTTGCATAGCCAGAAGATTGGGTATTTCTACCTCCGGAATCCCGAGTTCAGCAAATCTTCCGGATATTCGTGAATAACTTTTAACCTTTCTCAAAAGCTCTCTCCTTTTAGGTGTTTATTTCCTAACATTTTGGGCTCTTTTTGTTAATCTCAATTTTGCTCACGCTTGTTGTTGCGCCATTGATGTATGGAAAATTGGTTTGCTGGCTTATAGTTAAAAAAACCATCATTTATGGATAATTGGATTGGGAAATTAGGCCAAAAAAAGTCCCGCAGGACTTTTTTTGGACCTTTATCCTGATTATGGTTCGATTATTTGACTTCGACAGTTGCACCGGCTTCTTCGAGTTTTTTCCTAATTGATTCTGCTTCTTCCTTGCTAACTTTCTCAGAAACCATCTTGGGTGCACTATCAACAAGGTCTTTTGCTTCCTTGAGACCAAGCTTGGTTATCTCTCTTACAACTTTAATCACATTGATTTTTTTCTCGCCGGCACTGGTTAATATAACATCGAATTCTGTCTGTTCTTCTTTTACGCCACCTTCAGCAGCACCTTGTGTTGCGGCAACAACAGCTACAGGAGCAGCAGCGGAAACACCAAAAACCTCTTCCATCTCTTTTACCAATTCAGAGAGCTCAAGAACTGTCATCTCCTTAATTAGATCAATTACTTGTTGCTTTTTATCGGACATTGTTCCTCCATCGGATATATGAATAATTTTTTTTTAGCTGGCTTCAGCTTGTTTTTTTACTATGGCATCAAGAGCATAAACAAACTTGCGGATGATACCCTGATTAATACTTACAAAGTTGCTAAGCGGAGCATTCATACAGCTTAACACTTTGGCAAGTAGTTCTTCGCGGGATGGAAGTTTTGCCAAAGCAGTCAATTCAACAGCATCAAATATATGCCCTGCAATATAACCGACTTTGAACGAAGGATAATTCTTATTCTCCATCACCTCTTTTAAGAATTTAGTAAGCTCGCGGGCAGGGGATACTTCATCCATTTTACATACTGCCACAGCGGTTGGTCCGTTTAGATACGGATCTAATTCTGTAATACCCAAACCATTTAAAGCAATTTTAATTAGGGTATTTTTTTGGACAAAGTAGTCCACTTGACTTTCTCTGAAGCGGTTGCGCAATTGATTCACTTGCTCGATGTTTATTCCCTTGTAATCTACCAATACGATCGCTTTTGCGCCACTTAGTCTTGCTGTCAAGTCCGTCACTATGTCATACTTAATACTTTGAACCATCTTCATACTCCCCTTAGCTTCTTGCTTCCAAGGTTGCGCTTGCGACCTGAATTTTGATTCCAGGACTCATAGTTGTGCAGAGGGTTATACTCTTAATATAAATACCCTTTAAAGTAGAAGGTCTCTCTCTAAGCACAGCAGCAATAATAGCTTTGATGTTTTCTTTTAGTTTATCTTCATCAAAGCTAAGTCTACCTGCAGGAATATGTAAATTACCAAACTTATCAACACGGTAAGTAACTTTTCCACCTTTAGCTTCCTGCACTGCTTTACTAACATCCATTGTAACAGTTCCTACTTTAGGGTTGGGCATTAATCCTCTGGGGCCTAAAACGCGTCCCAGTTTTCCGATGCGTCCCATTAAATTGGGAGTGGCAATCACCACATCAAAATCGAACCATCCGCCCGATATTTTTTCGATGAGATCATCCACACCAACATAATCTGCACCAGCTTGTTTGGCTTCTTCTGCCTTGTCACCTTCAGCAAAAACTAAAACTCGCATCTCTTTACCAGTTCCATGAGGCAAGACAAGAGAGTTTCTAATTTGCTGATCTGCCTTTCGAGGATCGACACCCAAATTAAAATGGACCTCAACTGTTTCGTCAAACTTGGAAGCAGGTAAACTCTTTATAAGTTTAACAGCTTCGTTAAGGTCTAATCTTTTTTGACGATCGAACATCGAATAGGCAACATTATACCTTTTACTATGTTTCATTGACTCTCCTTATGAATACTATCTCCTGCATCGAAGTATCAGTCTTCAATTGTAACACCCATACTTCGTGCAGTTCCAGCGATCATATTCATAGCAGATTCAAGGGAAAAGCAATTCATATCTTTCATTTTCATCTGAGCTATATTTTTAAGCTGTTCGCGGTTAATTTTTCCAACTTTTACTTTATTGGGGGTAGCGCTACCGGTAGCCAGACCTGCTTCTTTTTTAATCAGTACTGAAGCTGGAGGGGTTTTTATTTCAAATGTAAAAGATTTATTCTTCGCTACATAAATTACTACCGGAAAAACCATGCCCGGCTGATCAGCTGTTTTTTCATTAAACTGACGGCAAAATTCTGGAATATTCACTCCTACTTGCCCTAAGGCAGGTCCTACAGGAGGTGCCGGAGTTGCTTTTCCAGCTGGAAGTTGTAGTTTTATCATCGCTACAGCATCTTTAGGTTTAGCCATTTATTACCTCTATTTTATCTTCTTTATTTCTTAATTAGTTCTACCTGGTTGGCATTAAGTTCAACCGGGGTTCTGCGTCCAAACACTGTTACTTCTATAATCAGTTTAGTTCCGTTTTCCGTGGTCTTTTGTACAATACCCTCAAAATCCGTAAAAGGACCAGAAATAACTTTAACCATATCTCCTGGCATATAAGAAAAGACCTTAACATCACGGTTTGGATCAGTTATCCCTAAAAGGCGGTCCACTTCTTCTTGTGACAAGGGTATGGGTTCTTTATGTTCTTTGCTGATTCCTAAAAAACTAGTTACCCCTGCAATTTGAAGAATATAAGCTTTCAGCTCAGGTGTCATATCTGCTTCCATAATCACATAGGAAGTAAAGATTTTTTTATCCCGTTCTATCTTTTTGCCTTCTCTAATCACAAAGGTCTTGCGCACTGGGACTAGTAAGCGTCCTACATTTTTTTCCATAGGAGTGCCAGACAGACCTTTTTCGATGGCTGTTTTAACCTTATTTTCGTGGCCTGAATAGGTATGAATCACATACCATTTCATTTGTTTTTCATCCATTGTTTTAAAATACAAGTTCCATAATTTTGGTAAAACCAAAATCTACCAAGGATAAAAATATAGCTACAATTGCAGACATAATAATAACTACTAGAGTCCCTTCCTTAAGGTCTGCTTTTGTAGGCCAGCTTACGCATTTCATTTCGGAATATACATCTCGAAAGAAACGACTAATTTTCTCGAATTTCATAATCTTTATTCCCTTTCATCCTGGAGGTAGAACCTGCCTCCGATATAGTATTTCTATAAAATGTTGTGGCAGGACAGGCAGGAATCGAACCCGCAACCCCCGGTTTTGGAGACCGGTGCTCTACCAATTGAACTACTGTCCTTTGCAACATTTTAAAGAGTATCTTTAACGCTGTTTATGAACAGTATGCTTCCGACAGGTGGGGCAATATTTTTTTAGCTCCATTCTGTTCGGATGCTTACGTTTATTGCGAGTTGTTGTATAATTACGGTTCTTGCATTCTTCGCAGGCAAGTATAATTATATCTCTCATTATCTTGTATCCGGTCCTCTATTCAATCATTTCAGAAACAACACCGCTACCGATTGTATGTCCACCTTCACGAATTGCAAAACGCAGACCCTGTTCCATAGCGATAGGTGTAATAAGTTCTGCCTGTATTTCTACATTGTCACCAGGCATAACCATTTTTACTCCTTCGGGAAGAGTTAAACTACCAGTAACATCAGTAGTGCGGAAATAAAACTGAGGGCGATAACCGGTTTGGAAAGGTTTATGGCGGCCACCTTCTTCTGCAGTTAGAATATAGGTTTGACCTTTAAATTTGGTATGAGGGGTAATGGATTTAGGTTTTGCTAACACCATTCCGCGAGCAATATCATTTTTACCAAAACCACGCAAAAGCACACCAATATTATCTCCAGCTTGGGCTTCGTCCAGAAGTTTACGAAACATTTCCACACCTGTACAGGTTGTTTCTACCGTTTCTTTAACACCAACGCGTTCAACTTTATCGCCAACTTTAATAATTCCTCTTTCCACGCGGCCTGTAGCCACAGTTCCTCTGCCAGGAATACTGAAAACATCTTCCACCGGCATAAGGAAGGGCTTATCAACAGGACGTTCAGGTAGCGGAATATAGCTATCGATTGCGTCAAGCAGTTCTTGAATCCTTTTTTCGCCTTCGGGATCCCCATTTAATGCTTTAAGTGCAGAACCGCGAATCACAGGAACTTCATCGCCTGGAAATTCATATTTATCCAGCAATTCACGAACTTCCATTTCTACCAGGTCAAGCAATTCAGGATCATCAACCAGATCGCATTTGTTCATAAAGACTACTATTGCAGGCACTCCAACTTGGCGGGCAAGCAAAATATGCTCGCGAGTTTGAGGCATAGGACCATCATCAGCACTTACCACTAATATGGCTCCATCCATTTGTGCTGCACCAGTAATCATATTTTTAATATAGTCAGCGTGCCCAGGACAATCGATATGAGCATAATGGCGGGTTTCTGTTTCATATTCAACATGAGATGTAGCAATAGTTATCCCACGGGCTTTTTCTTCCGGTGCATTATCAATACTATCAAAGGTACGGAATTTAGCTCCGCCCTTATTACTCAGATACAAAGTAATCGCTGCTGTGAGCGTTGTTTTTCCATGGTCAATATGACCAATCGTTCCCACATTCAGATGTGGCTTAGTTCGAACATATTTCTCTTTTGCCATTGTTCCTCCTGGACTTGATTCTCACAAGCCCATCTCGTATTCTTAATTTATCAAAAAAAATATATACCATAAGGCATATACTATCCTTTCTTCATTTTTTCAAAGCAGCGGATAAATTATCAAAAGAACTATCCATTTAGCTTTTAAAAAGTGGAGCTCAAGACCGGACTTGAACCGGTGACCTCCTCCTTACCAAGGAGGTGCTCTACCTGCTGAGCTACTTGAGCTCTCCTTCACAAAATTTGGAGCGGGAAACGGGGTTCGAACCCGCGACCCTCAGCTTGGAAGGCTGATGCTCTAGCCAACTGAGCTACTCCCGCTTTTTTAGTATTTAAAAAACTCTGGTGGAGAGGGGAGGATTCGAACCTCCGAAGTCATCTGACAGCAGATTTACAGTCTGATCCCTTTGACCACTCGGGAACCTCTCCACAAATTTTCAAACCGCTGGAGCCGATGAAGGGAATTGAACCCCCAACCTATTGATTACAAATCAATTGCTCTACCTTTGAGCTACATCGGCAATAAGTTTTGCCACTAAATTTTCAGTCCTCGATTTTGTCAACTGCTTTTTTGCTTATTTCTTAACTAATCTAAATACGAGGATTATGAAACACTATACTTATAAATCATTATCACACTATATTCACTGGGAGCAAAAAAATTTTAACCCTTATCTCTGTCAATCCTTTTCGCTCTTTTTTCAAAACTGATAAAATAATTAGCTGATAATTATGGAGCTTATAACATAGCAGATATTCAAGAATCCGTGTAGTCTTTTTGTTTTTTAAAAGCCCTATAGCGCTTATCTCTCAAATTTCCCATTTGTTGATAGTGATATAAAAAAGACAGAGTTCAGTAGCTCATAGGGATTTTTCAGTTAAGATAGTTTAATAATTCTTATAAATTGGGGTAAAGAGTTTTGTATCAAAAAAGGTAGAAAAATCAATTACCTCAACGCCAGCAATTTTTCGTAGTTTAAAGAAATCTGGCTCACTTTGTTCCAAATATACCTTTCGTAACAGTTCCGAGCAATATAATTCAGAAGAGTCATTTAGGTTAAAATCGTTATCAAAAGGAGTTTTCTGTTTCAGAAGGACGAGGCATCTCTTTTTCATAGCAGCTGAATTCAGTTCTTTATGATAGCGGATGATACAGATACGATTTTGTTTTGCTTCGTTGATAAATTCTTCTAGAGTATTCATCTGGATACCATCTATTCCTGAGATGGATTTGGAAATTGTATGAATTACTTGATATTGATCCTGAATCTTGAAAATAAATCCGCAATGAGACATACCTTCGGCTGCAGGAAAATTTCTGGATATAAGTTCGGATAATATACTGTTTCCTTTTCTGAGGATTACATCTCCATCCTTCAATTCCAGAGAGGAAAGCTGGGAAAATTCAAAAGTGCTTTCCACAAATAAATTGGCAGTTCGAATCGAACTTATTGCCGAACTGCCAGTTAATAAAATTAGGGAAAAGGTTAGACCCCGTGAAAAAAGGTCTATTAAAGACATTACTTACCTTTAATATCTACCAACCATTTACCGTCTTTCTTTACCATATTCATATCAAATTCGTCTTTATTTCCTTCTTCGGTAGTATAGGAAATATTCACTATAGCACTGTCTCCAGAAATTTTAGTTTCGCCAACGGTGGCATCTTTAACTTTGAACATAGTAAACATTCCCAGCATATCTTTGCTCTCTGGAGTGGAAAGTTTTTCCATAGAATTCATATCTTGATTCTCCCAAGCATCGATGAACTTTTGAGCAACACTTTCGGGACCCTTTGCACAGCCCACAAGAACGAAAATTAGGGCAAGAGCGCTAATGGCAATTAATAATTTTTTCATCATAACTCCTTTACATTGTTATTGTTAATTTCCTATATTCCTAAATAGAAAAAATTGTCAAGCGTTTTCAAAGAAAGTAACTGCAATATTGAACACTAAAACAAGCTTGGCACAATAGCAATAGTAAAACAAAATGCAATAATGAAAACTGATATAAACCGTTGATAGCTTCAATGATGCCAATAAACAAAACGAGAAGTAATAGATAAATTAGAAAGTATAGCCAGTAAAAAGCAAATGTAAATTCCATATTTAAAGTAAAGATAAAACATCCCTACCTAAAAAAAAGGAATAACCTGGAGGCACTTTTTTATCCAAATCTCAAAGGAAAAACTCCATTCTTACTCAATTAGTTGCAGTGCAACTGTAGTGGTGCTCCTTAGAAATTTGCCGAGAGGCACTACCGTATCTACACCATAACTCATTAAGCAACATTCAATCCTGTTTCTAAAATTTGTAAAGTGTGATAAGTTATTATAACATAATACAATTGAGTATTTAATAAGCTAAATCACCAAGTTATATAGTGCATTAATGATAAAATAATTGGCTTTTTCTCAAAACTGTATATAATATTAAGTATGAATATAATATACAGTTTTAGGAGCGAAAGGATGACCCAGTATTTATGTAAAACCTTTTTAGTGATATCGTTAACTATAATGCTATTTGTTTCAGCGTGTATCTGTGTAAGAAAAGATAACATTGAACAAGGTGTGAAGGTTAATGGAGTTACTTTGAACTATGAAAATGAAGTAACTCTTTCCGAAGGATATGATTCTAATTTTCTAACAATAGATGGAGAAACTCTTTCTTTGAATATTAAGGGAAGCTCTGAACCGAAAATTAACTTACAGCTAAAATATTGGGAATATAAACCTGGTGATGCAAAATTTAGCTTGAAGAAAGAAAAATTAAGCTACGAAACTAAATCTGGAAAGCCTGTATCTTTGTTCAGTATAACTGGAAGTATTCCTAAAAACCTGAATCTCAATATTTCTACGGGAACAGGAAAAGTAAATTTGTCAGATATGATAGGAGAGCAAACTATTACAATTCAAGCTGGAACCGGAAGTATAATAGTTTCCGAAAGCAAGCTTAAAAAGCTCTCTGCAGAAACAGGAACAGGATCAATCATAATCGATAAATGCAATATTGATACTACTTTGCTGGAATCTGGAACAGGTTCTGTTCACTTGAACAAAAGCAACATAGATATGGCTTCAGTGAATACGGGGACTGGAAACATTATCCTGGAAAATAGTAATATCAATAAGCAATATTTTGAAACAGGCACAGGTAAGGTGATTATAAACAAATGAACAAAATATGAAATGATGATAGGGAGATTTGGTATATAGGGAAGCGATAAGTTATATTAGTTGAGATTCATTCTTCAAATCCCTATAGCCTATATAATCCTGTTCTTCTCACAGCTAATTTTTTATCGCCACTAAGCTCTCTGGTGAAGGAATTCTTTTAATTCCAGGCTTATTTAATTTGTGTAATCCTTGTGATCCTGTCCTCTTTTTGGTAATTACTGTAATTTTCCGCCCATCATTCTTTCCAAATGTTTCATTCCCTTCGGTGTGCTCACTTTTTTCATCATTTTTTTCATTTCATCAAATTGTTTTAAGAGTCGATTAACTTCTGTAACGCTTCGTCCGCAACCTTTTGCTATTCTCAATCTTCTGCTACCATTAATAATTTCTGGATGTTCGCGTTCTTTTTCTGTCATCGATTGGATAATTGCCTCAATATGTTTCAGTGCTTTCTCATCGATATTCAGATCAGCGGGGAGTTTATGTCCCAAACCTGGGATCATTCTGATAATGGATTCCAGCGAACCCATTTTTTTAATGCTCTGCAATTGTTTCAGGAAGTCGTTTAAGGTAAATTGGTTTTTCAGCATTTTGCGGGCAAGTTTTTCTTCCTCTTCCATATCTATAGATTCTTCCGCTTTTTCGATGAGGGTTAAAACATCACCCATTCCTAAAATACGGCTTGCCATACGGTCGGGGTAAAAAATTTCCAGATCGCTTATTTTTTCTCCGATACCAACAAAAGCAACAGGTTTACCTGTAACAGCTTTAATTGATAAAGCTGCTCCTCCGCGTGCGTCGCCATCCATTTTTGTTAAAATCACAGCATCAAAAGCTAGTTTATCATAAAATTCTTTGGCAATATTAACAGCATCCTGTCCTGTAGTTGCATCTGCAACAAAAAAGATATAATCTGGTTTTATATGAGCTTTCAAACGCGCAACTTCTTCCATCATCGGTTCATCGATATGTAAACGTCCTGCCGTATCAAAAATAAGAAGATTTACCATTTCTTTATCAGCTATAGATAAAGCGGAATCTGCAATGCTCAGGACATTTGTTGTATCTTCAGAAATTACAGGAACATTTATTTGCTTACCCAAAATTTTAAGCTGATCAATAGCTGCAGGACGATAAACATCACAAGCAACCATCATTAGTTTAGTATCTTTTTTACGATAAAAAGAGGCCAATTTGGCACAAGCAGTAGTTTTTCCAGAACCCTGTAAACCTACCATCATCACTTTTGTTAGGCGGTTGTTATAAACATTAAACTGAAAACCTTCAGTATCCATAAGATTAACAAGCTGTTCATAAACAATTTTCACAACCTGTTGACCCGGAGTAAGCGATTTCATAACTTCTGCACCTAAGGCACGTTTTTCCACTTCACTAATGAAGTTTTTTACAATTCGGAAGTTTACATCTGCTTCCAGAAGTGCCATACGGACTTCTCGTAGTCCGGCTTTAATGTTATCTTCGGTTAAATATCCTTTTCCGCGTAAGTTACGAAATATTTTATCAAGGCGTTCAGTTAAGCTATCAAACATTATAAATCCTTTGTCTTTTATGCATTTTTCAGAGCAGCTATTGCCTGTTCATAGTTATCGCTGCTAAAAATATAGGAAGCTGAAACTAAAATATCTGTTCCTGCTTCTTTTATGGCTTTGGCATTAGCGGCAGTAATTCCGCCATCAACTTCAATCAAATATCGGTAGTTGTTCTTTTTCCGTAAATTAAATAAATCCCATATTTTATAAATTGCTGATGGAATAAATTCCTGTGCTGAATAACCGGGATTTACACTCATCACCAATATATAATCCAGATCAGGTAAAAGGGCTTCTAAGGTTCCTAATGGAGTTCCTGGATTTAAAGCTAACCCAGCTTTGATACCCCTATCTTTCAGTTTCTGAATAAACCGATGACTATGATAACAGGTTTCCTGATGAAAGCTGACCCATTGCACATTCATATCCAGTAAGATAGGAATATGAAAATCCGGATTAGTAACCATTAGATGGATATCCAAGGGAAGCGAGGTCATCCTACGGATTGCTTTAATAACAGGAAATCCAAAACTGAGATTGGGAACATAATGTCCATCCATTATATCCAAATGCAGGATATCTGCTCCTGCAGTTTCCAAGGCAGCAATTTCGGAAGCAAGGCGTCCAAAATCTGCTGATAATATAGAAGGTGCTATTTGCGTCTTTTGCATTTACCTTTCGGACTGCTAATAAGAAAGACAATATCAGCAATCTCTTCCTCATAGATATTTTTATATTTAGATATGATGTCATCCTTAATCAGAATCAGTTCTTGCATCCAGGTATTATTGTGTACGGTTACAAAAAGAACCTTATTTTCAATCTTTATAGGATACGATTTTGAGGCTAAAAGTTCGCCCACAACTTTCTTCCAGGAAAGGTAAATGTGGATGAAATTTTTATACTTATCGCCACCTAATTGATAAACAAGCTGTCCTGAAAGTTTTGAGATAGAACTGAAACTCATAGCAAAATAAAGCTCTTCACCGGTTGCCAGGCATTCCGGTGAAGAGTAAAATGAATGTTTGAGCTCGTTTATTCCCGATTGGTGATTAATCCAAAACCACTATAGGCTAATATTAGAACGATCAGAGCAACATAATATACAGAGCCAATGCCAATAGTTGTTTTTTCAATTCTACTCATCAATAAACCTGGAATCATAGCCGCTATCACATAGAGGATATAACCGATAACTCTGTTACTTACTTGTTTGCCACGCATATTAATAAAATATACAGCAGCCAGAGTTAAAGCTATAAAAACTATAGAAACGGCTCCGACGATTGCAATAGCTGTGCCTATGGGTGAGGATTCAGGTAAATTTACTAAGTTTGTCTTGAAAATAATTACCATTGGAGTAATTAAAGAGAGCAGCACCAGTATTATTCCAAAGACCTTTTTAAAAACAGGGGATGATTCTTTAACTTTCTCAAAATGGCGTTGTCTTTTATTGGTGAGGTAAAACATAATTGCCACCACCACAAGAAAAAATACACCATAAGCAAGGATCATTATGGGTCGGCCACTGATCATTCCTAGTAAGGATAGAACTGCGACAAATACGATCAAACTTAATATTTGTTTGATCTTATATCCTAGATCGGACATCAAAACCTCCACAATTTATTATTGTTCCGGCTCAATTTTAATATTTAAAGAGCAAATTATATCCTTATGCAAACGCACCGGCAAATTAAACTCGCCCAATTCTTTATAATGCTTTTCCATAGACAAAGCACTTTTATTAATCTGAATTCCCAGCTCCTGTAAACCATTGATAATATCTAGTTCAGAAACGGAACCAAACATACTACCTTGTTCATCAACCTTGCGCTTAAAAACCAAATTAGTAGTATCTATTTTTTCGGCAAGGTTTTTTAATTCAGCCATCAATTTCTGCTCTTCATCCGCTAATTTACTTTGGATGTTAGCAAGATTTTTTAGATTGGCTGGAGTTGCGTATATAGCTAACTTTTTCGGCACTAAATAATTTCTGGCAAAGCCGCGTTTTACATTTACAACTTCACCTTGTTTTCCAACTTTTTCTATCGTTTTCAGCATAATAACTTTCATGCTGCATCTCCTTCAATAGTTAAATTTCTTTTACTAAACCACATATTTGCAAATCCTATAAGGACAAGCAAAATATTGGCATAGAGAACAATGATTATCATAAAAAGACCACTGATAAACCGGTTGGTAAATATTAAACTCAAACGCTGCCAAACTAAAGACGCTCCCTGAATGAAAGGAATCACACATAAAGTAATGAGCAAATTGTAAAACAAAACCTTTGTCTGATCAAAGAAATAAAGAGGTAACACGGCCATAATCAGTATGTTATAATAAACCGGAAACCTCAAATTGGTTATTTTGTTCGGTATCTGCAAATTTTTTTCAAAAAAGAGAAATCCAATCAACCAAGCTATGGATTGTGAAACAACCCAAATCGCTGGAATTATTGCTTTCCAAATTGGCAGGGTTTGATCCGTTAAAGATTTATCCATCAAAGCCGGCAATCTATCTTTCACCATTTGCAAGCCCTGTTCGAAGAGCTGATTTTGATATGTTTGAAAAAGATAATACCTCAATATTCCCCAGGCAGCTATAACTAAATAAGCAGCCAAAAACGCATTACTGAGAATATGATTATGCTTTAAAGTGAGCAAAAAGATCAAAACCGGCAATCCTACAGCAAAAATGGCATCCAAACCAAGCAAAAGAGAACTAGTTTGAGGATCGAATAATAATATCAATACCGGAACCGGAATAAACACTAAAAAGGCTTGTAACGGTTTAGTTAAATGCACTTCAGCCGTCTTGCCAATATACATCATATACACTATTAAAGCTACAAAAGGGCTTAATAGTGATATAGCTCCAAATATAAGAGGAAAGATTTGCATCTACTCAATTACATAAGGAATTAAAGCCATTTGTCTGGCACGCTTTATTTCTCTGGCAAGCTGACGTTGATGCTTTGCACAGGTTCCAGTTAAACGAGCCGGTTCAATTTTTCCCACTTCGGAAATATACTGTTTCAGCATATCTATATTTTTATAATCGATCTGAATATCTTTATTAGCGCAGAATTTACAGTATTTCTTCCGAGAGTATTTTTTCTTTCTATCGTTCATTTTTTTCCTCTCTCTTAAAAGGGAACATCGTCAGTTGTAGTATTAGTAGCATTATGAGGGGCTGTTTCTTCTGCAGGTAAAGGAACATCTTCAGAAACTGCTGAGGCCTCTCCTTCACGAGGTTTCCATTCAAGATTATGAATAACTTCTACTATAACTTCGGTTGTTTTACGGTTTTGATTATTTTGATCTGTCCAATTGCGGGTTTCGATTCTGCCTTCAACAATCACAGGGCTGCCCTTATGAACTTGATTGGCAATAAATTCAGCCCATTTATTCCAAGCTACGCATTCGATCCAACTGGTAACTGTTTGCCATTGTTCGCTATCATCTTTATAACGACGATCACAAGCGACAACAAAACGTACTACGGGAGTTCCTTTTGGCGTATATTTCAGTTCGATATCGTTACCGATTCTTCCACTGAAAATACATTTGTTTAAACGCGGAAGTTTTAAATCTGCCATTATATTCTCCTCAATTTTTCACCACAAATTGGTGACGAATGATGTTTTCATTGATTTTGAACGAAGCGCTTAGTTTTTTAACTAATAAGCTGTCCAGCTTAAAATAATCCACATAGTAATAACCCTCGTTAAATTTGTTTATCGGATAAGCTAGCATACGCTTTCCCCAAGGGTCAATTTTGGTGATCTCTCCTCCATTTTCTGTAACTAAAGCCACTAAACTATCATTCATAGCATTGGCTTCATCTGCACTTTGATTAGGATTTAAGATCAGCATTAGTTCGTAATCCTTTATCATTAACTTTCCTCCTTTGGACTAATGATTCCAGAACTGTCTGCTCCGGAATAGGATTTTTTCCAGATACTATATTCATTCAACACTGCGTTGAAATCATATTTAATATACATATCAATAAATTTGCCAACAACATCAAGTGTTGGATTCAGCAAATCCCATTCTTCAGGTAAAATATCACTTAACACATAATCTCGCGGTTCAACTTCTTTGTTTCTGCCAATTCCAATCCGAATTCTCTTTAATTCTTCTGGGGGGATAACTGTCAGCAGAGATTTGATGCCATTATGGCCTCCATCTCCTCCCCCTTGACGAATGCGGATTTGAGCTGTTGGTAATTCTATATCATCATAAATAACCATAGAATCTGTTATTTTCCAACATGCCATTGCCTTTTGAACTGCTTCCCCGGAACTATTCATATAGGTTCTTGGCTTAATCAAAACAGCTCTATGCATAAAAATATAATCGAAGATCTCGCCTTTGGCAAATTTTCTTCCCTTATCGGCTGCCCAACGGTCTAAACAGATGAAACCCAAATTGTGACGGTTATGCTCAAATTCTCTTGTAGGATTTCCCAATCCAATGATCAGTTTCATTACTATAGATTATTTTTCTGGTTCAGGAGTTGTATGCTCCTCAGGGGTTACAGCAGCTGTTGGCTCAACTGGAGTTTCCACTTTTAAAGAATGAACTGTCACAAGCGTTACATCATCGGGTTCTTTGAATTGCCAATTGCCTTTGGGAAGGTGGCGAATGTGAAGTGAATCACCTATTTTCAAATTAGTGATGTCTAAAGTTAAATCCTCTGGCATTTCATTTGCTTTACAGGATACTTTTACAGAGCGTTGAACGATTTCTACCATTCCGCCCTCTTTCGCTCCAAGTGCTTCTCCTATAAAACTAATAGGAACTTCAATTTCAATTAGGGCTTCTGCTGCTATAACCATAAAGTCAATATGCAAAATATCTCTACTAACAGGATGCACTTGTTTGTCTTTCAAGATAGTATGAAATTGTTTACCATTTAGGTTTATATCCCAGAAGCTCACTTCAGTAAAACTCTTTTTGAGCATCTGAGTAAAATCACCCTTGGGAATGCTAATGTCAATACTATCCATTTTAGGCCCATAGATTACAGCTGGAATCATTCCGCTGGCTCTCAGGGTGTTCAGATCGGATTTTTTAACCGTATTTCGGGGAACGGCATTCAGGTTAAATATCATTATTCCTCCATTTTCTATCTAAATAAGATACTAATCGATTCTTCTATATGAACTTTCTTAATTGCAATTGCCAGCATTTCAGCTATAGAAAGTTGTATTATTTTCTGGCAATTCTTCTTCTCTTCTGAAAGAGGTATCGTATTGGTAATAAATAGTTTCTCTATTGGAGATGCTTCAAGATTAACTACTGCATTTCCGCTTAAAACACCATGCGTGCAAGCAGCATAAATCTTTTTAGCTCCTTTTTCTACTAACGCTTTAGATACTTTTATTAAGCTTCCACCCGTATCTATAATGTCATCAAATAATATAGCTGATTTGCCTTTTACATCACCAATAATATTCAGGAGTTCTGTTTTATCCTCATTCCCACTTCTGCGTTTATCACCAATAGCTAATGTACAATTTAAACGTTTTGCTAAAGCTCTTGCTCTATTTGCTCCACCCGAATCGGGAGAAACTACAACTATATCATCCATCGGCATAATGCTTTTAAAATAGCGGGCAAAAGTAGGAATAGCATAAAGATGATCTACAGGAATATTGAAGAAACCTTGAATCTGGTCTGCATGTAAATCTACAGTAATTACTCTATGCGCACCTGCCACAGTAATCAAATCAGCAATCAACTTTGCTGTAATTGGAACTCGGGGTTGGTCTTTTTTATCAGAACGAGCATACGCATAGTAAGGTATCACACAATTAATTCGCTGTGCTGAAGCTCTTTTTAAAGCATCAATAATGATCAGTAGATCTATTAAATTATCGTTAACCGGATAACAAGTCGGTTGAATTACAAAAACATCAGCACCGCGGACATTATCGTTTATTTTAACAAACGATTCGTCATTAGAAAATTTGAACAAATCTATATCTACCAGAGGAATACCTGCATGACGAGCTACTTCCTCTGCTAAAGGACGATTAGCATTTCCTGTGATAAGCTTTAGTTTTGAAAACACTTGCTTCCCTTCTTTTTTGTTTTCCCTGATCAGTTAATTTTCCTCTTTCTGCATTGCCTTTTCAGCTATGCAAGTTACTAAATATCTATCTTTTATATATCTGTTCCCAGATAAAATAAACTATGTTAATCCACAATTTTATAGCTATGCTTTTTGTCAAAGCTTATTTCTTTTTAGCACGCATACCGCTAATATTTTGAATAATCAATGTACTATATATCAATTTTAGGGCAATCAATAGAAATCACCTTACCTGATTGATTATAATACTATTTCTTTATGGAAGAGCTATTTATCATTCTGGCTTTAAAAGAACCAGATAATTTTTATAATAACCGCATCCTCGTTATGCAAACTATATCAGTTATTTCAGCAGGGTCCATTGCTTTCCTAATGCTCATATATATTGATGCTAGTACAGTTAATTTCTTCAATTATTTGCATTTTAGATAGCCACAAGCTACTTTTTTCATAGACAAACAAACTAACCTTGTTTTAATGGTTCACAAAACATGAAAAAGGAATTTTGTATGAACAGCGATTCGGATAGTCCACTATCAAAAATACGCAATATAGGCATTATGGCTCATATTGATGCCGGAAAAACGACAACCACGGAAAGGATATTGTTTTATAGTGGTTATTTGCATAAAATGGGAGAAGTGCATAATGGCAATACCTTTACGGATTGGATGGAACAGGAACGTGAAAGAGGAATAACTATATCATCAGCTACTGTTACTTGTTTCTGGAATGAATATAAAATAAATATTATAGACACTCCTGGTCATGTAGATTTTACAGCAGAAGTAGAACGTTCCCTTCGTATTTTAGATGGAGCAATAGGAGTTTTTTGTGGAGTTGGAGGTGTGGAACCTCAATCCGAAACAGTTTGGCATCAAGCAGATCGATATCATGTTCCCCGGATTGCTTATGTGAATAAAATGGACCGGATTGGAGCAGATTATTATCATGTTATTCAAATGATTAGAGAGCGGCTTACGCCTTATGCTTTTCCGGTAAATATTCCTATAGGCAGCGAAGATGAGTTTGAAGGTGTAATCGATTTGATCACAATGCAGGCATATTATTTTGATCCTTTAACCTGTGGCTATGAAGTTAAGCATTCTCCTGTTCCAGAAACTTATTTGGAACAAGCGAAAAAAATGCGGGAAGAACTATTAGAAAAAGTTAGTGAATTCAGTGATGAGCTTATGATGCTATTTCTGGAAGGAAAAGATATCCCTGTAGATTTATTAAAAAGTGCAATTCGCCGAGGAACAATTAGCAATAAATTGATTCCGGTTTTTTGTGGAAGTTCGCTTAAAAATAAAGGTATACAGCTGCTTTTAGACGGAATTTGTGATTTTTTGCCAAATCCTATGGAGATTGAAGATACACAAGGTTTTGACCCCGTAACCCGTAATCCGATAACAATTGCTTCCGATCCTAATGGTCCTCTGGTAGCTTTGGCCTTTAAGGTTCAGATCGATAAATATGTTGGTCGCCTTGTTTATATTCGTGTTTATTCCGGAACTCTAAAAAAAGGTGCTTCCTTCATTGACCAGAATAATAGCAAAAAAGAAAGAGCAGCACGCATTTTACAAATGATGAGTAATCGCAAGAACGATTTGGATAATTTGCATGCAGGTGATATTGGAGCTATTGTCGGTTCAAAATTTTTAGTTACTGGGGATACAATTACCGATGGTAACCTGGATATTTTGCTCTCTAAAATGCACTTTCCGGATACTGTTATCTCTATAGCTATTGAACCAAAAACCAAATCAGATCAGGAAAATCTGGATATAGCACTGCATAGATTGGAAGAAGAAGACCCCACTTTTAGGATGCATATAGATAAAGATACAGGACAGACATTGATTTCCGGAATGGGAGAATTGCATCTGGAAATTATAATAGATCGATTAAGACGGGAATTCGGAATAGCTATAAATCAGGGTAACCCTCAAGTTGCCTATAAGGAAACTATTACCAAAGAAGTTGAGGCAGCAGAGGTCTTCCAGCGCGAAATGAATGGAAAAGGAAATTATGCTTCTGTGAAGTTTCGCTTAAGCCCAATCGCATTAAAAGACTTGCCTGAAGATGCTAAGAATGTCTTTATTAATAAAGTAAATGAAGCCCAAATTCCCTCTGAATATTGGAAGCCTATAGAAGAAGCAGTTTTCAACGCACTAAATGATGGACCCTTAATTAGTGGAAATGTGGAAAGAGTTCGCGTGGAACTTATTGGTGGGGATTTTAATCCAGTAGATTCAAATGAACTTGCGTATCGAATTGCAACAGGTATGGCTATAAGTACAGGTTTAAAAGGGGCCACACCTGTTTTAATGGAACCCATTATGTTGCTGACAGTTATCTCTCCTGATGAATTCGTGGGCGATATTCTAAACGATATTAATTCCAAGCGTGGCAAAATTGAAGTTATGCGTAGGGATAATGAATATAGGCAGGAAATTGTAGCAGATGTTCCTCTTTCAGAACTTTTCGGATATGCTACTCGGATTCGTTCTTTAAGTCAAGGAAGAGCTATATACACCCTAGAATTCAAGAAATATGACATCTGTCCTGTACAAGTTCAAAATACTGTTTTGAAGAAAATTCGCGGGTATGTGGAATAAATGCTTGACAAATAAAGGAAATAAAAAAATGTTAAAGTAAGGAGGAAAAGATGAATATTAAGCTATCCATCGAAGACAAAATCGCTAAGATGAAAATTGAAGGTATCTTGAATAGCGAAAATGCATATCTGCTTCAAGAAAAGCTAAATGATGTGCTAAAGTCCGATGCTACTCTATTAGAGCTTGATCTACTTGATTGCCGCAATATAAGCTCTACCGGAATAGGGAAAATTTTGTTGTTTTACAAAGATTTTATTACAAAAGGAGGAGAAATTGAAGTAGTCCGATGCTCAAACAGTATTTATGAGCTATTTTCAATGCTTAAACTGAATCAATTATTTACGGTAAATTTGGGTTGACAATGGATACAGCTCGCATTCTATTAGTGGATGATAACATTTCTATAATCGAAAATTTGGAGATGGTACTGCAGGCTAATTACTTTAATGTAGATACCGCTTATAATGGAAGAGATGCACTACATAAAATTGAATCGGATGAATATGATTTGGTGATTTGTGATATCGAGATGCCAGGCATTAGTGGATTAGATTTTTTATCTACAGTTCGTAAGAATTATAATATGGAGTTGGATGTTATCCTGATGGGTAGTTTCCTGGAATATAAAGATTTTAGTGAAACTATTCGGCTCGGTGCTGCTGATTTCATTCGTAAACCTATAGATAACAACCAAATGCTGCGTTCTATCAATACAATTTTGAAGCGCAAGAATAATCGTAATAATTTTAGCGAATTATATAATAACTTGGAAAGGGTTGAATTCGATTTTGTTCTTGATCCGCGAAACTTCTCCAAATTCGCAGTATCAGAATTATTCAATAACTTTTTGCAACAGAATTTCAATCTCTCTCATAATCTGCTAAACCAAATCCTGATCTGCGTCGATGAAATGGTTTACAATGCTTTTATTCATGGAACTTTGGCATTAAGTATGCAAGAGCGCAATTTGGATCACCATAAGCTTCAAAAAATTATTAATAAACGTCTTGAACAACCTGATATTGCCTCAAAACGGATGCATATTCATTTCTCCATTTGCCATAAAACAGATACTATCACTGTAACTGTAGAAGATCAAGGACCTGGCTTTGATTATGAATTTTGGATTAATAAAGTAAAGGAAGACCAGAAAGTAAACCTGGAAGAAAGTGGCAGAGGAATATCAATGCTTTATTACCTTTCTGATAAACTTGAGTTTCAACACGGAGGCAGGACGGTTTCGATCAGTAAAAAAATACCAAAAACTAATAAAAGATGATCTTAGCAGAGCTGATCGCCAGGGCAAAAAATGCTGCTGTAGCTAATAATATTCCTCAAACTGATTACTGGTTAGTAATATCCTATTTTTTAAAATTAAGCAGGACAGAAATTTTTGTTTTCAGTCAGCGAGTATTAACTGAACAGGAAAATATAACCCTTACGGATGCTTTTAGGCGTTTGGAAAACGGTGAACCTCCTCAATACATAACTGGAGAAGCATATTTTTACGGTTTAGAATTGAGAGTAAATTCTTTTACTTTAATCCCTCGTCCCGAAACTGAACGCTTGGTAGAATTAACTTTAGAGCGTTTACAGGGAAATGAAAAAATCCTGGATATTGGAACAGGAAGTGGAGCAATAGCAATTGCTCTAAAACAAAACTTACCAAAAGTGGAAGTGTATGCTACGGACTGTAGTTCATCCGCTTTGGAAGTGGCTAAAGCTAATGCAGAAAAATATGATGTTAATATTCATTTTTTTCTTACCGATTGCTTTCCTCCCTGCTCAGAAATATATGATGTTATAATTTCCAATCCACCATATATCAGCAAAACAGATTTGGCAACTTTGGATTCCAGAATTAGAGATAAAGAGCCAAAACTTGCTCTATATGGAGGAGAAGACGGATTGGATTTTTATCGAAAATTACTTCTGCAAAGTTATGCCTATTTAACTGAAAATGGTTTTCTGGCTTTGGAACATGGTGATAATCAAAAGGAAGCTATCACAAATATAGCCAAAAAAGAGGGCTGGACAAAAATCCTATCCCGGCAAGATTTGACCGGAAGAGAAAGATACCTGTTTATTTCAGGTAAAAAGGACTAAAGATGGAACGTTTTATTATCCAAGGAAATCGTAATTTGGCCGGTACTATTAAAGTAAGCGGTGCTAAAAATGCAATTCTACCAGCTATGGCTGCTTGTTTATTAACCTCGGGGAAATCGGTGTTACATAATATTCCGAATTTGATAGATCTGAAAACGATGTCTCATTTATTGAGAGTTATTGGAGCCAGAGTTGATAACGAAAATGGCAGTATGACTATTGATGCGCGTGATGTATGTTATCCAGAAGCGCCTTATGAACTTGTTAGTAAAATGCGTGCTTCTATCTATGTTCTGGGTCCCCTCTTAACTCGTTTGAAAGAAGTAAGAGTTTCTTTTCCAGGTGGTTGTGCAATTGGAACCAGACCTGTTGATCTGCACTTGAAAGCAATGGAAAGCTTGGGAGCCACTGTGTCTGTTGAACATGGATATATAAATGCCAAAACCGATGGGTTGAAGGGTGCAGATATTTATTTTACAAAATCAAGCGTAGGAGCTACTATCAATACATTAATGGCAGCTGTTTTAGCTGAAGGTAAAACAAGATTATTCAATGCCGCTATGGAACCAGAAGTGGATTCCACTATCGAGTTATTGAATAAAATGGGGGCAAAAATTGACGGTATAGGAACAACTACTCTCGAAATTGAAGGTGTGGAAGAACTTTTACCTGCAGAAATGGATATGATCCCTGATAGAATTGAAGCTGGAACTTTTTTAATAGCAGGGGCACTTAGTAAAAATCCGGTAACTGTAGCTAATTGTGAACCTTCACATCTCACAGCTGTTCTGGAAAAATTGAAAGAAGCAGGTTGTGAATTGGAAATTGAAGAAAGTACCATAACAGTTATTCCACCTGTTTCTATCAAACCGGTAAATCTGATGACCCTTCCCTATCCTGGTTTTCCAACTGATTTGCAAGCTCAATTTACAGTTCTAATGACCCTGGCTGAAGGAGTTAGTTTTATTGAAGATACTATCTTTCCAGAACGCTATATGCACATCGCAGAATTAAACCGTCTGCAGGCAAATATCAAAATTGATAGAAATATTGCTGCTGTCCGAGGAGTAAAAGAACTTAGCGGTGCAGAAGTTATGGCTACAGATCTAAGAGCCAGTGCGGCTCTTGTTTTAGCAGGTATGGTTGCTAATGGAACAACTATTGTTTCCAGAATTTATCATATAGATCGCGGCTATGAGTGTATAGAAAAAAAGCTAAATTCGATCGGCGCTAATATAATTAGAGAAGAAGTATCATAATCGCCTACTGCTAAAAACATCAAAGTAAAATTCGAATTAAAGCAGAGTAACTTTATCCTGAATCCGAAAAAAGTTATTCCATAATTCTCTAATGATTATTTATATTAGCAATTAGCGGTAGCTTTATATATCAATATATCAACATTTACTGGGGTAGTATAGAAATCCTTCATCCAGAATATTATTTTCGGAAGGTGGCATCTTCCTTACAAATAAATATGTAGCTCCAGATACAGAGAATTACCGGAAAATATAAATCAGCCAAGGAATATAGAAAAGGGAAATAAAGATAGAAATGGAGACTATGGTCGCCGCAAATTCTCTATCCATATTTTCCAGATTAGCAAAAATGAGGGTATTGAAACCAATAGGCAATGCACCACAAACAATAACTACAGATTTTGTTATACCGCTTAGACCAAATAGCGCGCTTAGGGCAATTCCAATTCCCAATCCCACACCCATTCTAATAAGGACAGCAATTGCTGCTTTACCCAGGTTACAAAGTTTAGGATCAAAATATAAACCCAAGGCAATCATCATTAAAGGAACAGTGGGTTGGCCCATAAGATTGAGAAAATTCGTAGCTAAATTTGGCATTGGTGCTTTGAATAACTTCCAGGCAAAGGCAATCACCAGAGCCCAAAGAGGAGGAAGACGCAAAAATTTTTTCCATTGAATTTTGGTGGTCTGATTATTATCTCCGTATTTGATAGCATTATAATAGGTAAAAGTGAAGATCATAAAGGTATTGCCAATATCAAACAATGATGCTCGGGCTAGTCCTTCATCGCCATAAGCAGCAAAGAAAAAGGGTAAAGCATAAGCGGTATTCATAATCATTGTGCCTACCAAAAAGCTACCAAAGGTTTTTTTTTCCATCTTCAGCATTTTCCCAATACCTGTGGAGATAATATACATCAGCAGCACAACAATTATTGCTGTTAAAGGAATCAAAGCCATATTGGGTTGTAACTTAATGTTGGAAATGGAGTTTATCGTTAAACAAGGCAAACATACATTTAAAACTACTTTCAAAAGAACTGGAGCATCTTCTTGGGAAAGAAGCTTCATAAATTTGAAAGCGATGCCTATAAAGAAGGCCAGAATAAGAGGAATTATCTTTTCAACAAAAGGATTCATTGCGAAGGAGGAAGATAAAATGTATGATATAGCAAGTTCATTTGTTCATCCAGCTTTTTATTATAGAGCTTATCTCTTTCGGTAACTTCTTCTCTTTTTTGCCAGAAAAAATCTTTAGACAGCTTTTCTTCAAGCTGCCATTTATGCTTGAATTCATATCCCTCCAATTTAACCAGCGCTTCCCATTGCTGTCTACTGAAATGATTGGCTAAACCTCTTTCTTGTAATAGATGGGTATTTACTTTTAAAGGATATATTTCAGCTATTTGGATGATGCTCAGAATCTGGTTTCGGCTAAAACATTCCGCTTGTTTCAACTCTTTATAAACCTCTATTTCTCTATCAAATTTGCGTCCATTTACTGTAGAAAGATGATTGGTATCTAATCCCTGTGTTTCTATCTTGTTGATCACTGTTTTGTTAAACATATATACTGTTTTCTGATAAACAGTTTGTTCAAAGACATTTTGAACAATAAACAAAGTAATAAAAGAAAAGAAAAAAGCAATCACCGGAGCAGCAATCCAAGCTAATGAGACCTTGCCCAATATATTGTATCTGATATTTTTCCCACCCTTTACTAAACCTATGCCCACTACCGCTCCTACAATTACTTGTGTGGAAGATACTGGAACAAGTGGAATTGGTGGTATACCAATACTTAACAGTATTTTTTGCAGCGAGCGTGAAGCAAAAATAAAAAGAACAATTGCCTCAGCTGTTACAGCTATAAGCGCAGTCACAGGTGAAAGATGAAAAATGTCCTTTCCCACTGTACGCATAACTTTATGAGAATATGTATAAATACCCACAATTATAGAAATGGCGCCCAAAATATAAAGTTGCTGCACCCCCGTTAAAGTAACACTGCCAAAATTGATATCCTTAAAAGGAGTAACAGGAACAAAAACCCCAACTACATTAGCTATATTATTGGCACCCAAAGAAAAAGCACCAAAGGCACCAATTATTATCAGCCCCAAACGGATATAAACATCCTGCTCCAAAAGATGAATCTTACCCTTGTTGATAATAGGCTTAATCAAGTAAAAAAGGATTGCAGCTATAATTCCAGAAAGTACAAAAGCAATTACCCAACTGGCAACAATAGTTAGCAAATTACGGAAATCTGTAAGCCGTCCAGAAAAGAAGTTCCAACCGATGATCGCACCTACAATAGTTTGAGATGTGGATACCGGAATTCCTGTTCTGACAATGACAGTAATTGTTAAAGCAGCAGCTAAAGCAACAGTAAATGCCCCTCCTAAAGCATCCACACTTCCTAAACGACCTAAAGTGCCAGATGGTCCTCCCCCTTCTAGGACAGCACCTAGAAAGATAAAAATGGAGGCAATTAGGGCAGCTGTTTTAAATTTCAACATTCTGGTTTCTACAGCAGCACCAAATATATTGCCAGTATCGTTGGCTCCTAAAGACCAACCTAAAAAAAGACCACTAAGCAGATAAATAAAAATCATCTAAAGCTGTCTTTTGATTACATAAATAGATAGACGATCACATACTGCTTGGGCATAATCTGAAATTTGCTCAATCTGAATAGCAAAAAAACGTAGCTGGCTTTTATGGGAAAGCTCAATATCCAGATTAAATATTTCACGACGAAGGCGTTCTCCGATATGATCTGCTTCCCGCTCAAAGAAATATACCTTGTGAATATAATTATTCACGGCAGCTAAATCCCTAAAAAATGAACGAACGGCAAAAGAAAGTTGTTCAACGGCATTGGTCGATGCCTTGGTTGTTTGTATCCATAGGTCATTTAGCACTTCAGGTATTTGAGGCATTTCAATAGAGAATTGAACTAAAGAGTCTTTTATATGGTCAATAACTTCATCGGTATTTTCTAATATGGCAAGAACATCTCCCCTGTTTTCAGGAATCAAGGTACGTTCATAAAGAAAGCGTTCAGCACTCACCCTCAAATCATCTGCCCGATGTTCATTTTCCCTAATTTGCGATAAGCGGTTTTCGAACTGATCGATCCGATGATTCAGATAATCTTCAATTGCCAGTTCAAAAGTAGTTGCTGAATCGCTTACAATATCTAAAAAAGCATCGATCTGGGTCTCAATGAAACGAGTCGTTTTTAAGATTAGCGCCATTCTCTCTCCCTTAAGCATATTTTATGTTATTATATATAATTTACCAGAAAGATAGATTGTACTTTCTGTCAAGCAGGAAAAAAGGTATAGGACACAGATTTTGTGGATTACAATAGATTAATGCCTGTAACGAATAATAGAATAGGTCTGAGATGAGCAGGATTTTTTTGCAGAGGATTTAAGGTAAAGAGTTAATTGTTACCCGCAGATAAAATATTCTTTCTCAAATTTAATTGGTTGCAATGCCAAAATATGTAATTCTGCTCTTGATGCTTAAGTTCATATAAACAATAAAAAAGCCATATTGGGGTCTGGATGAATGCCTGATGTAAGCAGATATAACGATAAAGAACATAAGCCATATGCGAATGTTAAATAAGCATAGGAGACAAAAAATAGAAACTGCAGATGACTTCTTACTTACTTATTTATAAACTGTTTTACACATTGCACAAATGCTTCAACATCTTCCCTATTACTGATTGTTACCCTTAAGCAATTATGCAAAACCGGATGCGAACCTACATCACGAACAGCTATTTCATTAGCCAATAGATAATGGAAAAAATCCGGTGTCCTATCAGATAGCGTGAAAGTGAGAAAATTGGTAGCGGATGGATGTACATTTATTTCCTCTATAGTTTTCAAAGTGTTATAAAGCTCATCTCGTAAAAAAACTGTCTGTTGTACCTGCTTTTGAAAAATGTCCTTATTTTCCAGAATAGAGAGAGCAAATGTCTGATTCAAGATGGAAGTGTGAAAAGTGGTAAGCACTTTGGATAACTCGTATATATTTTCTTCTGAAGATATAGCATAACCAAAGCGAAGCCCTGCCGCTGCAAATGCTTTAGAAAAAGAACGCACAAGAATTAAATTGGGATGAGCGGAAAGATCTCCTACAAAGGTTTTCCCAGAAAATTCATAATAAGTTTCATCTACTAAAATCAGTTTATTTGGTAAAGCTGTAATTATTTGCCATAATTGTTCATCAGGAAATAAATTGCCCGTAGGATTATTAGGATTGCATAGAATTGCTAATTTACAATCAGGATGATTGGCAAGCTCCAAATATTTGTCCGTATTAAAACTGAAATCCTCATTTAAGTCCACAAATTGCATTTTCAAACCAACCATCGCACTAAAGGTCTTATAATCAAAATAGGAAGGAGCCAAAGAAACAGCATAGGAATTGTTGTTTTCGCGCACTGCCAAAAAGATATGGTAAAGAATATCATCAGCGCCATTTCCAATTAGGACATTTTCTTTGCATAACGAATTATCAATGTATGATGTTAGCGCTAAATGTAAATCATTCGTTATTGAGGAAAGATAGCGATTCAGCTGCACTTCTTCCATTTTAGCTAAAAAATGATCTCTTATTGCCGAATAGGGATTTAGACTACTCTCATTCAAGCACATCATTCTTTTTTTAATGGGAACATTGATTTTAGAGGGTTTTTTGTCCACTAGATCGTTACGAAAATATCGCATTTGTTTACTCCTGATATTCATTTATTTATTATAAGCTGAAAACAGGGAAAAGTAAAGCTGAAAAAATTGTATTCGCTTTACTGTAGATTTTTCTTTACGGTAGCTATCAATGAAGCAGTATCCAAGCCTGCCCAATGATATAATTCGTTAGATTCTCCGGACATCGGATATTGCTTAATACCCATTTTTATAAGTTTTGCGCTAAGAGAATTAGCTACCAAACCATCGGCAATAGAAGTTCCCAAACCACCATTAACAGAATGATCTTCCACGCTGAAGATAATTCCTTTGTTGGCAGCAGCTTTTAATTGAGCTATATCTAAATGTAAGGGGGAAGAAACATATAACAATTCTAGAAAGATACCTTCTTCGCGTAAGATATCAATTGCCTTTATTGCTTTGGCCACAGGGGTTCCACAAACCCACATACTGCCGTCATTTCCATCTCTAAGGACATCTGCTTTTCCGTAAATATAGTTATAATCCAAATCATATTGCGGCGATCCATCAATTTTTTTCAGCACCGGAATTTTTGAACGGCCCATTGTAACCAGATAGTTTCCTGGTTTATTGATCAACCACCGGATAATTCTATCGGTCTGATTAGCATCTGCCGGAAAGATCATTTTATAACCAAACAGATTGCGTGCCAAAGAGATATAATCAATGCACTGATGTGTTTTCCCGTCTGCTCCAACATCTATACCTACATGGGTAACCACAGTTTTCAGATTAGTTTGGTTAATATCATTTAAGCGTTGATTGTTATAAACTTCATCAATGCCAAAAACTCCAAAATCACTCCAGAAGGTTTGAATACCACAAATGGAAAGGGCTCCTCCCATCACACAGGTATGTTGTTCCATAATTCCACATTGGAAAAAATTCTCTGGTTTTTCTTCGGCAAATTCACTGGTTTTAACACTGGTGGCTAAATCACAATCTAAAACAACAATTGGTGTTTTAGCAGCTGCATTATTTTTTACCAAATCTGCTATAGCTTTACCCCAAGCACTTCTACAATCGCTATCTGTTTCATAACGAATAGGGTTGCCTGTTTTTATATCCGGGGTAAAAGTGAAGCGCATAGGTATATTTTTTTCAGGCTTAAAATCCATTCTCAATTTACGATATCTTTTCAGTTCATTCTCTTCACCCAGTTCTTTCAAGGCATTATTTAGCTGTGTTTCATCCAAAGTGGAACCATGATATTTAGCATTATTTTGCATAAATGAAACACCTTTACCCATAACCGTGTGTGCCAGAATCATCGTGGGCTGTTGGAAACTGCGTGCCTTTTCCAGAGCATCAAGAACTAAAGCAACATCGTGACCATTTACTTCAATTACTTTCCAGCCATCGGCTTCCCAATTTTTTCGTATGTTCTGAGGCATAACATTATGAATAGAACCGCTTATCTGAAGCTGATTATAGTCGATTATTGCAATTATATTATCCAGATTATATTTTGTGGCAAAGCGTCTTGCTTCACTAATCTGACCTTTTTGCTGTTCTCCATCGCCCATAAAAACATAAACATTATAAGGGGTCTTATTTATTCTGGATGCAAGAGCAAAGCCAGTTCCGGCAGATAAACCCTGGCCCAAATTGCCACTGCTCCATTCAACTCCTGGAACATTTCGTTCTATATGACCTTCAAACATACTACCAGTTAAGCGAAATTCCGCTATAGCATCATCCAGATCAAAATATCCCATTATTCCCAAAGTGCTGAAAACAGCAGGAGAAATATGCCCATTGCTAACTACAACTCTATCTCTATCAGGCAGTTTAGGTTGAGCAGGATTATGTTTGATAGTGTTATACACACATAAAAGAAGATCTATTGAAGACATTGAACCGCCAGGATGACCTGAACCAGCAAGAGTTGTCATTGTTAATATTGCCTTACGTGCTTTTTGTGCTTGAAGGTTAATTCTATTAATTATATCTTGAGTATTGGTTTTCATTTGTTATTCCTTATTTATAATATCATTTGCAAAAAGAATTAAATCCATCACCAAATATTTGTTGGTAAAGGAAAAAAGTGGTGGAGCATAGCGGGATCGAACCGCTGACCTCATGACTGCCAGTCATGCGCTCTCCCAGCTGAGCTAATGCCCCAAAAAGAGATTCACAATATGTGATAACATCTCTGGAAAAGGGCAGAATTCTGTCAAGCAGAAACTACGATTTTCTCGAATAAGATATTTCAACATATTGGTATATAACAAGTTGATTTACAGCTTTTTTCCTGTTTGATTTTATTGTGTTGTATGTAATAGAGAGAAAATACTACTTCAGTTATCCAAAAACAGCAGGATTGGAAAAAATGTACTTCTACTACTTGTATTCAAGCTAACTTATATAATACTAAATGACACACTGGAAAAATAGCCATAACTTAGGCGAATTCTAACAAGATCTTGGTTATAAATCAATTGCTAACAGAAAAAATAGACTCCTTTTATTTAAATTTAGGATTAAGTAGAAAAAGAGACAGTATCTACTTGTGGTATAATCTTTTCACTTTTCTGTCTTCCAATCCACTCATAATTATCTATTGAACCTCCATTATGCGAGTATATTTTTAGTAAGAATGATTGTAAGAGGGGAGCAAAGGAATAGGGTGTAAGGGAAAGAAGGCATTCCCACAAAAAAGTG
>DJGX01000020.1:0-5705 GCA_002432865.1 Cloacimonetes bacterium UBA5835
ACGGGTCAATTCAATTTCTATGGCGATGGTATATTGTGCTTCATCTTAATGCTGATAGCGTCTCAATCCCCTCTAACGGGTCAATTCAATTTCTATAGCACAGTAAAAGAGGTTTGAATAGTAAAAGATTTAGAACAGGTAAAAAAGCTATGGATGCCATTTAGGGCATAGAGGGTAGGGGGTATAAATTTTATATTTATATAATCATATAAATAACAAGGAGTTGCAAAAGGTACAGCGAAAATGGTGGGAAAAAGTGTAATTATATTATTACAGTATAGGTTAGAGAGATTCTGACAAAAATCCCAGATCACTGTCCTATTAATTTGGTTTAAGGGTTTGAATAAAATTCGGTAAAACCTCATAATATTAGCTCCTTTTGGCATACTGAACGGTGCAATTTATTTTGAAATAATAAACTCTTAATTCTCAGTACTGTATTTATATTTCTGATGTACAAAAAGTCAAGGATAAAATGAGATATTGTTTTTTTTACGATGTGGATATAATTTATCTGAAAGATTGAGAAAGAAGGAGTGTTAAAAAAGGGTATAGAACAGTAGATCATCTTGCTGTTTTTCATCAAATGATTATGAGTTCTTCATCGTAAGAGTAAAGACCTGTTCCGGAAACGGATATATTTTTTTCACAATTTGCACAGAGTAAATAATAACGAACGCTATCGACTTCAAGGTTAATTGTGTTATCAAGTTTAGATTTCATTTCTAAAAATTGCTTATCATTCAGAATGCATTCAAAAACGCTTTTTTGGACTCGTTGCCCGTAACTTAGAAGGATTTTTACACAACGGTAACGGATTTTATCGGAGACGATATCAAAGGCAACGATGTATAAGTGTTTGTTTAGGGACATACAAAGTACTCCTTGTTTAATGCAAAAGGTAGAGGGTTGAGGGCTGAGTAAAGATGTCTCTCGGATACATAAATTACATCCATAAGAAAGGTAAATACTCCTTTTTATTTTCGAAATGAGCAGCAAGTTTTCGGATTTGAAGAGTAATAATATCTTTCATAGACCATTCACCAGGTAAATCCTGCAAAGGGAATTTGCTGTTTATAAGTTTACTGAAGGCAGTGATAATAATTTTCATTCCATCTTTAGTAAGGGAAACAGGTAAAACGGAGTTTTCTTCCTCAGGATCTTCATCATTAGGTAGAGTATTATAGAGAAAATGTTCGAGGCGAATTTCTTTTCTGTTGATAAGTGAAATAACCATATTATCAATTAGGGGTCTGAATTCTTCCATAACATCCAAAACTAATGACTGCCTACCATAATCCAAATCGTGAAGAGCACCATAATAGGGATCTAAGCCACAGATATAAGCAGAGCACATAACCTGATTCATCAGAAAAGTATAGGACAAACTAAGCATAGCATTAACCTCATCCTTTGGTGGTCTTTTATTCCTACCTGAAAAAGGGAAATCGTTATTGGCAATAAGAGCAGGAAAGGCAGCAAAATAATTTTTGGCAGCAATACCTTCATAGCCAAGCAAGATATCTTTTGGATAAATTTGGGAATTTAATTGGGCTAATAGTGCTTTATTTTTAATATAAGCTACAGTAATAGATTCCTCCTTATTCCGTTTTTTTCTTTTGGCTAGATGAAAAAGGGAATTGGCAATTTTTCCGCGAATTATTAAATTTGCCAGAAGAGTTCTGTTTTCCAGATCACTAAGATATTGAAACTGATTGACCCGAAGCAGAACATTTTTACCGAATTCACCAACGAGGCGTCCCTTAAATTTTCCGTAATAGGAAAGGAAAACAGTATCAATGCGATATTTTAGCAAATAAGTAACTACCTGGGAAGTTAGACCAATATTCCCCACCAGAATCAATTGGATAATATCCTTAGTATGAAACCAGCGCAATAACTGAGTTCCTCTATAAACATAGAGGCGATCACCTCTTTTGCACAGATGAGAACCCTGATCGGCAATATAGACAACGGGCATAATTATATCCTTTTGATATTAACGGCTATAATGGAATCTTTCTGTTTTTTAGGATCAAAGCTTTTTTCAGTATTAAAAGAGACCTTAGTATTGGGCACAATATATTCCGGTTCAAACAGGCAGGAACTGGTTTTGAAATAATAATATTTCTTTCCGGTAGTTATAAAACCTGCTTTGTTACTAGCCAATATATTAGATATATAACCTGTAAGAACTTCTGAACCTGAATAGGACATTTCTATAAACCAGGGTTTTAGCTCAGTAAAGATATTTTTATAGGAGGGAAGATTTTCTGGCTGGAGATTATGTTTATCTATTTCTTGTTTTAGAGAAGGAGAAATTTTCCAACCTTTTTGGGCACGGACTGCAGCAGAAAGAGAAAGAATCTTAACTGCCTGAGGAAAGTTTTTGGTTTGCAGTAAAAGCTGATATAGGTATTCCCAGAGATGGATTTTCATTTCTATATCTCCAAGCGAATAAGCAGCAATGGCAGCATAACGAAGAGCATCCTCAATTTTATTTAGCTTTTGAGTTATTTGGCTTAATTCATAATAGAGGAACCAGTCCTTTTTTTGTTTAATTATTTCCTGCATAAGAAGATATGCTTGTTCATATTCTCCCAGATAAAAAAGAGACAAAGCCAAATATCTTTTAATCCAAATAAGGTTTGCAGGAGAAATAAAAAGAGCATTTTTAACATCGGGTAGGCAAAGAGAAGCATCTTCCGAAGGATTTCCTTTATTCTTAAAATTATCATAGTTAGTGCTTAATTCCAAAGCTCTTTTGCAACAGGCAATACAACGAGAGTAGTTCTTTTCCAGAAAAAGAGCTTTGGTATAGTAACAAATATATTTCTCTTTCTGCGAAGGAAAGGTTTGGTATTTGTTTTTTCCATTAACTGCTTTATCATCTAAGAGATCAAACTTCAGCATATCCAAAAGCTGAATAATAATTTCAGGACTAAGTTGTTTATTTTTTGTAAGATAGGAAAATATAGTTAGCACCAGAGGATTTACTTTTTTAGTACAATCTGTTAAAGAGGCGATTCTTTCTATAAGTGGTATTGCCTCTTCTAAAGGAAGAACCTCGTTTTTTT
Organism: Cloacimonetes bacterium UBA5835; assembly: GCA_002432865.1. Taxonomy (GTDB): domain Bacteria; phylum Cloacimonadota; class Cloacimonadia; order Cloacimonadales; family Cloacimonadaceae; genus Cloacimonas. The sequence continues at coordinate 3,078 of DJGX01000020.1, forward strand.
TAAAATAAGCAAAATACAAACTCCAGGCATAGTTTTGTTTAATTGATGGACTGCAATTTTTTTGAGTGCATAGGTTTTCCCCGCAGTTAATAGCTTTATTATACATTTCCAGCTTATTATAACATTCCAACAACAGGGAGGCAAGAAAATAATGGGAAGATAAATCATTAGGAGAATATGCTTCCAATACAGCTAAAGCATCTCTATAATTGCCTTGTTTAATAAGATTCCAGGCATTATTAACAGCATCTCTATTTTCATTCATTAATAGCTCCTATACCAATTCCAGAATTAGTTTTACATTATTATCGGTATTATCTTTTTTAAGAACACCGTAGGGAGTTTTGAATTCACTCACTCCAATTTGTTCAAAAAGTTCTAAAATATGTTTTTCCAAGTGTTGCAGAGTTTCGGAAAGTTCATTATTTCTGCGTTTTATATCCAAATAACGAGAAATAGTATCTTTCAGGAGGAGTTCGTTGTTTCCAGAAAAAGGGGAAGAAGACAGAACATAATCCTCCAGATGAATAAGAGGATGTTCATAGCTGAAGATTTTTCCGCTGAAATCGCAATCACAATCAAAGCTATCATTTTCAGAAGCTAAATAACTGCGTATTTTATTGCAACTAATAACATTCCCTTTTAGAGTAGATTTTAAGAAATCGGAAGGATCACAAGGGTTGCATTGTCTTAAATAAAAATTAACAATTTCAGGTCCTCTATCCAGATGACCCACACAATGAATGAGGACTTTTTTTTGAGCATCATTCAATTGATGATGGGCTTCAATTTTCTGACAAATAAAAGCCAAAGCAGAACAACGCTGTTTTAGCCAAAGCCATTGAGGATCAAGTTCCGGAGATGGTTCAGCAGGGATAATGGATATATTTACATTTTCAGTTTGATAATTTTCCCGGCTAGAATCCAAAGTATTACACGAAAAATCTGGCTGAAGAGAACAGAGGGCAGACAAAAAATCACTCGGAGAAATTAACGGAGGTTTTTTTAACAAAGAAGACAGAGGAAGCGGTTCTAAAGCACCATCTGTCAAAGTAAAAAAAGTACTTTTCAAACCAGAAAAACGATGAACTCCACCCGGGAGCTTTATAAGATTACCAAAATTATTAGTTGAAGTGCGGGTCTGCTTTGGAAAGACTTCAATTTGGAAAGGAAAGGAACTAATATCAATTTGGGTAGCAAGTTTCAAAGCAAATGTTCTAGCAATAGCAGCACTTGTATATTCCTGTAAGAATAGCCAGATATGATAGCCCTTATAACCACTGTATTCATAAACAGCTCGCAGCTGAAAGGTTTGCAAGATATTATCAAAATTATTTAGAACTTGCAGAAAACCGTTATCTACCCATTCGCGAAAATGCGGATCATGTATATCATCAAGATAATCATTAATAATATCTATGTCAAAAACAATCCATTTTACCTGATTTTTCAAAGTTAATTGATATACTCCCAAGGTTTGAATACCTTGTAAATGATTACGGATCAAGACAGGATTTAAGGGTTCTATAACTGGAGTGTAACCTGTTTTACCTTTATCGGAAACCCATTGTCGGGCATAACAGTTTTCCCTACCAGCAAAGAGAGTGAGATAATTGCTCAACAAAATCGGATCTTCAATTGCAACTGGATCAGGAGGAAAATCATCCCCCGTAATTTCAATTTCCACATTAGGTAAAACCAGATTTATTCCATTGCTTAAAGCAAGAGCAGAGACATTTTCAGCAAGTTCATTCTGACCATTTTCAGTATAAAAAGTATGCAAAAGCAAATAATACTGCTTTTCTTGAGGATCGTTGTGTAAACAATGCTGTAAAAAATCCAAGTATTGTCCTTTTTGCTCCAAGGAGTCAAGCAATTCCAGTTTTAATACTTTGGCTTTTTTGTTTTGATCATCAATTTGAATGGCTTTTTCCAAACAGGTAAGAGTATTATCTTTATCTCCTAGGAGCTGAAAACAACGAGCTAATTCTACCAGCTCATCACTATTCAGATTTTCTGACGAAAGCGTTTTTAAAGCGAGATTATGAGCAGTATTTAGCTCTTCTTTGATAAATAAACTATTAAACTGCAGACGAAAAGAATGAAATTCATTTTCCGGCAGTAGGATAGCTTGAGAACCGAGTTCAGTTACTTTTTCTTGCATCATTTTTTCTCCTTTGTTTTTTGCGGTTTTCCGCTTATATTTATTCATAGCATATAATTAAATCTATTATAGATATATGGAGGGAACTGTAGAAAATTGGACAAATTTATTGGAGGCTCAGAAGCAAAGAACTGAGGGCATAGTATGAATCATCCTGAAAAAGGTGGACTAAAAATATGGAGAAAGAAATCAACAAAAAAGCCTATTAAAAGGATGCACTTTTCGAATAGAGATGCGTTTGAACCTAAAGTTAAGCAGGATATAAAAGAGGGGAAGTTGATAAGTGTGTAGTTTCTGCTATATTCTGTAATAGCTTGATAGTTTGTTTGTTGTGAGTTGATGGGGTCATCAACCTTCCGACATTCTTGCGCCGGGTTAAATCCCGTCGTTAGAATCTATCGTCCCCTTGGAACTTCTATTCGAAATCCTAATAATACCATAAATCCTGTTCATCCCTGCCCTCA
>DJGX01000020.1:5785-43768 GCA_002432865.1 Cloacimonetes bacterium UBA5835
CTCAGCCCTCAGCCCTCAGCCCTAAGCCCTTAGCTAAAATAATCCTGTTCATCCCTTTCCTATTGTCTTTTCTCTTTGCCATTTCGGAAATAGGAATTGATCTTGCCTGATTAGCTGTAGTAGAGCTACCGTGGCAATAGTGGGAAAATACCCAAGAAGCACAGCCACATCTCCACCATAGATATTAAGCAGGGGAAAGTGCATTAGTGGATAATTTGTAGTGTTGGTTTTTTTGGTGAGTTTGTAATATTATAGCAAACTGTTTTGATTGACAAAAAATCCCATCTTTTTCATAATGTAAAAAAAAAGAAAATAAGGAAGTTATTATGAATAAGGATACTTCTTTAATTCAAGGTTATAAAAATTGGTATAACAATTCGGAGGACGGTAAAGATATACTTTCTTTGGAAATGGCGTTATGGTCTGTGCTATGTGAGCCAAATCTATTAAGTAGTAATAAGATAGTTTTCTATCAGGTCTATGCACTAATCCAGATGTTCCTACACAAAAGACCAAGCCAACATTCTATGCTTAAGAACTTGGCTTATAAGGAAGGTTATAATACTGAAGACACACATATTTGCTTGATAGGAAGATTAATTATGAAACTAACTCCTAATCTTAAAAAACTGGAAGAGAAAAAAAACCAATTAAAGAGTGAAGAGGACTTTGGTAAATATCTATTTAAGACAGGCGAAATAGTTACAATGCACTGCGTGGAAGAATTCATCAATGATATAGTAAGTAATAAAATTGAAAGCATAATGATAGAACAATACTATGGTAACTATAACATCAGTAAATATCAAGATCTTAGTTATATTCAATATGAAATAGTTACCAGACATCAAGCTATTCTATTAGCGGAAATAATAAAAGAAGAATGGAAAATAAGAGAAATTAATGTTTTATGCCATGACCTAGAAAACAATTGTGAAAGCGGCAGTAATCGTTTAAAAAATGAAAGCAGAGATAACATCTATAAATTGCATGAGAGAATTAGAACGAAGCTTAAACTGACCTTAGAAAACAACAATTTTGATGAAAATGTAGGGCGACTTTTTATTAAGGAATTCTTGAAAAAAATATGTCAGAACTGTCCTCCCTTACCAACATATAAAGAAGAGAAGGGCTATTAAACCTAAGGAGTTTATAATGAATGAAAAAGATAAAGAACTTTTATACCAGACATATCTGGAGGGTATTACAAAAGAGACACAAGTTCCTATTATAGAACTGGAGGATATTGATTTTGTTCTACCTGAAGATGTGGAGTTTACTTTTCCCGAATTCCAACCACACACTGAACAATTACTTGGAAAAATGATTGTGCTGGAAACAGATGAATACCTAATTGACTGTATCGTAGTGAATAAAACTATTGATAATGAGTATTTGGCTTATAAAACAAGCCCCTTCACTGTTTTTGCCAGCGAATTTGATATTGTGTTTAAAACCGATATGGGTAAGTACCTTTTAGAAACAGGCAATTACTTTTATCTTACAGAAGAAGAAATTAAAGAAGCAATAGAACTGGATTATCTTCAGCCGAGTAATTTAGAGAGTTTGAAACAGGAACTAAGAAAAGAACATCTTGTAGATGAAAACAGAAATACAGACCTGGAAAGCCCTGAAAACAAATTTCTCCTTATGGAATATAACATTACTCTGGGATTGCGATGCCGACATAGCGATCCGAAAATTTGGGTACCTCAGATAGAAATTCAATATAGAAGCAACCCGGCAAACAATGTAAAAATGGCTGCAGCAGATATGGAAATCGCTAAATTTGCGTTTAGGCTTGTCTCAACCGATTTATTTAAGGTACATAAATATGCCTATTTTGCCGATTATTATACTTTGTATAAAGATGATTGCCATAATCTAATTTTAGCCCCAGATGATAATTTGATTGACCAAAAAGCGGAAATTCGCTGTGGAGACATAGTGGTATTTAAAGGAAAATTGCCCAAACAAATTGTCCTGGCTAATTTTATCCCTCTTTTACCAAAACAAGCCCAGGATTTTTTAGATATAACGCTTAAAGTGATTAAGGATTAAGGATAAAAGATTAATGCCCAGATTTAGGGATAGAGTAGATAACTATTTAAAGAACAGTTCTTCTGAAGCAGAAAATATAATCCTGCAATATATACAACAGGATAGAGTTCCCCAAGAAGATGAACAGTGGGTTTATACCTTACTGGAAAAAGCGAAAAACCCCAATATGAAGTTAAACTCTTTGATGTGGCTTTCTGCTAAGGGAAAATATTTAGAGCAGGTAAGTAAGCTTTTGGAAACCTCTGAAACTGAAATTAACTCCCTTAGTCAGCAACAACCGAAAATAGGTATTTTCCCTGTAGTTGATAATTCAGGAAATGCCTTATTAGCCAGAGCATTTATTTATCAACTGGAAAGTTCAGAACCAAAAGCTATAGCTATTCTGGGAGATAAATTTGAAAACTACAGCTATCTGGCAAAATTAGGAAAACAAAACTGTATAATCGGCTTTGATAAAAATATTACAGGAAATTCCTGGCAACTGGCAGTTCTGGCAACTCTACTGTCTAAAAAAGATACGCTATTTGCCAATCTGGCTTTCAGTGGAATCGTTTTACCTAATGGAGAAATAATAAAAGCAGATGAAATTGAAGCTAAAAAACGCTGTTGCCCACATCTGGTCTATAGGGTGAAAAATTGTGACCAGCTTGATGCCTGGTTAAATATAGAAACTATCCCTATACCCATTATTCAATATCAGGGTGAAGAAAATGAACTTATACGCTGGCAAAAAGCACTGGAACAAAAAGTTCAAGAAAACTTCAGCTGGTTCAGCTATGAGCTCTTGGAAGATTTTTACGGAATAACAACTAATAACTTAGCTATTTTTGGTAATGGCATCCTTCCTTTTGAAAAAAATGCCTGGCAAACATTACTGAAAGAACAGGTAAAAGATAAATTCAATGCTTTGGAAGATAAGATAATGCCCAAGAAGGTCTTGTGGTTTTATTCTGGACAAATAAGCACTTTACAAATAGGGATTGGTGCCCTCTTTGGGTTTAAAAGAGCAGTAAGTATATTGCAAATGGAATTTTCCAATACTACTTACAAAGAAGTCTTTACTTTATACGGGAAAGAAAATGCCAGACAACTGAAAAATGTATCCTTTAAAAAAGAGGATTTTCAGTACATCCAAAGCGAACTGCAAATAAATGATCCTCAAAAAAACGAATTAGGATTCATTATTTATCTGGGAAGCCATAATCCGATTGGAGAAGCAAAAGCATTTTGCCAAAAGAACTTACAGGTAAATAACTTCTTAATAATTAAAGCCAAACAAGATCAGGGAGTGATGGAAACAAGCCAAAACTGGCTGCCCTTTGTGCAAGAAATAAATTCTGCCTTAAATGCAGCAAGAGAAAAAAATCATTGGCAACGAATTCATTTGTTTCAGACAGCTCCCATTGCTCTTTGTATGGCTTTAGGAATTGCTATCGGTCATTTTGTTCCAATTGATGTTTACCACTATCAGTTTAATGCTTCCGAACCCAAATATAGGTGTATGTTTTCAATGGATAAAATATTAAGCTTATAGGTAAGCATAAGTAAATGAGTCAGTTAATCATCTCAATGGGAAAAACCAGCTATTTAATTGCAGAAGTGGTTGGCTTTTTCAATTATGAGCAATATCCTCTTTATTATAATCATAAGTCATTTGAGACGCTGAAAGAAACAAGAGAGAAAAATCAGTTAGAGCCAATAAATACCATTAGTATGATTTGCACAAATGATAGTTTCACATCCAATAAACAGGCAGTAGAAGATTGGCTTAAAGCACAACATTTAAATATAGATCTTCAATTTCACATTTTAAACCAATTGAAAGATATATCCAGTGCAGAAGATGCCAGGATAATGAGAAATTTGATATACAGCCTAGTTTACAACTGCTATAAACAAGGCAATTCCAATAAACTCTATCTTTGCCTTAGCGGAGGTAGAAAAACGATGAGTAGTGATATTCAACAGGCAGCTTATTTATTCGGCTGTAAAGCAATGATTCATATTTTAGCAGAAGGCGATGTAAGCTTTAATTTATCAGCTGCACCTGAAGATATAGAACCGGCTGTAATCAATAAGATTAATCCTGTCCTTTATCAAAAGGATATCCCTGCAAGTAAATTGGCAGAACTTATTGAGGAAGAAAAGGTTTATTTCCCTGAACCTAAAATTAAAGGAAATGAGTATATCTATTCAGATAGCGAGACAAAGTTTCTGAACCAGGTGGAAGAACTTCAGACAAAACAGGATAATCTGACAATCAATTATTATACTAAATTACGCTATTCAGAGCCGAGTTCTAATTTTCAGATTTTGCATCTTCTTAATCCGAAAAAGATTCAAGAGTTGAAAAATAACTATATAAACGGGATTGATAATATCAAACAAGATTTGAACTGGCTATATAAATTACCCAAAACTGATTTACACTGTCATTTAGGCGGTTTTGCCGATACTGAGGGTTTAATTAAAATAGCTATAGCAAATTTAAAATACTCAGGCAATACCCTGGAAGAAAAAAAACTGGAAAGAAGTACCATTAATGCTATCCAAAAGAATGACCTTAATAAGCTTAAAGCAATCTGGAAAACGATAAGTACAAGGGAAAATAAAGTCCGCTGGTTACTCGTCAGTTTGTATTTACGCTGTTTTGAGGGCAAAGAGAAATTACTAGAACAGGTTATCTGGAACAACCTTTTGCAGGAAGACAACTTTGTAGATATTGGACTAGAAAATTATGAAGAAATAGGTGATTTTCAGGGTTCTTCCCTATTGCAAACAGAAGAAGCATTACGAGAAATCTGCCACCAATTGAAAGATGATGCAAAAAAGAATAACTTACGCTATAAAGAATTAAGGTGCTCACCCTGTAACTATACAAATAAGTTAAAAGCAACTGAAGTGGTAGAAATTTTATATGACGAATTGATAGATGAAGAATGCGTTTTCCGCTTAATAATAATCGGCAGCAGACATAAAACCCAGAGAATACTAAAAGAACATATAGATCTTTGTAAAAATATAAAAAGAGAAAATGGGAAAATCAGCGATTTTATTTGCGGTTTTGATTTGGCAGGACCCGAAGAGAAAACAACCCTTTCCCTAAGAGAAAAGATATTACCCTTACTGGAGGACTGCATTAGAATTACTATTCATTCTGGAGAAACAACTTCCGTGAAAAATATCTGGGAAGCAGTTTATAACCTGAATGCAGATAGAATTGGTCACGGACTTTATTTGCAAGACGATGAAAACCTGATGCTAAAACTTAAAGAAAATAAAACCGCTATTGAACTTTGCCCCAGCAGCAATTTTCAAATAAACAGCTATCGAGACTATAGTATTAATTCTACCTCCAAAATGCGTATTTATCCTTTGAAACAATATTTGCAAAAAGGGATAAAGGCCTGTATATGTTCTGACGATCCGGGAATTTCGCGAACCGATATAAGCAAAGAATATTTAAAAGCAGCTAAAATGACTAAAGGCGGATTGAGCAAATGGAATATTTTAACAATAATCCGCAACGGTTTTGTGAGCTCTTTCCAAACCAGAGAAAATAAGCAGAAATTAATCAGCGAAGCCGAAAAGGACATAATGAAATTAGTGTAAACCCTCTAAAAGAGTATCTAATACAAGGATATCCTGGTCATAATGACAAAAAACCCTTTTAGCATCTTTATCTGCCCAGGCGTCAAATTCGTGAGTGCTAATACCTTTTGGGGTTGCTAATTTTTTTAGGTCCAAAGAAGCAGGATTGGGCTTTGATTTTAACTCCATAAAACAACTGACTTCATCAATACGCATATTTAAATTATAATAACGGTCTTTCCCTAAGTCCTTGGTACTCTTCAAAAAAATCTCAGAATATTTTACTTTCGGACTGATAGAATCCAGTAGCTTTTCCGAATAGAGGTCTTTGCGGAAATTATCCCAAACGATTTTTCCATAAGCTGAAAGAGTTGGCTCACCATATAGCTTTAGAATTAAACTTTCCGGTATTTTATCATATTCCTCTTCCGCTACAGACAAATTATTATATAAACGGCGAAAAACAACTATGTATTCTTTCAGATAATCATAAGGGACCAGCTTTACAGGCAAAGCTGGAATACGCATTAAATCCTTTGAATACTCAAATACATAAACTGTCTCATCCGCATAAAACATCCCTAATGATTGCAGAAAACAAAGAATAGATTTAAAACCACCCGTTAAATTAAAGATAAATTTTTGCTCAGGAAGTAAACCTCTTTTGATAATCATTATTTGGCTAACTACATCACTTAACGCATATTGAAATCTATCACAATCGTAAGTCTGTAAATCCTTTATCTCTAACACACAAACACTGCCAATATACTTATCCAAAAAGCATTTTATAATCTCACAGGCACTTTTGCCAATATAAGTATCACTCGGTAATAAATAATGAATGTCCTTTTGAGCATTATGCAGATTATCATTATAATAATGAATAATGCCATTAAGCTCGGCAGACCTTTTTTTTACATCTTCCAATGAGGAAGACAGCATCAAATCGTGTACCTCTTGAATGTAAGAAGAAATTATCCCTCGCCGGTCGGAAGGGATATCTTCTAAATTTTTGTAGTTAGAAAATTGATTGATTTCAGAAGGGAATTTCCCTTTAGTAAAAATACTGGTTCCGACCGGCGATAGGATAATAGAATTCATTTTTTCTCCTATATGCTAAAAGTTAATCTCATCCAACCCATCGGCAAAGAATTGATCATTCTCCTACTTTTAGGTTGATAATTCATTACGGCATAGGAACAATAATTTTGACCTGTTCCCATACCAAGCTTGATGATACACTCATTATCTTTTAAATTATCAAATAAACCCTTGATGGCTTTATAGTTTTTCTGCGCATTGGGATTCATACTTTTGTAGTATTCTGATTCTCTATCTATCTGCTGTTGGTAATAGTTATTAACCATTTTTATTAAGGGTTTAATATCATTAGGACCAGATGGCATTATTTTATTGAACCCGCGGTTATTTTTATCTGTAACTAAAACAGTTAATTCTGAATCCACTACCCATTCAATTCTGGAGAGAGCTACTTCCATTAGCACGGGAATAGGTGGTTCTTTTTTTTCTTTTTCAGATTGGTTTCCGCTATGAAAAGGATTTTGGCGAACACTTGCAGATACAGGCGGAGTTGTAATTTCCACTCCAAAAATCCTAATCCAATCATTCTTCCAGGGGATGTCTTCAAATTTAATAAATTTGAAGGGGTCGGATGGAACATCAACAGAATTCTTTTCTCTATTCCAATATTCAAGTAACACTGCTTGAGTTTTTTGGTCAGCTTTATCTGTATTTCTATCTTGGATAATTTTATTTTTATCAGAACATATATTAGAGAGAACAGCTGTTCGAATAGCTCCTTTAATAGAACTTCCCGGAATGTAGGGTTGCATATTTAAGGTAGAACGAATAAAAGCTTGAATAAATCCTTGATTTTGGAGATTCTCCATATTTTTAGCGTAAGTATCACAAATGTCTTTTTTCACTGGATAAGAAAAGTAGAAAGTATCTTTGGCATTAGGATCAAACGATTCAGCGAAAAATTTATGAAGTTGTTTGATATTAGATACCTCAAGATTTCTATCTAATTTTTTTTTATCTTTTTCCATAAGATAGCGGATATACTCAATTTGGTTTATGAAGTAAGCTGTTCCATTTTTAATAATGAGGTTCAAAGGATCGTATTGGGTCCCATTGCCAATATGAAAAGGAGTTATAGGGCTAATACGAAAGGGATATTTTAGCGGTTTCATTTTTAGCTCCCTTTAATCATAATCGGAATATTATATGAATATAGATTTTGAACGATATCCTCAGTAGGATGAATATTCCTTAATAATGAACCTATAGGTTTCTTATCTCTTACTTCAGCAAAAAATACAGCTCCTGGTTCAATAATGTATATTGGATATTTGAAGGGGGTCTTAGAAGTAGCATAATCTCCACCCACTTTGCCAAACTTAGTTTTGGAATTATAAGAAGCAATAGGGCTATCTGAAGCACAAGGGACCATATTGGAAAGATTAAGATAAGCATTATTTTTAGGACAATCCTGCCAATGGAATTCTTCTACTGTTATTTCAAATTTACCTTTGCCAGTGTTTTTATCCTTACCGAAACCATTCTGCTCAATAAAATGGAATATATCTTTGATTTCGGATTCATTAAAATAATCAGTATCCAGCCAGGATTCAAAGCAGATATCCTTATAAAACACAGTTGGACTGGCAAAAAGTTCTCCGCTTCCAGAAGTAGTTCCTGTTATCCGATCAATCATATTGTGAAACTCTATCATTCCTTCTTCCTTTTTAGGTGAATGAATACGGGTTCCTCTGCTTTCCAGAATTTTCAGTGCTGTGTCTTGTGCTTTCGAGATAAGCTCTTCGCTCACATTATATACATATTCGTTGTCTGTGAGAGCTTTTCTATCTATCCAGTTATCTTTTTTTATTCTCTTCAGCACTATGGAAATTTCCAAATCCGTTATTTCTTTCAATTCCTTACATTTTTTTAGATTCTTTTTAACCTCATCCAAGTGTTTATTTCCTATGGGAATAGAAGGTTTAGGTAAATGTCCTTCCTGAAAGGCAGAAGATAAAACAAGACAAGGAGTTTCTTGTAGAGCAGATAGGAAATCTGTAAGTTTATTCTTATCTTTCTCTTCCCACAGGTAATTTATAGCCCAGCAAAGATGGCCAAAGATTGTATCGCTCTGCAAAGGCGTGGAAAGAGAAGATAAGGGTTTCCAGGATATTTTCCAGGTAGTCATTACGACCTCCTATAACTGAACTGAATTCAAATCTATAGAAGCTCCATCAACTTTAAGATCGAGAAATTCTATTCTACCACTGCCCCTGGAACCTGATCCCCCTAAAGCATCATTTTCTAAAAGCTTCAAGCCCTTCTTGATTATTTCCAGATTACTTTCATCGCTTTCTTCATAATTTTTTAGAACAATATGTAAATCAAAAACAACTCCTGCAGGAACTCGTTCTATAGTTCTTAATGCTCCTCCCTGAGCTGTGCCAGTTATTCTATTAATCGCTACTTCTGTTTTTGCTTCTACAAAATTGGAGAGCATTTTTTCCTTCAGATATTCAAGATCCTCAATTAAATTACCAGTTTCATCTCTTGCACCAATTATATTACAATCGGAAAAAATAATACGGGTAGGTTTTGTATCACTACTATTTTCGGTATGCTCAAGATGTCCAAAGATTATTGCAATTTTATTTACTTTCCCATCTACTGTTAAACCAGGTATTTTACCATCACCTTTTACATAATTCAAATAATGTTCCAGCAAGAATCTCATCTTTCCCTTTAAAGAGGAACCTGGAATATAGGGCATATTGGTTAAAGGATTTTTCATTACAGGATTATCAATTCCACCAATTTGCATTGTGTCCTTATTTCCACCAATGTGTAAACCACTTTTCAGCAGTATTTTTCCGGTTATTATTTTAGTTGTTAACATTTTCGTTCTCCTTATAAATTTATTTTCTGGGATTGAAACCTACTACGGCTTCCATAATTAAACAGGACTTTTCAAATTTATCCAAGTCGTCCCCGACTTCGGTAATTAGTTCAGTAATAAATTTCGCGAAAATATCCGGTGCTTTGTTATTTAACTTTTTGTAATTAACCTTAGCAATTAGTAATTTGATCAATATCTTCTTTTCTTCACTATGACTTGCAGGTAAATTGCGTATTCTAAGAAATTCATTGTAGAAATTCCTTAATCCCGTTGCTGTAAGACCATATCTTGCATCAGATATCTCTTGTGAGATTCTCTGTGCTTTTTCACCAACCCAGGCCAAATTTAAAGAACCATCCTCTTTAAAAAAGGGTCCATATTTTGCACCACCTCTATCAGGTGTGGTATTCCGATTTTGTTGGTTATTATACATTTTTATTCTCCTTTTGTTTATTGTTCTTATGTTTGTTGCGTTTTTTATAAATTGTATGGCAAAGAGGGATTCTTAGATATTTCATCATACTGCCCTCTTCCAAGCCGGTTAAACTTCTAAGTTCATTTACAATTTCCAAATTTGTAAGTTTATTATCCTTCATTTTTTCTATATTCCGCTTAATGTCGTAGTTAAGAAGGGATTCATATAAATAGTTGCGATAATTTACATTATCCTTATTTAGGGTTTCCAGATACATCTGATGATAGGTTAGCAAGCGATATAGGAATTGAAGAGTTAGCTCCTCTTGATCTAACCAATTCTTTAATTTATCAGCAAATTCCAATAAATCGGATAATTTATCATATTGGACAATTGTCTCATACAGATGAAGTGAATTCTTATCCGGTTCAGCCTTTGCGTCTTTCAATCTTAATTCTGTAGAGTTAATTGAGAACTTTACTGGTTCTTTGGGGTGAGCCAAGGTAATTGCAGCAGAGAAATGCATATCCGGATTCTTGGCACAGAACTCATTAAACTTTTTATTTAGGTTTTCAGCAAAAGCTATAACTTTTTCATAAGCCCCAATTATGCAGAAATCATCTCCACCGGAATAGACGGTATAAATGGAATCCTCATATTTCTCTTTTATCTGAGCGGGAAGACAGGCGCTGAAGAAATAATCCAGCATAAAGGACAAGGTAGAATATTCGGTGATGGAGCAAATGGGATTTCCAGAATCATCTTTTTGCCAACCGCGGCTCATAATATAGCCAAGATTATCTACATCTCCTTTCATAACGGCATTGGCTTGCAAACCTTCATTGTGTTTAGGTATTTCATCGAAGGTAGTTACCTTGCCATCCTTTATAGGAACCTGGGTTGCAAGATAGCGTTTAGGAATTTGTAAGAACTCGTTTTCTTCACTTAAAGCAAGATAATGATGACCAGCTATTAGAGAATTGAGTTCATTGTTCTTTACTTTTGAGAAACTCATACCAGCAAAATTAATGTAAGCATCTTTATCTTTCTCTCCCTTCCAGATCTTATAGTATTTATATTTGGTAAGATTTCTGCCTAAGCGTATTTCCTGTAAGCAATGGTGGCAAACACGGGGATTTTCTTCTTCAGGATTTTCTTTTTCCTTATATATCTTATTTGAATCTTCATCGCAATTACGCCGTTTACAAAAATCACAAATCTGGTCGGAATAAATGTTATCGTGATTGATAACGAAGTTTTCGGTTTGCCAGAGATTATCCTTTTGCAGATAAGTAGAAAAACGATGGGTCTTTTCTTTTTCCAATGAATCATAAACGCGATTCATTGTCCCTATAAAATGTTCTTTTTTCAGGTCAAACAAGCCCAGTTTAGTTTCCCAGCTAAGATTAATACTAATCTGTCCCAGAAATCTGGTAAACATTTCTTCGTTTACAATCTGTTTCAGTTCTTCCATTTTTTGTTCATTATTCTTAGAGTTATTGGCAAGAATAAACCACTTACCACCCTGACTGGAAATAACACTCAAATGGCTTAAACCAAGCTCACTGATAACTTTATCAGCCAACATTTCCATAATCATCTGAATTTGAAAAGAACGGGAACGCAAGAGCTTACTGGCTTTGGAAGAATTTTCCGGATTGAGGTCGTAAAGATAATTCTGAATTCCATTCAAGTCAGCCGCAATAATCATAAAGGGAGGTTCACTATGTTCACTTTCATCTTGAGCATATAAAGCAGCAGAAATAGCAGCACTATTATGTAGATGATGATAAAGAGAACCAATAGGGGTTGGCTCCATAGTATTTGCCGGAACGCACCAAAAATAAGTTCTCAGCAAACTATCTACAGCATCAATAAATTGAGGAAAATGCTCCGTTTCAAAATTAACTTTATTTTTGTCAGCTAATTCATTATAGTATTTACACAGCTTGCCATAATCCTCTTCAAAACCTGTCAGAAGAGCTTTATATGCAGCACTTTGATCAACTAAATCTTTACTTTCTGCAGGGTAGGCATTCTCCGGATTCAATTTTCGTAAAGGATATATCCATTTCTTAGCATTTTTCTCAATCTTATTTTCTCCGGTACTTATCTTGCTGAAAACTGAATAGAGAGGGACTTTCAGATAGTGATGTTTATCGGAAGATGGATCTTCCGGCTCTTCTCTATCCCAACTGGAAGAAATATTATCCGCTTGCATAATCATATCCAAATATTTTTCATAGTTATGCAATTTCCAGGAGTCCTTGCAGTGATGAGATCCAGCTAATTCTACGATTGATTCCCAGTTCTTGTCTGGTAAATTGAGTGGATGCCTATCCAGAAAATCCGCAGTCCACATTGCATGCTTATAGGTATAGTAACCATACTTTGGATCTTCTTTACACTTAGTTATGTATTTGGGGACATCGGAAGCTCCTGATCTTTGAATTACTTTCCCTACATCATGCATCAGAGCAGCGAAGACGATATGATGAATAGATAAACTCATAATCACTCCTTATTTTTTAGCTTTTGGTGCTGTTTCAAGGATTGATTTTCCAATAGCTGCAATAGCGGTTGCAACAATAATGATGATTCTGATAGGTCCGTTTTTCATTTGTTACCTCCAATAGAAGTATTTTATTTTTGAAATCTTGGATTCCTATTTAGTTATATGTTTAGGGAGGGGATTTATCTGACAAATTATTTATCTTATTTTGTTTTAATTCTGCAGTATCTTCTGTAACAGATTGATTTTCTGATAAGTTACGCAATACATATTCGCCGTTACCAAAAGTGCATTGCTTGCCAGTATGCAAATATCTACCCAATTTTAGCATACCTATCATTTCGGGAGAAACATTGGCTAAAACAACACTGCCCAGCAAACCGCCAATACTCATTTTACTTTCCTGACGAAAGGAAACCCTGATTTTTTCGCTCCAATAGGTATTTTCCTTTTTTTTGGTTGTTCCCTCTATGTTAATCTGTTCTGGGATATTCAGTTCATTGCTGTTGAAGTGTTCATTGATAAAGCGAATTCTATTGATTAAACTTTTGGCAAAGGGCTCCCAAATAAATTCATTCATAAGTTTACCCTGATATTTCTGGCGTAAAGGAGTTTTGAAGATAAGCTCCAATAAAGGCACTTCTTGCGGACTAAATGATAGCTTTTTTAGTTTGGGTCGGGTGATTATTTCACTTTCTGCACTATAAATCCTGTTGGAATTCATATCCTCAATTTTCTGCAGAGTTAAACAATGATTTCTTCCTTCCCTTTTCAGAAGTGTGTTATTGGTATTAATAATGGAATAGAGAAGTTTCTCCAGATGATCACAGACCCAGCCAAAGAACTTAAATTTTGCTTCAATCAGATAAGGATTTACAACTCTGGATTGAATGATATAGGGATGGTATTGATCAGAAGATGAAAGTTTCTTTTCAAATAGGACATAATAAGTACAATTCTCTAGGGGACATTCACTACATTCCAACTGCTTCTGATAACAGTATATTTTGCGTAAACTCCTTCCCCACAACCCTCTAAGGGCAGAAGATAAATCTGCTATCATACCTATAGGCTGATCAATAATATAAAAAGCCTTTAACTCTAAATATTTCATATTTTCCTCTTAAAACAATAGGAAAATATTTGCTATCTTTAAGTCAAGGAAAAAGTGAAAAGTAGGTGGATTAGTTCTCAGTACGCTCAGAGTTTTCAGTATCTTCTGTGGTATAAAAAAAACTGGTCGGGATGACAGGATTTGAACCTGCGACCACTTGAACCCCATTCAAGTACGCTAGCCGGACTGCGCTACATCCCGAACCATTTATTAACCTTAAAAATTAGACGGGGTTTTTTGACAAGCAAAAAATGAGGTTGACAGCTAAAGTGTTTTCCTAAAGTAGATTTAATTCAGCTTGGGATATGTTTTTCCGAGTTTTAAATAAAATATACAGGAATATTACAAAGTGAGCTTAATACAAGTTATCAATGCCAGCATTGAATTTGGCGGCAACTATATATTGAGTGATATCAATTGCACTTTGGAGCATAATAGTAAAATAGGGCTTATCGGTTCGAACGGAAGCGGTAAAACCACACTTATCAAATTGATGTTAGGTGTTTTACTGCCCAGCGAAGGAAAGGTGTTACATTCCAAAAAATGCCGGATTGCTTACCTACCACAAAATCCAGTTCTTGATGGCAATATTTCTTTTATAAACTATGTTCATAGTTCTCGACCAGATATTCTGAAATTACAGAAGAAAATAAATGAGCTATCAGAATTGCTTCAAGATAATCATTCTGAAGCAAATGAGACGGAGCTTAATGATGCCTTAGAAAAGTACCAGGCAATTGGTGGTGATGAATTTGAAAACGACTTAAAATTCATAATAACTTCTCTTGGCTTTACCGAAGACGATTATCCTAAATCCTTAAATCTCTTCAGTGGAGGAGAACAATCCCGTATTTGTTTAGCTAGGATATTGATGATGTCTAACGATTTACTGATTTTGGATGAGCCAACTAACCATCTGGATGTAGCAATGATTTCCTGGTTAGAGAAATATCTAAATGCCAGTAACATCCCTTTTTTAGTGGTTTCGCACGACCGTACTTTTTTAGATAATACTGTTTCCGTGATCTTTCATCTAGAAAATAAACACTTAAGCATAACAAAAGGTAATTACAGCTCTTTTGAACAAGCAAAAGCAATTGAACTGAAAACCCAGGAAAGGCAATATGCAAGACAGCAAAAATTCATTGCCGAAACCGAGGATTTTATAAGTAGAAACATAGCCGGCCAGAAAACTACTCAGGCAAAATCTCGTTTAAAGTTGCTTTCACGAATGGAAGTTATTCAAAACCCTCAACAGCAAAAGAAGATAAAACTAAATATCCAATCAACAGGACGCAGTGGTAATGATGTTTATACTTTAAAAGATGTAGAATTAGGCATTTTTGAGAATGCACCTTTAGCAAAAAATGTTAATCTGGAAGTTCATTATCGCGATAGGATTTGTATAGTAGGTCCTAACGGCTGCGGGAAAACAACGCTGCTTAAAATTCTTATGGAAGAAAAAGATATTTTTTCTGGTTCGCTAAAAATTGGCGCTTCTTTAGAAATCGGGTATTATGATCAGCACCAGGTTTTATTGGATGAAGAATTAACCGTTATGGACACTCTCTGGCAATTGGTTCCCAATGAAACCCGCGGTTATGTATTGAGCTTTTTAGCTCGCTTTGGTTTTCGGGGAGATGATGTTGATAAAAAAGTTTGTGTTCTAAGCGGAGGTGAAAAATCGCGATTGATGCTTTGTACATTAATTCATCAAACACCCAATTTGCTAATTTTGGATGAACCAACAAATCATTTGGATATAGCGATGAATAATAGTTTACTATCTGCTTTACAAGAATATCGGGGCACAATTGTGTTTGTTAGTCACGATCGCTATTTTATGAAGCAACTGGCCACTAAATATTGGGTGTTTCATAAGGCATTGGAAAACGACTTGTTATACCCTACTATTAGCGAAGTGGATATGGGTCTGGAACAAGCTTTGGAGCTTGCTTTTTCCATTCCAGAGCTGCCTAAAAAAGCTCCTGTGCTACGCGAAAGAAAAAAGAAAATTAACCCTTGGCATCTAGAACAGATTCATAAACAAATTGAACAAGAACAGGCAACCATAGAAGAAAGTAATATAAAAATTGAAAACATAAATTCTGAATTGGCACTTTCTTCCACCTATAGCAATGAATTACGAGCAAAAGAACTATGCCAGCAAATTGAACTGCTGCTTAGCAACATAAATAAAAGCAAACAACGCATTGCCGAATTGGAAAATAAATATCTGGAGCTTAGCTATGATTCCTAAACGCATTGGATTTACTACTTCCTTTCCTGTGGAAGTTTTATTCGCTGCAGGCCATATTCCTGTAGATTTGAACAATGTATTTATATCACAGGATTCTTCCAATTATGTTCAGAATGCTGAATTGAAAGGTTTCCCCCGCACTCTTTGCAGCTGGATTAAAGGTAATTATATAGCTGCGCTATCTTCTAATCTGGATATGATAATCGGAATTGTAGTAGGTGATTGTTCCAATAGTAATTCTCTACTGGATATGTTTACTGAAGTTAATATACCGATATACCGTTTTTCCTTTCCTGCTAATAGAAACCCTGAGGATTTAGATAAAGAAATAACCAAGCTGGAAAATTATTTTGGTGTGTCTCGAAGCGATACTTTGAAGGCAAAAAAGCGATTAGACGAGATTCGGAAAAAACTATTAGTCCTGGATGAATGGACTTGGAAAGAACGCTTAGTTAGTGGGCTTGAAAATCACCTTTGGCAGGTTAATTCTTCCGATTTTGGGGGAAATCCAGATCGCTACGAAAGTGAATTGGATATGTTTTTGAAAGAAGCAGAAAAAAGAGACCCCCTGCCAACAAAACTGCGTCTGGCATATTTGGGAGTGCCTCCTATCTATAAAAACATATACGATACGATTATTGATCTGGGAGGGGATGTTATTTTCAACGAAGTGCAGCGTCAATTTGCGATGCCTTATTTACTACCGGATATCGTTCAACAATACATTGCTTATACTTATCCCTATAGTGTTTTTGACCGGTTGAAAGATATAAAGCCCGAACTTGAAAAACGCAATATAGAAGCTGTTATTAGCTATACGCAAAGTTTTTGCCATCTACAGTTGGATAACCTGCTTCTAAGAAAATATATAGACCTGCCTTTTTTAACTCTGGAAGGTGATCAACCTGAAGATATCGATGCCAGAACACTGCTGCGACTGGAGAGCTTTTTTGAAGTTCATAGTTAGAAGAGGAAGGTGGAAAGTGGAAAAGTGAAACCCGGAGATAGTTTTAGGTGCAAATCTTACAGGTAGTTTGAGGACGCTATTCCTCTGTTTTTTGTGTAGCCGGAGGACGCCGTTCCTCCGCAAAAAAGTGTAAAAGTGAAACAAGAATGGGCTGGAAGCTATAAGTAGAAGCCATAGAGCAAGTTGAAGGCAAAAAGCTAAGAGTTGAAAGCAAGTAACAAGAATCTAAATTACTTTTCTACCTTTTCTTTCCTTCCTATTTTTTTTCTGTGCTCCTGTTTCTTTCGGTACTTTCGATAGCTCTCAAAATTCTATTTGCGTGTCGTTATCTTTGTTCAGTGTTCTCGGTGTAGAAGATCAAAGAAAGAACCGCTCAAAAGATGAGCGGTTCGAGAGGAGGTAGATTGTATGGGGTTATTTTTTCTTCTTAGTTAAGTGTTGCAAAGTTTTCTTTTCTTTCCCTGTGATTTGATGTAAATCTATCACCAGGTTGCTGGCTACACAGATTGAAGAATAGGTTCCAAAAAGAATACCTAAGCAAATGGCAAAAGCAAAATCGTGAATCACACTACCCCCAAAGAAAAATAAACAAGCAGAAGTAATAAAAGTAGTTCCACCTGTAATTATTGTTCTGGAAAGGGTTTCATTGATAGATTTATTGAATATAACCGGCATAGGGTCTTTACGATTCTTTTTCAGATCTTCGCGAATACGGTCAAAGATCACAATCGTATCGTTGATGCTGTAACCCACAATTGTTAAAAGCGCGGCAATAATTTGCATTGTGATTTCTTTGCCGGTAAGAGCAAAAATACCCACAATAATAAGCACATCGTGGAATAAAGCCAAAATTCCCATTAGCCCAAAAGTTAATTCAAAACGGAACCAAATATAAATGATCATTGCAATCAAGGCAAGCAGAACTGCCCAAAATGCTTGAGTTCGAAGTTCGCTACCAACTTTGGGACCAACTTCATATATTTCTTCTATAACTTCTTTATTGATATCTCGACCTTTCACATATTCAGGAAATTCACTTTGGATGATATCAATCAATTTCGATCGAGCTTCCGCTGAAATATTACTGCCTTTACCTGTTGTTTTTATTTTGATTTGGAAAACAGAATTGGCTTCATCGCCAACATACATAATTTCCGCATCCGGGAAGCCATTTTTGGCAAGAACGGAGCGTAATTCATCAATAGGAAGAGGAGCTACATTTGGATCTTTAGCTTTCAAGTTCAATGTTGCGGCTATACCGCTGGTGAAATCTATACTCCAATTCAAGCCATTGAATATAATACCTCCCAAGCCGATCAAGAGCACAACGATTGAGAAAGCGTAAGCCCAGTAACGATATTTCACAAATTGGATATTAGGATTCTTGATGATTCGCATTATAATAACTCCTTACACGCTCAGTTTTGTTTTTGTTCCCGTAAGAACAAAATTATCCAGTATGGCTCTAACCATCACTATGGCAGTAAACATTGAACTCATAATACCGATAGCTAAGGTTACAGCAAAACCACGGATTGGACCAGTTCCAAGATAATAAAGCACAATTGCCGCAATAAGAGTAGTTAAGTTTGAATCCCAAACTGTAATAATAGCTCTCTTAAAACCTGCATCTACTGCTGTACGAGGAGCTTTCCCTAAATCCAATTCTTCTCTTATTCGTTCATAAATAAGAACATTGGAATCCACTGCCATACCAATAGTAAGAATTATACCTGCAATACCAGGAAGGGTTAAAGTTGCACCAAACGCAGTTAACATAGCTAAAATAAAGCCCACATTTAAAACCAAGGCAATATCAGCAATAAAACCGCATCCTTTATAATAGATAACCATAAACAAGGCTACAATTATCAAACCAATTAAACCAGCGAAAGTCCCTTTACGAATGCTATCACTACCTAAAGTAGCACCAATAATAGAAGTAGATACAGGTTTGATGGGAGCGATCAAGTTACCAGTGCTGAGTACAATAGCCAGTTCGTTTGCCTCAGTAGCTGTGAACCTTCCTGTAATTTGAGCTCTACCACCAGCAATTCTTTCCTGAATATTCGGAGCAGAATAAACTACACCATCCAAAACAATCGCTAAACGCTTACCAACATTATCAGCAGTAACGCGTTCAAATTTACGAGCCCCTTCTCTTTTCATTTCTATAGAAATATAGGGTTTATTGGCAACTCGCGGATCGGTAGATGTGGCTGAACCATATTCTACTTTAGCTTTCGCAAGATCTGCTCCCGTAAGCTGAGGAGCTGAATTCAGAACATATAAAGCTCTATCTGCTCGGGGATTTTCGGTATCTGCTTTATCTAAAGCAAGCTGATAACCTATTGGCACAAATTGAGCAAATAAAGTATCAGAAATCAGTTCTTGAATTAAACGCACATCGCTATATTGAACCTCAAAATCCATTTCACCAGGACGAATCAACGAACTGAAAATACCGGTTCCTACTTGTAAGCTATCAGTGGAAGTTGTATCAGCAATAATGCTTTTATCCTTCTTGGCTAATTCTGCCAAAGCTGGAAACTTATCCAGATTACCACTGATATTTTTATCGATAGCATCTATTACACGCTTAGCTTCTTCTGACGGAGCTACAAGTTTAAACTCCAACATAGCAGTTTGTTTAATTAAATTCTCAGCTGCCTTATAATCGGAAACACCAGGCAGTTGAACCATAATTCTTTTCTCGCCTAATTTTTGGATAGTAGGTTCGGCTACTCCAAACTGATCAATACGTTCACGAATGATCTTAATATTCTGCTCAACAGCATTTCTGGCATCAGTTGCAGAAAGCTCTGAAGTATCAACTTCCAGAAGTATCTGCATCCCACCTCTTAAATCCAAACCGAGTTTCAAATGGTGTTTTGACCACCAGCTTGGTAGATTAGGAATTGCCAAAGGAGCCAAAAAAAATGCTGTCACGCATATAAATATGACTATAGAAAGGCCACGCCAGGAAAACTTCTTCATTAGCTTTATGCTCCCTTATACATTTTTTATCATATTAAAGATTTTACATTATTAAGCCAAAACTCTGATAACCCTCCATTCGTCAAGGGAAATGTTTTTGCACAATATGCTAATTCAGCTGCCTGACTCTTCATTTATTATGATTCTCCATTCCAAGTAATATTAGCAAATATGTCAAAATAAGCACTCTCATAAATATATGAATCTGTATAATCACTGCTTTTGCATATATTTCTTTAGCATATTGTACTACAAACCCATTAAAAAAAACTGAAAATATTTAACAACTTGTATACATTTGCCTACAGGCCACATAGATAATTATGATCATCTCACAGTATGAGTAGCATAGGTTTTTTTAAGCGGTTGAATATTAACATTCCTATACTGTTACAATAAATTATGATTTTTTCTTTTTATCACTTGACATAATACTTATAATTGTTTTATATAGTTCTATGATATATAATATAGTTAGAGAGTCCGTTTCTATTAAGATACTATGTTTTGTTAGGATAGTGGCAGATAAGTGCAATTCTATCTAAACACTATTGTACAGAATTTATCTTTTCTTCAAAATAAGCTATATATGCTAATATGAAAGGAAGCTAATTATGGTTGAAGTTTTAATACTGGTAGGTACCAATCCGGTTCCATGTTATGTAAGTGCAATTTATTTAAAGAACCACTACAATAATTCCAGGATTAGCTTAATATGTTCAAAAGAAAATAAGACCTTAGGCCAAACAGGTACAGAAGATATCGGGCAAAGAATCAAAACTCAACTTATAAAGGAAGGCAAATTTAAAGAAGAGGATTTTAATCAGATAATTTCTATTGATGATGTAACTTCTTTCAACTCAATTGAATGCAAGTTAAATAAATATATAAACGAAGAAGATAAAAAAGCAATTCATTTAAACTTTACTGGCGGGACTAAAACTATGGCAGCATTTTGTTACTATTATCTAAAAAGCCACTACAAATCTTTTAGTTCTTCATACTTAGATAGCAGACGCAAAATTATGATTATTGATGGTAATGTAGCAGATTCGCAAATTGATTTACGCCAAGACCCTATGTTGGCGATAAATTTAGAAACTATGGCAGTTTTACAAAATCAAACAGACATTAAGCCAGAGGAATATAAAGAAAAATACCCTGAATTATTGGAAAAACTAATTGACTTGTTAGATAATGGCAATTTAGAAGAAATCTATGGGAAAAGGAATAATGACCTGGAACATATGGCCAATCAATTGAACATAACACCAGAAAAAAATCGTTTGTTAGAAAGTGTAAATATAAAGTACGAGGAATTAAATAGAAACCAAAGAGAAGATTTGGAAGATTTCATTAATGGTAGATGGCTGGAATATTATGTCTACAATGAACTTATTAAACTCACTGGAAATATTCAATTTTATTTTGATGTTCACAATAATCAATATCAGGTAGATATAGTTGCAGTTTATGGCTACCAACTTACCCTAATATCTGTTACTACACATAAAACAAAACTATTATGGTATAACTGTTTTATCAGGAAACCTGAATATTTTTTTATAAACTTCATTCTGATATTTCTAAATGAGCTTCTTTATTAACCTCATACACAGTGTTCTAAACCAATCGTAATTATGCTCTCATCCCCGTAGGATAATAAAGATAACAATATTATAGATTATATAATTGCGCTACTAATAAATATCTTAACAGGGAATAGAAAACACAGTATTGGCAGAAGTGCAAAAAAAACCTTGTTAAAAACTGCACTATTAAAATAATGGCTTTCAAAATAAGAAATTTATCCTCTACAAAAGGAGAATGGAAATGCTGGATCAGTTGAGAAAGAAACAGAAAGTGATTATCTACATTGTTGCTTTCGTGTTTATTGTAGGTATGGGTGCAATTGGGTTAGGGGAATTACTATCGCCAAAACCTTACCTGGGAAAAGTGAACGGTACCAAAATAACATTTGATATGTTCCAACAGAAAACACAGGAAATGTATGATCGCTATGCCCAAATGTATAAGGACCAACCTATAGACGAAAATACCCGTAAAGCAATAGAAAATCAAGCTTGGGAATCTTTGGTGAACGATATTTTGTGGCAACAGCAGATAAAGAAGCATAAAATTAAAATTACTGATGATGAGATTTTAACCGAAATGCAGAATAATCCACCTCAGGAACTGATGCAAAATGAAGCCTTACAAACCAATGGCAGATTTGATAGATCCAAATATCTTTCTGCTTTGAAGAATAATCCTCAGTTTTTTGCTGCTATGGAAGAATATGTGCGTAGTTATCTTCCTCGTCAAAAATTGCAAAATAAGATAAAAGCTCAAGCTGGAATTACTATTGATAGTCTAAAAGCAGAATATGCGAAGGATTCTGATATTGTTTCCGGAAAATTTATTTGGTTTGATCCCAATAAATCAGATCCAGTAACCGTTACCGATGCTGAAATTAAAGCCTATTATGATAAGAACAAAGAAACAGAATTTAAAAAAGGACCAGCTTCGAGAATGAAATATATTGCTTTCGAAGAAAAGCCCTCAGACAAGGACTATGCCTCTATAAAATTATTGGCCGATGAAGTTTATAACCGTGTTATTAAAGGAGAGGATTTTGCTACTTTAGCCAAAGAATATTCCGATGATCCCGGTTCTAAAGATAATGGTGGTTCTTTAGGCGAATTTGGAAAGGGGCAAATGGTTCCTGAATTTGAAAAGGTAGCTTTTTCTCTGAAAGTAAAAGAAATCAGTAAGCCCGTTAAAACCAATTTTGGTTGGCATATTATCCGTTGTGATAGCATTGCCTCCCAAGATCCTGAAAATTACAGAATTAAAGCCAGCCATATTTTGCTAAAAGTTGATCCCTCAGATGAGACCAAAAATGCGCTGCTGGATAAAGTTGAATCGGCTAGAGCTTTAATAAAGAAAAAAGGAATAGATGCCGCTGCAAAAGAACTGAAAGTTGAAGTTCAAAAAACTGATTGGGTGCCTCACGATCAGGAATATATTCCTGGAATTGGAAATAATGGAGCTCTTTTACAGTTTATGCGTAAAGGTAAAGAGAAAGCTGTATCGGACATTATTACAGACCAGCAAAACCGTAAAATTATCGCTCAGCTCACTGATAACAAAAAGGTCTATTACGAAGATTTTGAATCGGTTAAGCTTCGTATTAAATACCAGCTGGAAAAGGATAAGAAAGTAGCTAATATTAAGAAAAAAGCAGAAGAATTCGTTGCCAAGTATCCTTCTGGCGAGTATTTCTCTGCTGCAGCTAAAGAGGGCTGGCAGATAATAGATTTGAACAACCACAAGAAAGGACAATATGTTCCCAATGTTGGCCTTTGCGAAGAATTTACCAATGCTGCTTTAGCATTGGAAGCTGGAAAAACCAGCGGTTTGATTCATACTAAAGAAGGAAGCTTTATTATCAGTTGTTCAGAGCGAATTAAGCCCGATTTTAATGCTTTCGCTAAAGATAAAGATAAACAGGAAGAAATTCGTAAGCGTCTGGAAGATGCTGCTTGGAACCGTTGGTATGACCAAATGCGAAAAGAAGCTAAAATAATCGATAACCGTGCCAAATACGGAATGTGATTAATGAATAAATTGATGACCAGTGTTAGTGGGGTTAGGGGTGTCTTTGCGGACACCCTTAATCCTATTATAGCCATAAAATATGCAGCACATTTTGCTTTAATTCAAAAACGGCATTATCCTGAAGAAAAACCTCATATTATCGTTGGAAGAGATAGTCGCACAACCGGACAAGCTATGTTGCATAGCATAATTTCTGCCATCATAAGTGTGGGTTGTGATGTAACCGATTTAGGAATAGTATCTACACCTACTTTGCTATTAAAAGTTCAGGAATCAGATGCTATTGGAGGCATTGCTATTACTGCATCTCATAATCCTCCTCAGTGGAATGCTATGAAATTTGTAGATGCCGATGGAATGTTTTTGAGCCCTGAAAAAGCCGAGTATTTTTTGAATTCCGTTGAAAATGAAATTATCTGGGCTGCCTGGGATTCTATGGGAAAAATAACAAAGGATAACAGTGCTATTCAAGAGCATATAGATAGAATTTTGGCTATCCCATATCTTAATTTAGAACAGATTCGCTCCCGTAAATTTAAAGTTGTGTTAGATTCCGTAAATGGTGCCGGAGGTTTAATTTCTCCATATCTATTAGAAGGTTTGGGATGCACTGTATATGAAATAAATAGTGAAGCAACCGGGATTTTTGCCCATACAGCCGAACCTTTGAATGAAAATTTACACCAATTGGAAGAAGCAGTTACTTTTTACAAAGCAGATATCGGCTTTGCTACAGATCCTGATGTAGATCGCCTTTCCCTTGTTTCTGAACAAGGAAAATGTATCGGAGAAGAATTAAGCGTAGCTTTGGCAGAGCTTTTTGTACTACCCAAAAAACGGGGAGATATTGTAGTTAATCTTAGCAGTTCAATGATATCGGATGATATAGCTGAGCTTTTTGGCGTGCAGGTTCATCGAACAAAAGTTGGTGAAATAAATGTGGGAAAAAAGATGCAGGCAATAAAATCACCCATTGGCGGAGAAGGAAATGGTGGAATTATTTGTCCTGATGTTCATTATACGCGTGATGCTATTGCTGGTATGGCATTGATTTTAGGTTTGCTTGCCGAACAGGATAAACCGCTTTCTGCTATAGTTGATAGCTTACCCAAATATTATTTTGCCAAGGATAAACTAATTTTGGATGCCTCCCGTATGGAAAATGTGATGCAGAATATACCGTCCTTTTTTGAGGGCTATCAATTGGATACTCAGGATGGGATTAAAGCTATTGGAAATAAACATTTTATCCATATTCGCAAATCGGGAACTGAACCAATTATCCGTATTTATGTGGAAAGTGAATCAATAGAGAAATCCCGAGCCCTCTGCGAGGAAGCCAAAAAAATAATCGAAAGAGCTTCTATATAAAGAGAACGAAATAATTAAAGTATAGTATAACCAGCTGTTTTATCGTCATTCAGGAAAGTATATAATGCGATTTGCTTTAACTGTATAGTTCTCCAGACAATCTACAATTCATAAAACCAGCCAATCCTTTCATTCTATTCATTTCGGGTGTACCGAATCTGAGAAATCTGTAAAAAGTTATCTTGTTTTATCTTCTGGAGAAGAAGAAAATATCAAAATCGTATCCCACGCTTAGAAAACTATGCAAATCCTTATCTTCATTTAGCGAGACATATAATTTTACTGGTAATATGGAATTTTTGTAACCAAATCCTAAATATCCGCAGTATTCCCAATCTTCAGGGTTCTCAAAAATATTCTGATCAGAATATCGTAAACTCTGGATTCCTATATCCAGAAAGAAGCGTTTTGAGATAAGAGAGGAAATACCAGCAGATATAATTTGGTAATGAGGAGCACTTACTTCATAGCGTGAATATCCCATAAAACCATCTATTCCACTTATCACAAAAGGATCGAGATTAGTTTGTTGAAAAGAATTTAGATAGCTGCCATAATTGAATTCTGAATAAACAGAGAATAGATTCATAATAGGAACATAAAATTCTGCCCTTCCTTGAAAACAACTATACAGATAATCACTAACTTCTCCATATCGAGAGAAATTGAATTTGCCGAAAACTCTGGCACCGGAAGTTGGGAAACTATAATCATCCAAACTTTCGTGATAACCCTTCACGCCAAATCCACTTATTACGGATCTTTTAGGAAGAAAGGGTGTTTGAGAGATATCACTATGGAGATTAGTTTGACTACTATAAATGAATAATTCAGCAATGGCGAGGTCTTTAGCAAAAACACCCACTCCCGAATTTATACCCCATTCAGTAGATTTTACGCTATCGGTTTTATAATGATCACGGTAATTATATATTGTTTTTTCTGTTACATATGGGAAAAGTCGATAATATGCCCCCCATTGTTCTCCAAAATTTTTAACATAATCCAGATTAAATTCATTCCTGCCACCCAGTTTCAATTCTCCTAAAAGTCGGGAGTTCTTTAGCAAATAGTTATCTAAAGAAAGCACCAAACCAGCCATTAGTTGTTCATCATTATTGTATACAAGATTCACAGCCAGGTGTTTATGTTCGCGTTCTTTTACATAAACAAGAAGATTGTATTTATCATCGTTTCTTTTTTCCAGCACTGGGTAAATTGTTCTAAAACTTTGGGAATTCCAGGCATTGATGCAAGCTTTTTTTATTTGTTCGCTTGTATAGGTATGCCCTGTTTCCAAGCCCAAATATTCTCTCACTTTAGCAGCGCTAATTGTATTATTTCCATACACAAATATATTGGCAACCGGAAAATTATCCAGATGTTTATCAAAATTAATTATCCGCTCAGGAGAAAGAGATAGCTCTTTTTTGAAAGCCCGTATTTGATCAATCATTTGCCTTGCTGATTCTTCTCCGGCAGCTATGATACTCTGTATATGTTGATAATCAGTGGAAGCAAAATTAGTTAAATCTGGTTCAATAAGAAGATCACATACATCTAAGTGTTCGTTCAAATTACGGGTAATGCCGATGTTGATGGTTTGATCCAAAATATCCACAAAGTTATTCAGGTTTTCTTCCTTGCGCAAAGTAGAATTAACTTTAATTCCCAAAACTTTATCCGCTCCCATTTCGTGGAGGAGGTTAATTGGCATATTTTGAGAAATACCTCCATCAATATATAGGTGACCATTTAGTTCAAAGGGTTCAAACAAACTTGGAATTGATATGGAAGCGCGCAAAGCCTGCATCAAAGATCCTTTTGTAAAAGTAACACCTTCACCCGTTATAAGATCGGTAGCATTACAAATAAAAGGCACAGGTAAATCGCTAAAATTGTTTATTTGAGAGGATGCTGCTGTCAATTTAAAAAGCTCTAAATTAAGATTATTAGCTACAAAAACAGAAGACGGAATTTGAGGTATCCAGGATTCATTCAGTTCAAAGATTACATTCCCATAAGGTGTCCATCTTTTCTGCCCAATATATAGGTCTTTGCGTTTTTGAGTATCGCTGATTAATTCATTCCAATTCAGTGTTAAACACATATCTTCCAGATCATTAGCGGAATAGCCCATTGCATAAAGAGCTCCAATAACAGCTCCAATACTGGTTCCAGCTATATAATCTGGATAGATTCCTTCCTCTTCTAAAACTTTTAAAACACCAATATGTGCAAAACCTCTTGCCCCACCACCACTTAAGGCATAGCCAAGTTTCTCTGCTGTTAAAATATTAAAAATGAAAAATAGCAACAGCAGGATAATTGGTTTTTTCCATAAAGTCAGTTTTATATTTGTATGTTCCTTATTGGGGCTCAGTTGTTTGTTCTGTTGTTTGTTCAGCTTTGGCATATTTATATTCCAAGCGTCCAAAAACTACCGTGGATTCAATCTCAACAGGTTTATCCTGCGTTACAGGATTTTTGGGAGGTAAAATTGTTGATCCAAAAACTGAAGTAGGATTGATATTAACGGCAATGTTATCAGGTAGAATTACTGTTCCGGAACCAAATACTACAGTAATCTCGAAATCTTTGGCATTTTCCGGTAGATCGCTTAAGTCTATAATCCCGGAAGAAAAGATTATATTATATTCGTCTCTGGAACTGCTATAGTAAATGGAATTTTCTTTAGAATAAGATTTTGGCTTATGATAATGATGCGATTTTAAGCCAAAAAGCAGTTTGATACCAATCATAATAATGATAATGGCAATAAAAACTCTCACTAAAGGTAGATGGATATTGAACGCCTTTAAAAATACAGATAGTCCTAAGAGAATAAAGAATAATCCCCAAAAGAAATTGCTAAACACAAAATTCATTTTCATTTCCTTTCCCTTTTTTTATATTATTCCCTGCTTCCAGGCAGAGTGTAGGATCGCCATATCCTCGTTAATATGATTATTAACGATAAAACTTGAATTAGCAGAAACAATTCCTATTTTGTGATATTCAATTCCGTGTTTCATAGCTGCTTCTTTAATAGAATTGTACTTATCTTTCGCTGCACTAATAAGAATTCTGCCAGCTGCTTCTCCAAAATATATTTTAGCAGGATTCAGCTCAAGATCAAAAGATAGCTTAGCTCCAAACAACTGCTCAGGATTAAAACAAGATTCTAAAACAGCAATAAGCAAGCCCCCTTCGGATATATCATGAGCACTATTAACTAATCCTTTATCAATTAGTTCCAAAATTAAATCCTGTAAATGTAATTCTTCTTCCAAATCTACAATAGGCGGCTTTCCAGCAATTATATTATGCTGTATTTTTAGGTATTCACTACCTCCGAAGCTAGCTTTTAAAGAGCCCAAAAGAACAATTATGTCGTTTTCGTGTTTAAAGTACTGCGTTGTTGCTTTCCTATAATCTGTCATTAACCCTAACATTCCAATAACAGGAGTAGGATAAATTGCCCCTTCCGGATTCTCATTGTAAAAAGATACATTACCTCCAGTAACTGGAGTTCCTAAAGCTTTGCAGGCATCACTCATTCCCCGAATGGATTCTTTAAAACAATAGTATACTTCTGGTTTATATGGATTGCCGAAATTGAGGCAATTGGTAATAGCTATTGGTTTTGCTCCACTGCAAGCGACATTTCTTGCTGATTCTGCTACAGCTAATAAAGCTCCCAGATAAGGATCTAAATAACAATATCGACCATTACAATCGGTGCTAAGTCCAATTGCTAAATCTGTATCTGGAATTCTAACAACAGCTGCATCTGAACCAGGCTCGACAACGGTTCCAATCTGAACCATATGATCATATTGCTGATAAATCTGATGTCGACTGGAAATATTGGAGCTGGCAATAAGTTTTAATAGAACTTCCTGATAAGTATCAGGTTCAGGAAGGTTCTCTATATCATAATTGTGCAGTGCATCAAGGTATTCAGGATATTTACTTTCTCTTTTATAAACTGGTGCTGAACCACCTAAAATAAGTGTTTCAGCCGGAATTTCCGCTACTTTTTCTTCCCCATAGAAAACTCTTAGCATTTTATCATCAGTAACTTTTCCGATCTGAACAGCATCAAGTTCCCATTTCGTAAAAATAGACTTGATTTGTTCCAAATTTTCCGGTTTTACAATTACCAGCATCCTTTCCTGTGATTCAGAAAGCATAATTTCATAGGGAGTCATATCCGTTTCTCTTTGTGGAACGAGAGCAACATCAATTTCAATACCTACATTACCCTTACCAGCCATTTCAGAAGTAGAACAAGTGATGCCTGCAGCACCCATATCTTGAATGGCAACTACAAGCTCCTCATCGATAGCTTCTAAAGTTGCTTCCAGTAATAGTTTTTCCAGAAATGGGTCACCCACCTGGACAGCAGTTCTTTTTTCTTCTGATTTTTCACTTAAAACTACAGAGGCAAAAGTAGCTCCATGGATTCCATCGCGTCCTGTTTTGGCACCCACAATAAGAACTGCATTTCCTACTCCGGAGGCTGCTGAACGGGCAATTTTATTATGTTTTACTATTCCTACGGCCATTGCATTAACTAAAGGATTGCCTTCATAACTATCATCAAAATAGACTTCTCCTCCCACAGTTGGAACTCCAAAACAATTTCCGTAATCCGCTATACCACGAACAACTTCCTTTAGCAAATGCTGAACCTTAGGATTTCCCGGATTGCCAAAACGCAGAGAATTTAGGGCAGCAATTGGACGCGCTCCCATTGTAAAAATATCTCTTAAAATACCTCCAACTCCAGTTGCAGCCCCATGATAGGGTTCTAAAGCTGAAGGATGATTATGACTTTCAATCTTGAAAGAAATTGCCAATCCGTGTCCGATATCAATCAATCCGGCATTTTCTTCTCCTGCTTTTGCCAGCAAAGAAGAACCTTCCTTGGGAAGGGTTTTAAGCAATAAAACGGAGTTTTTATAGCTGGCATGTTCACTCCACATCACACTGAAAATACCCAGTTCCACAATAGTCGGTTCACGGTTCAGGATATTTGTAATTCGTTCATATTCTTCATCGCTGAGATTATGCTCAGCGATTACTTTAGGGGTTATTTCATAATCTTTCATATAATTTTCTTCTGTATATTTAATTCGTTACTTTTCAAATATTCGGTTAGCAGTTGCAAACGGTTTTCAATAATCTCACAGGTCTTTCTATAGCTTTCCAAATTTCGGCCAAAAGGATCCTCAATATCTCCTTTTTCACCGACAATTTCATTAAGAGTCTTAATTCTGCTTTCACTATTCGGATAGGTTGTGCGTAATAAATCACGCTGTCTTTCTTCCATAGTTAAAATCAGCCAGCTGGAGGAAACCAGTTGAGGAGTAATTTGTTGAGAAATATGTTGTTGTGCATCCAATATTCCCCGTTCCAAAAGCAGCTGTAAAGCATTTACAGAAATCATCTGTCCTCCTGGAAGCAAGCCACAGGAATCAGTAGCAAGGGAGATATTATTTTCTCTGGCCATTTTCCGAAAGAGATATTCAGCCATCGGTGAACGGCATATATTAGCTGTACAAACAAACATAACAACTGGCAGCTTAAATGCCTGCTTAATTTCATAAAACGGTATCGAGCCTTCTCTCAGACACTTAATCTCATCGTTATTACCACTATCTGCAGCACTGATATATTCTATAATTGTAGAAGGTTCTGTTGTGCTTTTTATTTCCTTGTTAGCGGGCAATAAAGCAAAATCGAACCAAGAACCATATTTAGAGATAATTCGATCATAGTTTTCTTCCGGCATCAGACCAGACACATTCACACTGGTACTGATTAAAGGTTCACCCAATAATGATATAAAAGCTCTCAGAGCAGGATCGGAAGGAACCCTAAAAGCAACCTTTCCCTTATTAGTAATAGTTTCGAACTTAGAATCCTGATAGGGGAAAATAAAGGTTAAATTCCCAGGCCAATATTGATGCATTAAAGGTCTCAGCGCTGCTGGTATTTGTTTCTGGTCTAAATAATTAATATCAGGAATCAGAGCAATAAAACCTTGTTTTTCAGCTCTCTGTTTTAATGTTTCAATGCGAGCAATTGTTTCCAAAGAGGAAAGCCGACATCCAATTCCCCACATTGAACCAGTCCAATGTAAAATTGTAGAATGTTCCAAAGAATTTGAATCTAAAAATTTCTCCAGCTTCCGTAAGCCAGGATCCTTCAAAATAAGCACAATACCTCCTTACTCCAAATATGGTAATGGATTTATGGCTCTTCCATCCTTGCGTAATTCAAAGTGCAAAGATGGCTCACTTGCCGAACCTGTCATTCCGCTTTTAGCAATGGTTTGTCCTTTTTTAACCTTTGCTCCGCGGCTCACTAATAATTCGCTATTATAAGCATAAAGAGTGAAAAAGCCGTTTTTGTGATCTATAATGATCAGCTTTCCCTGCCCACCATAGCGATCTGAAAAAATAACTTCTCCATCATCTGCAGCCACAACTTTTGTCCCTTCTTTGGCAGCAATATCAATTCCATTACTTACAACGCTGGTTCCGTAACTTCTGGTTTCTTCTCCATAATTTCTAATAATCTTTCCTCTTAGTGGCCAGACAATTTTTTTACCCGTAAATTGGTAACTGGCAGGTTCTTTACCTTGTTGTTTCATAAGTTGAGCAATCAAACTTTCCAATTCTGCACTGTCTTTTTTCAATTGTTCCACCTGTGCTTGCAGCTTTTTTTGTTCTATAGTAAGTTTCTGGCTCTGAGTGGATAAATTGCGTATCTTTTTTTCGTATGTTGTTTTTTTATAACTTTCTTCTTTAACTCCGCGGGAAAGTTTACTTGCTTGTTTTCGATGTAATTCCTGAACCTGAATAAGAGAGATTTTAAAGCCGGAAAGTATATTAATCTTTTGCCTGGTACCTTGAATAAGTGTTTTTAGCAATCGCTGATCGCGATGATTTATATTTTGCTTCTTATAAGATCTATCTACTCTTAAAAGGATATCCAGCTCTGTATTTTGCTCTTTATGCATATCCGCTATCCGCATTTCAGTAGCTACAATTCTTTCACTAACAGATTTAAGGGAATCCTGAGCGATTTTTTCGTCTAATCTAAGCTTGTTAAGATTAGCTTCTGTGCGTTTTTTTAATGATGAAGTTCTTTTTATTTCATTTTCTGTTTGTTGTTTTTTGCTTTGTGTTTGTTTAACTTTTTGCTGAGTGCTTTCCAGTTGCTTTTGCATTTCTCTCAGCTGGCGCATTTTATCATCCAATTCATCAGCGTAATTAAATGTTAATATGGCACATAGCAAAATAATCAGAAAACTGCGACGCATCTTCATCTCCCTTTTAAATCTATTTATCACAATTTTTTAAATTATGCGGTTGTGTCAATGCTATTTTTTGTTTTCTTGTTTCAAATGTTCACGCAGAAAATCGTGATATTCCTTGTTATTAAAAACAAGATAATCGTGAGTGCCTTTATGAGTATTACCCTGTGAATCGATAAAGAGAACACTATCTACATAGCGTAAAGTAGAAAGCCGATGAGATATTACAATAGCAGCTATACCAGGATAATTTTCATCCAGCGCTTGCCACAGTTTTTCTTCGTTTTCAGCATCCAGGGAAGCCGTAATATCATCCAAAATAAGCAACTGCGGTTTTTTTACTAATGCTCTGGCAATGGTTAATCTTTGTTTCTGACCACCAGAAACACTAAGTCCTCTATTTCCCACAAAAGTTTCGTCTCTTTCCGGAAATGAGGCAATTTCATTTTCCAATTGGGATGTTTGTACTGCAATATGGTAATCTTTTTCAGAGGCTTTTTCCACCGCAAAAAGAATATTATCTTTTATAGATCCACCAAATATCAATGGTTCCTGAGGAACATAGGCTACTATATTACGCAAGGATTTTATATCTATCTCATCAATAGGTTTTCCATTTATTTTAATTGTCCCGCTATCGCTTTTTAAAAGACCAAGTAAGAGATTGGCAATAGTAGTTTTACCACTTCCAGTAGGACCTAAAATAAGCATCCTTTCTCCTCGATCAAGATTAAAGCTGGCATTTTTCAGCACAGGAAATGGCTTATCGGGATATTGAAAAGAGACATTTTCAAAGGATAACGCACAGAAATCTTTTACCTTATGCTCACCCTTAAATTTATCATTTAACGATGGATAATTCTTCATCTCTTCCAAGCGGTCTATATTCACAAAGGCCTGTTTTCCCGTAACAAAAAGTTGAGGTAGATCGATCAGCGGATAAATCATCATTGAAAGATATGTGTAAAACAGGAAGAAAGTTCCAACTGTTATTTCTCCTTTCACAGCCAAATAACCGCCAAATAGAATAACTGCAACCTGAGCAATGTAATCAATATATTGCCAGATCAAAGAAAGAATGGCATTAAGCTTAACCATACTCATTTCGGTTTTAAATCTCTTGGCAAGCGCTACATCAAAAAAGCGATTGTACTTTTCTTCGCTAACGAAACTTTTCACTATCCTGATTCCGGAAAAGCTCATTTCCAGCTGAGTATTGATAGCAGAAATCGCTTGCTGATTACGATTGTAATTCGTATATACTTTATCCGCTGTAAAATAGAAAACCAGCATCATTATTGGTAAAGGAGCAATCGATAGCAAGGTTAGTTTAATATTGATACTGAACATAACAACCAGCGCAAACAAGATCATACTGAAAGAATTGAAAGCGCGAAAAATACCTGAACATAGGAACCAGCTAACCCTTGGATAATCAGAAAGATCATCTGTTAAACGCGTTACTATGTCTCCAGTTTTAAACTTCTGGAAAAAGCTGAAGTCCTTAGCTAAAATATGCTTAAAGTACATAACCCTTAAACTATGTTCAAACCGCATATTAACCCAACCTCTTATTCCAGGATAGATCCCAGTTATAAGCTCAGCCATACCGATAGCAATTAGAAGTTTGATAATTTTATAAACTTCTCGCATCGGTTCAGGATATTTATCGGGAAACTGCAATATATCTTTCAATAGGTCCAGCATCTCTTTAAAAACATAAGGAAAAGCAATTGAAACAATTGAAGATAGCAGAGTAAGCACTACCATTATTAGCACAAACCATTTCTGTGCTTTATACTGTTCCAAAATCCATTTTATATGCTTATTCATCTTGCACCTGTAGCATTTGCAATTCCACCAGTTTTCTATATTCTGGAGAGTTATTTAATAATTCACTATGCTTACCCCTGGCAGTAATTCTTCCTTCATTGAAATATAGAATTTCATCTGCATCCAAAACAGAAGTAAGACGGTGAGCCACCACCAGCGCTGTTTTACCAGCCAGTAGATTTTGCATTGAATGTTGGATTTTTGCCTCAGTTTGAGGGTCAATTGAAGCAGTTGCTTCATCCATAATAATTATTTCCGATTCAAAAGCCAGAGCCCGAGCAAAACTGATTAACTGTTTTTCCCCTTGGGATATATTTTGTCCGCGTTCTGCAAGTTCCGAGTTTATACCTTCAGGTAACTTTTTGATAAATTCATTTAGCTGAACAATGGAAATAGCTTCTTGAACCTTAGCTTCTTCAATCTGATCATTATATACGCGCACATTTTCTAAAATACTGCCCGGGAACAAATAAACATCCTGTAATATGAGCCCTATTTTTCTACGCCATTCTCTGAAATTTATTTCACTTAAAGGGATGCCATCAATCAAAATTCTCCCTTTCTGAACTGGATAAAATCCGCATAATAAACTTACAGTTGTTGTTTTACCGCTGCCAGAAGGACCTACTAATGCAATCTTTTTGCCTTTAGGAATGGTTAACGATACATCTTTTAACACCCATTCATCTTCTTTATAGCCAAACCATACATTCTCAAAACGGATTTCCTGTTCAAAAACAGGATGCAAAGTTCCAGTATATAGTTCGTCCTCAGTAGGCAATTTTGTTAATTCCAGAATCCTTTTCAAAGATGCAAAAGAACGCTGAATCTGCATTACATTTTCTGAGATTTGCATTAGAGGCCAAACAAGTTGATAAATGTATTGAATAAAAACAATTAGAATTCCTACAGTCAAAGTTCCAGCAATAATTTTAGGTGCAGATACAAGTATTACAATAATTATAAATACCACATTTACCATAAAACTGAAAACACTCTGCGAACCATATTCAATCATCTGAGTATGGACTTCAACTTTCTTTTTGCTTAAAGATGCTTGCTCCACATCTTTTAAGGCCTTTTTTTCCTGATTTAATGCCTGCAGCATCTGGATTCCCTGAACATAATCAGTTATTTTAGCACTAATTACAGCATAGCGTTCCCGAATTAAACGGAAAAACCCGTTCAAATACTTAAATAAAAACCAGTAGCCAACTGCACAAATAATAATCGCAGGTAAAATATAAATCGTTATCTGCCATTGCAGAATGAACAGAACTATAAAACCACCAATGAAAAACAACACATTGCCAATAATAGTGATAGACAAGTCTGAAAAAAGAACTTTAACTCTTTCACTGTCACTTTCCACCCGGGCAATAAGTTCACCAACCGGTTGTTTATTAAACCAAGAAACCGGCAGCTTTAACAAATGGCTAAATACATTGCCCTTAAATTTTGTGATAATCTTTATGCCTAAACGAGATAATAACAATATCTGCAAATAGGATAAAAGTCCTGATAGCAAAACTACAATAACAAAATAACCCCCATATTGAAACATCTGCGCCATATTTCTATCAGGAATGCTGTGGTCTATAATCTGAGCTAATATTAGAGGATGCAACAACCTTAAACCAGAGGTGATTAACATTGCAAAAAGCCCAAATAGTAGCAAACCTATATCCTTCTTTATGAAAGGATAAAGTAGCTTAAGATAGTATGTGAATGACTCTTTCTTTTCGGACACTTTTTGCACCTTTTTTCTTGATTTATGATATTAGTGATATTAAAAAAAATGGTCGGGATGAGAGGATTTGAACCTCCGACTTCTCGGTCCCGAACCGAGCGCGCTAACCGGTCTGCGCTACATCCCGTTTTTTTTTAAACTATTTTTGATGGATAGAGTTTCTGTCAAGCAAGAACTTTCACGCAAAATCGTTTATAACTGCTTTTATATCTGCTAATAGGTAAATCATTTTTATATAAAACTAAACAAATAGCTACCCATTTCAGGGCATTTGTTTGTTTATCTTTACTTTAAATCAGCACTTAATATTCACTGTAGATGTTGCAATAAATCTACATATTATTCATCTATATCTTAATATATCTCATTTTATGCTTGACATTACTTATATATTATTTAGATTGTTCTATAGAATGTTAAAGGAGATGAGTATGATTTTAGCAACCTGCCCTATTTGTAAAAAGGAATTAATAATCAAGGAATTACACTGCCCTCATTGCGAGGTTAGTTTTAAGGGTAATTTTGAGAATAGTTGGCTAGCAGAATTAAATGCAAGCCAATTAGAGTTTGTCCGTTTGTTTTTATTAGTTCAAGGTAATTTGAAGGAGCTGCAGGATAAATTGGGAATTTCGTATCCTACAGTAAAAAACCGGTTAGCAGAAATTATTGGGATCATAACTAAAAAGCGGCCGGAAACCGATAAGGTTATTGATGTTCTATCCGATTTGGAAGAGGGTTTTATCAATGTAGACGAGGCAATAAATATGATTACACAAAGGAGAGAAAAATGAACAAGATTAATTTAGAAAAAAGGTGGGTTTTTGAACCCTTGAACAAAGTAGTTATTGAAAATCGCTTAGCCAGATTATTCTTACAGGCGAGCGAAGAGCAAGAAGTTTATATGGAAGGAACAATCAGTTTTAGCCATGCACAGGATTCCTTTCCTGCAGAGGATTATATTCAATCCGATTATCAGGATGGAGTATTAAAGATCATCCTGGAAGATATTGATTCTGATGACTTTAGAGATGCCATTTTTACTGTTACCATTCCTGAGGGTGTTTATCTGAATGTAAAAACAGATAACAATCCTGTCAATTTAGATAACCTAATAAACAAGATTAAAGTTCTAAATGAGAATGGCCCCATCTATCTACAAAACTGTCAAGGCGATATGCACCTGGAAAATGAAAATGGCTTAATTAGATTGACTGAATGTGAAGGTAATATTTATGCCAAACTAGAAAATGGCCCATTATCAGCATCCAAAATTAGAGGCAAAGTTCTACATCTGGAAAATGAAAACGGACCTTTGAAAGTGCAGATGGCTTCTTTTACCGAAGTTGAATTATATTCAGAAAATGGACCTATCTTCTATGAAACCATACCCGTAGAAAATGGCAATTTCCAATTTAAAACCGAAAATGGCTCTATTAATTTGATTCTTCCCAATGATTTCGATTTCACATTAGAAGCAACTACTCAATGGGGTAGAGTAAAAACCACTTTCGATTTACCGATAACATTTAATGAAGATATCTATACGATGATTAACGGGGAAGGAACAACGAACATTAAGGTAAGTTCTGATAATGGAACCATCAAGATCAATTCCGAAAATCGCTTTAATTTGGACTTTGTGATAAACAAATTGGAACAGATAAAAATCGCCTTGCTAAAAGTAAATTCAGAGGAAGAAAAACAAAAAGTTGTAGATATGGTAAATAAAATTACTGCCTATATTAACCGCCTGGCCAGCTCGATCAAAGAAGAATCGATAAAAGATAAAATAACCTCTGCTACAGCCAAATTAAAGGACTTGGTAACTAACTTTAATTTCCGCGAGACTAACGACAAAGTGATTAATAATTTAGAAGATATCGGTTCTCAAATTCAGGATGCTTTAAAAGAAGGCATCAAAAACATCAAAGAAAGCGTGGATGACTTCAAAAAGCATCATTTCCATACGGAATCGGTATCTGCCTATATTAAAAAAATTCTGGATTCACCCCAAATTAAACCTTATCTGGGGGGTGAGCACAAGAAAAAAGAAAAAGAAGATATTGCTGACCGTAGTAGAATAAAAATTTTAGAAATGCTGGAAGCAGGAAAAATTACTGCTGAAGAAGCAGAACGGCTTTTAAAAGCTATTGGGAAAGAGTAGAAAGGTCGAGAAGTCGAGATGTCGAGAGGAATGTCTTCTGTGACTTAAAACCGGTTT
>DJGX01000027.1 GCA_002432865.1 Cloacimonetes bacterium UBA5835
ATTTGTTATTGCAATTTATCAATATTTAATTTTTGTTGTTAGATGCTTTTTAATGCTCCCGTTATCTTACCTAGTCCAAACACTAATTTTTCTGCTATCAATGGTAGCCCATACGGACTAAGCAGGAAAGCTATAATTAATGCTATTACGCCTAAAGATGTTTCACCAGTTACAAAAGAAGCTATCGCTCCAAGGACTATCAAGCCTGAAATTATATTTAATAGCCACGTTCCTATCCCCAGTAAAAAGGTTAGAATAAAAGTGAAAATTGTTAGGAGTAAAATGATAGGAAAAAGTAAGATTCTTAAGATCAATCTCATCTGAACCCCTCCTTCATTTATTTAGTGACTGGTGTACTTTTTAGAACAATTATCTCTAATAATTACTCTAAAAAGTACACCAATCTATATTTTTGTTTTCTAGTAGAGGGTTTGAAAGCCAGTCACCATCGTTACTATCTGCCGTTATCATAATTATGACACGAGACCCAGCAAAAGAATCAAGAATAATTGATTTTGAATCTGAAGCAATTGATATTACATTCTGAATTAATTCAACAGGTTTAGGAAAATCGAACACCTTTTTGTCAAATATCTTTTTTAAGGTCAATGATGCTTTTTTATTCCCCTCAACTTTAACCCATAAATTCGAAACTTGTTTTGTCCTTCCTTCCATATAAAACTTTTGATATACCTTCCACCCATCAGAATCTTTTTTCCACTCAATTTTATTCTGTGAAACTAATTTGTTATACCCCTCCAAACTACATCTCCAACGACTTTCATACCCATTTGGTGCAATTGGGTATAACTCCGAACCATCCGGAGCAATAACTGGAAAATACATACTTGGGCGGTCTTCTCTTCGATCTTCTCCTCCGGTTTTCCGTAAAGGCCTCACCAAGTATTTACCAAATGAATCTTCTTTATTGTAAATTTTTGCATCCTCTTCACTAAACGCTAATCCGTTAAAAAAGGCTTTGCTTGTCTTTGCATAAACAAGCATATAGTCAATTTCATTGGAAATAATTTCATTACCTTGTCCTGTTGGGGTTCCTGTTGCTCTTGCTATTTGTCCTCTGAAATTTGATTCACTAAAAATCTCATTCAGTATGAGTTTTAAATTTGCAACTTCTGCATCATTTATACTAACAAAAATCAATCCTTCATCTGCTAAAAGTTTATGTAAAAGCTTCAATCGTGGATAGATCATACAAAGCCATTTATCGTGACGAGATAAATCTTCTCCTTCTTTTCCAACAACTTCACCAAGCCATTTCTTTATTTTAGGATCATTTACATTGTCATTATAAACCCATTTTTCATTGCCCGTGTTGTAAGGCGGGTCTATGTAAATACATTTAACTCTACCTTCATATTGTGGTAAAAGTGATTTAAGGGCTTCTAAATTATCACCATGGATAATCATATTTTCACTGCTATTATTTTCATTAGCTATTTCATCCTGACCATAAGTGTATTGCTTTTCTAAAACACGAAACGGTACATTTTGATGATGGTTTACTACTTTACCTTTTCCAATCCATTCAAGGGTCGGCATAATTCTACCTCCTAGTATTTCCGTCTTCTTTTATAAATTCTAATATTTCATCTACTCCACAATCAAGAACATTGCAGATTTTCTCTATACTTTCAAGGGATACATATCCATTTCTTTTTAGGCGTGTAATAATATTTGCACTAAAACCCGCATTTTCAGCAAGTTCAGCATTC
Organism: Cloacimonetes bacterium UBA5835; assembly: GCA_002432865.1. Taxonomy (GTDB): domain Bacteria; phylum Cloacimonadota; class Cloacimonadia; order Cloacimonadales; family Cloacimonadaceae; genus Cloacimonas. Next base: position 1,734 of record DJGX01000027.1, read on the forward strand.
GTCATTTCTTTGTCTATAAGTAATTTAAACAGCTTATTGTAGCGAACAGCCATCGCTGAAACCTCCTTTTTATATTCGAATTACCATTCTATCACGAATGCGTGAAAAATTCAATTCGGATGTTATCATCATGACAAATAAAAAAGTAGCTCTTTCTACTTACTACATTTCAAACTTTAAATATTCTATTTTCAAAATAAACACCAAAACAAGTACATTGATGCACCGCTTAACGCATTGGTATTACTAACTTTCGTTCCGTAAAATGCCTTATTGTTTATTATCTTTAAACACCAAACTGTCATAGCCCACTGTTTAAATCCCGACTTTTATCAAGGCTCGTACTTGGAAACATATCGAAGTACGACCTTAGTTTGTGGGAACATATCAGCCTCATTTAGTCCTTTTAGATGGAAGTACTTCTTGATGCCGTGAACACTCGATATTCAACCTATTTTTATCCTTGCATTTCCATCGTAACAGGAAACACCACTTACACTAATCTCAGTATACCACAATTCCCAATAACCAAAGCACCACAATATAACCAAAGGCTCAGAATCGTATGATTCCAAGCCTCCTTGTTGGTACTTATTTGAATTGTTAAGCTAAGTGGTAAGACAGAGCACCTGTCCCCTTGTCTTAACTCTTAATTATAATACTTTACTTACTCATATTCCCATAATATTATATGAGTTAATAAGTTAGGTGCCTAACATGGTTTCCTTTGGTTCCTTTTCCATCGACTTGTTATGGATATACATTGGTCCCATTTGCACTTACACCAGTTACAACTCCACCAGTAACGGTAACAACCCATCCACCTGTACCAGCACTTTGAATTTCAGGTGCTTGAGCTAGGTAACCTCTAGTTACTAAATTCGCAACTACAGTACTTGTTACATCAACATCGACAGCAGGAACCGTATCTGTAATTGTTGTTCCAGAAACAATATAAACACCTTCAGCTTCTGCTAATTGGATAGCGCTAACAATAGTTCTTGCAGATGCTTCATCGGCTCTTTCTCTAGCTCGATCTTGTGAGCCCGCAAACCTAGGAATCGCTATCGCAGCCAAAATACCTAAAATTGCAATTACTACAATCAGTTCAATAAGGGTGAA
>DJGX01000018.1 GCA_002432865.1 Cloacimonetes bacterium UBA5835
CCCGTTAGAGGGGATTGAGACTCGTTCTGCACGACAACAGTATAAAAACCGTTTCGTGCATATAGAAATTGAATTGACCCGTTAGAGGGGATTGAGACAGGATGGTACCGCCTTCTTCAGGAAGAGTGACATCGGGATAGAAATTGAATTGACCCGTTAGAGGGGATTGAGACTGTTTGAACATTTCTATTTGCTGTAATCGCTTTTCATAGAAATTGAATTGACCCGTTAGAGGGGATTGAGACTCTGTGCTGCAGTTGCTTCCATTGAAGGTAAGTCAAAAAATAGAAATTGAATTGACCCGTTAGAGGGGATTGAGACGGGGGGTAGTTTCTGCAGGAATTTCATTGAAGTAATATAGAAATTGAATTGACCCGTTAGAGGGGATTGAGACTGTTACAATTGGAAAGGTATGTTTGAAACCATTGTTACATAGAAATTGAATTGACCCGTTAGAGGGGATTGAGACTTGCTTTTCAGGGCCATTCATCTTTTCCGCTTTATCCTTATAGAAATTGAATTGACCCGTTAGAGGGGATTGAGACTTTTTTTAATGTCTGGATTGAATACTATGCAGATTCCGATAGAAATTGAATTGACCCGTTAGAGGGGATTGAGACGACACACTTAGTAGCGCTAATCGGGAATCTGCTTCTCGATAGAAATTGAATTGACCCGTTAGAGGGGATTGAGACTTTCTCGAGTAGCAGGTGAGAAATTTCCAGCAGATAGAATAGAAATTGAATTGACCCGTTAGAGGGGATTGAGACAGTGAAAAAATACTACTTTGAGGCGGTATCTAATCTTATAGAAATTGAATTGACCCGTTTGAGGGGATTGAGACCCGATTGTGGCCCAGGGGTAGAGTTCCTGGACTTCTAATAGAAATTGAATTGACCCGTTTGAGGGGATTGAGACAATAAGCACTCTATAGCTGAAAAAATAAAATATAAGATAGAAATTGAATTGACCCGTTTGAGGGGATTGAGACTTGAAATTGTATTCGGGGAATTTCGCACGAAGCACAGGATAGAAATTGAATTGACCCGTTTGAGGGGATTGAGACTCGAGCCGTCGCGACCGACAAGGACTATAGACCCTTCATAGAAATTGAATTGACCCGTTTGAGGGGATTGAGACATAATGTAAAACCCATTCCGGGCTTTACCGTCACTGTAAATAGAAATTGAATTGACCCGTTAGAGGGGATTGAGACTTTTTTGCTTTCAGGTGCATAGTAAAGACAAGAAGTAATGATAGAAATTGAATTGACCCGTTAGAGGGGATTGAGACCAATGATGAGTTGCTTTTCCATTATTTTATCCTTCTATAGAAATTGAATTGACCCGTTAGAGGGGATTGAGACTTTAAAGGTGCTAACGGTTAATGCGGTCAGCTCGATTGTATAGAAATTGAATTGACCCGTTAGAGGGGATTGAGACTTTGCCTTCAGGTAATTTGCCCTTGAGGGTTTTAAATATATAGAAATTGAATTGACCCGTTTGAGGGGATGCCTCTCACAGATTTCACAGATTACACAGATAAAGATTTCACGCAGATTACGCAGATGACGCAGATTTGAATAGGCAAGGGATGAACAGGATTTAAGGGATTTATAGGATTTCGAAAATAAGTCCCAGCGGGACGATAGATATTAACGACGGGTTTTAACCCGGCGACAAGAAGAACGGATAAAAAAGTCCCAGAGGGACGACAGATATTAACGACGGGTTTTAACCCGGCGACAAAATCGCTGGAAGGTTAATGTCCACATCAACCAAAAAAGAATAGGTAAGGGATGAACAGGATTTAAGGGATTTATAGGATTTTAGATTATAATTAAATAAACTGGTTTTCTGATTTTTATATATGGAAATGGAACTTTAAAATGCACCAGTTTTGGCAATGGAAAATGGGACAAAGATAAAATTGACAGGAATAGTGTGTTTGTATAACTTGAATGTATCCTAAAAAGTTGAGGTGGGGATTAACTTCAAGACCTCTCGACCCCTTGACCTCTCGACTTAGATAGACCCGTTTGAGGGGATGCCTCTCACAGATTTCACAGATAACACAGATAAATGTCTCACGCAGATTACGCAGATGACGCAGATTTGATTTTAGAAACAAGGATTTTAGGATTATAGTTTTAGAAACAAGGATTTCAGGATTTCAGGATTAAGAGGATTATTTTAGCTGAGGGCTGAGGGCTGAGGGCAGAGGCTGAGGGCAGGGAAGAAATTGAGAATTTTAAACTCCTGCACTAAGAACAAAAAAAACTCCCATCAGCCATATATACCAATGGGAGTTAACAGATTTGTAGTATATTTTGTTAATTATCTAACTTTGATTAGTTTTCCGTTTTGGCTAATACCTTCGCTTTTGACTCTATAGAAGTAAATACCAGTAGGGATAGGTTTAGATAAGGTATCCAAAGCGTTCCAGGATAATTGTGTTGAGCCGTTTTGATCGATAACTGAATTGAGCCGGTGGATCAGTTGCCCTTTCAGATTATAAATTTCCACAGTAATGGGTCTGTTAGCTTTTCCATTAATCTGGAAAGTAGTATTTTCCTTGAAAGGATTTGGGTATACATTCACACCTTCCAGGGCGGGCGCAAGCTCATCGCTATTAGGCAGATTGATGATAACGGTTACGGAATTGGAAGGATTGGATACTGAATAGGGGCTATTGAATATTGAGCATACCCAATATTCATAAGTTCCATCTGGAATTTCGGTATCTACATATTCCAAGGTATTTACATTCATCACATTATTCAGGATAAAGCTGTTACGGAATATGCGATAACCAACAAATCCACGGTTATCAAAGTGATTTGGCTTTTCCCAATGAAGAGTTACAGTATTGGGAGCGGTTACGGTTGCTGTAAGATTCTGAGGTGGAGGAAGTTCTTCAATAGGTAATGTATAATTGCTAAAAACAGGAGTTCCAGGCATACCATATTGATCTTTAGGGGTAACACGGCAAGCAAGTTGCCAGCCAATATCGGCAATATCAATAGTATAAGTTTGCTCGGTGGCGTCTTCTATATCTACTGGTTGATTATTAATAATTTGCACCCATTGAAATTCAGTTTCACCTTCAGTATCACCATCAGGATCGGCAAAATCATAACTGACGGATAATTGCTGGTATACTACCGGGGGTCCTGATATCTGAATATTAGTAATATTGGGGGCAGTATTATTAAAACCAGTTCCAGTAAGCGGAATTTGCACTTGATTATAACCGCTCAGATTACTATCTATGGTTAAAGTTCCTGTATAGTTAGTAGCGGCAGCGGGTGCAAATTCTACTGAGATAGTAGTTGATTGATATGGTTGTATAGTAAAAGTAGCAGGAATAGGTGTAAAAACAGGATTGGATGAAGAAATAGTTCCGTTTACTTCAAATTCGAAGAAATTATTCAAAGTTATATCCAGGGTAGAATGTCCGCTCACATAAGTATCAGGGAAATTAAGTTCAGTAGCGGAAACAGGGTTCGATCCTAAAAGACCAGGGAGCGAGTATTTTACACCTTGCAATATTTCTTTGGTAGTGTTACATTGCAAGAAAAGAACTGCTTCACAGGAGTTGATATTCCAGCTGGGATCGAAAGTTCCGGATAAATTATATGTCTGCTGCCCGCCTGTAGCAAGGCTAACAGGTGTACCACTTTGATTGGGGATCATTAATCTATTAACGAAATTTAGATGAGTTTGCCCCTGCCAGTTATGTTGAATGTGGGATTGAGTGATAACGCAATGCAAAACTATATTAGAATTGCTGTCATCTTCCGGTTTGGCAACATTAGCGGTTATGCTCAAAGTATTACCCGTGATGGAACCAGTTGCAGAAATTGTATATTTGGAGGGAATAGCCATACGGGCATTTACTCTGGTTAGATACTGAGGATACATAGATTGTGTATTGCTTCCACCTTCAACAGGATTAAGCCCATCAAACATTGCGGTAGGAAAGCCGCTAATTCCATAATATGAATTGCGTGCATTGGAATAAGTGTTAGCATAATTATCCCCATTGTGGTTCTCGATAATTGCTGCAGGGTTGCTATTAGTTATTAAGTCGTCAGCACCCATAGCTGCTCCTGGACAATAGGGACACCAGGTTCCGGTAGCAATTTCTACAACTACCAGGTTTCGGGGAACTGCAAAGGCAAATAGCAGAACACCCGCTAAAATCAGTGTTAACAAGGTTTATTTCATTGGTACTCCTTATGTATGTGTGTTTTTTTTTCTTGCTTTAGGTTATCCCTTCCAAGGAAGAAGATATGCCTTAATTTCTTCGTTGTAATAGCGGTCTGTCATCGTTGCAATAAAATCTCGCACTCGCTCTGCGGGTGAATAGTTATCTAAGTATTCGGGATTTTTATGATCCAAAAAATGCTTAAATATCTTGGATTCGCGATTGTTCTCTTTGATGTCGTTTAGGTAAATATCAAATAATATAGGCATAGTTCGATAAATGATGGAATTGGATTTTTTCACTTTCTCGTCAGTATAAATTCTTCTATAATTGAACTTTTTCAATGCTAAAAGATGCTCACTGGTTTCAGTATCGAAGGCAATAAAATCTTCATCGAAGCTATTTACAATAACGCTTTTAATGAGAGTGTCTATAATTTGACTATTAGTATTTCCCAAATAAACTGCCTGCTCTTTGGGTAGCTCATCACGGCGAAGGATATTAAATCGAATGGCATCTTCAATATCCTGTCCGATATAAGCAATAGTATCCGTGATGCGAACTACACATCCCTCTAAAGTGGCAGGCATAAATTCTATATCTTCACCTATCTTTTTGGCTGTAATATAGCTTTGGATATCTGCTTCTTTTTTAGCAGTATTAGGAATCAACTGTGTGTTATGAACCTCTCCATCATGTGAAATAATACCATCCCGAACTTGAAAAGTTAGATTCAAGCCCTTACCTTTTCGGGAAATATGATCTACAATATGCAAGCTTTCGATATTATGATGAAACTGGCCGATGTCATTTTGTTCGCAACAACGAGATAATGCACTTTCACCATCATGACCAAAAGGACAATGCCCCAAATCGTGCCCTAAAGCTATTGCCTCAATAAGCTCTGTATTTAACTTTAAATATTTACCAATAGTGCGCGATATCTGCGAAACATAAGCTATATGCAAATTGCGATTGGTCATTTCTTCATCTATCATATTTGTAAACGAAAAAACTTGGGTTTTTCCGTGATAGCGACGATATGCTCCACTATATAAAATTCTATCTCTATCCACGGCAAATTGGGAGCGCATAATATCTGGCTCCTCTTTTTTATTGCGCCAGGCATTGGAATTATAAAAAGCACGCTTGCCTAAAATGCTCTCGTGCTCTGCTTTAATCTCTTTGAAGATGCTATTAATTCTATCGTTCATTAACTACTCCTAATTGATATAATAATTCAAGTGGGGTTTACTGTCAAGCATAACTTATATATTTTTTGTTGGGGATAAATCACACAGATTATAATTTGCCTATCAATCATATTAGCATCAAGGATTTTTAATCTGAAGAAGCATCGTTTTTTATGTTTGAATATTATTTCATTCTTGGTATCTGTCTGCAGCTATATAATTTATCCTATTTAAAGCACTATAAAAATAGGATTAGCTGCTAATTACTAGATATTAATATTAGATCTATATTAGGTATTTTAAAAAAAAGATTGACAGCAATATGGCTGCGGTTGTAAGAGGTATAATAGTATATGCTTAAGGTGGAAAAGATGATTTATACTTTACCAGATGGCAGACAAGTTGATTTATCGAAGGTAGAAAGCATTTCTAAAATTAGGGATTACGGGCAGGTTGATAATATTGTTCAAAAGTACCTTATTGGTTTTTCTATTCGTTTAACGAACAAGGAAATTATCGAAGTAAAAGACATTTATCATTACAGCGACTGGTCTGAAGTTAAGCTACGAATGAATAAATTGAGAGAAGATATAATTAATCAATGGAAGAGTATGCAATAAAATCGGTAACTGATTTTCGTTCTTACGGAATATAGACCTCCTAGTCAACTCTTTGTTAATATTGCCTTATGGAAAAAATCTGCGTGCTTACATATGAGTTTTGCCCTTCCTAACAGGTGGTTCACGGAAATGAAATTGTTTGCTTTGACCAGTCTCAGGACCGGTGTTTTATTTAATTACATTGAATAATTGTCAAGAGCAGTGTACGAGGCCTGTATGCAAAAGGTTCTGTGAGAGAGATGATGCTGGAAAAGATCATCCAGCATCATCCTACTCAATTATAGTATATTGTTAATCGAAATTACATTACTTCAGATAGAATCTTATTCATCATTGCCTTGGTTTCAGAATCTTTCATAAGAGAAAGAGGGAAACCAAAAACATAGGCACGGCTGTTACTGGGATTTACTTTTCGGAAGGCAACAGTTTTACCATTATAGAAATTGTATTGATCATTTGTGGGCGGGTAGATTTCATATCCAACTGGTTTACAACCAAATTTATATATAGCTTCGCCAGTATAATGCCCTTCTTCAAAGTATGAGAGAGTGCCCAGTCCATGCCTTAAATTTACCATATTTAGGAATGAAGGAGGGGTTCCATATTGGAGGTGCATATTTTCATATCCTGCCATACAGGCTACAGCGTTTTGGAAGAAGGCAGAGCGGTTATTATCATTTAAAAAACCGATTTTTGGATTGCTTTCAAATCCGAGATTGGTAACGAAAGTTGGTCGTGTTCCTGAATCAGCAATTTCAGATAAAATAGGGCTTAATCTATGTGAATGTGAAATAACCATATTACCACCTTTCATCATAAACAAGCTAAGTCCATCTAATTCGTATAAGAGATTTCCTGTATCATTAATATTATCACTATGGTAAATAACGAGTTTATATTTTTGTAAATCGCTAAAAGCTAATGATCTACCGCGAATATCTTCTTCGGCGTTTATCTTGCCTTTAACATGGGTACGACGGCTATATACATCTACTGGGCCAGTATAATCAGACAGCATATTGGCATATTTTTCATCGATCAAAGCATCTGGAGCTTGATTAGGGCTATCAACATCATCGTCTACAATCAAAACTCCATTACGGTTAGCGGGTTCGATGTAAGGATGAAGATAGAAGGTAAATACTGCAGGGGTGTGATCATATTCGTCTTGTAAATCTACTACTCTTACTTCAAATGTATGCTTACCTGGTCCAGTACCAACTGGAGCAGGTAATTGACCACTGGTTAATACTACAGTCTGTCCTAAAGGAGAATTGGTTGGAATTCGTAACCACCGTTTTCCATCTTGATCTGTAACTCCATTTTGACTGAAAGGAAAGGGTGGATAGTTATAAGGTTCACCATCGAAGCGAATATCAAAAGCAGTTATTTCGCTAAAATAGTTTTTCCTGGTTTTACTGTCTAAAACTACATCTACTTTCTTACCGTAAGGCATAGCAATTAGATTTGTCGTATCTCCATAATCTGCTGAATTATCACGCACATCTCCATATTCACCCCACCAACCCCAGCGGACCCAAAGTTTTATGTTAGGAGAATAAACTGCAGTATATTTTCCTTCAAAATCTTTGAATAAAGGTGTGGCATAATGGATTGAGCCCTGAGTGATAGTTCTCGGTAGTACTGTTAATTCAGGTGTTGTATCATCACCATAATCTTCAAAATGATGGTTAGTTAAAGCATAAGTTTTTGTCGGATAAATAATGGATTCAGGTCTGAACCCGGGACGAACACGAAAATTAATAACTGTATTAGTATCAGGAATAGAAACAACTCCTGCGAGGTCTGTAACGCGGGCAGTTACTCTTGTTCTTTGTTGTAAGGGCTGCCCTGTTTGTTCATCATAATCATAAGTTAAATAGGGAGTTGTATGTTTAGTTAAAAGATATTCATTAATCTTATCTGTTCTATTATCATCGCTAATAGTGGAATACCAATCTGATTCAGTTCCGGGAATAACATTACCTTGAGAATCAACTTTCATCATTTGAAATTCATATTGATAGGGAACTGGAGTAATAAAAGGATCGGTATCTTTCATTGCGAAGGATAATTTCAAGCCCGAACCGACCTCTTGGTTATTTGGATTTCCTTTAGTTGTAGTAATTGAACAGGTAGGCCGGTCGGAATGAGTACAAAAATTACGCCAGGCAGGTTGAGGAGTTATAGCTCCCCGATTATCTATTGCTACAACTTCAAACCGGCTTGATTTGTCTATGGGATTTCCATAAGCATCTGCAGAAGGGAAATTGATTACAGCATACTTTTGGGAAGTCCAAATAGTGCGGCGTGCTGAAGGATCATCCAAAGGAATATTCTGATCTGCACCTTGCATATAATGAATTACCCATCCGGTTCCAAAAGCTAGAAGATTGTCAGGAGTAAGCTCTCCAGTTGTGTCAATATAATCATACCCCGGAGTAGGAATAGGATTGTTATTTTCATCTAACACTCTGAAAGCATAACCGGTTATTATACCATCAGGATCAGTAGCGTGCCAGTAGATACGCTGTTGGAATGTGTAAACAAGGCTAGTATCATAACCAGCGGTTACATATGTGCTATCCCAACCCTCAAAAGAGGTTATTCTTATTGTTGGTGGTTGATTGGCAAAACGGCTACCAGATTTTCCACATCCCGATAGCAACAATATTGCACTTAAGGTTATCATAATGATAGACAAGAGTTTAATACTCTTAACTTGCATCATTCCTCCCAAACTTCTTAATTTGTAGGTTCTAATGAATACCCTTGAAAATCAGATCAAGATATTCGTCAATACTTTTATTTATATTTTTTTGCTCAAGGCAAGCTTTAATGAGGTTGAAATAGAGAATAGAAGTAGTTATTCTTCCAATTCCACCAGGGACAGGAGTAATCGCTGATGCCTTATCAAAGCATAAGTTATAATTTACATCACCAACATAAATGCTCTGCCCATCGTTTCCTTTTTCTTCATTTATGCCAACATCCAAAATGACAGCATTTTCTTTTATCATTTCCGGAGTAACAAAATTCGCTTTACCAATAGCGGCAATTAGAATATCAGCTTTTTGGGTAATTTCCGCTATATTATTTGTTTTACTATGGCAAACTATAACCGTGGCGTTGGCAAATGACTTTTTCCAAAGCAGCATATTTGCTAAAGGTTTACCAACAACATTACTGCGACCCAGAATAACCGCATTTTTGCCTTGAGGATTAATTCCATAATATTGCATACAAAAAAGTACTGCTGCGGGTGTACAAGGAAGAAATCCATTTTCTTCGCTTAGTATTTTTCCTAAATTAAGAGGATGCAAGCAGTCCAAGTCCTTTCCCGGATCTATAGCCATATTAATAATATTATCCTTAATATGCGAAGGGAGAGGTTTTTGCAGCATTATTCCGTTTATATCGGGATTTTGATTAGCTCCTTCCATAATAGCCAATAATTCTTGTTCAGTTATCTGTTCCGGGAGATCTATCACTTCGCAATTACATTGTAATTTTTTTCCGCTATTGATAATGTTTTGCACATAGTAATTTGAGGCAGGATCGCTTCCCACCTGAATTAAGAGCATTGTTGGTTTTAGTTCGTATTGTGTTATTAAAGTTTTAGTTGCTTTATTAACCAATTGAGCAACGGGTTTTCCACTTAAGATCTTTTCCATAGTACTTAATCAATATTCCTTTTTATCCGTGTTATCTTTTCAGCAAATCCTGTTTCCGAATCTAACACCAGAAAAACGGCATTCACTTGTAAACCTTCATCTGAGGATTCAAAACGATTCGGAACAGAGGTTCTGAATTTCTCAATAATAATTTCTTTTTTAACGCCAATCACGCTATTGTGGGAACCAGTCATCCCCACATCTGTTATATAAGCTGTTCCCAAGGGCAATATTTCTTCATCCGCAGTTTGAATATGAGTGTGGGTTCCTAAAACTGCACTAATTTTTCCATCTGCAAACCAACCCATAGCTCTTTTCTCACTTGTAGTTTCAGCGTGAAAATCTAAAATTATGGGATAGGGTAGAGGGATATTGTTTTGCTTCTCGTTATCTATAGATAAACTGTACTTAATAAACCTATCCAACGCTGCAAAAGGGCTATCACAAGGTGGCATAAGTAATTGTCCGCATAGGCAGATAATTCCTAAGTGGAGATCTCCTTTAGATAAAACTAAATAAGGATTGCCAGGTGCTTCTTCAGAGTAATTTAGAGGTTTAACAATCCTTTTTTGGCTATGGAGATATTCTAAAGATTCTGTTCTATCCCACAAATGATTGCCTCCAGTAACTGCATCTACTCCAGAATTGAATAGCTGCGATAGAGTTTTTTCTGTAAGGCCTTTACCATCTGCAAGATTTTCTGCATTGGCCAAAACAAAATCCGGATTGAACTCCTCTCTCAATTGAGGCAATGCTTGCTGAACAGTTCGCCGACCAGCTTTTCCATAAACATCGCCAAAAAAAAGAACTTTCATTATTTTGCCATAGCTATCTGGCGCGTTTCTCTTATCACGGTTACTTTTATTTGACCTGGATATTGAACTTGCTTTTCAATGGAGGCAGCAATTTCAGTTGCTAAAAGAGTAGTTTGATTTTCATCTACCAAAGCAGGCTCAACAATGATCCGGAGTTCTCGTCCAGCTTGAATTGCATAGGATTTACTAACGCCTTCAACGCTATTGGCTATTTCTTCAAGCTTAGATAAACGCTGCATATAGGTTTCTAACATTTCTCTTCTGGCACCAGGTCTGGCTCCGGAAATAGCATCCGAGGCTTGAGTTAAAGCTGCATAAACAGATATTGCTTCCACTTCTTCATGGTGAGCCTCGATGGCGTTTACGATAATCTTTCCTTCTCCATTTTTACGGGCTAGATTAGCTCCAATTATAGCATGAGAGCCATCAAATTCATGATCTATTGCTTTTCCGATATCATGTAACAGACCTGCTCGGCGAGCAAGTTCTTGATCTAATCCAAGTTCAGCAGCTATAATTCCACAAATCCAAGCAGATTCTATTGAATGCTGTAAAACATTTTGGCCATAACTTGTTCGATAATGTAGGCGTCCCAGAACCTTAATTAGGTTAGGTGAAATATTATGGATATTAGTTTCCAGAACTGCTTTCTCGCCTATTTTTACTAAATTTTCTTCCATTTCTTTGGTAGTTTTAGCTACTACTTCTTCAATGCGTCCAGGATGAATTCGGCCATCGGCAATAAGCTTTTCTAAAGATAATCTGGCTATTTCCCGACGGACAGGATCAAAGCAACTAAGCACAACGGCTTCAGGAGTATCGTCAATAATTAAATCTACACCGGAAACCTTTTCAAAAGTGCGAATATTTCTTCCTTCTCTACCAATAATGCGTCCCTTCATTTCATCTGAAGGTAAAGATATAACCGAGACGGTTGTTTCAGAAACATGATCCACAGCAATACGCTGAATAGCGGTAGATAGTATTTCAGCAGCTTTTTGATTGGCATCCAGTTTTATTTGTTCAAGCGTTAATCGTGCATCATTTGCGGCAACTTGTCTGGCTTGTGAAATTAATTCTTCTCGTAAAAGCGCTATAGCTTCATCTCGAGAGAGCCCTGCAATTTCAACTAATTTATTTTTCTGTTCTGTGATGATTTGTTCATATTCAGTTTTCTTGTTAGCAAGCTCTTCTTCTTTTTGTTTTAGTTTTCTTTCCTGTTCTGTGAGGTTAGTTTCTTTTTTATCGAGCGAATCCAGACGCTTATCTAAGCTACTTAAGCGTTCGTTATATTTCTTTTCTTGAGTGCGCAGTTCTTTCTGGCGTTCCTTAATCTCTTCATCGAGGATGCGTTTTTGTTTAAACCATTCTTCTCGGGCTTCCAAGAGAGCAGCTTTTTTAGCATTTTCCGCTTCAATTTTAGCGTTTCTTTCCAGTTCTTCAGCTATTTTTGTAGATTGTGAGATAAGTTTGAAAGTGCTATTGCGTTTTATAATATAAATAAAAAGCGCAATGACAAAGCCGACAGCCACTCCAATTACGAGTGCTATGTAAGGATTTATGTTCATAGTTATTTCCTTATGTAAATTTATTTAACTTCGGGTTTTAGCCCAAAGCGAATTATAATATTGCCCGCATGAACCGTGTACGCTTGTCATTCGAAAGCCAAGCTTTAAGTGGGAATCTACCTTGTGAGTTTTATGTATCCGGAACCAGCCGGCGCGCATGCCACTCATGGCTCGAAACCCAAAATTATAATAGCTTTTATGCAACCCATATCACGAATTCTGCAGGCACTATCTATATAGTTATTTTGGAAAGCATCTGATTTAAGCGTTCCAGTTCAGACATTAAACTTTGATTCTTATCGCCTAAAGTTAAAACTTCTTCTTGTTGTTGAAGGCAGATCAGAAGTAGCAGTTTAGTGAAATCCAGATTATCGTATAGCTTAGATAAATCCTCAATTTGACGGTCAATCTCTTCAGCTATATGTTTGGTTCGTTCCGGATTATCACTTCTTAAACGAAATCTGCGTCCAAAGATCTCTACTTCAACAGATTTCATATTTATTTCTCGTTATCCAGCGGCGGTAAAATTCCGTCGATCTTTTTTATAGCACCTTCGGCAACAGTTTCAAAACCAGCAAGGATTCTCTGCAGTTCTTTATATCTATTTTCCAGAATGTTATATTCATCCTGCAGTGTTTTGTACTTTTTTTCCTGTTCACCGGTTGCCACATCTCTATTTTGAAGCTGAGCAATGAACTGAGAATTTTCTTCGGCGAGTTGCTTGTTAATTTCTTCCAGTTCTTCCACTTTTTGAGTAACTGCAGTATATTGATCTATCAGTTTCTGTATCTTGTCTTGAAGGTTTGTAACATTACTTTCCATCATCTTTACCTCATAGTTATTTTCCAAGTATTCTCGAGCTTTTTTATCACTGAATCAACAAGATAATCTACTCGTTCATCTGTCAATGTTTTTTCTTTGTCTCTAATTTTCAGCCGTAATGTTAAGCTGCGTTTGCCATTGGGAATTTGTTTACCGCGATATTCATCAAAGGCAATTATATCAGTTATCATCTTATCATCTACTTCTGCAATTGTTTTTACAATTTTGCTATAGGGTATTTCTTCTGAGATTAGAAAAGAAATATCTCTAATAACTGATGGCAAGCGCGGTATTTCCTGATATTGGATTTCAAGGTTATGAGTAGCGACTATCAGATTCTCCATAGAAAATTGCACAATCCAGATATCCTGTTTTAGCTCAATAAGATCGATATCAAAATTCTCTGCCACGGGTGCAGTTAATTTTCCGTAATAGGCAAGTTCCTTATTATCAAGGTAATAAGCAGCACTTTCAGATTGTGAAAGATAGGGTTTTTTTGCTTCTTGTACAGTCCAGTTTTCCAAATGCAGCAGAGATAGCAATTCTTCCACGATGCCTTTCACCCAAAAAACATTTATGGGGCTTGCTTTATCTTGCCAGTGTTCATCTTTGTTTAGTCCCGTTAAAATTGCAGCTAAATAATAGGGTTCGTAAGATATAGTTTCTTGGCGGTGATAAGTTTTTCCCAGTTCAAAGAGCTTAATATTCTTTTCATCCCGATTCAGGTTATAGGCTAAATTCTGTAAAAGCTGAGGAATTAAAGAAGTGCGCATAGCACTTTGATTACTGCTTTGCGGGTTTTTCAGAAAAATCATATCCAATTCGTAGTCACTTTCTTGGTAACCAAGCTTACGCATTAATTCCGGTTCTGAAAAACTGTAATTGAGTGTTTCATAAAAACCACGACTAACCAGATAATCCACTGCTACTTTCTTAATCCGATAGGAATGGCGGTCCATAATATGCTGTGGTTTTGTTTTTACAGGAGCTTTATCATAACCGTCCAAACGGGCAATTTCTTCAATGATATCAATCTCGCGTTCCAAATCCACTCTTTTGGGGGGAATAAGATAGTAGTGTGCTTTTTCCTGATTTTGCAGGGCGGTATTTTTCTGTTTTAATGTTTCCGAATCTAACTCTCTGATTTCGGAAATATTGGTTATTTTTCCTGGTTTCCAAATACCATATCGCAGAAATTTAAGTCCCAAGCGTTGAAGGTAGTCCTTTATTTTTTCTTCTTCCAGTTCGTAGCCGATTACTTTTGCATAACGGCTGGGTCGGACACCTAAGATCAAGGATTTTTCAGGAACAGGATAATTGTCATAAACTACTTCGCAGAGTTCAGCATCTGCCAATTCACAAATAAACTGGCTGGCTCTTAAAGATGCATCTGGGGCTGAACATTCACTTAAATGTCTTTCAAATCGATAGGAAGAATCTGAACTAATCTTCAATTTATAAGAAGTTCTGCGAATCGACCTTGGATCGAAAGCTGCACTTTCTAAAACAATTCTTTTGGTATTTTCGCTGATGGCAGAAATATTTCCACCCATAATTCCTGCTATTGCAGAGGGTTTAATTCCATCAGCGATAACCATTTCCTCGCCCTCCAGAATGTAATTTTTCCCATCTAGAGTAGTTATTGGTTCATCTTTATATGCTTGGCGAATAACGATTGCTGGAATTCCCGGTTTATCAGGAAGGGAGGCAAGTTTTTCATAATCAAAACAATGCAAGGGATGGCCATATTCCAACATTACATAGTTGGTAATATCAACCAGATTGTTGATTGGTCTTAACCCCGATTTGATTAAAGCACTTTTTAACCACAGCGGGGATTCTTTCACTTTAACCTTATCAAATAAACGCGCTATATAGCGAGGGCATAGTTCAGGTACTTTATTAATAAGTTCCAGTGGCATAGTTTCTGCTCTGCATTTTGCAACTGGTATATCGATTTCCGGAAGTTTTAAGGGTCTGCCTAATTTAGCTGATAAATCACGCGCAATACCTATATAACCAAGAAGGTCTGGACGATTGGGTGTAATTTCCAGTTCAAAAACAGTATCTGGAAGCTCATATAGCTCATTAACACTTCTCCCAATTGGGGTATCTGGTTCCAGCTCAATTATTCCACTATGATTATCTGAAATACCTAATTCTTTTTCCGAACAGAGCATTCCGTTAGATTCAATTCCCTTTATTTTCGCCTTTTTTATAGTTATATCTGCTAAAGTAGATCCCGGTAAAGCTATTACAGCCATCATTCCTGTTTTACAATTAGGTGCTCCACATATTACCTGTAGATAGCCTTCTGGAGTTTTTTCAGGATAGGGATAGTTGCCAATATCTACTAAACAGAGTTTTAAATGGTCTGTTTTGGGAACTGGTTCAGCACTAATAACTTGTGCGCTAAAAACAGTTTCTGGAAGGGCAGGTATATTTTGAACTGCTTCCACTTCAATACCGGAGAAGGTTAAAAGCTCTTCCAGCTCCTTAGTATTTTCTTTTATCTCAAGATACTTTGCTAGCCAGGAAATAGAGATCTTCATCTTAGCTCTCCTTTGAACTGACGCAGCATTCTTAAGTCGTTTTCATACAATATACGCAGATCAGGAATATTATATTTCAGCATTGCGATTCTCTCTATTCCTAAACCAAATGCATATCCAGTATAAATTTCAGAATCTATTCCCAGAATATCAAAAACATTAGGATCTACCATTCCTGCTCCACCCATTTCTATCCATCCAGAGTATTTACAAACTCTACATCCAGTTCCTCCACAAACTACACAGGATATATCCATTTCAGCGCTGGGCTCTGTAAACGGGAAAAAGTGAGGTCTGATCCTACTGGAAACATTTTTACCAAACATAATGGAAGCAAATTGAGATAGCATATCTTTCATATCTGATAAAGAAATATCTTTATCTACAACGAGTGCTTCTACTTGATGAAAAACAGGAGAATGAGAAGGATCTGGTTTATCATTTCTATAACAGCAACCTGGAGATATTATTTTTATGGGAGGAGGATATTTTTCCATCACTCGTACCTGCACCGTTGAAGTATGAGTCCTTAAAAGTCCTCCACCTTCCAGATAAAAAGTATCAGCAAGATTACGGGAAGGATGATCAGGAGGAGTATTCAACGCATCAAAATTGTGAAAATCATCATCAATATCTGGCCCTTCAGCAATTTCAAAACCCAAGCCCAAAAAAACCTCATCAATTTCACGGCGGATGATAGTTAAAGGATGTAAACCACCACGCGAGCTAAAAATACCAGGCATCGTAAGGTCTATAGCTGTTCTGTTTTCACTCTTTTTCCAGGCATCTTCTTTGATCGCTTTATTTTGCTTTTCCAGAAGATCTTCAATATTCTTGCGGGTTGCATTTATCAAATTTCCGAAAGCAGGACGTTCTTCGCTCGGTAAATCTCTCATCTTAGCATATAGAGAATTAAGAACACTCTTCTTGCCCAGGTATTTAGCTTTTATATTCAATAGATCGTTATAACTGGCACAAACCAAAATATCGCTCTCTGCCTGTTTAACGAGTTCTTTCAATTCTTCTTCCAACTTATCCTCATTTATTTATCTGCATACAGATTACGCAGATTATACAGATTTAATGAAAAGGTAAGAGTTTTATTAAATAAAAAGGACTAATCAGGATTTTATATATATAGCTCCAGAAGATATATGGAATATTTCTCAGCGTATCTATCCTGTTTATCATCTATAATCCTTTTAATCTATTCTTGTCTTAAAAACCTCATTGCTTTTTTTATCAGTAATCTGCATAACCTGCGTGATACAATTTCTTATCCCTTAGCGATTTCTACAAGTTTGGCAAAAGCGGGAGCATCATGCCAGGCCAAGTGTGCCAATGTTTTTCTGTTAATTTGAATATTTGCTTTATGTAAACCATTGATAAATTGGCTGTAGCTCATATCATTTATTCTGCAGGCAGCATTGATTCTGGTTATCCATAAGCTTCTATACTGGCGTTTTTTCAGTTTACGATGAGCAAAAGAAAAGACCATTGCTCTTTCAACAGTTTGTCTGGTTGCGCGATAGGTTTTACTTCTGTTTCCAAAATAACCTCGAGCATTCAGCATATATTTTTTTCTTCTACGATGAGCAGCGACATTATTAGTTGTTCTTGGCATTTTTATCCTCCCTTATCTATAATCCCAGCATCCGGTTGATTTTCTTTTCATCACATTTTTTCACGATGGCACTTGTGCGTAGATTTCGTTTTAGTTTTGGTGATTTTTTGGTTTTAATATGTGCGCTTTTTGCATGATGACGCACTATTTTTCCTGTGCCGGTAACCTTAAATCTTTTAGCTGCCGAACGGTTAGTTTTGAGCTTAGGCATTTTAGATCTCCTTTATATTAAAATTTTCCCCGCTCCGGAATGCCTATTATCAAATATTATCCGGCGAGGAACAATGGAAATAATAATTACTTTATGCCTGAGGATCTGTCTTTTCTGAATCAGACGCAGGCATTTCTTCTTTTTTTGCTTCTTTGGCTAAAATGCGATCAATGTCTTTTTTGGGAGAAACCACTATAGATAGCATATTTCTCTCGGATACCGGCTCACTATCAATTTCAATGAGATGGGCGAGATCTTCTTTTAGCTTATCCAAAACCTTGTAACCAAGTTCTTTATGAGCCATTTGCCGTCCCCGAAAACGGACCGTAAATTTCACCTTGTTATGCTGCTTTAGAAATTTGATGGCGTTGTTTTTCTTGAAGTTATAATCATGTTCTTCTGTATTAGGACCAAACTTGATTTCTTTCACTTCCACTTCATGCTGTCTTTTTCTGGCTTCCCTTGCTTTCTTTTCTTTTTCAAAGTAATATTTGCTGAAATCCAGAATCCGACATACAGGCGGTTCCGCATTAGGAGAAATTTCCACTAAATCAAGCTCCATATCATTTGCTTTGCGAAGAGCTTCTTTTAAAGAAACTATTCCTATCTGTTTACCATCGGGACCGATCAAACGGACTTTATCAGCCGTGATCTGATTATTAATTCTTTCCTTGGGCACCACTTCATTTGTGCGTGCCTTTCCTTTCTTAATCCGGATTATAAGAACCTCCTTCTTACCGGTAATAAAATAGGCGATTTTCTTTATAGAGAAAACCGCCTGCTTCACAGTAAATACTTTTTGTATTATTTCTTGTTATCGCAAAAACCTTATCAGCAATCTAAAAGCCATAAGGCAGAAGCAAGCAGCTTCATTTTTATAGTCATTAATTTTAGCATCTGCATTACTGTCAATCATTTTTTTCATTAACATTGGGTGGTAAAGGTGATGAGTATCCCCCTACCGAAGATTATAAATGCTACTCATTTTCTTATTTCCTACCGCTTACTGTCATCCCTCTTATTTTGGTTCATTAATATATGCAGATGAATAGTACAAAATATAAGGGAAGATCTTACTTCTACCACCCATTCTTACAAAAAACATCTCCTTAACCACTTCTCATCAACCCATCCTTAAAGAGGAGAGGAGGATGGGTGGAAGAGGAGTTGAGGAGGAGAGAGTCGTTCTGAATTAAGAGCACTAAAATTGGGGGGAAAGAAATGAACAAAAAGTCTACTGAAGAAAATGCATTATAAGAATAGTGATGCCTTAGAACATAAAGTTGAGCAGAAAATAAAAAAAGGATAGTTGAAAATTAGGGAGATAAATCGTCTATAAAAACTAATAGCAACCAGTTTTTTGCATTACTTCTTACCTTTGTCGTACGGAAAATAAAGTGTGAGAGGTATTTGATGAGGACATCAACCTTCTGGCTTTTTTTCTCGCCGGGTTAAAAACCCCGTCGTTATTATATGTCATTCCTAACTGAACTCAAATTTTGACAGGATTTTTAGTATAGATAAAATCAAAAATCAGTCTACTATTTTAAGGCCTGAAAGTAAGGACTAATTCTATACTTCTGAAATAACAAAATGAGAGTAGCATTGTGGGATGGCCAGAACGAAAATAATGCATAAATAAGCCAGAAACGGTTACTTATTATTGACATTTTTATGGCTTGTAATATTATGAAATTGTGTATTATAGTTTTTAAATCGGATTACAGAAAGAGAGAAGATTATGCAAATATCGGATGGGATATCTTTTCCAGATATTAAAAAGCAGGAACCTATTATTATTTCTGCTTCGCGGGCTACAGATATACCCGCTTTTTATACTGACTGGT
This sequence comes from Cloacimonetes bacterium UBA5835, assembly GCA_002432865.1. Taxonomy (GTDB): domain Bacteria; phylum Cloacimonadota; class Cloacimonadia; order Cloacimonadales; family Cloacimonadaceae; genus Cloacimonas. The sequence continues at coordinate 19,136 of DJGX01000018.1, forward strand.
TAATTTCGCGGATAGAAGCAGGATATATAAAATGGAAAAATCCTTTTAATGGTCAAATTAAAGATGTCTCTTTTGCCAAAACTCGACTTTTTGTGTTCTGGAGCAAAAATCCTTCTCCTATGCTGAGAAAGCTGTCTTACTTTGATGAGAAGGGTTATAATTACTATTTTCAATTTACCCTGAATGACTATGAACAAGAAAAATGGGAAAAAATCTACCAGCTTTGAATCAACGCCTGGAGAACTTTATAGAACTGTCTGAACTTATAGGTAACCAAAAAGTTATCTGGCGTTTTGATCCCTTTATTATCAGTGATAAATTACATCCCGAGGAACTCTTAAAACGCATAGAAAATATTGGTGACCAAATTTATGCATATACAAATAGATTAGTTATCAGCTTCATAGATATAGATATATACAAAAGAGTGAAACGCAACTTAAGCGCATTACCCGATGAAATAAAAGAAATAGATATTCCAACAATGAATTATTTTGCTCGGGAATTGATGCGACTAAACCAAAAATGGAACTTAAAAATAGCTACCTGCGCTGAACAAATAGACCTACATCAATATGGAATTGAACATAACCGCTGTATTGATGACCGTCTGATTATTAAACTTTTCTCTGATGATACTGAATTAATGAACTTTTTGGGCTATAAGCCAACTGAACAGACAGATTTTTAACAGGACAAAACGAAAATTTATCCTATAGCTACAAAAAATTGAAAGATAAAGGACAACGCAAATTCTGCGGTTGTATAAAAAGCAAAGATATTGGGCAATATAATACCTGCTCTAATGGTTGTGTATGTTGTTATGCCAATTCTAAAAGAAAGATTGATAGTTGAATAATAAGTGAGGTAAAAAGAGGGGATTTCAGATCACTTATATATTTGCAAGTCCAGACAAATTGGAAGACTGGATATATGTTTAATGCTTCTAAATTGAAGAGTCCTGCATAAAATAAAATCCTATAAATTCTCTTAAACTTGTTTATCCCAGACCTATTATCCTGTGCAATCTGGGTGTGTAAAATCTATTTTGTTGTTCTGGTTTAATTCGGTGGTTTGGGTATGAAATAATCCTGAAATCATAATATCAACTTCCTTTTTTGCTTGACGGAATAAATCCGATATAAAGAATAGTAAAAAATAAAAAATTAGTTTTAGGATCGATAATGAGTGAAACTGAAAATATCTTAGCGCTATTAAAACAAGAAGTTTCTCCTGCTATGGGATGTACAGAACCAGCTGCTGTTGCTTTAGCTGGAGCTTATGCTGCAAGTGTTTTAGATGAAACAATTATTTCTGCAGATTTAATTGTTAGCCCCAATATTCTGAAAAACGGGATGGGAGTAGGGATTCCCAATACGAATTTACTCGGTTTGGATATTGCTTTTGCTTTAGGAATATTGGTGGCTAAACCAGAAAAGGAACTGGAAGTTTTAGCTGATCTTGATGAAAAAACGATAGATGCTGCAAAACGAATGTTAGATGAACAAAAAGTGAACACCACAATGAAAGAAACTGAAGAGAAGATCTGGATTGAAGCAAATTTAAAAACCTCCAAATCTGAAAGTACTGCAATTTTGCGTTGGCGGCATAACTGGTTGTTTCATATGGAAAAAGATAAAAAGATTTTATGCCATAACGAATTGGGAGCTGATAAAGGACCTCGTTTAGTTTCTCCTGCATCTTATATCTTGAAGGACTACTATGATTTTTGCATTAATATAGAGATAGACAAATTAGAATCTATTGATTTAGGTTTACATTTAAACCGTAAGATAGCAGATTTCGGGCTATCCAATAAATCTGGCATTAATGTAGGTAAAATGATAATGGATCAAATAAAAAGCGGTCTTTTGGGTGATGACATTCATCATTATGCAATGGCTTTAACTGCTGCTGCTACTGATGCCAGAATGAGTGGTTGTAATATGCCTGTTATTAGTAATTCTGGAAGTGGAAATCAAGGTTTATCCATCACTCTTCCTATAATAGCAGTTGGCGAAAAACTTAGTAGCTCCAGGGATGAACTAATCAGAGCATTAGCTATGGGTCATTTAGTAAGTATTCATATTAAAGAAAAGATTGGGATTCTATCTTGTTTGTGCGGATGCCTTTCTGCTTCTGCAGGAGCTGCCAGTGGTATAGTTATGCTTTTGAAAGGAGATTATCAGCAAATTGAATATGCCATCAAAAATATGATCGCCGATACGGCTGGAATGGTTTGTGATGGAGCTAAAGAAGGTTGTTCATTAAAAGTTGCTACTACTACAAGTGCTGCGGTACAAGCTGCTCTATTAGCAAAAGCAGGAATTTGTGTTTCTTCCAACGATGGGATCATTACAGAAAGCATTGAAGGTACTATCGAAAATCTTGCTTATTTTGTAACAACAGGAATGCAAGATGCCGACAGCACTATCCTTAATATAATGTTGAATAAGACAAAATAAAGGAGATAAAAAATGGTATATAGAAAATTTGAAGTTCACCTAACTGATGAGCTGCCTCCGGAACCAACTTTCGAACCTAATATTCGTAGAGCTCCAGATAGAGGATTGGATTTAAGCAAAAAAGATATAGCTCTGGCTGTAAAGAACGCACTTCGCTATGTTCCTCAAAAATTACATAGCGTTTTAGCACCAGAATTTTTACAGGAACTAAAAACCAGAGGTAGAATATATGGCTATCGCTATCGACCCCAAGGCAAAATTTACGGAAAACCGATAGATGAATATAAAGGTATAACCCCTGCTAAAGCTATTCAAGTGATGATTGATAACAATTTGGATTTCGAGGTTGCCTTATATCCTTACGAATTGGTAACCTACGGAGAGACAGGCCAGGTTTGTCAAAATTGGATGCAATATCGGTTAATAAAGCAATACTTGGAAATTATGACAGAAAATCAGACACTGGTTGTAGCTTCAGGCCATCCTTTGGGTTTGTTCCCTTCGCGTCCAGAAGCTCCTAGAGTAATATCTACCAATGGTTTGATGGTTGGCAAATGGGATAATCCAGTGGAGTTTAAACGGCTAACTGCATTAGGAGTGGCAAATTATGGTCAGATGACAGCTGGCGGATGGATGTATATCGGCCCACAGGGAATAGTGAATGGAACTTATATAACCCTGCTAAATGCAGGTAGAAAATATCTGGGTATTCCGGAAAATAAGAACTTGGCAGGAGTTTTATATGTTTCTTCCGGTTTGGGAGGAATGAGTGGAGCTCAAAGTAAGGCAATTGAAATTGCAGGTGGCATTGGTATAATTGCTGAAGTAGATAAAAGCAGGATAGAAACCAGATTTAATCAGGGTTGGGTTAGCAAGGTCTCCAGTAATTTGGAAGAAATATTTAGTTGGGTTGATGAAGCACGCTTACATAAAAAAGCTCTTTCTATAGCTTATTATGGCAATATTGTAGATTTACTGGAATATATCGATGAACATAATATCAAAGTGGAATTGCTTTCCGATCAGACCTCGTGTCATGTAGTTTACGAGGGTGGCTATACTCCTGTGGGCGTTACTTATGAAGAAGGGCGCAAACTTTTGGCAAAAGATATTGAGTTATTCAAGCAAAAAGTTGATGAATCTCTAAGGAGACATTTTAATGTACTAAAAAGTTTAACATATAAGGGTTCAAAATTCTGGGATTATGGCAACAGCTTTATGGCAAGTGTGTTTGACGCAGGTGTAACAGAAATTGCCCGCAACGGTATAAATACGATAGATGGTTTTATCTGGCCTTCTTATGTGGAAGATATTATGGGACCTATTTGTTTTGATAATGGCTATGGACCTTTCAGGTGGATTTGTCTTTCCCGCAAAGATGAAGACCTGCATAAAACGGATTTGGCTGCCATTTCTTTAATAGATAAAAATCGCAGTGCTATGGACAAAGATAATCACTATTGGATTTCAACTGCAGAAGAAAATAACCTGGTGGTGGGAACCAAAGCAAGAATACTTTATGCCGATGAAGAAAGCAGAATAAAACTGGGGTTGAAGTTTAACGAAATGGTTCGCAAGGGTGAAATTGGTCCTGTTATGCTAGGTAGAGATCATCATGATGTTTCTGGAACGGATTCTCCTTTCCGCGAAACAGCTAATATATATGATGGCTCTAATTTAATGGCTGAAATGGCTACACATTGCTTTGCTGGAAATATTGCCAGAGGAATGACTTTGGTAGTTCTTTCCAATGGAGGTGGAGTAGGAGTAAGCCGTTGTATAAATGGTGGAAATGGAATCGTTTTAGATGGCAGTGAAAGAATGGACGAAGTTGTTAAAAATGGCCTCTCTTGGGATGTAATGGGGGGGATTGCCAGACGGGCATGGGCTCAAAATGAAGGAGCAATTAAAACAAGTAACGCTTGGAACGAAAAACATAGCTCTGAAGGAAATATCACTATTGCAGAAAAGGTAGATGAAGAAATGGTGGAGCATTTAGTAAAAAAGGAATTTGGAGAATAGAAAATGAGCACTCCCTTTATCCGGTTGATGAAACAGGAAGGCATAAGGGAAGATGTTATCCGTACTTTTGAAGCATATTATAAGATGCTTGTTAAAGGCGAAAAAGGGCTTATTAAGGAAGAAGAAATTTCTCCTCCAGCGGAAGAGAATTTGATTGATTATCAACAGATAAGACAAAATTCTCGCAGCTCTATGTTAAAAAATACTGCTGTTATAAAACTAAATGGTGGCTTAGGAACAAGTATGGGGCTTTCCAAAGCGAAATCACTATTACCAGTGAAAAACAATCTGAACTTTCTGGATATTATCAGCCGTCAGGTTCTAACTTTAAGGTCAATTTCCGGATATGATGTTCCCTTGCTTTTTATGAACAGTTTCAGTACTGAAGAGGACACCCTAAAATATCTGGAAAAATATCCAGATTTAGGTAAGCAGGGTTTGCCACTTTCTTTTTTACAGAATAAATTTCCCCGCATCCGTCAGGATAACCTGATGCCCTATGAAAATAAGGATAAGAAATTGATGTGGAACCCTCCGGGGCATGGGGATATTTATACTGCTTTGGGTGATTTACTGGAAAAAATGATTATGCAGGGTTGCCGCTATGCTTTTGTTTCCAATGCAGATAATTTAGGAGCGATCGTAGATACATCCATTCCAGCCTATATGGAAGATAATAATATTCCTTTTTTAATGGAGGTCTGTTTACGCAGCCCAATGGATAAAAAAGGAGGTCATCTTTGTGAAGATAAATTTGGACAATTGCTCTTAAGGGAAATTGCTCAATGCTCCGATAATGATTTGCCCCGCTTTCAAGATATCGAATATTACAAATATTTCAATACTAATAACTTGTGGATAGATTTAAGAGCTTTAGAATGGTATATAATTGCTAATGAAGGTTTGCTGCTGTTACCGTTAATTGTTAATCCTAAGATAGTGGAAGGAACTCCTGTTTATCAATTGGAAACAGCTATGGGTTCGGCAATTAGTATATTTAACAATTCCAAGGCATTAATTGTTCCCAGGGAACGATTTGCACCTGTAAAAAAAACAAATGATCTTTTAGCTCTTTGGTCGGATGCTTATGATCTGAACGATATGTATCAGGTAGTGTTGAAGCGTGGTCTGGAAAAACCACCGGTAATTGAATTGGATGAAATCTATTATGGGAAAATTGATGATATGCAAAAGCGTTTTAGCAAAGGTATCCCTTGTTTAAGCGGTTGTAAGGAATTGAAAATTTACGGGGATGTAAGTTTTGGAGAAGGAGTTATTTGTGAGGGCAAAACAACTCTAAAAGCCAGTAATCCGGTATTTGTGCAAAATTGTTTGCTTACCGGAGAAGTGAATTTTGATATGCAAAGAAATTTCCCTCAAGACAAAGCAGGAGGATGAATATGGTTTCCAAGGCTGCTAAAATACGACTAGGGGTTTTTTTAACTATCGGGGCAATTCTGATTATAATTTTTGCGGCAATTGTAGCTGGTAGCAGATTAGTAGAAAAGAAAGATATATATTATATTGAATTTGAGGACTATTCTGTTAGTGGATTGCAAGTTGGCAGTTCGGTTAATTACCGCGGTATTAAAATCGGTAGAGTAGAAGATATTAAAATCAATCCTAAGGATGTAACTAAAATAATTGTCTCTATAAGTGTTAACCGGGGAACCCCTATAAAAGAAGATACGGAAGCCGTTTTACTGTTATCGGGAATAACTGGGCTGAAATCTGTGGAAATTCGGGGCGGAACTAATGAAGCTAAACTGTTGAAACCTAAAAGTTATATAAAGCCTGGAACTACAATGTTGGAAGATATCAGTGAACGGGCAAAATCAATTGTGGATAAAATCGATATGATAGCTGCCAACCTAAACTTAATTACTGGAGAGGAAAACAGGCAGAATATTTCTAAGATCCTCGAGCAAACAAGTTTGATTTTGAAAGATACTCACGAAAATCTGGCTACTACGATGCAAAGCATTAGTAGAATAGCAAATAATACAGCGGATTTAACAGAGGAACTAAGTAGAGATTTAAGTGCAGTAACCGATAATCTCACTAAGAATCTTGATGCTATCACTAATAGCGCTACAAGCAATATTCAAAGTGTTTCGGAAACCTCGCAGACAAGTTTAATTAGCGTTACTAGTAATGTAAATAAACAGTTGGAGGAATTAACTTCTCAACTAGAATATAGCTTGGCAAGGTTAACTGAAGATGGCTCTGCTTTGATTCGCGAGGCTAATTTAAAAGTTACTACAGTAGGTGAACATAGCGATCAAATGATTTTGGAAACTACCCGCGAAATATTAACGATCAGTAATAATATTAATAAGACATTAGACCAGGTGAATGCTATTCTTTATACTCCAGGAGTAGACAGTTTAATGACTAACCTGGGGACTCTGTGCGGAGAACTTTCTAGAACTAATATTAATGAAATGGTAAGTGAGCTATCCACTACAATTCATAAAACAGGAAATTTGGTTGCGAACTTGAATAGAGTTGTAACGCGTGGTCAGGGAGACTTACTGGAAATTTTAAGCACCCTAACCGAGACGAGTGAAAATCTGAATGAATTTTCTCGTCAGATTGCCGATACGCCTGCTATCTTGCTACGCGGAAATTAGGAGTTATTATGCATAAAATAAAGAGTATGTGCTTCATTATAGGATGTTTAGCTTTGGTAATTATGCTTTCAGGCTGCTTGCAAAAGGTGGAAAAAACACCTGTAAACTACTATGTTTTGGAATATCAACCAGGAAGTGAAAAACCTGAATTACGCAGAGCTAATAATACAGGAAAAAATCTGGAAGTGCTGGATACAGTTTTGCCCAGAACTTATGACCGTAATCAGATAGTGGTAAAAGAGAATTTTTATAAAGTAAAATTCCTGCAGACTGATGTTTGGGCAACAAGGCTACGAGATGCTATTCCCAACTTAGTTGTCCAGCGTGTGAAAGCATACAATATTTTTGGAACTGTATCCCGCGGGGAAATTTTGGATAAAGAACCTCACTATTTTCTGGAAACGACAGTGTATAATATTGAAAAGATAGAAGGTGCCGAGCCCCGAGCTTATTTAAAAATGGAATTTGTTTTACGGGATTCCACTTCTGAGCGGATAGTTTTATCGCATAAAAATGAACGTTCAGTAGAGCTGATAGACCCCTCTATGATATATTTGGTTCAAGCATTTAACGATATGATTATGGAAGAGACAGATCTCTTTGCAGCCAAATGTAATCTGTACTTCAGTGGCCACAAAATAGATGAAAAATCTCTTGCTACTTCTGCTTCACCAATGGCTAGATATGTTTACGAAGAAATGTTTGCCTCAGAAACTGTTAATGATTATGGGGAGTTGATGGTTATTACTAAAACCCAAACTGAAGAAGAGCTCCGTTATACAATCGAAGAATTGGATTCGCTGAATTCTGTTATCTCTACAGATGAACTAGTAATGGGAGTGCCAGCTTTACTGCGTCCGGGTAGATATAGAGTAATAATTGGGGAAATGGAAGATCTAATTATCCCTGTTCAGATTTTACCTCGTCAAAGAACAGTGGTTAAACCCAATTGGGGCGAATTAAAAATTGTGATTATGGACGAATCCAAAAGCAGAGTAAGAATGGGATATGATCTCTGGAAAAAAGATGCGGAAGGTGAAGGTTATAAAATTTATAGTGGAGGGATGGTAAGTATGGGCGAAGATGAAGTTGGAGCCGTAGATAAGCTTTGGATTTTACCTCCAGGTTCATATTTAGTAAAATTGGGTGGTGGCTCTTGGAGTGATTTAAAAGATTTTGCCACAGTTGCTTTAGCAGAAGGCGATAAGAAGACGCTAACAATGATTGTTGATCCTGCAGCCGAAGGAAATGTATTAATCGGTGCAGGTGTTTTTGCTGATGAAGATATCGGTTTGGGTTCCAAGAGAATTCATAGAGGAGCCATACATGGTAATATATCCTTATCTTCTAATAATAATGTAGATAAGAAAAAGCCAACTTCCAGCGTTTCACTTGCCGGTCAATTTGATAACAGTATAGATACACATGAACTTATAAAACCCTTTCATTTTACTACTCGAAGCATTTATGATCTGGGCTTAAATAAAACATCCAATCAAGATCTGATATTCAGTCCGGACGATTATTCTCTGAAAAGCGTGTTGATGTTATATCCTATGGAAAAGAAGAAATTCCTGCGGAATTTCGCATTCTATGGAAGAATGAACATAAATACGCATTTTTTTGATGAGACAACCTATTTTTCCGAAAACAAGAATATAATACTTCAAAACGCAGAAGGTGATATTTGTTCAACCCTTTTAGATCAACCGGATTTAAAAACAAAAATCGCTTTCTACCCTCTGCGTTTGAAAGAAGGAACCGGCTTAACTTATCAAATAAATTTCAGCCCCAGAGCTTGGACAAGCTTACGAGTTGGTTATGGTTGGCTGCAGGACTATAATACAAGCAGCTATGTTTTCGATAAAACCATAGTTGACACCCAAACCGGATTGAGTTATGATAGATATATTGAAGAACCGAACAGCAGTTCTAAAGGGATAGAATCTACCATCATATTTTCTGCCTTAAATTTACTTAAGTTTGTAAGCATAAATTCTACTTTGGATGTGCTTTTCAGGATGGGTGTGCCAGATCATACTTATCGTTTGGAAAACGAAAATCGGATTAGCTTCAAATTATTTAGAAATATCTCGTTAGATGTAAAATTCAATACTTTTTATGATGAAGCAGAAAAACCCTGGATGGTTTACGATTATACTACTTTCTTACGCCTTTCGTTATTTTATTAAGAGGATTAATGCCCTGTAGAATTGTAAATAACACACTTTATCTGGAAGGAAACCTTACTAAGGAAACGGTTCCTGAGGTCTTATATAGAATTAATACACTCCTTAAAAATCAAAGTCCTAATACGATAGACCTTAGTGGAATATCAAATTTGGATAGTGCAGGTGTAGCTTTTCTGGATGAATTGCATAATCGTTTAGCAGCTGAAGGATTATTGATGTTCCAGGGCGTTCAACCACAAATTCAAGAGGTTATAGATACTTTTACCTCTTTAAAAATAGAAACTCCTACCCCAGCACGCAAAATGGGTTTCTTTGAAAAAATAGGTGATTCTGTTATTTTGGCAGCTCAGAATTTCTATCAGGTAATGATGTTGGCTTCAGAAGTATTCTATTGGAGCTTAATTGGTATTTTTAATAGAAAGGGACAGCGCAAAGGTTCCTTTATTATTCAGTGTTCACTCTTGGGCTCACAAGCATTGCCGATTTTAGCTTTGCTATCTTTTATAGTAGGTTTTATATTAGCATTGCAGGCCTCGGTGCAGTTAGCTAATTTTGGAGCAAATGTTTTTATTGCCGATTTAATGGCTTTTTCTATGGTGCGAGAAATAGCTCCTCTAATAACGGCTATTATTGTAGCTGGAAGAAGTGGTTCAGCTATAGCTTCAGAAATTGCTACAATGCAAGTTACGGAAGAAATTGACGCTTTGAAGATTATGGCTCTTTCTCCTGTGCGCTATGTTGTTGTCCCTAAATTTCATGCTATCACAGTTGTTATGCCTATTCTGGTTATGTTTTCTATACTGGTTTCTGAAATTGGAGGCGGTATAATTGCTATTGACTATTTAGACCTCAGTGTTTATACTTTTGTGCAGCGTTCCATTGATGTTCTATCCATGAAGGATATAGTAACCAGTTTTGGTAAGAGTATTGTTTTTGCCTGGACGATTGTTGTAATTGGTGCCTATTGCGGTTTTGAAGTTAAAGGTGGAGCTGAAGGAGTTGGTAAGGCAACTACTTCTTCGGTTGTAGCTTCTATCTTTGCTGTTATTATTTGGGATGCCATTTTCAGTTTGTTGTATTTATAATTATGGAACCTATAATCAGCGTTAAGAACTTGGTTGCTAAATATGGTGATAATATTGTTCTGGATAATATTAGCGTGGATATCTTTCCTGGTGAGATAACTGTTATTTTGGGGGGGAGTGGATGTGGAAAAACCACTCTTTTGAAGAATATTTTGCGCTTGGTTGAGCCCTTTTCGGGTAGCGTAAAAATTTGGGGAGAAGAGGTTTTAGATTTGGATGATATCCAAATGGCCAATATTTTAAAAAAGATAGGAATGCTATTTCAAAGCGGGGCTTTGCTTAATTCTATCTCCGTTTATGACAATATTAGTATCCCTCTGGAATTGCATACTGATCTTTCCCAAAATTTAATAGATAGAATAATTAAAGTGAAGCTTAATCTCGTTAACCTCAGTGAGGCGCTTTATAAATTCCCCTCAGAACTTTCCGGCGGTATGAAAAAAAGAGCTGCTTTGGCAAGAGCGATTGCTTTGGACCCTCAAATCCTGTTTTGTGATGAACCTTCTGCTGGATTGGATCCTTTAACTGCTGCTTCCTTAGATGAATTGATTCTGGAACTAAAAAAACAACTGAAAATGACCATTGTGGTTGTTACTCACGAATTGGCTTCCATACATAGAATAGCCGATAAAATCATTTTTCTGGATAGCGGGAAAATGCTTTTTAACGGAACTCTGGAAGACGCAAAAAATGCAGGTATTCCTCAAATTGATACCTTTTTTAAAGTAGGTAAATTCTGAGTATCTCTATTATAGTCGGTTTTGATTTAAATCGGGTGATTGGTAAAAATGGAAAATTGCCCTGGGATATTCCTGAAGATCTTGCCAGATTCAAGAAAATAACAACAGGTTATCCTGTAATTATGGGAAAAACAACCTGGAAATCTATAGGAAAAGCACTACCGGGTAGGCAAAATATTGTTATCAGTAAAGATGTATCTCTCCAATTAGAGGGAGCCATTGTTGTTCATAGCATAGAAGAAGCCCTGAAGCTGGTTGATGGACAAGAAGCATTTGTAATAGGGGGCGCTCAAATTTATAAACAATTTCTACCTTTGGCGGATAAACTGTTTATTACTATGGTTCATTCTAAGTTTGATGGGGATACTTTTTTCCCTCCTTATAATGAAGATGAATGGTTGTTGAAGGAAAAAAAGGATATTATTTCTTCTACGGGCTATCCCCTAAGTTTTTTAACCTATACCAGAAAAGATCACTTTCAAAGTGAAAAGGTGAATAGTGGAAAGGTGGAAAAGTGAAACCGGGAAGAAACATCAAAAGAAAAAGTTAAGATATGGCAAAATTGTAAGTCAAAACAAAAATCCGTCCCGAAGTCGCTATCTCTGAACCATTCCAACCCATCCCTGCAAATGTGAAAAAACAACTTCATTCACGATTGTGGAATTTGAAGAATTGTTACAGCTCGGTTGCAAGGGTGTAAGATTCATATTTTAACTCACAATTTTGAAGTTAGGAGACCAATTATAATTCGGTTGAAAATGTGTGCAATCTTAGGGATGTGGTTACAGAGAGGGTAGTGGCAAAATTGTAAGTCAAAACAAAAATTCGTCCCGAAGTCCCTATCTCTGAACCATTCCAACCCATCCCTGCAAATGTGAAAAAACAACTTCATTCACGATTGTGGAATTTGAAGAATTGTTACAGCTCGGTTGCAAGGGTGTANNAAATTGTAAGTCAAAACAAAAATAAAAACACATTTCTTCCCTTTCTTCAACCATTTGCATCCTTATCTTTTGATTCCTCTACAACCAACTCTGTCGCCTGATAAAATTGCTGCTCAGGAATCTCTTCATCGCCTACTGGTTCTGTCTCTATTATTTCTTTCCGACGAGGACAAGCTTAGGATTCTACTAAAGTAGCATCAACTATTACGCCTTCGTGAACCTCTATGTTATGCATAACCAATTGTCGATTAATCTCTTCTAAGAGCTCATCAAAGATGTTCTTTTCCAAAAATCTACTGCGCCAACGACTGATGGTTAAATGATCTGGAATAGGATTTTCTAAACTGAGATGACTAAAGTACAGAAACATCAAATTGTAAGTCAGTTGCTCTTCCATCTGATAATCAGATAGTTGATACCAGGACTGAATCAGCAAAATCCGAAACATAACTTCGGCTGAATATGTATCACTGCCAGCTACAGATTCGCGTCTAATTTCTACTTTAGATAGGACTTTATTGATTTTAGTCCAGTCTATTATCAAATCTATTTCTTTAAGAAAGTGCTTTTGATTAGCTATGCGGTTTATATTCTCTTGCTCAGCTAAAGTCATCGTTTGATTTCCCATGATAGGCTCCTTAATAACTATGGAAACACTTAGATATTCTCATTTGTTTTGTCAAGAATTACTTCATACTATTTATTGTCTATATTTCTACAATCTTATCTTATAAATAATAAGGCAGGGATTAGATTTCCCTGCCCTAATTTGCATTCTATTGTTTTCTTTGAAGTAGCTTCTTTAACCTAAAGTTGTCTACTTGGTTAAATTCTGTCCTTAGCTCTTTGTTATCGTAACTTTCTTGCTTAGCAAGCTCATTTCATTAATAACAGCTTACGGGTAAAGGATTGTTTTCCTGTTTCAATTCTGGTAAAATAGACACCGCTACTAACAGTTCTACCTGTGTTATCTTTTCCGTCCCAAATCAATTTATGTTCGCCACTCTTCAATATTCCTTTATGTAAAGTGCGGACTTTTTGCCCCTTCAGGTTATACAAGGAAACTTCCACAACTTGGGTTTGGGAAGTACTAAAGGCAATTGTGGTGGTCGGATTAAAAGGATTGGGATATACTGCAAGTGCTGAAACAGGCTTCTGAATCAGATCTGTTACACTTACAGGGTAGTTTGTTACCTTAATTAAACCTTCATAAGTTCCTGGTTCTGCAGGAACATAAGTAAAGTGAGTCAGCTGTCTGTAAGTGTAGATATTTTCTCCCAGAAAGATTCTAATGGTATAATCATTTGGTAGATTGATGTCGCTCAAATCAAATTCAATTGGCTCTACTGAGCTACAGGTAAATTTGAAATGCCAAATTTTTTCCTGATCTACAGTGGGAGAAAAAACCTCACGAAATTCGCAGCTTAGTTTTTTATCCGTAAAACTTATATCCTCAGGTGCTTCACGAGTTAAGTATGCACTGATAGAAGGGAAAGGTTTAACAGGAGCAGCTGGTAAATCAACATAAAAATCATACCCATCTGTAGCGATAGGATTAGTACCCAAAATAAATTCATCAGTGTCACTGGCAGGGCAAGTGACCGCCACTTGGAACTGCCAGAAATTATCAGGAGGAGTAATTTCTGGTGCTTCAAAATAGGGGTAAAAACTAAGATAGGTGTTCAGTGATTGATCGCAGTAATATTTAATAAAAAAGGATTCAAAAGGTTCAATAACATCCACTGCCTGAAACCTACCATTCCGATATACATAAACTGCTCGAGAGATAAGATGCTGGGCAATCATTTCACTGTATAGGAAGAGATTATTGCCAACCAGAAAACGTAAGCTATGAATCGGATAACGACAATAATGAGGATTGGCTACAAAATTCCAGCCAGGTTCCAAAGGAAAAGAATCTATTCCAGAAGCGCAGATGTCTGCAGTAGAACTGAAGAAATTCATATCGGGGGCATTAACCCAATAGGCAATTCCAAAAAGAAAATCATCACATTCAACCCAGGTGTTATTATCCCCGGCGATAAAAGCGGTAGCTCCAGTCCCAAAAATATTTTCTACCGTCGGAGTTAAATCTGGCCAAATATGAGAACGGGTCTGCCAACCTGCTTCATTACTATGTAAAACCATTCGGGGAACAATAGCAAAAGTGTAGGATGAGCGGTAAGTTTGCATCAATCCATCTACTGCATGACAATCTATATAAAAGTGAGCAGATTGCATATCCAGGTTCTGAGGAACATTATAAGTAAAGTTAGTTTGATTTCCAGGAACATTAGCTACTAAAAACAAGCTGTCCGTTTCATTCTTTATATATAGATCCAAGTGATCAACCAGGAAGTTGTTTTGACAGCTCCACTGCAAAGGTATATTATTTCCACCTTGGTATAATTGGTTACTTTGGGTGCCGTGAACGACCTTGGGTTGTAAATTACCCCAATATAGGGTCATCGTTCTCACATTGGAATTAGGCACAGTAAATTGATAGGGTCCACTGAATAAATTGTGCCAGGTTCCCGTGTAAGAATCATAAAGATAGAGCTTTTCTGCCCTATTAAAATTATTGGAAGCACTAATATATAGTGGTGTATTTAGTTCAGTAGAACGGATTCTAATTGCCCATGTTTTAATATCGAGCGCGGTATTATATCCACCTTTTACTTCTCGAGATAAAGTAGTTCCATTATTCCCCCAATACTGTTCCCAAAAGGCTGCCCATACATAATTTGAACCAGAAGGACTACCTTTTGTTACATCATAGAAGGCATCCTGAGCATCTGAAGCAAAAGAATTTTGGGCAAAGGAAATTGTATCTGCCAAAGTTGCAGTATTATTTCTTATATACAAGCTATGAATAGCTCTAACAGCTGCTGTTGCAGGATAGTTATAGAAAAATTCCTGATTACTGGTATTAGTGCAGCTGATAATATATTCCCAATCCTGTCCGTTAGCTACATCATAGTCCCAATAGGTAAAACTGGAAGCAGTTGGATTGTTAAGAGAAGAATTAGTTAGATATGAATCTATCAGGGAATAATCTGTCTGTGTAGAGTTTTTACGGTACACACTGAAACCCTGATTATTATTCTGACCTGAAACACCCCAATAAAGACGAACTGCATTATCCATACCATGAGCAGTAAATGTATAAACATTTGCAGGTGCAGGTATAGTGGTTATCTGATTAGAAAGATCAGAATAGTTTCCATTTTTATCCTTTGTTCGGATTTTAAAGAAATAACTGGAAGAACTGCTAAGGCCTGGAACTGTAATACTCTCACAATATGGGGATGCAAGCATAGCATTATTACTGCGGTTATAAACCTGATAATTATTGGTTCCAATAGGATCTGTAGAATATAGTATTTCAAAGGTGTCAAAATCGTAACAATCAACTTTATTCCATTGTAAAGTAACAGAATATAAAGATTGATTATGTATTGCAAAACCTGTTGGAGTAGGAGGATTAAGCCCATCATTCATAGCGAACATAGTATTCAATACACTATTTAGATCGTAAACCCAACGTAGATAATATTGCAAAAAATTATCAAAAAGATGATCAAAATTCCAACGTTGCTGTGCTTCATTCCAGCCATAAAACCATCGATAAGTGTTTTCAGTTAATTCATACGAATTGGGTAATTCGTCCATTTCAACATGGAGGAAAGGATCATATACATCATAATCAGTCCAGTTTTCCAAACTATATAGCATTTGATAGTTTTGCGAATAAGCCGGTAAATCAATATAATTATTTACTTCATAGCTATGTTCACCATCATCGAAAATAAAAGGATAGGTGTCATAATATACTGAATAAAAATCATTTAGTTCAACTTCACTATGAAAACCAACAGTGTTAGCTGGCACCATTATATGATGGCCTTGGTTTATCATATCAAGCTTCAAACTGGAAAGATCTCTAATAGGAAGATTAGGACAGAGACGACTGTTGCCTGCAGAAATTTGCACATTGGGATAACCAGCATGATAATTCCAATCATAACTATGAATCTGAGGGGAAAATTCTCTGCAGTTAAAAACAATCCTTAGCTTATCGACAAACTTTTTATAACAGGTATTGAAGGGATGATTGGCTACTCGAGTAGGATCAGAAAGTGATTTAGTATTTGTATAACTGCCACTATTAGTCCATTTAACTTCTCTGCCTGCACCGTTTATTAGCAAAAATTGAGCATCCATAATTTTAAACGATTCCAAAGCAAAAGCTGGAGTAGGAAAATCGTCACAAGGATGAGGTGCTGTAACAATGATGGGTCTTGTCCCTTCAGGATTATAAATATACAAACCCCAACCATATGCAAAAGCACCTATTTCATCATCATAATCATCTTCTGTTCCATTTTGATCTACATAACTGCTATCAGGAATTTCTCGCAACATCCGGTAAGTGATATTAGTGTCCGTATCATTAAAAATAACAACTTGATAGGGAAAACCGGAAGCATCAATTGCGGACTGAGCTTCATCTAACATACCTTCTAAAAATAAATCAACAATATTACCCCAACTGCTTAGCTGAAAAGTAGTAGCAATAACAAAATTGCCAAAACCGTTTGTCTGTCTATCATAGGGGGCATATGTGTTATACCCTTGGATTACTACCCCTTCGGCTAAATGGGAAATCCAGTTATCATAAGCACAATTTGGTTCGTGCCCGTAAAGAAAATGCTTTAAGGAAGCGGTTTCCTGAATTACTGCTACCAAGGGTATAAACAGTATCAGGAAGCTCAGTGCTATTAGATTTCTTTTCATCTATACTCCTATGCTTTATAAAATATCAAAATTCGCTAAATTACATTGTTCCATCTTAACCCAAATTAGTCAAGCAGAATTTAACATAGAATAGTGATCCAATTAGTGTCTGAAGCAAATTTGGGTTTTTAGCAGTCAAGAAAGAGGACTGCTAAAAACACTTGACAAAATCCCTGTCTCGATTATTATATCATCAGAATGAATTTAATGAATAAAGGAGATAATAGAATGGCAGACAAGAAAACGAAAGAAAAAGGAAGCTTAAGCATCCATACAGAAAACATCTTTCCGATTATCAAGAAATGGCTATATTCGCAGCATGATATATTTTTAAGAGAGCTGGTATCTAATTCTGTGGATGCAATATCCAAACGGAAATATGCTGATCCGAACTTCAAGGAAGAAGAGATGAAAGTGGAAGTGAAGTTGGATAAAGGTAAAAAGACCATTCAGGTAATAGACAGTGGAATTGGTATGACGGCAGAAGAGATAAAGAAGTATATCAATCAGATAGCTTTTTCGGGTGCAGAGGATTTTATTAATAAGTATAAGGATGTCCAGAACAATATGATTGGTCATTTTGGCTTAGGTTTTTATTCTGCATTTATGGTAGCCGATAAAGTAACTATAGATTCACTATCTTGCACTGAAGGTAGTGAAGCTGCATTTTGGGAATGTGATGGCAGCACGGAATATCTGATGAGCAAAGGTAAGCGGAAAGAGATTGGAACAACGATAACTATTTATCTGAATGAAGAGAGTGCAGAATATGCCAATGAAGGTAAGATAAGGGAAATTTTGGATCGCTATTGCAATTTTATGCCCTATCCAATTATGTTTGAAGGCAAGCAGGTAAACCAAAAAGAAGCATTGTGGAATCGTAAACCTAGCGATGTGAAGGATGAAGAATATATAGAATTTTACAAGAATGTATTTCACGATTATATGGATCCTGTGTTTTGGATTCATCTGAATGTGGATTTTCCCTTCAATCTGAAAGGGATTCTATATTTTCCGAAACTGCGCAATGAGCCAGATTTCTTCAAAGGCGAAGTGAAACTCTATTGTAATAATGTTTTCGTAGCAGACAATCTGGAAGACCTTATTCCGGAATTTTTGCTATTGTTGAAAGGTGGAATTGATATTCCCGATATTCCCTTAAATGTATCCCGCAGTTTTTTACAGAATGACGCCCAGGTGAAGAAAATCAGCCAATATATCGTAAAAAAGGTTGCTGATCATTTTAATAATACTTTCAAAGAAGACCGTAAGAAATATGAGAGTTACTGGGAAGATATTAATGCTTTCATCAAATTTGGCTTGCTGAAAGAAGATGATTTCTTTGAAGCAATGAAGGATATCATTATATTTAAAACTGCCAGCGGCGATTATGTTACAATTGAAGAATATAAAGCTCGCAATAAAAGCGAAGGCGATAAAACAAAAATCTGGTATGCAGCGAGTGAAGATACTCAAGTTAGTTATTTAAATCTGATGAAAGAACAGGGTATTGAAGTTGTTTTCCAAAACAGTCCTTTAGATACTCATCTCTATCAACAGCTGGAAAATAAACTGGGTAATATCGAATTTATGAGAATAGATAGCGAAGTGAACGACCTCTTGGTAAACAAAGAAGGGGTTGCCAGCGATTCTGAAGATAAGCTTAAAGAACTCTTTTACACGGCATTAGGCCAAAAAGTGGAAGCAAGTTTCAGCAAAGAAAGCTATGCAGATTTCTTAAAAAAATACCCTAATGCTGCCACTATCTTAAGTCCTTATCTTATTCAAAATGATGAACAGACCATCATCAAACCCTATGAACTGCCAGATAATGTACGCAAAGAGATTGGCCCTGAAGCAATGAAAG
The DNA here is from genome assembly GCA_002432865.1 of Cloacimonetes bacterium UBA5835. GTDB lineage: Bacteria > Cloacimonadota > Cloacimonadia > Cloacimonadales > Cloacimonadaceae > Cloacimonas. Next base: position 37,881 of record DJGX01000018.1, read on the forward strand.
CTCTGGAAGATAATGCTTTTACGGAAATCAAGGTAGAAGTGAAAAGCTTGAAAAGCCCGGAGATACCTTCAATGATTGTCTTCAGTGAATATATGCGCAGATGGCATGATATGGATATGCTGTCTCACCAAAATGCTTCTTCCGATATGCTTAAATATCACACTCTGGTTGTAAATCGCGATAATCCGATAATCAAAAAGATTCTCGCCTACGCTGAGCAGGGTAAAGATGATGTAGTGAAAACACTTTGCTCTTATATTCACGATCTATCACTCTTGGAGCAAAAACCTTTCAGTGGTAAAGAACTTAAAAGCTTTATCAATAAGGCAAACCAGGTGCTTAGCTACTTGAGCGAATAAAAAAATGCAGGATTAACAAATCCTGAGAGTATTGAGTACAGGGATTGTAGAAAGCAGTCCCTGTATTTTTTTAACGAGGTGAATATGAAAAAAGCATATCTTGTTCTCTGTTTGATACTTAGCTTTGATTTTAGTATGCGAGCCCAAACAGATTTTTACGATATGAGTACCGTGAATACGATTCAGTTATTTTTTACACAATCCAATTGGGATCAAATTCTCGACCAGCTTTATGCAGCGGGAGAAGATAGATTGATTGGCACAGCAATTATTAACGGGGTAACTTATGATAGTGTAGGCGTTCGCTATAAAGGCAATAGTTCCTACAGCGCCAACAGAAACAAGAATCCTTTCAATATTAAATTAGATCACATAATTGAAGATCAACTCATTGATGGGAAATATGGAACTCTTAAGCTTGCCAATGGCTTTTGTGATCCCTCCTTCGTGCGGGAAACTCTTTCCTACGAAATTGCCCGTAAGTATATGCCTGCCTGTAAAGCTAATTATGCCAATGTTTGGGTGAATAATGTACTTATCGGAGTTTACACTTCAGTGGAAGATGTGGATAGTAGTTTTATGAGGGAACATTTTCATACTTCCGGGATGCCGCGGTTTAAATGTGAAACAAATACTATGAGCCCTGTTACTGTTTGGGGTTATTTAGGAGCTGATTCTACTGCCTATATGCAATATTATGGTTTGGAATCTGACTATGGATGGAGCACTTTAATCAACTTTACCAATACTCTTCAAAACAACTATGCCAATATAGACCAGGTGATGAATGTGGATCAGAATATATGGATGTGTGCCTATGATAATCTATTGGTAAATTTGGATTCACCTATCAATGTCTTTCATAATTTTTATCTCTTCGGGGATGCCGATAATAGAATTAACCCGCTTTTATGGGATTTGAATATGTCCTTTGGCGGATTTCAAGGTGGTTCTGTTTCCAGTATGCAGAATTTGGACCCTTTGCGCAATTCTACCAGCAACACTTTTTTGTTACTAAAGAATGTGTTAATTAATCCTCGTTACAAAAAGATGTATATTGCTCATATGCGCACTATGATAGAGGAAAATTTTTCCAATGGCTGGTATGCAACCAGGGCAGCTGAATTGCAAAGCGTCTGCGGACCTTCCGTACAAAACGATCCCAATTACTTTTATACCTATGCCAATTTTCAAGCAAACCTAAATAATCAGGTTGGAGGTGGTTCAGGAGGTCCCGGAGGGGGACAAACCGTTCCTGGTATTACACAATTGATGAATGCCCGCGCTACTTATCTTTTAAGTAATACTAATTTTGCGGGAACAGTTCCGACAATGACTGCTCAGAGCTACAGTCCTGAAAATCCCGAACCAAGTTCCACTCTTCAATTTACAGCTACTTTTGCCAATGCTACTTATGCTCAGCTTGGCATCAGGCAAAACATAGCAAGCAAATTCACTTATTACCAAATGTTTGATGACGGAGCTCATTCCGATGGCGCAGCCAATGATGGCATTTATGGAATAAGCGTTCCCATTTCTTATGGGGATATAAATTATTACTTCTGGGCAGAGAATTCCTCTCAGGGTATGTTCTTTCCTGCCAGAGCGGAACACGAATATTTTACTATTGCTGTTTCCAGTTTCACGGGAGAGTTATTTATCAACGAAATTATGGCAAAAAATGCCTCTTTTGCAGATCCCAACGGCGATTTTGACGATTGGGTGGAAATTTATAATCCCAATAATTATGCTGTAGATTTAGGAGGTATGTATATGACCGATAGTCATTACAGCAACGGGATAAGTGCCTGGACTCAAATTCCGACAACTAATCCTGATGTTACAACTATCCCGGCGCATAGCTATAAAATTGTGTGGTTTGATGAAGACCTCGATCAGGGTCCTTTACATATAAATGATAAATTAGGGGGTGGGGCAGATGCTGTTTATTTAATTGATAGCGATGGCATTACTCTTGTTGATAGCTATATTTGGACTGAGGCAACCGATTTAAATGTTGATGATAGATCAATTGGCAGATTACCAGATGGAACCGATAACTGGGTTTTATTTGGAGCAGGGCAAACAAATCCTTGCACTCCTGGTGCTTCCAATCAAGGAACTGTAAACACACTTCCCGTTATTGAAAATATCGTTTATAACCCACTTATCACAGATGAAAACAGCATTATAACCGTATCTGCCAGTGTTAGTGACAGCGATGGGAGCATAAATAGCGTTCAATTATTGTATGGCCTTTCGGACTGGACTTTGAACACCGTTACAATGAGTTTAACCGAAAACAGCTACACTGCTCAAATCGGACCTTTTGCTTTGGATTCTATCATCAAATACCGGATTCAAGCAACGGATAATGTTTCAGGAGTAACTCAATCGCCAATATATACTATTATAATTGGTTATTCTGCTCCCATTTTGTATATCAACGAATTAATGCCTTCCAATTCTACAACTGTTATGGATGAAAACAGCGAATATGAGGACTGGGTAGAAATTTATAATCCCAATAATTTTGAAGTTGATTTAGCTGGCTATTATTTTACAGATGATCATTATCCCGATAACGGCACTTCTTTAACTCAGATTCCTACGGGATTTACCGAAACGATTATACCTGCTAGCGGTTATAAAATTATCTGGTTTGATGAAGACCTTGACCAAGGTCCTTTGCATATCAATACTAAATTAAGCGCTACTGCGGATGCGGTTTATTTAATAGCACCCGATATGTTAACAGTGATAGATCATATTGCTTGGACAGAGGATTTAGCGTTAGCCAGTGATATATCTTATGGAAGATATCCCGATGGCAGTGAAAATTGGGTTAAGTTTGGAACTGATTTTGAGAATCCTGTTACGCCAGGAACGCAAAATTACCCTACTGGCAACAGTGATGATATTATTACTCCGGTTGTTATGCGTTTTGAAGTATGGCCCAATCCGGTTAGAGATGCGCTAAATATCAATCTTAAAGGTGCCAACGATAAATACCGCGTAAAAGTGTATAATCTTAAAGGGCAGTTAGTTACCGAGAATGTAATGGCTTCAGACAGTAAGAATCAATGGGATTTACGCGATAAAAACGGCAACCGCATTAGCAGTGGTATATACTTAATCCGAACTCAATTTGCCGGCAAACAATTCAGCAAAAAGATCTGCATCATCCAGTAAGGAGCAATAATGGAAAAAATTTTGTTAATAGCATTCATATTGATGGAGGCTGCACTAAATGCTACCGTTATTTCTGCTTGGACATTTGAAAATACTCTTAGTCCATCTACCGGCAGTGGAAGCGTTTCATTAATCGGAGGGGTAACAGATGACGGTTTTAATACTGGTTATAATGGTGGATTGGCTTGGAGCACAACAAGTTATCCTGCTCAGGGGACGAATAACACGACAGCGGGAATAGTTATCAATGTTTCCACCGCCAATTTTCAAAATATAACTATTAGTTGGGCGCTTCGACACAGCAATAAATCCGCAAATAAAGCTGTGCTTTTTTACACTCTGGATAGAACAGTGTCAGAACCTGTATGGATTCAAGCAGATATATACAATGCTACCAGCGGAGACAGCTGGTTTCCCAATTCTTTTAATGCCAGTTCCATAACAGGGATGAATAACAATCCCAACCTAGCTTTTAAGCTTGTTTCCGCTTTTGGCGATACAGAAAACACTCTCTATATGCCTTCCAATCCTAGTAGTACTTATGATGGAGGGAAGTGGCGTTTTGATGACATAATTGTAGAAGGAATTTCAAGTGCTCCTTATGTTGAAATCACTGCAAATTTACAACCTTTTTATACATTGCCGGGAACTTCTTCTGAGATTCAGACCTATCAGATAATTGCTACTAACTTAACCGGGAATTTAATTGTTACGGCGCCTCAATATTTTTACCTGCGTTTGTTTGATACCGATTCCTTCGCTTCTTCTTTAGAGCTTATTCCTCGTAATGGTAACTTTGTTAAACAGATACAAGTGGTTTTTCAACCAAGCGTCAGTGGAAGTTATACCGGCAATATTAGCCATAGCGGGGGCGGGATTATTCCTCAAGACATTGAAGTAAGCGGTTCCACTATTTTCCCTGAACCGACAAATTATCCCGTTTCCTTTACTACTGCTGGTGTTACTTACTATCAGGCATATCTGAACTGGATAGATTCTACCGGAACATCTCTTCCAAACAGCTATTTAATTAAGGGTAGTGAAGTAAGTTTAGCAGATATTGCAGACCCGGTGGATGGCATTCCTGAAAACGATGCGGAGCTTATTAAAAATGTAAGTTATAGCGTTCAGACCCAGCTTTTTTATGGACTAAAAGAAAATCAGACCTATTATTTCAAAATCTTTCCCTATACTAATAGCGGCGAAACCATCAATTACAAAGTTGATGCTAATGCACCTTCTGTTCAATTTACAACTTCTACAGGACCCGTTGGTTCTGTTTTACTACCGGGAGATTTGGCTTTTGTAGAATATGCTACCGATTCTCCTGACCGATTCAGTTTCGTGCTGTTGAAAGATATTCAGGAAAATACCAAGATGTACTTTACCGATAAAGCATATAATGGAACCGCTTTTCTGGCAAATGAAGCACTTTATGAATGGAGAGGAGTTGGACGCTCTTATGCTACAGGAGAAGTTATTCATCTGGTTGAAGGGCAGACATTTACCAATGAAGGTATCCATAGTCCCGGCGTAGAAGGTCTTTCCAATGATGGCGATCAGATTATTGCCTTCCAGGGAACCCTTGATGCACCTTCGTTCATATCTGCAATTTCTTCCACGGGTTGGCTGACCGAAGGCACTGTTAATAACAATAGTTCTTACCTTCCCTCTACTTTAACTTTGGGAGTAAATGCTTTGGGCTTTGCCACAGAAGTGGATGATGGTGTCTATAATGGCGCTACAACAGGTTCCGTTGCTGAAATAAGAACTGCCATTAATAATCCAGAGAACTGGACCAGAGCGGGCAACTTGAACAATATAAGCTTCCCAGTTTGGAATTTCGTTCTAAATGCACTTGTTATGTCCGAACCGGTGATTACCCAAATCAGTAGCACTACGATTAGAATTTCCTGGCAACAGGTGTCCGGCGCTACACATTATAATGTCTATAAGTCATCCTTGCCGTATGCCAGTTTTCCTCAGGACTGGGTTTTGGCAGCGGATAATATCACTGGACTATTTTGGGAAACGACCGAAATTACTAATCCGAGACAGTTCTATCGCATTATAGCAGTTAACTGATTTATACTTTTATCTAACTTTGCCGGCTGGTATGTCCTTCCAGCTGGCAGATTTTATTTAGGCGTAGTAAATTCCAACTTGAGCAACTTCCGGCAATAATTCATTTTCTGTCGTCCCGCTGGGACTTTTTCATCCATTACTCTTTTCGCCGGGTTAAAACCCGTCGTTAGTACCTATCGTTCCTGACGGAACTTTAAATTAGAAATCCTTTAAATCCTATAATCCTTAAATCCTTGTTTCTAAAATCAAATCTGTGCGAGACTATCCAAGTTCCAAGTTCAAAGTGCAGAAGTTCTTAGTTCAAAGTTATTCTTTCGGTGACTTCGGTGGCTAATTATAAAAAAATCCCTTAAATCCTTGTTTCTAAAATCTGCGTAATCTGCGAAATCTGCGTGAGAGAAAAAAAGGAACAGCGTCCTCGTCTACACAGCTTTATTTTAATAGCACTGCTTTCTTGGTGTAAATCTCTTTTCCTGCCTGCATTCTAATGTAATAAATACCGGTACTGCAGAGGCAGCCATTATTATCCTCTCCTTTCCAAGTTAATTTATAACTTCCCTGCTCTTTATATCCTAATGCAATACTACGCACTAATTGCCCCCGATTATTATAGACCTCAATTTTCACATCAGCGGGCTTACTTATTTCATAGTCAATAGTCGTAAGGGGATTAAACGGATTAGGATAGATAGAACGGATGCCATTAAAGGAGATAATATCAGGTAAATTTATACTATTTCCTTCTCCTAATTTAGCAACAAAGATGTCACCACCACCAATACTGGTTAAGGTAGTATCTCCGAAGGTAGCACTTATTTCAAAACAACCGGTTACATAGCTGTTTCCGTTATCATCAACAGCAATGCCATAGCCATAATCATTACCTGTTCCCCCAGTTTGCTTTGCCCAGAGCCAGTTACCATTGCTATCCAGCTTAGCAACAAAGATGTCAGCATATCCACTGCTACTGTTTGTTAAAGTTATAGTTCCAAAGGTAATACTATTACTATAAAAAACTCCTGTAACATAGCTATTTTCGTTAGCATCAACGGTAATGCCACAGCCATAATCATAATTTGTTCCACCAGTTTGCTTTGCCCAGAGCCAGTTACCGTTACTATCCAGCTTAGCAACAAAGAAGTCCCAGCTGCCAATGCTGGTTAAGGTAGTAGTGCCGAAGTTAATACTACCTTCAAAATATCCTGTAACATAGCTGTTTCCATTAGCATCAACAGCAATGCCATAGCTAAAACAATCATCATATAATGTTCCTCCGGTTTGGGCTTGCTTTGCCCAGAGCCAATTACCGTTGTTACCCAGCTTAGCAACAAAGATGTCGGCATATCCGCTGCTGGTTAAGGTAGTATTTCCGAAGGTAACACTATCAGAAAACCAACCTGTAAAATAGCTGTTTCCGTTGGCATCAACAGCAATGCTATTACCATAATCATCACTTATTCCCCCGGCTTGCTTTGCCCAGAGCCAATTACCGTTACTATCCAGCTTAGCAACAAAGATATCATAACCCCCAAAGCCAATTAAGGTAATAGTACCGAAGGTAGCACTACCAGAAAAAATTCCGGTAACATAGCTATTTCCGTTGGCATCAACAGTAATGCTATAGCCAATATCACCACTTATTCCTCCGGCTTGTTTTGCCCAGAGCCAGTTGCCGTTGTTATCCAGCTTAGCAACAAAGATGTCAGGGTTACCACTGTTGGTTAAGGTAGTAGTTCCAAAGGTAACACTAAACTTAAAATAACCTGTAACATAGCTGTTTCCGTTGGCATCAACAGCGATGCTATAGCCATAATCATAATTCCATCCACCAGCTTGATTTGCCCAGAGCCAGTTACCGTTGCTGTCCAGCTTAGCAAAAAAGATATCAGTATTTCCAATACTGCTTAAAGTAGTAGAACCGAAGGTAGCATTACCCCGAAAATAACCTGTAACATAGCTATTTCCATTGGCATCAACAGCAATGCTTTTGCCAACATCACTATCGGTTCCCCCAGCTTGCTTAACCCAGAGCCAATCCACATTTTGGGCACAGAATGCTACGGAGCAGAGAACTAAGATAAAGAGTAGAAATGTCTTTTTCATAATATCCTACACGATATTTTTTTATTTTTCTATTGGTTTTAGAAAAACAAAGGTATAAACAATGTCCATTTTTGCACGGTAAATATAGTTCAATATAGCTTTGTTTGTTAAGATACACATTTCCGTATAAACTCCTTTCTTCCCTTTTTCATATTTTCTTTTATATTTTTTCTGGAAAACTTGTCAATCTTTTTTTGGGTGTAGTCGAAGCTCGCCGAAGCTCCGCAAAAGGTACATATTTTTAAAGGAAGAACGAAGTCCTCGTCGTTCCCCATACAACCAAGTTATGCAGTTTCCTCTTTATTCTGTGAAAGCTTGAGAGTTTGTTTGTTGTGGTTGACGAGGACTTCAACCCTCCTTTATTACTACGTCGGGTTAAAACCCGTCGTTAATATGTATCGTTCCTAACGGAACTTATAGCATTATAATTCTTTGTTTTCGAGGGGCATACGCCACCATCGCTATAATCGTGTCGCCCTTTGAGTTAAAATCGGCTTTGCTCGCGATCTTCCATACAATTTCATTCTTTTTTCCTATCTTTGAATAAGGTCATTAATAACCTCATAGAATATGCCGATTATGACTTAAAGACGACATAAAATCCCCCTATTTTTGTCTAATTTCTTCCTTACATGAGAATATTAATTAAGCGTTTATCATCCCTTAATCAAGCGTTAATAATTAACGCTTGATTAAGGGATGATAAACGCTTGATTTACGCTTGGAGGTAAGAGCAAAAAGCGAAGCTTGCTTCCGATATTCTGTCTATTATAGTAGCAAATACTTGAAGATAGATAAGTACATTATGATAATAATTAATAGCAACCTACAATTTTACAGTTCAACGAAAACGGGCTAAACAATCCTTTCTTAGCGAATAAACTAAAGGTTACTAACGGACTTAGCCCAGCTAATACAGTTACAAATGGTAGAAAACTGGAAGTCCTTACAAAATTAGGATTATGTCTAATATTCAGATGTTAGAATAGGATAAATCACCACTGCATTGCAGCCAAAAAAATCAAAACATAACTAACTGTTTTAATTATAATTATGAAACACTCTAAGAATATAATCCTCTCAATCCTACAATCCTGAAATCCTTGTTTCTAAAAATCAATCCCTAAAATCTCCCAAATCTTGTTCAGCCCATATCTATTATCTTAAATTCGTCATCGTCGCTATTATTATGTCTTCTTTGAAGGGATTTTTAATAAGCCGTCCGAAGTTATAAGTCAGGTATATTGCATTTACAAAATAGGAAACATCATTATAGAAAGGAAGTAAGCACTGCTTTAATATTCATATAATCCAAAGGACTTGCTTTTTTGAGTATTTTTTCACAATAGCCATAAATTAGAGAGATTATATCCTTGCTTTTATATTGATAAATGGTGTTATAAAATTGATTAGGTGGTTTTCATTTGGGGGAAAAGGATAACTTCTTTAATAGAATCGTTCTCCGTAAGTAACATAACGAGACGGTCTATTCCGATACCCTGTCCACCCATAGGAGGCATTCCATATTCAAGAGCTTCCAGAAAATCTTCATCCACAACATTGGCATCGTCAATTCCCAGATCTCGTAATTTTGCTTGTTCTTCCAAGCGCATTCTTTGTTCCAAGGGATCATTCAATTCGCTGAAGGCATTGGCAAATTCACCTCCCGCTATATATAGTTCAAAGCGGTCTGCTAAGAAAGGATTATCGGGAATTGCCTTAGCTAAAGGAGAAACTTCTTTAGGAAAATCACAAACGAAGGTTGGTTGAATAAGGGTTTTCTCTACAAATTCTTCAAAAATCAATGCAATCAATTTACCTTTTTCTGAGCCGGCAGGAATTTCTAGTCCTTTATGTTTACAGAATGCCTGCAATGTTGCAAAATCCATATTCATTACATCCTGTCCTACAAATTCGCTAACCAGATCAGGCATTGAAACTCTTTTCCAGTTTCCGCTTAAACATACTTGGTGGTTGTGATACAAGAATGTATCTTTGCCGATAACATCCATAGCCAAGTGCTTAATAAGATCTTCAGCAATATCCATCATTCCTCTCAGATCAGAATATGCTTCATAAAACTCGATCATAGTGAATTCAGGATTGTGAGTTCTATCCATCCCCTCATTACGAAAATCCTTACCCAGCTCGTAAACCCGTTCAAAACCTCCCACAATTAATCGTTTCAGATAAAGCTCTGTAGCGATTCTTAAATATAAATCCATATCTAAAGTATTGTGATGAGTAACGAAAGGACGGGCATTTGCTCCTCCGTAAAGTGGTTGTAAAATAGGGGTTTCTACTTCTACATAACCGCGACTATCCATAAAACTACGAATAGCGGTAATTATTTTTGCTCGGGTTTCAAACACTTTTCTATGCTCGGGATTCAGTAAAAGATCAAGATAACGCTTACGATAACGTAATTCAATATCAGAAAATTCATCGTAGCGGACTTTCTTACCGTCAACTATTTTTTCTTTTACAGCTGGCAAGGGTCTGATGTTTTTAGAGAGCAGTTTGATAGCATTGCATTTCAGAGAATATTCACCTGTTTGAGTGTAAAATAAAATTCCTGTCGCTTGTATAAAATCACCAGCATCACATAGCTTGAAAAGGTCGTAATTTTCTTCTCCTATAAGATTTTGTGCTACATAAATCTGAATCTTGCCTGAAATATCCTCAATGTTTCCAAAACCTATTTTGCCCTGCCTACGCATAGCTACAAGACGCCCTACAATAGTAATTTCTTCAGCTTGTGCAATCCAATTATCTTTATCTTCCAAAAGGGCAGATATATAATGAGTCCTATTGGAATCAATTGGATAAGGATCTACCCCTAGTGATTTAATCTTTTCCAGTTTTTCTTTGCGTAACCGGATAAATTGATTAGAATTATCTGGCATTACTATTTTATAAATCCTTAAAGGGATTATCAGCAGCAGAATTTACTTTTTGATTGGCATATTTACGCCATTCTTCGTCGTTGCGATTGCGTGAACCTCTGCGTTGATTTCCACTGCGGGGATTTTCATTTCGTGATTCTCTTTGATTGTAGTTTGCAGAGCGATTCTGCTCTTCAAATAGTTCTTCAGGTGTCCTATCTGTATAATCAAGAGTTATTCTATGGTTATCCTTATCAATAGCGGTTACTTTTAAATTTACAGGATCACCTGTTTTAAAGCTGTCATTCTTACGAACTCGAGACCGGGGTAAAAGCCCTGTAACTCCATCAGTGATGGTTACAAAAACTCCAAAATTTGTAGAACTTTCTACAATACCTTCAAAGGGATTATCCAGTTCGATAATTTCGTCTATTTTGTCCCAGGGGTCTTCTTCCAATGCTTTCAAAGAAAGAGATATTTTACGGGTATCTTCGTCAATTCTTAAAATTTGAACAGCTACCCAATCACCTTCTTTCACGATTTCGCGAGGATGCGAAATATTGCGATTACGGCTCATTTCGGAAATAGGAATTAAACCTTCCACACCAGGTTTTAGTTCGGCAAAAGCACCAAAACTATGTAAACGCAGAATGCGACAGTTAATTGTATCTCCTTCATGCAGTTCGTTCAGTGCCTGTAAAAAAGGATTCTCTATTAATGCCTTACGAGAAAGGGCAATTTTATCACCCTTAATATCCAAAATTTGCACTTCAATATCCTGACCCTTTTTCAGCTCGTCTTGGGGCTTAACAACATGCTGCCAGGAAATTTCTGAAACATGCATCAGACCCTCAATTCCACCTAAATCTATAAAAGCGCCAAAATTGGTCATCCGCAAAACTTTACCTTTAATCACATCTCCAACCTTCAACTTGGCTAAGGCTTCTTCTTTCAGTTCTTTTTCTTTCATTTCTTCCAGCTGGCGATGTGAAACTACTAATCGACGGCAATTTTCTGAACATTCAATAACAAGAAAATCTAAGTTCTTACCTATAAATTGAGCTGTATCTTCAACCGGGTGTAAGGATATCTGTGAAATTGGACAGAATGCTCGTGCTCCCAGAATGTCAACATTAAATCCTCCCTTGGTAGGAGAATTAACTTTTCCCTGCACAGGGATTTTTTTCTCGAAAGCATCAAGAATGGATTGCTTATCTACATACTGTCTTGTTAAACTTTTAGCAATTACATATCCATTTTCATTTTGGTCAACAACATAACCCTTTAAATTGTCTCCCACTCTATATGGAAGATCTCCTTTTGAATCGGAAAATTCTCCAATTTCAGCGTAAGCATCGAATTTGCCGCCTAAATTAAGAATAAGATATTGATCACCGATGCTGACTATGGGAGCTTCAACTACATCCCCTTTTTTAATCTCGGCTGTGTTTTGAAAGGATTCTTCGAGCATTCGAAGATATTCTTCTTTCATTTCTTTCATTGTAGCTTTATTGCTATCTTCTCGTAGCTTGTTGGGCATAACTATCTCCTAAAGGCATTTCAGAAAACCACCTTTTCAGAGGGCTTCTTTTTGTAAAGGTTTTTGTTTCTTTGCTTTCTTATTCACTATCAGCTTGTATATTTCAAACCAAGCGACGCTGATGTTCCCTAAAACTAAACAGGTAAGTAATTCTAATAGAGACATTGATTCTAAGTGGAAGATATTGGTTATATAAGGCGCTTGAGTCATCAACAGAACAATGGTGAAAACTCCTAAAAATAAATATGTCATACCTTTATTGGGAGTGCGGATAATCTGAAATAAGTTCTTTTTCCAGCTACGATTTGTAGTGATTAGCATCAAATTGGAAAAGACCAAAGTGGTAAAAATATGCGCTCTCAAATGATTATCTCCCATTCCGCTTTTAATTCCCCAGAAATATATCAACACTAATAAAATTAGAACGCTAATGCCTTGTAAAGCACCAATAATTAATCTTCTAGTGCCAAACAACTTCTCATCAATAGAGCGAGGAGGTCTTTCCATAATGTCATCTTCTTCTTTTTCCATTTCAAAAACAATAGAGCAGGCAGGGTCTATGATTAATTCTAAAAAGGCAATATGAACTGGAAAATAGATAATCGGATAATTAGAAAATGCAGCAGGTATCATTGCCATCCCAGCAATGGGTATATGTAAAGAAAACACATAAGTGAAGGACTTTCGCAGGTTATCATATATCCTTCTACCCATCCTTACGGCACTTACAATTGAAGAAAAATCGTCATCTGTTAAAACAATTGCCGATGCTTCACGCGCTACATCCGTTCCTCTTAAACCCATAGAAATACCAATATTGGCTGCTTTCAAAGCAGGGGCATCATTAACTCCATCTCCTGTCATAGCCACAATTTCTTTGTTTGCCTTTAGGGCTTGCACAATTCTTAATTTCTGATGGGGAACAACCCGGGCGAATATAGATACCTGTTTACATTTTTCTGCCAATTCCAGATCGGTCATTTGGTCTAATTCACTACCGACAATGATATTATCTACATTTTTCAGCCCAATTTGTTTACCAATCGCTTTTGCCGTTCCAATATAATCTCCGGTAATCATAATAATCCTGATGCCTGCTTTGTAACACATCTTAACTGCCTCAGGAACTGTTTCTCTAATCGGATCTGCCAGTCCGATCAAACCCAAATAGTGGAAAGGTAAATCAGTCATTTTTTCCGGTAAGACATTGGGAACTACTTCACAATAGGCAACTCCTAAAACTCTTAGCCCTTCTTCTGCCAGGTCTGAAACTTGATTTAGTATCGGCTCGATTTCTTCAGAATTGAGAGCACAGAGTTTGATAACTGCTTCAGGAGATCCTTTTAGCGAAACAAGATAATCTGTCTTGTCAGGTAATTTCCAGACCTTAGCCATCGCTCGTAGTTCATCAGTTAAAGGATACTCCTTTATTTCTTGATAGTTTTGGAGCTCTTGATAATTAGATGGTTCAATTTCATTTAAAGCACTGTGAATTGCCTTTTCCATAGGGTCAAAGGGTTCTCTCATACTGCTCAACACACTGTGGTAAAGAATAGTGTAGATAGAGTTTGAGATCTTATCAGCACTCTTTAAATCTATATTTTCATCGCTACTAACGATTTTTTGCAAGGTCATTTTGTTGTAAGTAATAGTTCCTGTTTTATCTGTGCATAAAACTGTAGCTGAACCTAAACTTTCAATTGCCTGCAATCTTCTTACTAAGACATTTTTGCGTGACATCCTCCATGCACCTAAAGCCATAAAAACAGTTAAAACAACCGGAAATTCTTCCGGCAAAACAGACATAGCTAGAGTGATACCTGTTAATAAAGCATTAACTAAGTGCTTTCTAGTAATATAAAAAACGATAACTACAACCACACAGATAAGCAAAGCAAAAGCGGCAAAATATTTCACTAATTTACCTGTCTCCTTACTTAAGCGAGTTTCCTCTTCCGTGATTGCTTCCAGGGATTTACCAATTTTTCCCAGTTCCGTTTTTTCTCCTGTGGCAAAAACTTGAGCTATGCCTCTACCACTAACAACCAAAGTGCCGGAATAAACGAAGGGTAAATCATCACCTCCTGGATTAATTGGTCTTTCTTCTTTATTCCAAATCCGTTTTCTAACAGGTACTGATTCACCTGTTAAAAGCGATTCATCAACACTTAGTGAATTATTTTCCAATATGTAGGCATCGGCTGGAATGCGATCTCCTTCCGCTAATATAATTAAATCATCAGTTACTACTTCTCTGCCTGGAATTCTGATTTGTTCTGAATTCCGAATAACTAAAGCGCGCGGACTGGAGAGATTTTTCAATGCCTCCAAAGCTTTTTCTGTTTTGCGTTCCTGAAAAAGTTCTATAGACATTACAATAACAACGGATGCCGTTAGGACAAGCGCTTCTTGTAAATCCCCTAAAAAGAAATAGATTACAGCACAGGACACCAATAGAATGAACATTGGTTCACTAATTACATCCCACATTAACTTGAATATACTGCGCGCATTGGAACTTGGTAATTCATTATACCCTTCCCGCTTCAATTTATCTTCTACTTCTTGGGTGGTCAAACCCTGTTTCAAGTTACTATATTCCTTCATTTTATCTCCTCAAACAAAATAAAATCTTGGTATCAGCAATTATGTTTTTAGTCAAGAAAAACCGGTTCGTGTTTAGGGAAGAAAAGAGAAAACGGGAAATATTTTTATTAGCACTCTCACTTTTAGGCATTCCCACAAAAAAACGATGTGGATAAGTTATAACACACTGTTGTATAGATATATATGTTGTATAAGTGTCCAAGGGATTCGTTTT
>DJGX01000009.1 GCA_002432865.1 Cloacimonetes bacterium UBA5835
TTTTTTGTGGGAATGCCTTTAATGTTGCCCTATGGAGGTTATATGCCTAACAAAGAGATTGGCGAGAGATTGGGAAAACTCTTAAAAACAATGCACTTAAAGAACTACCAGTTTGCTGAAAAATTTGGTATTTCCAACGCATCATTGGCACGTTACAAATCGGGAGATCGGCTCCCTGAACCCCAACTTCTACTGGATTTATGTAAGGCCAGAGTATTCTTGAAGCCAAGCGGGCCATTGATACCGAGGTAGCAGGGTTCCCGCAAAGGAGCGAAGCGGCTTTGTGGGATGCTTATGCACATGTTCAGCAGCACAGACTTACGGACTTCATCCAGGGGATTGTATATTTCAGGAATCTCATCTAACAGCTGCTCTTCACAGTTACTAATGTCATTGGATAGCAGTTCGTAGGCTTCGGATTGGGATATCCCACAGTCATCGAGATTGCGACCGATGCCGATAGTCAATCTGCCTGCGGTGCAGCGGTAAGGTTTTAACCGCAAACCTTCATGTCTAACTAATTGTTCTTTGATGCGTTCCAGTAGCTTGGCTTCCATCGTATCTCCTTGCGAGTCGTATTGGATACTCTATCCGGAGCAAGGAAGCCACTACCCCGTATTAATACAAATACGGATGCATAACGATGCGAAAGAATTTGGTTATTGTTTTTTTATTTGCTTTTTCTTGGCTTTGGGTTATTTTATTTTTAATTGAGAGTTGAGGTCTGCCATGTGGTATTGGTTTTAGTTAAATAATACCCAGAGTTATGTTTAAAAATATCAGGGATTAGACTATTATAGGATGTATGAATGTATCCTTTTGGCACTAAGAAACAAGAACAAAGTATATTGGAGTGATTATGCTGAAAGTAGTTATATTTTTGGTCTTTTGCAGTTTGGCAGGGTCCGTTTATTCGCAATCCCCAATGCAATTATTGGTTTCTATTGAATCTCCCTTTGAAAGTGATACAAATAGCTGGGGTGGGAATGTTAAAGGCAACGGAGATATAAATGGCGATGGATACAATGATATTGTGTTGGCTGGTCAGCCTCTCGGAAGTGGAAATGGACGTAGAGATGTATACATCTATCTGGGAGGAAGCTTAGTAAACACAGCCCCCGATTACATTATTCCTGATCCCGCATCTTCGACAGGATACTATAGTTCTTTCGGTTCATCAATAGCATATAATGGTGATCTGAATGGAGATGGATATTGCGATTTAGTAATCTCTGAACCTCAATACGGTTATGATCATTGGGGAAGGGTACTGGCATATTATGGTGGTCCGGATTTTGATATTATCCCCGATATTGAATGGAATGGACAAGATTATGGCATAATTACTTTCAATACTTGCTTTGGAAGAAATATTAATACAACTGGAGATTTTAACGGAGATGGTTATGCTGATTTAGTTGTTAATTCTGCTCACCTGAATGAGATGCATTTTGGACAAATAAACGTCTTCTACGGAGGCCCTGGGATAGATACTATTAGTGATTGGCAATATACTGGAGAAGTAGGGGAAGCATTTGGCAATCCATTGTCAGTAGGGGACATTAATGGAGATGGTTTCAGTGACCTGGTTACATTTTCATCGATTATTGAAGGTTATAGTAATCGGGCAATCAGAGTTTTTCTTGGTGGTAGCGAATTCAATAATCAAGCAGATTATTCCTATCAAGTACAACCACCAACAGAAGTGGCTGATTTGATCATGGATTCGGATTTTGATAGGGACGGTTTTGACGATTTAATCATCTCATTGGAATATCAGAACGCTGAATTCTACATTCTATTTGGATCGAGTCAATTGGATAATTCCTTAGAAATTATTCATCAATCACAATCAGTAAATCCCAGATCCATCTATACTTCTGAATTCGATAACCTAAGCTATTTCAGCTATGGAACTCCTCAATTGGAGAGCTTCAATTTCTATCAGTTTGTAGATCACGCTACTTGGGCACTGGCTTATGTAATCAACGAAAACTACAATCCCAATGCAGCTCAGCAAGTATCATATTTTCTTGGGGATATCAATGGGGATGGACATAGTGAGATTATACTATCTAACCGCACCGCAACCCCAGTTTTATTTGAGGTGTTTACCACTGAGTATAATGGTAATGCAATAGATGATGAAATTATTACTTCTCCTTTACATCTCACTGCCTATCCAAATCCGTTTGAAAAAAGCTTGTCACTGACGTATGACTTAAATGAGCCTGGAATAATAAAACTTTCAGTTTTCAATATTAAGGGGCAATTAGTTGCCAGGATTGATGAAGGGTACAAGAGTGCAGGGCAAAACTCTGTTAACTGGAATGGAATGGATAATATTGGTCGCACACTACCTTCAGGAGTCTATCTAGTTAAACTATCAATTTCTGATAAACATATTTTATGCAAAAAAGTAACGTTGTGTTACTAATTATCAAGGAGGAAAGATGAAACACATGTTTTTTGTTGTCGCAGTCTGCATATTGTTTGTTCCAGCAATGGGGGTAAGCTACAGTGGGAGTTTTGGGGTGTCAGATATTCAATTCTCAATCGGAGAAAGAGGGTATGATTCAGTTAGGATGAATGGATTAGAAAACATTAAAGTAGTAGGTGCTCCTCAGGTGCCAGTAAAGCTATTAAACTTTATTATCCCACCTGGAATGGATGTTGATAATATATCTATTGTTTCCAATACTCAAATACTTTCAAATGCGTATAATTTAATCCCTGTGCAACCTCAGATACCCACTTCAGACGAATGGCAACCGGGACCATTCGTAGAACCAGATAGTACTTACTACACAATGTCAGTTTACCCACCGACATCCGCAGAAGTTCTGAATTATGGGTACTTCGATGGAAATGCACGAATAGCTACTATAGCAATTTATCCTCTTCAGTATATGCCACAATCGAAGCAGATAGTATTGAACTCTTCAATAGGTTTTAACCTCTCGTTCAAAGCTTCCTCACAGATTGCAGTATATCCTACGAAAAGAACAAGTTATCTACAAGAAAAATACAATGCACTCCTCAGCAATATCGTTGAGAATCCAGAAGACATTCAGATGTATTATTCACAACCGCCATCAATTGGCTTGCTTCCGACGGAAGCTGATTATGTGATTGTTGCTCCAGCAGAATTGATATCCTGCTTTAACGACTTTGTGTCATGGAAAGCTGCTAAAGGTCTTCACATCTATACTAAGTCTATAGAAGAAATTATTGCTCAGTACCCTAACGGGGATCAGGTGGTTCCTGGATGTATAGGAATAGATGATGATGCTGGATCAATTAGACAGTATTTGTTTGATCAATACTCTCAACATGGTCTTGTATATGCTTTACTGGTTGGTGATGATACGATTTTCCCCATTAGATATGGATATGGGGCAACCGACTATCCATCTATCCCAGCCGATATTTACTTTGCTGAGTTTGGAAGCAAATGGAATGTCGATAACGATAATATTTATGGAGAAGAATGGGAATTTCTAGATCGTATAAGCGAAATATTTGTTGGACGTTTATTGGTGCCATCATTATCTGGTGGAGCAGCGCAATTTATTAGTAATTGGTTTGAAAAAATAGTCACTTATGAAACTAATCCCGGCTATGGCGATTATTCATATTTGACAAAGTCATTCTATAGTGTAGCAGACCAGATGGCTGCGGACTTAGAAACACATAATATACTTCTTTCACAAGTTAACCTACTTGAAGCCAATGGATTCCAAACAACAGTAATTGAAGAGAACCCGCCTAATGGTCCTCTCGGAACTCCAACGGGAACTGAAGTGGTTAATGAAGTAAAAAATGGTTATGGACTACAATCATTCTATGGGCATGGGAATGTAACAAGGGTTGCTGTTGCAACTACTAACTACAATACTTCAGGGGGGCCTAAGTATGGGTTGTTTAGCTCAGAAGAAGATGAAGACTCAGATTATGTAAACGAGATAGGCAATTCATTTGACAGTTTCTTACAGGATGGTAGATACTCGGTAAACTACTCAATGTCTTGTGATACAGCAGCCTATGACGAAGAATCAAGCTTCCAAGGCGGTGATAGGAATTGTATGGCTAGGGCTTTCACAACAATTTTAGACAAGAAAGGTGGCCCTGTTTATCTTGGTAATACTAGAGCAGGCCTTGTCTACGGATCAACAGTAATGCATAAGAAATTTCTTGATGTGTTATTTCATACACAATCTGTATATGGGCAGTATAATTGCACTAATGTTGGCATTCCCGAAGCAGCATCTAAGATACTATATTATGACAAGTTTCTGTGGTTTTCACACAATCTTTTCGGAGATCCTGAGATGCCAATTTGGACTGAACAACCCAAGCAGATTGTGCTGAGTTATAGCACCCAAAACAACTCAATACATGTTGTGAATGCTGAGACCAATGTAGCAATCCCTAATGCTATGGTTCATTTCTGGAATGCAAGTTCCTCACAATCAGAACTTCGAGTAACTGACTCAAATGGCAATGCTGTTTGTAGCTTCCCTTATACTGATGTTTCTGTAACCAAGGTAAACCATATCCCCTTGTTGAAGCATATCGTGCCAACAGGTGGGGAAGTATGGGCGACTAATCAGGACCTTAAATATGATGTCATAGTTCCTGCTGGTAGAAGCTTGACTATTTTGGATGATGTTAATCTCAGCATGCTTTCTAAAAATCGAAATGCGAGAATAATAATTGAAGATGGAGCGTCATTATACATTGATAATGCCACAATCACCGGCAAAGCAACTTCCTATGATCAGATAAAAGGCAATGCTATCATTGTCTATGGTGATTTGACTATTGGTGATAATGTTGTGTTTTCGTCAGTCGGTGGGTTAAACTGGGATGGATTGTATATCGACAATCAAGCAAATAGCACTATTAACAACGCAACTTTCAATCGGTGTAACCTTAAGAAATTAAACGGAGACATTGTAGTTAATGGATCTACTTTCATTAATGCGGAGTTTATAAGCAGCGATGCTACCGTGTCTATCAACAATTCCAATTTCACTGGCTCTATTGATATTTCGAACTCAAACGAAACGAGCCTCACTGGGGTTACTGTTAATAGTCTCTACAGGAACTCACCTGCAATCAAAATCTATAATACTCCTCAGCTTCAAATTGAGAACGTAAATGTAAGTGGAGCTGGCGATGGCATAGAGATGCAAAGTTGCAGGGATTATTCAATTAACAACAGCTCGTTCTCTAATAACTCCGGTAATGGAATCAGTATTTATGAAACAAATGGAATGTACGGCTACGCTATCTCGGACTGTGAGATTACAGATAATGCTGGAGTTGGAGTAAGGTTCTACAATTCTATCGGAAATCTGACAGGATGCATGATTGCCAACAACAACAAAGGCGTCACTGCATATAGAGTGAGTAATGTAACGATCGGCAATACCCCTGATAACGAAGACTCATACATTGGCAATAATGAGTTACAAGAAATTCTATTTGTAGATTCTGCTAATCTGTTTATCGACGGAGAGCGGAATATGGTCGTAGACAACGCTTATGACCCCATCACTTTTGATAAATACTTGATTCAGTGTCCAAACTTGCAAAGCAGTAGACCAATGCGGCTGAACTTCTGGGGATATAGGAACCAACATGATATAGCGATTATGCCACCTGAGAGTAGATTTTATCCTGAATGCATTGGACCTGATGCAGGTGAGATTGGGTATTATCTTGATCCCGTATGGGATCCTGGCATTCCAAGAACGATTGACCAAGACAACGACGCAATCATATTTTACTCCGCAATTGATGCAGCTCTGGACGAGAACCCAACACTTGCGATTTCCTTGTTTAAGCAGTTAATCAGTGAATTTCCGGGCAGTGAGTTTGCTGCTGCAAGTGCAAAGCATATCTATGCCCTTGAGAATGATAAGCTTGCTTTGAAGGATTACTACTTATCTGAACCTAATCTGCATTATAATGGAGAAATTGACAAAATCATAGATTATCTAACTACACATTGCAATATTAAGCTGGGCAATTATCAAGAGGCTATCGCTTGGTTTGAGGATGTGATAAGCAATCCCCCAAGTGAGTTAGATTCTTTAATGGCAGTTATTGATTTGGGTTACGTTTACATGCTCATGGAGGGAGATGACAAGGCATCCGTTATTGCCATGTACCCCCAGTTAAAGCCAAAATCACTACTTGAGTTTGAAGCAAATCGGGAATCAATACTCTCAAATCTATACACTTCTGTTGAAAATCCCTACGGGAATGGGAGCAATACATCTTCGATAGTAGCAGTTGTGCCGGTTTTGGAAAGGAACTTTCCAAACCCATTCAACCCATCAACAACACTTTCATTCTCCTTGCCATCTGAAATGGTGTGTAAACTTGAGATTTACAATATTCGTGGACAGAAAGTCAAAACTCTGTTGAATGAAAGTCTTCAGTCGGGCAGACACTCGATTGTTTGGGACGGCAAAAATGCTCATGGCAGATCGGTCTCTTCGGGAGTATACTTCTACAGATTAGATACTCCAAATATGACCCAAACATCAAAAATGTTGTTGATGAAATAGTATCAAATTACACCATTAGAAGCCCGGGGCAACCCGGGCTTTTCTATTGGATAATGGTTCCAATAATTTTATATATCCGTTCCTGAAGATCGATTGTCAATGCCATTGCAGTTACCATCCTGCAATAGTGGATGGGATCGGCCAAAGGATTGCCTTTGCGGTCTTTGAGGTATTTATGCAGCACCTGATAACCTCCTATGTGATAATTCCAGAGCTCCGGTGTTATGCCCTCAAAGTGTTTATCCGGGTTGATCTGCACAAAACCGCTGGTCTGATCGTACTTGATGAATTCCACCATGTCGTTGGAACCACTACCCTGATACCGTGCTAAGGGAGGGCTTAATCGTGGACTCTTGAGTAAATGGATGTCGGCAAGCTCTTTGCCTATTTCTGCCAACTTACTGAAGAGTTCATAATCCTCTGTGAAGGGAATACGGGGGAAATCCATCCTTAGATATTGCGCAAAGCGTTCACGGTATTGATTGCTGTGCAGGATCGCATAGACATAATAGAATAGTTGCTCAGGCTGGAACTGAGGCCAGAGCTTGCTGAATCTATCTAAAAGATCAGGAGCGATATTGTATCCCCGCTCTGTGGTGGTAAAGATGTCTTCTTTATGCTCGTCAGGGTAGATGTAAAGAGGGGCTATCAAACCGCCTCCCCGATAAAAGAGATTGAAATCTGTAATGCTCTGAGAGATGGTTACCAGATTCCACAGTTGGTTGTCACCTACAGCAAGACCCTGCCTACCAATAACCACACCTACATTCTCGTCCAGCATATGCCTCATGACCTCGTTGCGCGGCATACAGTGGAATCCTCTGCTATTTCCAGTGTAGGCTGCGTTTCCAAGTATCGGAGGGCATTCTATGTAGGGTCTGTAAGCTGTATTCTATGTGAGATGGAGCTGTATTTCTATTAATGAAGATTCGTGTAGATTCATAATTAGATTGAGTTGATAGGCATCGCTATCTTTAATATACATCTCTATTGTTAGACTTTTTGTTCATTTCTTCCTCCTTAATTTTAGTCCACCATTTTTAATATGGCTCAAACAAACAACCCATCCTCCTCTCCTCCTCCTCCCGTCCTCAACCCGTCGTTAAGGAGGAGTGAAGCTTGGGTGGATGACAAGTTGTATATTGTTAACTTGTAAGAGAAAGCAAGGTTTAGATTAAAACTATCTTTATATATTGTTAATAGTTATGGTGTTAGTAAATCTCAAGGGTTTCAAATAATCGATCTTAATGTGATTTTTTTATCTTGATGAATAATCCGCTATATATTGATAGTGGTAGTATCTCAAAGATTGATTAAAAATCGGGAAAACCAATTGGATATGCGCAACAATTTCTAAAATAATACATAGGCCGCTATAACACAATCTAAAGCCAATCCTATTTATTTCCGCAACTCATTAACCTAAAAGGCTTCTGTGATATATGATATGGATTTGAAGGTTTGGGTGTAAACTTATATACACCTATCCCAGCTCTGAAATAACTCTCAATAAAAACTAAATAGTAATTGCTAAGCCTCTGCTATGGTATTCACCGATTTTGGCTTTACCATCAAAGTAAAGTATAGTGTACCTAATAGACCGAAAGCCGCAGCTGTGAAAAAATTAATCTTTGGGTTTCGTTCCCACAAAAAAGCTCCTCCAAAAGCTGCAAAAGAAACAATCACATCCCGAATCATATAATAAGTACCAAAAATCGATGCTTTGGCATCTTCTGGAGCAAGATCCATAATTAAGGCCTTTCTTGTAGGTTCGCCAAATTCTTTCAAGCCCCTAATAATAAAGGCAAAAATCATAGAGGTGAAATTATGGCAGAAGTATAATACTATAGGGAAAAGTGTGAAATTGGCAAAAGTAATAGCGATAAAAGGTTTGCGACTACTTCGATCAGCCAAATAGGCAATTGGGATATAAATTAAAATAGCGGTTACCATTTCGATAGTGGTTAAGATTCCAAATTGTAATTCATTGATATGATTATTTTCTACTACCCAAACAACTACAAATGCATAAGGAATCTGTTCGCAAAAACGGACTAAAATATCGGAAACAAGCAAATGACGCAAGTTAGCAGAAAACCGACGGGAACTTTTAATAACTTCAGTTTTCTCCTTTTTCGGCTGTTCAGTGATAAATTTACTTTGAACCAATAAAGCTACACCTGCTAAAATAAAGGCAACGATAAAAGCATAACGGACTCCCTGAATTCTTCCATAGCGCAAAATAAGAGCACCTCCCAAAATTGGACCTAATGACATAGGAATGCGTTTTACAATGGAATTCATAGAAATCCCCATAGAACGACGATTCACAGGAACTACAGAAGAAATCAGACTCATCGTGGCAGGTAGGGAAATAGCTGTCCAGGAAATAAAAAAGACCGCTCCCACTAAAACAGCTATCCAGGAAGGGAAAATGATCACAATAAGATATCCAAACATAGCCATCAGATTGAATATGTTTAGAGCTTTTTTGTAACCTATTTTATCAGCCAACCATCCTCCCGGAAATGAATATAAGGCACTTAATAAATTATCCATTCCATTTAAAAGACCGATAATAATGGAAGTGCCTCCCATAGCTATTAAATATAAAGGGAGAAAACGTTCTGCCATTTTTTCTCCCATTCCTACCAGAATAACCATTATCAGCATTCCCAACATACTACTGTTAATTCCGAAGATAGATTTTACGCTACGCATTATCCCTTTCTTGTTTCTACTGTCTGTTTGTAGTTTGTCCATTTAGTTGTCCCTTTTCAATTTAGTAGGTTATTGAAAAAATATGTGCTCAAAGATAAAATATAGAAGAAAGCAAAAATACCAAGTGTAATTTTATAGGTTAATACAAAAGGCAGAAAGCCAAAAGGCTTCCTGCCCATTTTGTAAAGTAACTGAATTATTTGGCTTTTTTAACAGCCTCTTTAAGGTTTTTACCTGCTTTGAAGACCGGAACATTGCGAGCCGGAATCTTCAAAGGTTTTTTGGTTTTAGGGTTAATACCATTGCGTGCTTTACGATGGGCTACGCTGAATGAACCAAAACCAACCAATGAAACTTTATCCCCTTTTTTCAGGGATTCGGTAATGCCCTCGAGAACTGCGTTGAGGGCTGCACTGGCAACTTTTTGTGAAATACCAGCACTAGCTGCGATTTTTTTTACCAATTCGTCTCTGCTCATTTTACCTCCTTATTTGGTTCTCTTGTAAAGAGTGAGACACCTTACAATCGTTATTAAAGTGCACTATGATATTTTTGTCAATAAAAATAATTACATTTATCGTATTTGCAACGATTTTATGTGGTTTGACTCCTGCACTCTAAGAAGATAATTATATATGATATAAGGAGTTACAAGAACGACACTAAATGCAATAATTTTCTTGATATTTATCTATTTTATAGCTTTTTACTTTTTTAAGTTGACAAAAATCAGAGAGCTAAGTAGAGAGGATATCAAATAATAATGGAGGATTTACCGATGAAATGTAAAATAATGACTTTCATAGTTCTCACTCTTTTAGTACTACTTAGTGCTTGCAGTGGGAACAAAAAAGTGGAGATGCAAACTGAACAAGTTCCTGTGCGTAATCCTTTAGTATTAGCTCATCAAGCTGCTACTTCAGGAACAGATTTATATAACAAAGAGCTATATAATGATGCAATAAAATCATTTTCAGAAGCAATTGATTTATTTACAGAAGCATCTGCAACTGCTTCTGCTGTGGATTCAATAGCTGAAAATATTGAAAAAATGAAATTGAACATTGCAAAATCCTATATTGAGCTTGCTTCAGAAAGCACAGAAATGAATATGTATGAGGATGCGTTGGTTTTTTATAATAAAGCTCTTAACATCTATACTTCTATAGCTCCTACTTTAATTTCGGAGGAAGAATTAAATCAGAATATTATTGGTCTTTACAACAATATGGCTATTGTAGCTAAACAAGCTGGTAAATATGAAAATGCGTTGGAATATTATAATCAGATTCTAAAACTGAATCCTAAAGATACTGATACTATCTATGCTAAGTTTTATGTTTTGAAAGATAATTTGAACGATGAAAACCGTGCTTATAATGTCCTTATCGAGTATGCAGAACTAACTAGGGATGCTAAAGCATTCATCAATATTGGGGATTTTTACGCTGATAAAGGGAATATGATTGAAGCAAGTAAATATTATCAAAAAGCTTTAGCTATTGAACCTAATGTTGATGTTTACCGTCGTTTGGCAAATTATTATCGTATCACAAAAGATTGGGCAAATGCTAATGTCTATCTGCTGAAAGTTGTAGAATCCAATCCGGAACCATCTGAGCTGGCACAGATTTATATTATGATCGGGAAAAACTATGACGAAATGAAGGACAAGAAAAAAATGGTTGAATATTATGAAAAGTCCTTAAGTATCGAAAGAGATCCGCAGCTTGCTCTATTACTGGCAAGTTACTACAATTCTCAGAAAAATTATGCCAAGGTTATTAGCAATGCCAATATTACGCTAAGCATAGATCCTAAAAATGTAGATGCTTTAATGCTGAGGGGAGTTGCTTATTTTCAAACTAAGAATTATACAGCAGCCAAAGCTGATTTGGAACGCCTTAAAAACGATCCTAAATATGGTGCTCAGGCAACAAATCTACTTAAGAACATTCCTAAATAATAAACTAGCATTCAAGGACGGGTTAATCAATATACCCGTCCTGCTCTTTATAAATTATGAAACTACATAGTGATGGTTCGATAAAAGCTATTTACACAGCTGAGCAAGGGAAAAAACAATATCGTCCTTTAATGAGTTCGAAAATTGCAGCTGGCTTTCCATCTCCAGCTCAGGATTATATTGAAGGAAAACTTGATCTTAACGAACACCTTATAACCCATCCTGCCTCCACTTTTTTTGTTAGAGTAGATGGATATTCTATGCAAGGAGCAGGAATATTACCGGATGATATACTAATCGTGGATAGAGCATTAGAAGCGGTGAATAATAACATAGTAATAGCAATTGTAGATGGAGAACTTACGGTTAAACGTTTGATAATAAAGGGGAATGATTACTATTTAATGCCCGAAAATGATGAATTTGAACCGATTCAGATTCAAGAGGGTATGGATTTTGTGATTTGGGGTGTTGTAACCTTCGTAATCCATAAAGTATAATCAGTTGGCATCTATTAAGCCCTGTATTTTTTTATTACTTTTTCTTTCAGGGATCACTTATCTCTTTGCTCAATCTCTGTATGAACAACATAATCTTGTGCTCGAGCCAAACCAACAGAAATACACACTTACCAATTCACCTATTATCAAAAACAGCGTTTGTGTTTGGGCTGATACCCTGTTGCTGAAAGAGGGAATTGATTATATAGTAGATCATAAAAAAGCGGAATTGATTTTATTGTATGAGCCTGAAGCTCCTGTTTTAAAAGTAGAGTATTTACTAATTCCATCTTCTTTAACAAAACCTTTACAATTATGGGAACCACGCCTTTATAGTGATAGTTTATTATCTAATATAAAAAAAAGAAGCAATCCTGTATTTAGCAGTGATGCTCGTCTGAATATTCAAGGGGCTAAAACCTTCTCTATAAGCTTTTCTGATGATTCGGCTTTTGATTTGAAACAATCACTTTATGTAAACCTCTCTGGAGAATTGGCAAATAATGTTTATATCAATGCTCAGCTTTCGGATAGCCAGTCCAAACTATCTCCAGAAGGCGATTCGAAAGAGCTTAGTTCATTGGATAATGTATTTATCAGAATTTATGGACCGAAATATGAACTGGCAATGGGTGATCTGGAAATAAAATATACAGGAACTCGCTATATGGAGTATTATAGTAAATTTGAAGGTATCAATGCCTGGGTGAAAGGAAAACATTATGCCCAAACTGCATTTTCTGCTGGAGGAGGCAAAAATGCGTCTGTTAAAATCAATATCATAGAAGGAAAGCAAGGACCATACTACCTAAAAGCAAATGATACTCAATCCAATTTTCTAGTTTTGGCTGGGAGTGAAGAGATCTTTATTGATGGTAACAAATTAGAGCGGGGATTAGATTATAGTATTGACTATAGTGAAGGTAGTGTAATGTTTAAACGCTTGGTAACGGCTTCCAATACAGTTATAGCTCGATTTCAGTATTCTGATGAATTTTATCCGCAAAGTAGTTATCTTAATTCTACGAAAGTGCAACTTTCAGAACATCTTTCATTTTCTCATCATTTTATCTGGCAGCAGGATGATAAAAAAAATCCTCTAATCTATGAATTCAGTACTGCTGATATAGATTCTTTACAGGCAGCTGGAGATAACCAGATTTGGGGTGAAGGAGTTTTGACAGTCGAGGCAGGAACAGGTAATTATAAACAGTTACTAAATTCTCAAAACGAATATTATTACGAATATGCACCGGGGGATTCTCTTGCTTGTTACAATATCATCTTTAGTTTTGTGGGTAGCGGAAATGGAGATTATGAAGAATATTCTCTTGGAAAATATCGTTACATAGGACAAGGATTGGGGTCTTGGCTTCCGCAGAAACGATTAATTCCACCTGAAAAAAAAGGGAATTTAGATATGGAATTTGCCTATTCCAATGAAGGTCTTAATGCAGGAATAGAAGTATTGGGAACTGTGAATGATCAGAATACTTTATCAATAAAGGATGATAACGATAATAATGCAGGTCTGATTTATGCTTACTTGGAGATTCCATACTCACTATATTCTTTAAAATTGGATTATGAACAGCGAAGTGAACAAACATACCTCTTTGGAAAATACCGGAATCCGAACGAGGAATATGATTTCGCTTCCATAGAAACAGCGGATTCTTTAGCCCAGCACGAAAGCAATATTCAATTAAGCCGTCAGCAACCTAATTGGAATAGTTCATTACTATTTCGATATCGAAAGATATATGATCTTTATTCGTTACAGGCATTTCGTTTTATTTCTTCATCTTCAGGAAAGGGTTTTTTGCCTGCTATAAATATAAGGAGTACGATTTCCAAGCAAGATTATCAAAAGGATGACGATTTAAATGGAACTATGCAATACCATCAGGGAGATATATCCTGGTTCATATATAATATCCGTCTGCATTTTGAAACTCTGTATAACCTGTTAGATACAAGTACATTTGGTA
This sequence comes from Cloacimonetes bacterium UBA5835, assembly GCA_002432865.1. Classification (GTDB taxonomy): domain Bacteria; phylum Cloacimonadota; class Cloacimonadia; order Cloacimonadales; family Cloacimonadaceae; genus Cloacimonas. Next base: position 13,760 of record DJGX01000009.1, read on the forward strand.
ACAGTTATTTGAAATATAGTCCTGGAATTACGATTGGTAAGGCATCCTCTTTTCTTACTCAACTATCTCATAGCTCTGATATAACGAAACTGAATGATAATGATCATTGGAACATAATTTCTGAAACTCAAACTTATGCTTTAAAGCAGATTGTAAACCTAAATTCACAACGCCTTGATTTAGATGTTACTCATCGTGTAGTGAAACAGCCATATTCTACTTCTAATCCCGAATCCAATTATGATCTAATCACTTTTCGTTCCAGCAACAGCTTTCTCAAAAATGCTATTGGACTATATAGCAACTATCAAGTAAATCAAACTGAGTTTTATCCTAAAATCCGTGAATTGCAATATGTTGGACATAATCTAGGCTATTATGACAGCACAGGAGTAAGCGTTAGCAATGGTGATTATGATTGGGTTTATATAACAAGCCCCACAGGGAGTTTATCTTCTGAGATAAACTGTTTGCTTAATATATATCTAAAACCAGGAAATATATCCTCGAACAATTTGTTGAAATGTCTTCAGAGTGATACTTCAGTAAATTTGATTGAACACAATTCTAAGCGAAATAACTGGCAGAGTTATTTCTTCTTGCCGGGTAGCGTGTATAATGACGAATCCACAATCTATGGAAGTCAAAACATACAGGAAGTTCTCTGGATAGATTTAGTAAGGAATAAAATAACATCGAACTTGCAATTCTCTATGGAACGGACTCTCGATAAACGTTATCAAACACCTGATAGAACATATAGCTTCTTACAATTGGCACAGTTTGATATTAAGGGTTATAGTGAATATAACACCCGTCTACAGTTTAGCAAAGAAAACAATCAGGATACACGCTATTTAAATGAATCGGAAATATTAAGCATTAATGCTATGATTCAAAAGAACTTGAATCTGCAAAGTAATATTCAAGCAGAAATTATCTATAGTTCAGAATCTGGAGGAAGACAAGATGGCAGTGAAAATTATACACTCCAGTCGATAAGTTTATCACCAACTATGAAAAGTGTTTTTATGCAAAAATACCGTTTAACTGCCAAATTGGGAGTAACCTACAATAAACTTTCAGGAAGCGATTATTTTACTTTTCTTCCCCAAAAAAGAGCTGGTTGGATTCCTTCTGCATCAATAAGTGGAGTTTATCGGATAAATAGTTTCAGCGTTATTAATCTTGATTATCGTTATTCGGATTATCCAAAACAAAGAGACACTCAGGAACTAAAATTGGAATTCAAGGCGGAAATATAAACTATGCATAATATTATTTTAACCCCTCTTGATTATTTAATCGTTTTGCCCTTTATCTTCTTGGCTGGTTTAATTGATTCTATAGCAGGTGGAGGAGGTTTAATTTCTCTACCCGCATATTGGAGTGTAGGAATTCCACCTCATTTAGCTTTAGGAACCAATAAATTTTCTTCCTGTTGCGGAACACTTTTTTCCACTGCCAATTATTTTAAAGCAAGAATGATAGATATCTCTGTAGCTGTGATAAGTGCTGGATTTGCTTTAATTGGTTCCTGGTTGGGTGCTTCAAGTGCATTGAAAGTTTCGCCTGCCGTTTTAAATTATCTATTGATTTTTTTGATACCTGCAGTAGCAGTTTTTTCTTTACTGAAAAGAAATATGGGAATGCAAAGCACAGCGCAATTATTAGCTAAAAGCTATCGACTAATTATATCAGCAATAACTGGACTCGGAATCGGATTTTATGATGGTTTCTTCGGTCCTGGAACTGGAACATTTTTACTCCTTATTTACACTTCCTTGCTGCATTACGATTTTGTAACTGGCAATGGTAATACTAAAGTTGTGAACTTGGCTTCTAACCTTGCAGCAGTGATAACTTTTGCCTTTGCTGCTAACATATATTATCCACTTGCCATACCAGGTGCAATTTGTGGTATAGTAGGAAATGTTGTTGGTTCTAAATTAGTTATTGCAAGAGGAAACAAACTTATTAAGAAGGTTTTTATTCTCTCGTTAGTGCTCTTATTTACAAGAATACTTTATAATTTAGCATTTAGTAAAACCTGATACTTGGAATTAAAAAATTAAGGTGTTAGCGAAAATTACTTGACTGAATAGCAACTTCATATTCTTTGATTTTTTAAGATTAAAATATCTTAGGAGAATACTGGATGAAAAAGGTGTTATTCTTATTAACTGCACTATTATTAGTGCTTACTGCTTGTTCTACAGCACGCCAAAAGCTTAGTCCCCAAGGTAATGTGAATTTAAAAACTGCAGATGTTTACTATTCTCAAGAGAATGTGGATCAAGCAGAAATTTACTATTTGAAAGTGCTTGAGGATAATCCCGATCATGTAATTGCATTGCGTCGTTTGGGAGATATCAGTTTATTCAAAGCGGAATATTTTACTGCTCGCGAAGTAGAATTTTATGAAGATGCCTTTGAATATTATTCAAAAGCCATCAGTGTAACTGAAAATTTCCCCGAGCTAACAAATCAGGACCGTATTGACTTACGGGATATGAGAAAAAGAAAAGAAAGAGCTTGGGCTCGTATTTATATGGCTGCTGAAAAAGAAAAAGAAGCAGGGAACACACAAAAAGCTAAAGAAATTTTTGAATTAGCCCATAAACTGGAACCAGATCGTCCCGAGCCAATGATTCAACTTAAAAATATCTACTTAGTTGACATCAAAGATGAGGTTAAGGCAGAACAAATATTAAAACAATTACTACAGAAAGATCCTGATAAGCTTGAATATTTGTTAGAAATGGGAACTTTTTATTACAATAAAGGCAATTATGCTGAGGCAGTTAAATATTTTGATCACGCGAGAGTACAAAATCCTACTAATGTTGATAACTTGATGAATATATCTGCTTGTTATTATGAATTGAAGGATTATGAAAAGGCGATGATTGCTACAAAAACCGCTTTAGAAATTGAACCTAATAATCTTGACTTGCTTGAAAATGCTCGTTCTATTGCAGACCAGATGAATGATCTTGACCAAAGTATTGAATATCTTAAACGTATATTGGATATCCGTCCTAATGAAGATACATACAGTATATTGGCCGCTCACTTAATGCAAAAACAAGATTGGCAGCAACTTATTAAATATGCAGAGGAATGGTATAATTGGGATACAACTAATAAAATAGCTGTAGAGTATATTATCTGGGCTGCTCAGCAATCCGGAAATCGACTTCTTGCAACTAAATATTCCGAAATCAAGAATAAAATGCCTTAATCTTTTTTAAGAGCCATTAGGCTTTCAGTTAGGAGTCCTCACTGCTAAAAGAGATAAGAACTTATAAAAATAATAGGGCAGTGAGAACTCCTTTCTTATTTTTCAGCCAGTTCCCAAGGACTCTGTTTAATGTCAAATCAAACTAAAGCATATATATTTGCTGGTTGTTCTATAATTGCTTGGTCTACGATAAGCACAGCTTTTAAACTATCTTTACAATTTCTAACCCCTATTGGTTTATTGTTCTTTGCTTCTTGTAGTGCTGTACTTTTTTTAAATATAACCCAGAGCATCAGGAATCCTTCTTTCTATCGAGTAAAAGGATTATTAGCTCGCATTTTGAAGAATCTGAAAGCATCTTTTCTTTCTGGTTTGTTAAATCCATTTGTTTATTATTTAATGCTTTTTGAGGCATATTCAAGGTTGCGGGCACAAGAAGCGCAAGCCTTAAATTACACTTGGGCTATTGTTTTATCAATATTCAGTATTTGGTTGCTAAAGGAAAAGTTTCGTCTTCTTGATTTTATTGCGTTATTAATCAGCTTATTTGGAGTTTGGATAATTTCTACGAAGGGTCAAATTACTTCACTTAGATTTGATGATGCATTAGGTTCTTTTTTAGCAGTTTCTACTTCTATAATTTGGGCGTTTTATTGGATTCTTAATATTAAAGATGAGCGAGAGACAATTACCAAACTGAGTTTTAATTTTCTGGTTGGATTTATGTTAATTGCTCTTTTTGTTGTTTGTACGGGAGCTTCTCTTTTTACGGATGAAGCAAAATATGGGTATGGAATTTTAGGTGGTATTTATGTTGGCATTTTTGAAATGGGTTTAACCTTTATACTTTGGAACAGGGCATTGGAATTAACAGATAATACTGCAGCAGTTTCCAATCTGATTTTCTTTACTCCTTTTGTATCTTTGCTTTTCATCAGTTCTATTTTGAAGGAGAGCATTCATTATGCTACTTTTATCGGGCTTTTATTAATTGTTTTCAGTAATTTGATGCAAAAGGGTTTTAAGGGTGTTTTAAAGAGGAAGTAATAATTGTTCGTTAGTTGTTACATTATCAAGGTTGCTTATTCCCAAGCCTAATAAACGAACCTTACGAGAACAATCCCAATTGGCTATTAAAAGTTGTTCTCCGTATTTATACAAATCTTCGCAGATGTAAGTATTATTTAGCATCCGACAGCTACGAGTGATTAATTGGAAATTATCGTATTTCAACTTCAAAGTTAAACTGTTTCCTCTAATACCCTTTCTATGTAAACGTTCTGAAAGACGTTCCGACAGGTGATGTAGAACAGTTAAAAGCTCTTCTAAATTATCAACATCTTTATCAAAAGTAGTTTCACAGCTTAGGGTTTTGGGTTCGAAATTAGTAATTAGTTCTCGATTATCAATTCCTCGCACCACATAATAATAGAATATACCTATTTTACCAAAATGCATTAGTAGATCTTTCAATTCCCGTTTATAGAGGTCTGCACCATTATTTATCCCCATTTTTTTCATTCGCGCAGCAGTGACTTTACCAATACCATGAAATTTCTCTATTGGTAAAGCGAACAAAACTTCTTTTGCTTTTTCTGGTGGAATAAAAGTTAATCCATTCGGTTTATTCAGATCACTGCCAATTTTAGCGAGAAATTTATTATATGAAACACCTGCAGAACAAGTTAATTGTGTTTTAAGAAACACCTCTTCCTTGATTAGTTGGGCAATTTTGACGGTATCTTCTTCACCCATTTTATTTACTGTAACATCTAAATATGCCTCATCTAATGACATCGGTTCAACTGTATCTGTCCATTTATAAAAGATTTCCCTTATCTGATTGGATACCTGAATATATAAATTAAAATGATGATCTACAAATATTGCATCCGGACATAAATTCCAGGCCTGATAACTGCTCATTCCACTATGAACACCAAATTTACGAGCTTCATAAGAACAAGTGGAAACCACACCTCTACTATTAGGTGGTCCACCTACAATTACACATTTCCCTTTCAGTCGGGGATTTTCTCTAATTTCGATAGCCGCAAAAAAGGCATCCATATCAATATGAATTATTTTCTTCATAATGATTCTATTCTTTTACAATCACCTTTAAGTCAAGAAAAAACTTGACAGCAGACTCTCTTTATAAGATTGGAAAAAAGAGTGATTAGTTAACAAAATGGTACAGATAATAGATCTTTTCTGATACAGATGAATAAGCTACAGTATCCTTACCTAGCAATCAAGTTAGCTTTTTTTTAACTATCAGAAATCTTACTATAGGTTACACTTAGAACAGATAGTCCCTAAAAATTAAGTAATATATATTAGAGGTAAGCAGTGACAGAAGAAAGTTATATAGTTCACAATGTAACGAAATATTATGGTAAATTTAAAGCTATTGATAGTGTTTCACTTGAACTTAGACAAGGTAAAATTATTGGCCTTTTAGGTAAAAACGGAGCGGGCAAATCAACTTTAATGCGTTGTATGCTGGGTTTTCTAAATCATAGTGGTGAAGTTTATATAGACGGGAATTTAATTAAACGGCGAGACCCGAAATTTTTTGAAAAAGTAGCTTTCATTCCTGATGTGAGTGGTTTGGATGATAGATTAACTGTTAAACAGACAATAGATTATGTGAAAAGGATAAATCCCAAATGGAACGAAGTTACGGCGAATAAGTTACTAGAAATAAGCAATTTACCTGTGAATAAAAAAGTTTCTCAACTTTCCAAAGGGATGAAAACTAAGCTGTATTTAATGATAACTCTTTCCCTTGATGTTAATTATCTTATATTGGACGAACCTACCTTAGGGTTAGATATCGCCTTTAGAAAAGAATTCTTCAATACCATCTTAAATGAATTCTATGAAGGGAATAAAACAATATTTATCTCTACTCATCAAGTGGAGGAAGTGGAAGATATATTACAGGAAATCGTCTTTATTGATAAAGGGAAAATTCTATTGCACGAAGAAGTTCATACACTTAAAGAACTTTTTAAGATAGTAAGTTTGCCTCTGGAACAATCTGAAAAAATTATGCAATATAACCCCAAAGTGTATACTAAGAATATGGGTTTTATGAATGCTGTGCTGTCTTCGGATATAGAAATTGAAGGTGCAATTTACGGGAAAGCCAATCTTGCAGATATTTTTTTAGCTATGGTGGGAGGAACAAATGAATCAGTGTAAGACCTTGTTAAAGAAAGAATGGTGGATAAACTGGAAACAATTGTTATTACCAGTATGGGTTTCGCTTGCCTTTATTGGAGTTTGCATTATTGGCTTATTAATTGGTCTTATCAAAGGGAAAGGCATTACCTATTTTAGAATGGAAGGTAATTTTCCCCCCGGATTCAATAACCTGTTTCTCTTTGGCAGTGTTCAAACTCTGAATATTGCTTTGGGTTTTTTATCCATAATGGTAGCTATTATGTTAGCAGACAACCTGATTAATGGCGGTTTTAAACTTAAATGCGAAATATTACATCAATCTCAACCGGTTTCTTTAACCAAAATACTTAGCAGTAAATATGTCTTTTTAATTTTGGGATCATTTATCGTTTATGCGGTTATTAGCTTTATCGGGACCTTAGTTATTACTTTTACTCAGATGTACTTTACTTCTGCTTTGTTTTATTTTGGATTTTATGCCTGGCTCCAAAGTGCTGTGGAATTATTTTTCACACTGATTTTTGTTTGCTCGCTGTTTTGGTTTTTTGCCTGTTTGTTTCAACGCAAGTCCTTTTTTATGGGAATCTTAACGCTAATCGGAATAGAACTAGCGATTAAAATTCTGAATTATACTTCCGCATTGAATATTCCTTCGCTACTTAGTTATCTATCCAAATTTATTAAAATATCCTCCGATCCAGGTTTTGGAAAAGCAATGGATTTGAATGTTAATACTCTTATAAGCATAGTTCAAGCGAATTGGAAAAATATACTAAGTAACAATACTCTGTTAAAATTGCTCTATAGCGCTATTCTTACATTAGGAGGATCTCTTTTCTACAAGCGCCGTGAGCTTATTTAACTGCAATTAGTACTTAGCAAACAGTTAATTAGATAGCACATCTGCAGCAGTCGAATAGGCAAGCTATTTTGCATATGCCAAGCACATAAAACCATTAATTCAGTTATCAAGTTTCAGAGAAGATTAAGAATATTCTATTGCTTTATATAACCTAAATATGGTAGCTTATGTTTATTATTACCTAGTTGGTTACAGTAGAGCTGCGGTAGTGTTGCTCGGTATTTTGCCCGGGAACAGCACCTCAATTCTACCACAATTAACTAAGAAAGATACAAGTTTCATTTTGGAGATATTGTGTATATGGTTAAATTAATACAATTGCATTTTCATATAGTAAAGGTGATAAAATAAATCCTAATCGCTGCTGATTAGTGCAGAAATTACATTATCCGGTGCAACCTGTTTTAAAATAATATTGATGGCAGAAGTTAAAGGAACGCAAATCAACATTCCTACAATTCCCCATAGCCAACCCCAAAAAATTAAGGAAACCAATACCATAATCGGAGTTAAATTCAATTGGACGCTTTGCAGCTTGGGTTCCAATAAATTTCCAATCAACATTTGAGTAGCAACAATCAGCAGCGAAAAAAATAATAGCTCGATACTAAAACCACTTTGTAACAAATAGATAAGAATAGGAATCGCTGAAGCCAGAACTGAACCTAAATCGGGTATAAAATCCAGTACAAAAAGTAAAATACCACACACTAAAATGAAATCTACACCAAAAATATACATCCATAGCATACATAGAAAAGAGGCAGATAAATTTATCAATGTCCTGATAGTGAGATAATTCTGAATTTGTTTTTCTATGTTTTGTATAATATTTAATGTCTGTTCTTTGCTGAATTTGGTAGTTACCCTTTTTAAACGTATAGGAAGTTTATCAATTTCCAACAGCAAAAAGATTAAGAAGATGATAATTAGAAAGATATTCTGTATTACGCTAACTAATGTATTCATTGTGTTACTTAATAATTGTGGTAGCGAAATAAATCCGCTGCTTAATATTTGTGTAATGTTGTTGAATGAGAAATTCTCCGAAGATATATTCCATCTATTGGCAAAATTCTGAATATATATAGTAATTGTTGATAGTAGGGAGTTAAACTTATCTTCATAACGAGGTAGACCACTGATTAAACTATTCGAAGCTGCGTAGATTAAAAGAATTACTACTCCCAAAAAAAGAGCAATAATTACAAAAGTGATCAGCAGAATTAAAAACATCGGAACTTTATGCTTTTTCAAATAGTTAATCAGTGGCGCAAATAAAAAGAGCAGAAAGACAGCAAATACTAACGGGATAAAAATAACTTTTAGCGTTTTAAGGATATAAGCAATTACTGCTATCGCTATTATAATCACCGAAATGCGAATCCATCTTAGCTCTGCTAAACTATCCATAAGTTTTAGCTATTCCAATTTTTCTTTTTCTTCTTTTTCTTCTTCTTCTTGGTCTACTGTTTCATTTTCCTCTGAAGATATTATATTATTATCATCCACTTCAGAGAAGGTTTTATTTTCCGTTCCTTCCCAATCAGATAAATTCTCATCAGAGATAATACTGGCTGATACTTCTTCTACTGCTTGCGGACTTAAGGCTAATTTACTCTGGTTTTTCATTCCTAAAATGATAGTAAATATACCACCCAAAATAAAAGCAATATTTGCCAGCCAAAAACCGGATTGGGTTTTAATAGACATTATACTGCTTAAGTCTATTGAAGGGTCTAGCCCGGTTTTGGTAGAAGATAACACACTCATAATATTCGCATTTAGCAACTGTAGCGAAATAATACCTAAGATACTAACTATTGCAGGTAATAAGTACATTTTTACCGGTAATGCTAATACCAATATTAAAGCAGCAACAGCTAAAACAATTGCTACTATGGCAAACGGTTGAGCACTCATACTCGGATTATTAATCTTGTTTTCATCTTGCTGCATATCTTGCATAATTTCAGGTATAGTAATTTTAACTTCTCCACCTGTAACGAGTTTAATACCTTTTAACGAAGCAAGTTCTGTCGTATCACAACTGACGACGAAAAATGGCATTAAAAACGCAAGAATTACGATAGCATAAAATATTGCGGATATCTTCATCATATCCTCCCTTTCTTTTATTTTTTCTTCATATTATAATCACTTTTTACTGTCAAGCAAATTTCTTTGCTTATCTTGTTTAGTTTTTGCCTTAAACCTCATTTATTCTTCAAGTTTAATATGAATTTGATCCTACTCAAATTATTGTTATAACGCCAAGATTTATTTATTATGAGTGCTAGGTTTGATTTTCCATCCATCCCAAAATTTCCTCATAGATTTTCTTTTGCCAATCTGATATTTTAGGTTGAACTTCCAATTGAATTAGATCACAATAAGGATTTCCATCTGAGAGATTTGGCATTAAATACTTACCTGGAACAATATTTTTAGATAAGCTGGGATAAATGAGAGCAGTTCGTTTAGCTTGGAAGAATAGTGAATAAGCAAACAATTGATATAAATCGGAAGAATCAGGACTGTTTTCAGAACAGATTTTCCACTTTGTATCCAAAATGAAAGTTTCACCTTCTGGACTTTGAATCACAATATCAGGTTTGATATCTTTGCGATTGTTATCTGTTTTCCAGAAAGGCATAGGGTATTGTGCTGTAACAATATAGCCATTATTACATTGACGAAACATCTTAGCTAAACTGGAGTAAATAAATCTTTCCCATAATAAGTTCATATCAAACATCAAAGCCAGAACAGAATTTTTACCTGCTTGCAGATCAGGATGTAAGTTTGAAAAAAGTAATTGGGCAATATCAATGGCATTCTTATAGCTTTGTGATTTTCTGGTATAATGCAATTTTGAAAAAGTGTTTTTTTTTGGCAGTCAGGTGAAAATGGTAAGGTAGAACTTTTGCAGTGGCAAAAAAAATAGCGGTTGACAGAGAAGGTATATCGATTATATTGGTTATATAAATAGATATTTTAAAGGGCAATAATAGGGATTTATTATAGTACTTTGTTCTTTTACACAGTTCATAGGGGGTGAAATGGTTTCGACAGGGAATCAGAGTGCTCGAAATGCATACCGGAGATTGTTATACCACTCCGTTAACAAGTAACAAAAACGCAAATTAACTGCAAACAATAATTACGCTTTAGCAGCATAAGCTGCTAACGTTCAACTTCTTCGGTCCGTCGGAAGAAGATTGGGCGTCGGAACAGTACGGATGCGGTAGAACTGATTGCTGATATGTTCTACCTAAGATAAATCGGCTGCAGGAAAGCAGGTCTGATTGTCTTTCACTGCTTTTCTTAAGATAAAGACAACTAAGTATGTAGATTTTCGGATGATCGGTTTTCTGGACGCGGGTTCGATTCCCGCCACCTCCACCAAAAAAGCAAACTCATTAACATTGAAAAATATTACTGGACAAATAGGTCACCTACCAAAGTATGGTGCTATAAAATCATCTGGAGGATGAAATGCCGTTAACACCTGAGGCTAAACAAGCTATCATGGCAGAGTTTAAACTCCATGAATCAGACACAGGCTCGCCGGAAGTTCAAGTTGCTTTGTTAACTCAAAGAATAAAAGATATTACAGAGCATCTAAAAGAACACCCAAAGGATTTTTCCACTCGGCGTGGCTTGTTAAAACTGATCGGGCAACGCAGGCGTTTACTTGATTATTTAAAAAAGAAAGATATCACTAGATATCGAAATTTAATCAAGGCGCTTGGCATAAGGAAATAAACTCTTAGTGTATCTATAGTTTAGCATTAATACTGAACTTTGGATCGCTCAATGCAAGAGAAAGTGAATTTTAGGAATTTACCTATTATTCACTTTCCTTCGCTTTATAATGGGTTGACTAAAAAAATGCTCTGTAGTTATAATAGAAAGAAGATAATATTATATTTTAAGCAGTTATCGAATGGGAAAATGTCAACCTTAAATAATATAAAGCGGGAGAAATTAGCAATAAGCCAAAAGGTTTACAAAGAAGACCTTTTCGCCTATTGCTTCTTCTCCCGCCAAAATAGAAAAAGGAGAAGTTATGCATAACTTCAATATTACAAGTCGAGAAACCGATTTTTGCGGGCGCAAACTGATTGTAGAAACTGGTAAAATGGCAAAACAAGCTAATGGCAGTGTTTTTATCCAATATGGAGAATCAGCAATTTTAGTTACAGCTACAATGTCTAAAGAACCCGTTGAAAATCAGGATTTCTTTCCCTTAACCGTAGACTACATTGAAAAGATGTATGCAGCTGGGAAAATTCCTGGCGGTTTTTTTAAACGCGAATCTAAGCCCTCTACTGATGCCACTTTAATGGCAAGGGTTATAGATCGTTCAATTCGTCCTCTATTTCCAGAGGGCTTTCGGAATCAAGTTCATATCGTAGTAACTGTTCTATCATTTGATGGAGTAACAGATCCTTCTACGATGGGTATTTTTGGTGCTTCCTTAGCGTTATCGATTTCCGATATACCTTTTAATGGTCCTATTGCAGGTGCTACAGTTGGTTACATTGATGATCAGTTTGTAGTAAACCCCCATTTTGATGAGATTGAATCAAAATCCAAACTCAATCTAACCGTTGCTGGTAGTGATGATTCTATTGTGATGATTGAATCAGCAGCTTCTGTGCTTAGCGAAGAAACGATGTTAGAAGCTGTCTTTATTGGCCATAATGAAATTAAAAAGCTATGTTCTTTACAAAAAGATTTTATTTCTGCTTGCGGAAAAGAAAAGGTGGAAGTTGTTATAGATAGCATTCCAGAAGAGATAATGAACAGGGTGGAAAATGCCTTTGGTCTAAAAATAGCTGAGGCAGCCGTTATTTTTGGTAAACAAGAACGTCAGGATGCCTTTGATGCAGCAGAAGCAGAAATGGTAGAAATGTTTACAGCAATAGAAAAAGATGCCTGGGAAGAAAAAGAGAAATATTATCAAAAAGCATTTGAGGAACTTATCCGTCGTTATGTTCGCGATTCTATACTAAAAAAACATCATAGAGTAGATAGTCGCGGAACTGATGACCTCCGTGATATTACCTGTGAAATAGATATCTTACCCAGAGTGCATGGTTCAGCTTTGTTCACTCGTGGTGAAACGCAATCTTTAGGAACCCTTACCTTGGGTGGTGGAATTGATGAACAAATGATAGATGGCTTGGAAAACGAATACAAAAAGAGCTTTTTCCTGCACTATAATTTTCCGCCCTATAGTGTTGGCGAAGCAGGTAAGATGGGCCCTACGGGGCGTCGTGAACTGGGCCATGGTAATTTAGCAGAAAGAGCGCTGAAAGCTGTTTTACCCGATAAAGATGTTTTCCCCTACACTATTCGTGTGGTAGCCGATACTCTGGAATCTAATGGTTCATCCTCAATGGCTTCAGTTTGTAGTGGATGCTTAGCTTTGATGGCTGGTGGTGTTCCTATAAAAGCTCCAGTTGCAGGAATTGCAATGGGATTAATTATGGAAGATAAAGACTATGTGGTTTTAACCGATATTATGGGTTTGGAAGATCACTTAGGAGATATGGATTTCAAGTGTGCCGGAACTCGTGAAGGTATAACTGCTATGCAGATGGATATTAAAATATCTGGAATCACCAAAGAAATTATGCAGATAGCACTTAATAAAGCAAAGATTGCACGTTTGAGAATATTGGATATTATGTCTGAATGTATTTCCGAACCGAGAAGTGATCTTGCTCCTTGGGCACCTCGAATTGAATCTTTCAAAGTACCTATTGATAAAATTGGTGAGATAATTGGACCCGGTGGTAAGATGATCAAATCAATTATTGAAGCTTGTCAGGTACAGATAGACATTCAGGATGATGGAACAGTGAGAATATTATCTCCGGATAAAGCATCTATCACAAAAGCTAAAGAGATGATAAGAGGAATTGCTGTTGATCCAGTAGCTGGCGATATGTTTGAAGGAGAAGTTACACGGATTGAACCATACGGAATATTTGTTAAAATTCTAGGCGGAGCAAAAGAAGGAATGGTACATATCTCTGAAATGCATACAGGTCGGATAAATCATCCTCTGGATATGGTTAAAATCGGAGATAAAGTTCAAGTTAAAGCTCTAGGAATGGATAAAGGTAAGCTCTCCTTATCGATGAAAGGTGTAGCTGGTAATCCTGAACCCAATCCTAATTCTTCCAGAGAGAATGCTCAAAAGTATCATAATCAAAACTATAACAACAGAAATAAGGGTAGAGATAGCGATAGAAATGACTATCGCCGTCGTCGTTAATAATAAATAAAAAATGATAGAGGAAAAAATGGACTACAAAATTGCTGATATAAACCTGGCAGATTGGGGCAGGAAAGAAATTGATCTGGCAGAAAAAGAAATGCCTGGTCTGGCAGCTTTGAAAGAAAGTTATAGTGAAAGAAAACCCTTAGCCGGAGCAAAAATAACTGGCAGTTTACATATGACTATTCAAACTGCGGTTTTAATTGAAACTCTTGTAGAACTTGGAGCTCAAGTTCGTTGGGCAAGCTGTAATGTTTTTTCTACTCAGGATAATGCTGCTGCTGCTATTGCTAAAAGAGGAATTCCCGTATTTGCTTGGAAAGGTGAATCACTAAATGAATATTGGTGGTGTACTTGGCAAGCTTTATCCTGGGAAGATGGTCCAGATTTAATCGTTGATGATGGTGGAGATGCAACTTTGATGGTTCACGAAGGTTACCGTTTGGAAGAAATATATAAACAAACAGGAAAGATTCCAGAAATTGATGCGGAAAATGAAGAGATGAAAATTGTGCAGGAATTGATTATTAACGATTTGGAAAAAAAACCGGAGAAATGGCATAAAATTGTAAAACACTTACACGGAGTTAGTGAAGAAACAACAACAGGAGTACATCGTCTTTATCAAAGAAGGGATGAAGGAACTTTACTGTTTCCTGCCATCAATGTTAATGATTCCGTTACCAAATCCAAATTTGACAATCTTTATGGATGCCGCGAATCCTTGGCTGACGGAATAAAGAGAGGAACGGATATAATGGTTGCTGGAAAAGTTGTTATGGTTTGTGGATATGGTGATGTAGGAAAAGGTTGCGCACAATCAATGCGTGGTTTAGGAGCCAGAGTTGTAATTAGTGAAATTGATCCTATTTGTGCGTTACAAGCAGCAATGGAAGGTTATGAAGTTAATACTGTTGAGAACATGCTGGAAATTGCTGATATCTTTATTACTGCTACAGGTAATTGTGATGTTATTCGGGTTGACCATATTTTAAAAATGAAGAATAACGCTATTGTATGTAATATTGGCCACTTCGACAACGAAATTCAAGTAAATAAACTCTATGAAATGGAAGGTGTGGAGAAGGTTAACATTAAACCTCAGGTAGATTTAATCAAGCTCCCTAATGATACAACTATTATCTTACTGTCTGAAGGGCGGTTAGTTAATCTTGGCAATGCTACAGGGCATCCTTCATTTGTGATGAGCTGTTCTTTCAGCAATCAGGTTTTAGCCCAAATTGAACTCTGGCAAAATGAGCATAATATTGATGTGTACACTTTGCCCAAACAAATGGATGAAGAAGTTGCTCGTTTACATCTTCCCAAGTTAGGAGTGAAATTAACTCAACTCTCAAAAAAGCAGGCAGAATACATTAATGTACCTATTGAGGGCCCATATAAACCTGAATATTATCGCTATTAAGATATGGCTACACACAAACCTGTATATATAGATGAATTATATGGTGAACTTGAGCTTTTCACAGATGACAGAAATTGGGTGGTAGTGCATACCAAACCACGCTGTGAAAAGAAAGTTGCCGATTACGCTAAAAAGAATCAGATCACTTATTATCTACCCCAATATACCGATAAGCGTGTATATCAAAGGCGCAAGGTAGATGTGGATAAGATTCTTTTCCCCTCCTATATTTTTGTGGGAATTGATTTCAAAAACAAGCAGGAATTACTGATATCTGGTTATACTGTCAATTTCCTGAAAGTGAATGCTCAAAAAGAACTAGTAGATGAATTGAGGGCAATCTATTATGGTAGGCAAAAAAAGGTGGAAATGCAACCTGGACTTTGGCTTGAAAAAGGATTGGAAGTAGAAATTGTAAACGGTCCTCTAAAAGGGATTCACGGTGTAGTGGAAAACCAATCTAAGCTCACGGAAGTGCGTTTACAAGTAAATATCTTAAGGCAGGCAGTTTTGGTTAAAGTTAGCACTGAAGATATTAAGATTATCGGTGAATATGAAGTTGTGGAGATAGATTAATGAAAATATTGATCACAGGTGGAGCAGGTTTTATTGGATCAAATGTAGCAGATACATATCTAAAAGCAGGGCATAAAGTGATAATTGTGGATAATTTAGTAACTGGTAAACGAAGAAACATAAATCCTGAAGCCGTATTTTACGAGATGGATATTTGTGATGAAAACTTATCCCAAATCTTTGATAAGGAGAAACCAGATATTGTAAATCACCATGCAGCGCAGATTAGTGTTCCACTTTCAGTTGAAAATCCTCTTATGGATATCACAAGCAATGTATATGGTTGGGTGAATGTACTTCAGAATTGCATAAACAGTGGGGTAAAAAAAGTAATCTATATCTCCTCTGGAGGTGCTATTTATGGCGAAGCAGAAGAATATCCTACTACAGAAACATATAATCCTAAGCCCCTATCCATTTATGCTATTAATAAAAGTGTAGGGGAGGATTATTTATATTTCTATCGTTATCAATATGGGCTTGAATATACTATTTTACGTTATGCCAATGTTTATGGTCCCCGTCAAATTTCCAGTGGAGAAGCTGGTGTTGTATCTCTTTTTACCGAAAAATTATTGAAAGGTGATATACCTACAGTTTATCGTTATGATGGTGAACCAGATGGAATGATTAGGGATTATGTATATGTAGGAGATGTAGTTAAAGCTAATTTACTTGCTTTGGAAATAGGTGAGGGAGATGCATTTAATATTGGAACTTGCCTTGAAACCAAAACCAGAGATTTATATTGGGAAATTGCTAACCAGTTAGGTGTAAACGAAGAACCACATTACGGCGTTGCTCGAAAAGGGGATTTACACCGTTCCTTACTTTCATATGAAAAAGCAAAAAGAGTATTGGGTTGGGAACCCAAAATAGGCCTTAGTGAAGGTATTTCACAAGTTATTAAGTACATTAAGGAGCTCAAATGAAAATTGCAGTTATTGGTAGTGGCTATGTAGGTTTAACTACAGGTGCCTGTTTTGCAGAAATGGGGAACACGGTTATCTGTGTAGATAAGGATGAAGCTAAAATAAAGTTACTCAATTCGGGTAAAGTTCCAATATTTGAGCCAGGTTTGCAAGAAATGATCAGTCGCAATATGGCTGCAAAACGTATTATTTTTACTTTAGACCTCAAATATGCTGTTCAAGAATCACATATTATCTTTATTGCAGTTGGAACTCCTCCTGGAGAAGATGGTTCTGCTGATTTACAATATGTAATTTGTGCTGCTGAAGAAATTTCTGGTTGTATGAATGAGCCCAAAATCATAGTTAATAAATCCACTGTTCCAGTTGGGACTGCAGATATAGTGCGTGCCAAAATTCAAGAAGTTCTCGATTCTCGTGGTTTGGAACTACCTTTTGATGTTGTATCCAATCCTGAATTTTTGAAAGAAGGCGCTGCAATAGATGATTTTATGAAACCTGATAGAGTTGTTATCGGTACAGATAATCCTGAAGCTGGAGAAATTATGCGAACCTTATACGAACCGTTTTGCAGAACTAATGATAGGGTTTTGATTATGAATATTCGTTCAGCTGAAATGGCAAAATATGCAGCTAATGCTTTTTTGGCTACAAAGATATCATTTATTAACGAAATATCTCGTCTTTGCGATGCTTATGAAGCAGACATATCAGAAGTTCGAAATGGAATGTGTAGTGATTCTCGAATCGGTTACAAATTCATTTTTCCTGGAGTTGGTTATGGAGGCAGTTGTTTCCCCAAAGACATAAAAGCCCTTATTTATATGTCGCAAAAAGTGGGTTACAATCCTCTTATCTTAACAGCGGTGGAAGAAGTTAACAACTATCAGAAGAGGGTTTTAGTGGAAAAAGTAGTTCGTCATTTTGGTAGTAATTTATCTGGAAAAACCTTTGCAGTTTGGGGTTTAGCTTTTAAACCACAAACAGATGATATGCGAGAAGCACCTTCCATAGTAATCATCAATGAACTTCTTGCTATGGGAGCAAAAATAAAGGCCTATGATCCTGAAGCTATGGACGAAGCCAAAAAGATATTCGGGAACAATAATGTTGTAACTCTTTGTGCTGATGAATATGAAACCCTTAAAGATACAGATGCAATGTTACTAATTACAGAATGGCATCAGTTCCGTTATCCAGATTTCGAAAGGATGAGTAAAATTATGCGTCAAAAAGTTATCTTTGACGGGCGTAATCAATATAATCCCAAAGCTATTAAAGAGATGGGTTTTAGCTATTATGGGATTGGTAGAAGATAGTAATAATAAATATTTATTAGCAGCAGATAAAAAAATTGTCTTGACGGAAAGTCCTTCCATCAAAACTTGGTAAAATATTGTTATAATTAGAAGGAGAACTAATGGTAAAACTGAGATTAAGAAGGATGGGAGCAAACGATCAACCCTTCTATCGTATAGTGGCAGTTGATTCTCGCGAAAAACGAGATGGAAAATATATTGAATGCGTTGGTTGGTATGATCCAAAACCCGACCCTTCCAAAATAAACATAGATACAGAGCGTGCCATTTACTGGTTAAGTGTTGGTGCACAACCATCTGATACTGTTTCTTCATTGTTAAGAAAAGCAGGTATACTTCAAATTTGGCACGAACGGAAACTTGCAAACCAGAAAACTGCGGATGCAGAAAAATAAATAGATTAGCTGAGGTGAAAAATGAAAGAACTGATTGAATTCATTGTTAAAGCTCTGGTTGATGATCCTTCGGAAGTGAATATTACCGAGATCACTGGCGACAAAATAACCCTTTATGAGCTTAGGGTTTCGAAAGCTGACATTGGAAAGGTTATTGGCAAACGGGGTAGAACCGCAAGTGCCATCAGAACAATTATTAATGCCGTTAGTACAAAACAGGGGAAGCGTGCCGAGCTCGAAATTATCGAGTAAATGAATCATCCTTTTTTAACTGGAATAGGCAAACTGGGTAGGCAGGATGCAGATGGCTTTCATCCTGTGATGATCAAGCCAGAATTCATAACTGTGTTTTCTGAGCTTGAAGAATTGTATTTGATCTTTAACAGCGATAGAGTGTTTTATGTAACTATCAGTGAGAGAAAAATAAAGGATAAAAAAACCTGGATTAAACTGAAAGAAGATGGAATCGCTGAAGAGCAATATCTACATAAAGATGTAGTAATTGCTATTGATGCACAAGATACTGAATCAAAAGGTACATCGTTGGATTATCTTTTAGGTTATCAAGCTATTTTTGCAGATGAAGAATTTGGAATAATAGAGGACTTCTTTTTCAATGGCGCTCAGCAGGTTTTACAGATTGTGGATAAGAATAAAATTGAATATCTAGTTCCTTTTGTTGATTATTATATAGATACGATCCTTAACAATCCTGGCTGTGTAATTTTGAAAAATGCATTAGAGCTCATTGCCTTTTATCGGGCAGAAGCAAAATCGAAATGATCTTTGAAGTACTTTCTCTTTTTCCGGACTTCTTTTCCGGCTTTTTAACAAGCAGCATTATATTTAGAGCGATAGAAAATGAGCTGCTACAGGTGAAACTGACGGATTATCGCACTTATTCTAAAAATAGACATCATCAAGTAGATGATTATCCCTATGGTGGCTTTCCCGGTATGGTTATTCAAGCACAGCCAATTTATGATGCTTTGCAAGAACTTTTGCTGGAAGGAAATGCTCCAGTTATATATTTTACTCCTCAAGGTAGAAGTTTAAATCAGCAGATACTGCAAAACTATACATCCTATGAACGGATAATCCTCCTCTGTGGTCACTACAAAGAAATTGATCAAAGAGTTCGAGACCTTTGTATTTCGGATGAAATTTCTATAGGAGATTATGTTTTAAGCGGAGGAGAAATTCCAGCACTTGTTTTTATGGATGGAATTAGCAGATTGCTACCAGGAGTACTTAGTGATATAGAAAGTGCAAATAGTGATTCTTTCAGCAGTGGGGGATTGGGTTTTCCCTGTTATACACGACCTGACATATTTATGGGTTTAAAAGTTCCGGATATTTTACTTAGTGGCAACCATAAATTGATCAAACAATGGGCAAGTGAACAGGGTATATTACTTACAAGAACTCGCAGACCAGATTTGATAAAGTAAAACAAGCAAGCAGGAAGAAAGAAACCTGAACTTATGCGTGATTGCAAGGAATATGCCTGAAGGGAAATTATATCTCTGTGGGCCTTATCTTATTGTAGCAATGCATCTAATGAGGATAGAAATAACAGGGCGGTTTATAGAGAATTTATTTTTAGTCCGTTCTCCCTTGATCACAATAGGTTTTTTTCTCCCGAGTATATATATGGGAGGAACCCAACAAATGGATATTCTGCAACAAGTTGGCAGAGACCAAATCAGAACAGACTTACCGGATTATCGCGTTGGCGATACCGTAAAGGTCCATTATAAAATTAAAGAAGGAAATAAGGAACGCATTCAGGTCTTTCAGGGTATCGTTATTCAAAAAAAAGGCGCTGGCGTTTCAAAAACTTTCACTGTACGTAAAGTTTCCAGTGGTGTTGGTGTGGAGAGGATATTTCCCCAAAATTCACCGAATATTGATAAGCTCGAAATAGTTCGGCATGGTCAAGTACGTAGAGCCAAACTATTTTATCTTCGTAGCGCTCAAGGGAAAGCTGGAAGAATCAAAGAAAGAAGAAGATTCACTGTATAGTTACTTAAAGAAACTCAATCTTAGCCCCTTCATTATTAATTGGAAGGGGCTTTATTTTTTAATACAATACCGATTTCAGCTCCCTACTTTAAAATACTATATTGTAATTGCTGAATTTTAGTATAGCATCACGGAAATGCTGATCCGGTGATAATGATCTCAACCTTCTTTTTTGATTCTAAATATTAGAACAGCCACAGCCCAAAAGGAGATATATATGGATACCAGATTATTTTATAACAGTCCCAATGGTTTTTTTCACCTCGTAATTGAAATATTTGAAGAGACCATTATCAGTATAAATTTCTGCAGTAATCAAATTTCCAGCCAACCTGTTGAACCCCTGGAAAAAGAAATCTGTCATCAGTTTGATCTCTATTTTGAAAGTAAGAGCAAAGATTTTGATCTTCCTTTTTTTGCGACGGGAACTGTTTTTCAACTCTTAGTTTGGGAAGAAGTTTTGAAAATACCATATGGATCTACCATATCATATAAAGATTTAGCTGAAAGGATTGGCAGATCGAATTCTGCCAGAGCTGTAGGTAGAGCTCTAAATCAAAATCCTATTCCCATTCTTATTCCTTGTCATCGGGTAATTGGTTCCAATAAAGATCTAAAAGGTTATGGGGGAGGGTTACCTATAAAAAAGAGGTTGCTTGAACTTGAAGGAAGTGTTACATTATGATTATAGGGATTGGATGTGATATTATAGAGGTTCAAAGAATTCAAAAGGCAATAGAGAATAATCCCCGTTTTTGTGATAAATTGTTTACTGCTGCCGAAATTGAATACTGTTCTCGAAAAGCAAATTCATATCAGTCATATGCAGTTAGGTTTGCAGCAAAAGAAGCTGTTATGAAAGCCTTGGGAACCGGTTGGAGTGAAACAGTAACTTGGTTGGATATTGAAATCATCGTGTCTGAAAAGGGTTTGCCTTCAGTAGTTCTTTCTGGTGAGGCTAAAGAAATAGCTGATAATCTACTGATAAATAATATTCATCTCAGTTTGTCGCATGAAAAGAATTATGCCATAGCTTTCGTTATTATGGAAGCAGTATAAATTATCTGTAAGTTCGGTTCGAAAGTTGCTTCATTCTTAAGAAGTATACTAATGTTTGAGAATAATTAGGAGTATGCCATAAGATGCGTATTAAGAGTATAACAATCATAATATTGGCTTGTTTAGCTTTTATATGGACAAGTTTGAGTGCCGATGATGTTATTATCGGTATAGGCAATCAACAAGAACGAATTCCTTTAGATTTTTTTTATAAGAGTTCTTTATATGAATGCCTCTACTATCAGGATGAACTTGGTTTTTCACAAGGGACCATTTCTAATATTGCTTTTTACAATAATTTTGTAACCAATCTTGCCAATAAGCCTACAAAAATATGGTTAGGAACTACAAATTCTATAGATCTCAATACGGGCTGGATTCCTTCCACGCAATTAAACTTAGTTTTTGATGGGACAGTTAATTATCCTGCGGGTAATCATATAGTTAATATAGAACTGGATTCGCTATTTCAATATACTGGTGGCTCATTAGTTATGATGGTTTTACGTCCTATGGATAATGGTTATTTTTCCAGTAGTGACAAATTTTACTGTCAAACCGATACAGTTAATCGAGCGCGTAAAGCATATAATGATAATGAATTACTTGATCCAGCTAATCCTCCTGTTTCTGCTAATCCTAATGGTCAATTTCCTAAAGTTAAATTTACTTATACCAGTCAAAACATTGCTACAGACCTGGCTTGTCCATCAATAAATGTTAATTCATCTGTAACTTTGGGCACAGTTGAAGAAGTGCAAGTGCAAATCAATAATTATGGCTATGTAGATCAGAATAATTACACTGTAAGGGTAAGAAATGAAGATGGAGATGTTTTAGTTTCTGCTCCTGGAAATCCTATAGGAGCAGGTCAAGTAATAAATCAGACCTTATTGTGGGTTCCTTCTACTCCCGGAAATTATTCTATATGTGCTGAAGTTCTTGTTACTGGTGATGAGGATTTAACTAATAATATCTCACCAAGTGTTCGAGTTTCAGCTTTTGAAGAAGGTTATATTCTCTTTACTGTAGGAATAGGCAATCTCTCTGGATATTTACCGTTAGATTTTACCTGGCCAACAAGTTTGTTTGAAACTATCATTTATGCTCCGGAAATGGAATCGGAAGGTGTGATTACTCATCTGACATTTTACAACAGCTTTGTTCAAAGCATTGCCAATAAACCAGTTATTATTTGGCTGGGGGAAACAGACCTTGTGAATCTACCTCTAAATTGGATTCCAAGCACACAGCTTACAATGGTATATTACGGAAATATGTCTTTTCCTGTAGGGCAGAATGAAATAGTTTTTCCGCTTTCTCCACAATATCATTACCAAGGTCAAAACCTAGTTCTAATGGTTCAGCGTCCATTTGATTATCAGGTTTTTAATACCGATAATAAATTTAAAATGCAGTCAGGAGCGATACAACGCACCAAATATATTTATAGTGACCAACAGGAACATAATCCAGCAGCTCCACCTCCTTTTGCATTTGATTCATATCAATACCCCCAAACTGGATTTATTATGCGTCCAGCGAATAGCGGTTATTTAAGAGGCACTGTTAAAAACGGAACTGCCTTAGTTTCCGAGGCATCAGTTACTGCGGATGGCATTCAAACTACCTATACATCTTCTCTGGGAACATATTCATTACTTCTAAGCAGTGGGCTTCATACCGTTACAGCATCCTGTACTGGATTGCACACTGTTACCAAACAAGTGAATATTATTGCAGGGGAAGTTACTAATGAGAATTTTAACCTGGATGGAAGTCCGGTTAACGATCAGGAAACACCTCAGCTTACAACTTCATTCAAAGGGATTTATCCGAATCCGTTTAATCCAGAGGCAACTCTTTCCTTCAGCATTGACAAGAATAATACTCCTGTTACGATAGAATTGTATAACATCAAGGGTCAAAAGATGAAAACCCTGGCAAATGCAATTTATGATAAGGGTGAATTTCAACTTAAATTTTCAGCACAGGAGCCAAATAGTAATGAACTTGCATCCGGAATCTACTTTATTCTTCTTTTTACTCCCGGATACAATAAAACTGTGAAAGCCCTATTGCTGAAGTAAGAACCAATATATAGCAACTAATCCTCTATTGATCACTGTGTAGCATTTATTCAAACGCAATTATCAAGTAGATGAGTAATACGGCTGAAGTTAATCCTTCCTTAATGATATACGGTGAAGCTGAGGTAGTATTCCTTGGCATTTTGCCCAGTAGCTCCACGGTATCTCCACGGTAGATAGTAAGCAGTAGGCAAACGAGATTTCTGAATAGACTTTACATATGAAATGTGAGGTATAGAATATATATAACTGGATTAAATAGATTAATTAATTGGATTATAGAACATAATAAGTATACAACATTAACCGTCTGAAGAATATACTGAAAGATACTGGAATATTTTTTTACATTTCCTGAACAGCTTGGGAAATTTGGGAATGGAGATAACTGGCAAGTGCCATTTTATCTTTGTATATTTCATCGGTTGGTAGAATTGGAGGAAGTATTTGTAACTTCACTTCAGCAGAATGAATCTTCTTATCAATTTCGTATATTCGCCAGCTTCCTTTGATTGCTAATGGTACAATAACTGCTTCTGACATAATAGGAAGTCTTAGACTACCCAAATGAAACTTACCAACAAGATCACTCCTGCTACGAGTTCCTTCTGGAAAAATAACCAGCGGATTACCTTTTTTAATGAGTTCAGCACTTTTTTTAAAAGTTTCCATTGCCTTACGGGGATTTCTTCTGTCAATAAAAGTGCAGGGAATTTCTTTCATCCATTGGCTCAGTATCGGAATTTTAAATAATTCTTGTTTTGCAACAAAACCAGTATGAATGCCTAAAAAACCAAGAATAAGGGGAATATCAAACAAGCCCTGATGATTGCTGACAAAGCAAATATTATTAACTTTAGGTAGATTTTCTTTTCCTGAAACACGAACTTTACTACCTGTAGATAAGATGACTATTCTTGCCCAAGAGCGAGATATTTTTTTTAGCAGGTACTGGGAAACCCTTTTGGGCAATATAATCTTGGCGATAAAATAGAATACATAAATCATCAGATAGAACAATAAAAATAAACAGAACGCAATTTGCCAAAGCAGCGATTTCATAATAGTATGTTTCTAATAACTAAGGGTTACCCATTCTTCATAGATGTCTTTAAGAGATGTAACCCAGCCCTGGTTTTTTAGAGCATAATCAATTACATCCCAGTATAATTTACCCCAAAATGGATAATCTATAGGATCAAAAGTTGTATTATGCCAAAGTAATGAAAGATGGGACTGGTATTTTTCTGCGATATCAATCAAGCGTTTTAAAGAACGCTTAGCGGAAAAATAACTCAAATTCATTGCTTTGGGCGAATGAAGAGTTGTATCCATTACAATAAGTGGAATTTCCAAAACTCGAAAGGGTCGATTTTCGGCTATGTTGAATGGATAAAAAGGAAAAGATATCCCAGCACGAAAACCAATATGCTCCCAATATCCTAAAGTAGAATCATATTTTATTCCTGCATCTTCCAAAATGGAAAAACTCTGTTGATAGTTGAAATGTAGATAGTGAGTTCTGAAGCCAGTAGGATTAAAACCTAATTCTCGTAGATTGGAAAGCTCCTCTGCTAAATATAATGGATCAAATGCTGATTGGGGACTTCCATGTAAACCAATATCTTGTTCAGCCAGTAAGTCCATAATTTGTACTCTTGCTTTTACATCACCGATATAATTTTGCCTCTTATCAGGGAAATCGGTACGCGCTAATAAGAACCAGGTTGAACGAACTTCTCTTTCGGTTTCCCTTCTTACTAAAGTGCGCATTGTTTTCCAGGGATTATATATCAGGTTTTTATGCCATAAATGTCCACCAATTTTATAAGTGGCATTCAGAGGACGCTTTAAAAATGTTTTCAGATTATATTTAAAGACATCAACTTTGGCAGACCCACCCCAATAATCCCAATAGTCAATATCGTGTGATAAAGATACGGCAAATCGTTTTTTCTCTGCCCAGCTAATTTCTCTAATAAATTGTGGACAGTATATCTCCATTGCATATAAGAGCATTTGGCAATAAACATCAACTACAGGTATTTCAGTAAAATCCCACCGGTATTGCAAACTTTGTTTATAATCTATCCTTTCTTTTGAATGTCCATAGTAGTTTAGGATATATTCATGCCAGCAGGTTAAAAAATAAAACCCGCTGGCAATAATATCTTTACGGAAGGAACAGCTCTCATCAGCAAAAGAAAAAATAGCTCCATCCCGAGAAAATAAAAAGGGAATATGCTCATTTTTGAACTTGCAAAAATCCACTTTTTCCAAAGGATACAATTCCCTCTTTTCAAAAAAATCCGCTGTACCTATGTTGAAATATATTTTCAATGGATAATCATATTTGGTAGGAACGCCATAATATAAATGAGCTCCTTCAAAATGCTTACCATAAAAGAAGGTAGGATTTAAGCGCAAAATATAGCAGTAGGTGCGCAAAACAAATTCTGCTTTAGGCAGATATTTTTCTGGAACCTTCAATAAAATATTGATATTAGGGTATTTTTCCAAAGTTAAGCAGTCCTTTTCTGTTTGCGCTTCGGTTCAACTACCTCAACATTGGGAATCAGTAAGATCTTGATTGCTTCGTAAATTTCCTTCACATAAGTAATTTCCATTCCTTCCAGAATATCCATTGGAAAATCGGAAAGGGTTTCGCGATTTTCTTCTGGAATCACTACTCTCTTTATTCCAGCTCTACGAGCGGCTAAAAGTTTTTCTTTTAGTCCTCCAATTGCCAAAACTTTTCCCTGCAGGGTAATTTCTCCTGTCATAGCAATATCATGACGAACTTTCTGACCCGTGAAAAGAGAAGCTAAAGCTACGGTAAGTGTTAAACCAGCCGAAGGTCCATCCTTAGGGATTGCTCCAGCAGGAAAATGAATATGTATATCGCCTGTTTCAAAAAGTTTAGGAGGTATCATATAAGTGGAGTGATTAGCTTTTAGATAGCTGACGGCAATACGAGCTGATTCTTTCATCACATCTCCCAGAAGACCAGTTAAAATAATATTTCCTTTTCCTGGCATCCGGAGTGTTTCACAAAATAGTATTTCTCCCCCAAAACCTGTCCAGGCAAGACCTGTAGCTACTCCAATCTCTGGTTTGCGATTAGCCAATTCCAAAGTAACTTTACGCGGACCTAAATACTTAGCTATATCATCAGCTTTAATAGTCCATTTTTGTTTTGTTCCCATTGCTACTTCTTTAGCTATTTTCCGAAAAATAGAACCAATTCGTCTTTGTAAATTTCGCACTCCAGCTTCACGCACATAATAACGGATTATTTCTTGCAGTGCAGATTTGGAAAAAGTAATTTTCTCCTTAGCTAAGCCATTATTCTCTTTTTCACGCGGAATTAAAAAATGCCTAGCTATCTCAATTTTATCGTTTTCCAAATAGCTAGTGAATTCTATTATTTCCATTCTATCACGCAGTGCAGGAGGAATAGTATCCAGAGAATTGGCAGTAGTGATAAACAGAACCTCGGATAAATCAAAAGGAAGATTTATATAGTTATCCACAAAGCTGTTATTCTGTTCAGGATCAAGCACTTCCAAAAGAGCAGAAGCAGGGTCTCCTCTAAAATCCCGTCCCAGCTTATCAATTTCATCCAACATAAAAACGGGATTAGCTGTTCCCTGTCGTTTGATTTCCATTATTATTTTACCAGGCATAGCTCCAATATAAGTTCTTCGATGTCCACGAATTTCAGCTTCATCATGAATTCCGCCTAGAGACATACGAATGAATTTACGAGAAAGTGCTCTGGCAACTGATCTACCAATAGAAGTTTTTCCTGTTCCTGGAGGGCCAACAAAGCAAAGAATAGGACCCTTTAGATTCCCTTTCAATTTTTTTACGGCTATAAATTCAAGGATACGTTCTTTAGCTTCCTTTAAACCATAATGATCCTTTTCCAGGATACTTTCAATCTTTATTAGGTTAAGACGGTCTTTACTATAAACCTTCCAGGGAAGATTTACAATCCAATCCAGATAGTTTCTAATTACGCTATATTCACTGGAAGCAGGTTGCATAGTAGAAAGACGGTCTAATTCTTCTAAAGCTACTTCTTCTACATAATCAGGTAAATTTTTTTGTGCAATTAGTTCTCGCCATCTAAGAATTTCTTTGCTTACTTCATCTGTTTCACCTAGCTCTCTACGGATAGCATCCAATTGTTCCCGTAAATAATATCGACGTTGATCCTCATTCATTTCCAGTTGGATATTACTTCTTATATGATTTTCCACCTTCATCTGTTTGATCAATTCAGCCAAACAGTTATTTAGATGACGAAACCGCTGTTTTAGATCAAAGGTCTCTAATATTATCTGTCTGTCTTTTATTGGCAGGTCTATATTTCCGGCAATAATATCTGCTACTCTTCCTGCTTGTTTAATGTTATTAAGACCAGCAATCATTTCCCGATTTAATATATTGCTTTCTTGAGCGATTTTTTCCAGTAATTCTATGGCTACAGTACGATATGCTTGAATTTCCGTATCTTCGTCCATTTGCTCAGGTATTGCTTCTACATCAACCATGAAATAAGGTGTTTTTTGGACAATTTTTTGAAGTTTGACGCGGGTTGATCCCTGAAGTAACATACTTATTGAACCATCCTGATTACGCAGCATACGCAAAATAGTTACTACTGTTCCAACTCGTGCAAGTTCAACTTCTCCAGTATCATCTTTTTCTTCATCCAGGAAAAAAGCCATTAGTTTATCGTTGGCTAATGCATAGTCAATTACGAGCTTAGATTCTTCATCCGATACTACCAGTGGCATAAGCAAGTAGGGAAACATTACTACATTGCTCATATGCAAAACTGGTAAGGTTCTTGGTATTTTGTTTGTAGTAAAATCCACATTATCTCCCAGTATTCAAATTCTTATTGTCTTTCCTTAAATAGTTTTAAGGAAATCGGTATCATTTATTCCAGATACAATTTTATTATAATTCATCTATAATTTAATGCAAGTTTACAAATAAGCAAATTTCTGTTTTACTTAATGCTGAACAGCTATATAAAGTGCAGTTGCCAGTTTTACCAGATTATCATCTGTCAGTTTCAAGCTTTCAGATAATTTCATGGCAATGTTCTTCATAACTATATAAGCAGCTTTACTGTCATAATTGGCAAAGCTGTCAAAATCTGTCTTTGTTAATGTATATAGCTCACAATCGGTTGTAGCTATAATATTTGCAGTTCGTGGCCCATTTCCCAAAACACCATTCTCTCCAAAAGTGGGAAATGAATCCCCTTCCAATTTTGCTAAAACCTTTTCCGTCCAAAATTGATCTGTATCAAAACCTTTAACCAGATCTTTGGTAACTTGCACACAACCCTTTACCAAAACATAAATCTGATCGCCCTCAGTGTTTTCCTTTATAATTACAGTGCCCTTGGGAACTAACATCTGTTTAAAACATGGCTGCAAATATGTAAGAGCTTCAATGGTAATATTATTAAATAGGGGAACTTTAGATAATGTATCCAGGTCTATCATTTAATTTTCCTTCTACACCATTAAAATAGCATAATCATTAGTTTGCAGTTCAATATCACGGTTCGGTTTCCATCGTACATTGTTTTTCTCTTCCCTTATAATCTTTTGACTTTTAGCTAGGGCATATTGGATAAATTGGTCAATACCACTGTTATCTTCCGTGAAAATAGAAGATAATTCCAATTCTGGTTCTTTGGTAAATAAACCTAACAGCAAATATCCACATTCCTTATAATAATAATCGGATAGTTCTCCAAAACTTTTGCTCACAAATTCCGTAGGAATTCTTTGCGTAATGATATGATTATTTTTTTCTTGCGCAAGCTGACAGATTACTGTCAGATAGTTTGTATCAGTTACATTATTAGCTAAAATATAGCCACCAATATCATCCCAAACAATAATATTCTGAATACCATTCCGTTCCAACAGGGAACGGTTTTCTGGATTTATAAGCTGCACTGTAATTTTATCCTTTTTAGCAAGATACCGAACAGCATTGGCTACAATGATGCTGTGATCATCAACAGATGAACGATCCAATTGTTCGTCAGCAATAATAATTATCTGAGCTGCTGTTTCTACAGAAGCTCGTTTTAAGGTTTCTTCCTGAATTGATTCTCCACGCACAAACTTAAGAGAAAGAGCAGGATAGCATGATTCCAGGCGTTCAAAAAAGTCCGGCGTATCATTAACTACAATACAAATATCCAGATCAGTTACTTCTTTTTCTACCAGTGCTTTCAGAAAGAATTCTGCAGTTTTATTCCATCCGCAGATAACTATGTGATTATGAGTTTTTATCTGTTTCAAACCTTTAGCTCCTTTCAGCCTGTTCTCCACAAAAAGTGAAGCCACCATGCCAGTAAAGAATGATAATGATGAATAGCCGACAATGATTAAAATAATACCTACCAGGCGACCAGGAAAAGTGACTGGAAATTTATCTCCATAACCAACTGTGGCTATTGTAACTATGGCCCACCAAATACCGTCCCAGAAAGATTGAATAGAATTTCCTTCTGCGCCGTGATGTTCAAAAATCCAAGTTAAACAAGAAGATACCAGAAGTAGAATAGCAATGAATAAACAAATAAGCAGAAAGCGAAGAAGTAACTTCTGATCATCACCTCGAATATTATGGCGATATAACAGTTTCCGAAAGTGGGCAAAGAGAAAATTCATATTCTAAACGATAATTAAAAACCAGATCATATTCATTATGCCGATTACCAAATTAAGCGCTGCAAAGCCAATCAACAGGGGTTTATAAACATATTTTTTAAAGTAACTATAGAAGAAATCTACACTCAACTGAATATCAAATTCATCGATCTGATGTTCAATTTGTAGATGTTCCACTATCCTGGGCACAGTTTTTCTGAGGAATTTTTCCACAACTGCCGTGAATGCATCTGCTATTTTATCTCTGATTACTAACTTAAACTTTACAGGTATAAAGAACCAACCGTCTACAAAATCGGTCTTATCCCAAATAAAATGTCTGATTTGTTTTATCCATTTGGATAAATATCCATCTTTATAATAAGGATTGGCTGCTTGATCCAGATAATCCTGCACAAGATCACGCACCTTATCGAAAAGCCAATCTCTTTTGGCTACTAAAAATCCCGGAGTAAGCGGAATTCTTATACCGAAAATGTATCTGGCTTTGCGATTGAACAAAAGCCATTTAAGCATAAACAATAAGATGCAACCAAGAATAACATTCCACACGATAAAAGTAAGTGACTTCAAAAAAATCATTTAAAATCCTCCTCCGCCTCCTCCACCACCAGAACGTCCACCTCCGAAACCACCAAAACCACCAAAACCACCAAAGCCGCCATTACCACTACCCCAAGAATTTCCACCTTTCCCTCCAAACGAACCTCCACCGCGACCACCAAAGATAGAAAACCACAAAAGCCATTCTAAGATTCTGCCACGGGTTACTATTATTAATATAACGAAAATTACTAAGAAAGCAAATATGCCTAATCCTCCTGAAGAACTTGTATTTTTCCTTTTAGCATAATCAGATAGGCCAGTTAAAGTAACTCCTTTTTCTTTAGCAATAGTAGAGAGCAGCATCAACGAACCTTGAATGAATGCTTCATCCCAGTTTTCATTGCCTTTGGATAAATAACTCTTCATCGTTGTATAGACCTGGTTGATGTAAGCATCGGTTAAATATCCTTCTGAACCGTAACCAACTTCAAACCGTAATTTTCTTTCTTTTAGGGCTAAAAGGACTAGAACACCCTCATCATGTTTGCTGCCAATCTTCCACTTTTCATAGAGTTTTACACCATAATCAACTTCATTCATCTCTCCGATATCTGGTAAAGTTACAATTACAAAATCCACATCTGTCTTTTCCCGTAGTTCAATAGCCCAATCGTTAATTTTATTGCGGGTTTCTTCACTTAAAAGATTAGCAAAGTCATTAACAAAACCCACTGGTTCTGGAATATCAATACTGAAAAGTAAGACAACCTGTAAAATTAAGCCTATAATGAGACAAAAGCGTTTAAATTTCATTCAGAATATGCCCCATTTTGTTCTTTTTTGTTTTCAAATATTCCAAGTTATTTTCTTGAGGTTTTATTTCTATAGGTACTCTTTCTACGATTTCCAATCCATAACCACTCAGGCCAACAATTTTCTTGGGATTATTTGTCATCAACCGCATCTTTTTAATCCCCAAATCCTTAAGTATCTGTGCCCCTATTCCATAGTCCCTTAAATCGGGTGGAAAACCAAGTTTCAAATTTGCTTGAACTGTATCAGCACCTTCATCTTGAAGATGGTATGCCCGAATTTTATTTAGCAATCCTATACCACGTCCTTCTTGACGCATATAGAGAATCACTCCACTTCCTTCTTCAGAAATCATTTGGAAAGCATGGGCAAGTTGTTCTCCACAATCACAACGCTTACTAAATAAAGCATCTCCAGTTAAACATTCGGAATGAACCCTTACTAAAATTGGTATTGAGGGATTTATTTCACCCATTACTAAAGCAATATGATATTCATCCGAAATATCGCTTATATATGTTATAATTTCAAACTGGCCAAATTTCGTAGGTAATTGAGCCCTGGAGACAGGATGAACCAGGCGTTCTTTTTTACGTCGCCAATGAATCAGGGATTCAATAGTGATAATTTTCAGATTATGTTTTTGGGCAAAAGGAATAAGATCATCCAGACGAGCCATTTCTCCATCAGTGCGTATAATTTCGCAAATTGCTCCTACAGGATTTAAGCCTGCTAGTCGTGTTAAATCAACTGCTGCTTCAGTATGTCCTGCTCTTCTTAAAACACCACCCCTTTCTGCTATCAAAGGAAAGATATGACCCGGACGCATAAACATAGAGGCAATCGCGTTATGATTTGCCAATGCTTTAATAGTTTTAGCTCTTTCCGTAGCAGATATTCCAGTTGTGGTTCCTTCAATAACATCAACTGAAACAGCAAACTTAGTTCCTTGACGGTCACTACTTTTATTGGTCATCAAAGGAATATCCAAGCGACTTGCTATCTCATAATCCAACGGAACACAAAGAAGACCTTTACCTTCGCTGATCATAAAATTTACCATTTCGGGGGTAATTTTATCTGCAGCCATCAAAAGATCACCTTCATTTTCCCGGTTTTCATCATCTACAACTATTAGCATTCCACCATTGCGGATAATATCAATTGCCTCTTCAATAGAGGCAAATAAGGTTTTATCGATCTGTTGTTCTTTTTTATCCAATTTTTGTTTCCTCTTCCAAGAGCAGATTTAGATTGTTGGTATCTGTGTCAACACAAAAATAAGCATCCAACCAGTTTAAAGTGTATTTTATATCTTCAGGTATAGGAGCAGTAACGCTTATTGGACAATTAGTAATCGGATGCTCAAATTCCAGTTTCCAGGAATGTAATGCTTGATGATGTAAATGATTAACAAGCAATTCTGTTACTTTTCGTTTCATATTTTGTGGCACTAAAGAATGCACATAGCGTCTACTATTATAAAGTAAATCACCTAAAAGCGGATAGTGTATATGGGCAAAATGTACTCTTATTTGATGCATTCTCCCTGTTGTTGGTATAACTTTTACCAAAGCAAAATAGTGCCATGTTTTCAATGTTTCGTAATGGGTAAATGAATAGCGCCCCTGGTTCGCCACACAAATCATTCGTGGATTTTTATTGCTGCGTGCCAGATAAGTTTCTATATCACCATTTAGGGGATCAGGAACTCCTGAAGTGATAGCTAAATAAGTCTTTTTAATCTTATGTTTGGCAAACATATCAGCAAGATATGACTGCGTGGGGTCATTTTTGGCTATTATAATAAGTCCTGATGTTCCACGATCTAAACGATGTACAATACCAGGTCTATTACATTCTCTTCCACTGGAAAGGTTTCCTTTGAAATGATGCAAAATAGCATTCACCAAAGTTCCTTGTGGATTTCCAAAACCCGGATGTACAATCATTCCAGCTTCTTTATTTATAATAGCCAAGTGTTCATCTTCATAAATCACATCTAGAGGTATATCCTGAGGTTGCATATCTATTGGTTCAGGTTCTGGCAGATGAATTAATATTTCGTCTCCCTCTCTCAACAGATAGCTCTTTTTTACAGGTGTAAGATTCACCAGGATACAATCTTCCTCAATTAAATGTTCAATAAAAGTGCGAGAATAGAGTTCCTGTATTTTTAAAGCTACAAGATATTTATCCAGGCGTTGTGTTTCTGGTTCTGCATAAACAACTCTGATTTTATCTTTCATTATCGAAAAAATCCAAAACAAAAACAGCGCCCGTAGATAGACCTTTACGGTTGCGAATTATAGAGCCATTAATACGAGCTCTGTGTAAATAAACAACAT
Source organism: Cloacimonetes bacterium UBA5835 (assembly GCA_002432865.1). GTDB lineage: Bacteria > Cloacimonadota > Cloacimonadia > Cloacimonadales > Cloacimonadaceae > Cloacimonas. The sequence continues at coordinate 47,595 of DJGX01000009.1, forward strand.
CTTCAACTATCACATTGTATAAATTATTACCATAACGTAAGGCATCTATAATAACAGAAAAAATACGAGCGTGATAATCATCTTTCCAAATCAATTCATTCAAATTCACTGTTTCTGAAATCATCGGAAAGCGTTTTCTGAGAGGTTCATTACAATAAACTACATCTCCATTGGAACTAGCAATTAATATGCTCTGAGGTAACAGATTAATTAGAAACTGAATACGCTGATGATGTTCAAATACTTTATCTGCCTTAGCTTGATCGAAACGGGTAATTATACCCAGCATTTTTTCCAGAGCAAAGATAAGATCTTGGAAATCTTTATCCTGATCATAAATTGAGCTGTCAATATCAATCTGATAGTTGCCACTGGATATTTCTTCCACCAGTTGCTGCACAGAATGTATTGCCTTATGTAAACGATAAGGAATATAGTTATAGAGAACAACTATATACACAAATATAATGAAGACAAAGATAATCACTATTGAATGAATATCACTTGCTAGGGTCGTTAAATCCGTTGCCTGAGCTACTGCAAAAAACAGAATTACTGTTTGCAACACTATGATTCCAAAGAGAATGGCAATCATAGTATGGTATTTCGCTTTAAGAGAACGTTTCATTATCTTCAATCCTTATTAACAGCAGTTTCATAGATTAATTTATCGATATTACCCTTAGGACCAAGTAAAATTAGAACATCACCTTCATTAATGATGTCATTTGCTCCAGGCATATCATTTAGCCGTTTTTCTATCACATTTCTTCCATCTTCAGTAACCGATAGATAGTTATATTTGATTGCTACTACATTTACTCCTCTCTTGGAAGGAAGGGCAAGTTCCTGAAGTGGCTTTCCTACAAATTCTTTGGGAGCAATCATTTCCACAACTATGTGTCCGCTGGAGAGATTAATATATTCCAACACATTACGTGATATTAAGGTTTTAGCTAATTGATTACCTACCATTTCTTCCGGTAAAAGCGTATGTTGGACTCCAATAAGTTTTAGGATTCTGCCATGTAATTCGGATTCGACTTTGGCATATATTATTCCTACCCCTATTTTTTTAAGGATGGCAGCAGTAAGAATACATTCTTCAACATTACTTCCGATACCGATAATTACAGCATCCGTTTCATTTAAATTTTGTGATCTTAATGCTGCTTCATCAGTGCTATCCATACAAACAGCAGAGGTTACAAAAGTGCTAACCTCATTAACCAGATCCTTATTTTTGTCGATGGCAATAACTTCCATACCATTTTCAGCCAATATCTTGGCTACCGTCATTCCAAAACGTCCTAATCCAATTACAGCATATCTTGCCATTTTATCTCCTTTATTGGAAGGTTAATTGATCCTAACCAATTGGAATTGTTTCTTCTGCATAAGTAACACGAGGTTGCAAATTACGAATAGAAAGGGCATAAATTAAGGTTAATGGACCAATACGCCCAATATACATTAATAAAGTTATCAGCAATTTACCTATATAAGATAACTTAGCTGTTATTCCCATACTTAGCCCCACCGTTCCAAAAGCAGAGAATGCTTCAAACAGTATTTGTTCGAAGGGAAACGGTTCAGTGAGCATTAGCACAAACAAAATTACTATTATAATTGTCAATGCCAAGGTAGCTAAGGTTGTTGATTCTCTAGCATTGGAAAGAGAGATTTTACGTTTGAAAATTACCAAATCCTGCTTTCCGGTTAACATAGAAACCACAGAAAGTATAAGAACTGCAAAAGTTGTTGTTTTAATTCCACCACCTGTAGAACCGGGGGAAGCTCCAATAAACATTAATATCACAGTGATTAATACAGAAGCAGAACTGTATAAACTAATATCTATAGTATTAAATCCTGCAGTACGAGCAGTTACAGATTGAAACCAGGAACCTAGAACCCTGCGGGCAACAGTAAAACCTTTCATAGAACTGTTATATTCTGAAATGTAAAGCCCTAAAAAACCGGAAATTAATAATAAAGCAGTTGTAGATAATACGATTTTTGAATGCAAGGTCAATTTTTTAATAATACCTTTAGCAAAGAAATAGTGGTATATATCAATTAAAACTGCAAAACCCAAGCCACCTAAGATAATCAAAAAAGTGATACTTAAGTTAACCAGAGGGGACTGCACATAACTACATAGATTATTGCTCCACAAGGAAAAACCAGCATTACAGAAAGCAGATATAGAATGAAACAAAGCATAATATATTGCTTGAGCAGTTGGCATCTCTTTGGCAAATCCAATAAATAAAAACACTGCTCCGATAATTTCAATAATTACGGTAACTAAAACTGTGCTTCTAAGAAGTTTTAAAACATCAATTACGGGAGTTTCACCTACAACTTTATGCATCAGTGTTTGGACATTTAAAGAAATCTTTTGTCCTAACATCAAAGCAAAGGCAGTTGATATTGTCATAATACCCAATCCACCAATCTGGATAAGCAACAAGATAACTATTTGTCCAAATAAAGAATAATAACTTCCTGTGTCCATAACTACAAGTCCTGTTACACAAGTAGCAGAAGTAGCCGTAAACAGAGCATCAACAAAGTGTGTTATATAACCTTCTGTAGATGAAGCTGGTAACATCAACAATATCGTCCCAATTAAAATTACGGCTGCAAAACTAAGCATTAAACTGATCGGCGGATTCCGCATTAGCAATTTATAAATTTTGCCTTCAAAAGCTCTAAATAATAAGAATTGTACGATAAACCAGGTCTGCCGAATCAACAGAAAGAAGATAACGAATTTTGCCTGGTAAATTAGCAATAATGACCCTAAAATTAATATCACTAAATCAAAATAAACAACTGTCCGATTTTGCTGAACTTCACCGGATAAAACTCGAGAAAGAATTGTTAGCATTAAAAGTAAAATATTGGCCAAAGCAGTTATGAATTCAATGGTCTGATATGAACCCACATAATATTCGAAAATGGGCTCTAAAAAGAGGACCAAACAACTCCATATAGCCATAAGATAGGCAACTAATTCAATTCGCTTAAAAAATCCTGGTTTATTTGCTGATGGCATTTTAGTTTATTTTGAGCTTAGTTTGTAAGTCAGTAATTATTTTTTGTTGAATAATTTCAATAGAATCGCGAGCTGGAATTTCTTTCAGCAAATCCATGACTTCAAAATATTCTTTTAATGCAAAGGTTTGTTTGTAAAATTCGTTTACGCGTTTGCGGACTGCCTCTCCATTGTCATCTGTCCGTTGAATTAAAGAAGAGCCGCAAACATCGCAAATTCCTTCTCGGGTAGGTTTTTTATGTAAGATATTATAGGTTGCACCACAAGAACTGCAAAGCCGGCGTGCTTCAATTCTTTCAATTGCTTCTGTTTCAGTTAGTTCCAAATAGTAAACTCTTAGAACATTATAGTGTTGTAATAAATATTCTGCTTGTGCTTGAGTTCTGGGAAAGCCATCAAAAATAACACCAGGACAGCTTGTAGATAAAGATGAATTAACAAGCTCAAAAACTAGTTCATCATTTACTAATTCGCCCTTAGCAATTATGGATTGAACTTTTTTGCCAAGTTCGGTTTGTTTACTAATCTGCTCACGGAATAAATCACCAATATTTATATGTTGAAATCCTGTTTTTTCTGCTAATAATTCAGCTTGTGTCCCTTTCCCACTACCCTGTATTCCTAAAAAGACAATTACATCTATCATAATTAACCTCTTATTTATACCTAAAAAAGGATTTATATAGTTCTGTCAAGAAAAATGGAATAAACGATTTTGCTGCACAACCATTTTGTTTAAAAAAAGGGGGGCAAAAAATAATTTACCACCCCATTCTATAATGTTAAAATGCATTATTTACTGTCCACAATCAGTAATTACACTTATGGATATCATATTAGCTTCAGGCACATTTCTACTTTACAGTATAATCTTCACTCAATCTGTTGACTGCTAAGATCTATTTTAAAAGCAACATTTTTTTGGTTTTAGAATATCCATTAAGTTGCATCTTATACAGGTATACTCCAGAGCCAATATTATTTCCCATATTATCAGTACCATCCCAAACTACTTTATGTTCGCCATAAAGCAACTCATTATTTATTAGAGTTTTAATCAATTGTCCTTTTAGATTATAGATATTAATAGTAACTTTAGCTGGTTGTTTAACATTAAAAGCGATAGTAGTTGTTGGATTGAATGGATTGGGATAATTAATTAGATTACTAATAGGTTCCGGAAGGGTATTATCTTCATTGGAAACAAAATTATCCGGTTTGTTGGTAGTAAATTTTATGGCTAATTCAGGAGCCAAAATATTAGCAGTAACAGGATAAGTATTTCCGTGAGTATAAGTTAAACCGCTTAATTGATTATGATCTTCTATTCCAACAGTGCAATAATTTGTAGTAATTCCAGGGTTATCAACGGTGTGATATTGAATTACAATATCTCCATCCTGATCAGGTTTTGGATACAGAATAATTTGGAACTTTTCTAAAGAAGCATTTGGGCCCAAATCTATTGTATATTGATTATATGCTTTATTCCATTCCACTATAAAGCGATTATTTTGGGAATCGTACCAATAAATAATATGCATATAATCATAAACAGGATCTCCATTTTCATCTTCACCTGTTTTCATCCCTTTTAGATCATCCCAATATCCTGCTATCATAGCATAAGGTCCTAACGCCGCAGGAATATAACAGTTATAGAAATTTGAGTCATCCGTTGGTATAAAAGAAACCCATCCGTTTGTAGACATAGTTAAACTATTGTAATCTACACCATAAAAACGGAAAGAAAAAGGAAGTGTAATCGTTTTTACACCGTCATCACGATTTAAATATACATTCCCTATAGGAGTGCCATCTTCAGGATCGAGTTCAATCCAATCATAAACAGGAGTTTGAGCATAACCAAGATCATTAGAATCATAAGCATAATAGCCATATTCATCAGGACCAGTAGGATTATTAGCACCAGGATTGCCTGCTGTTACAGCATAAAAACTATAATAACTATAATCTGTATTATTGGTTGCATCGATGCGTAATGGAATATTATGTCCAGGAGTAACTCCCTCCATAATAGTTATCGTAGCTGTAAATTGTTTAGTTTCATTGGGAGCAAGTGATCCAATACTAATAGAATTACTTTGTGCCTCAGCAGCTGTAGATAATGATTGAATGTTGAGATTGATGTCTTCCATCGGATAATTTCCAAGATTAGTTACAGAAAAAATGATGTTATTTTCTTCTCCAATTTCTAAAATCCCTTCATAATTAACAAGATGTATTTTCGCTCCACCGGTTACTAGCTGAAAAATATGTGTTTCTGAAGGATTATCCAGAGATAAAACAAAATCAATTATTTCACCGGGTCTAAAATAACCTGTGGTAGTAAATTCAAATTCCACAGAAACTGTCGCATCTGGATTTATGGTAGCAATCGAAACAGTAGGATTGCTGAGAATTATTGCAGAATGATTAGTTGTTAGATTAGCATTCACATTATTATATATCTGTTCGGAAAAATTTTTTAGCTGCAAAGATAAGGAATAATCTGTATCCGGTGCTAAAATAGTATTTCCCAGATTATTAGAAACAATACCAATAGTTGAATTTTGCTGAAGAGTTAAAGTGCGTACCAAAGGAACATAATTCTTTTTGCTAATCGTAATTGTTAGTTCTCCTTCAACATTGGGATCGATAGGTAAGATACCATAACCATTTTCTATTGGAGCATAACTGTAATTTATTCCATCTTTTGTTCCGGATATTATACCGCTATTCAAATGAGGAGCATTTATTCTAATGTGGTTATCACTTTGATTATAAGTTAAACCTCCTTCAATTACATTTTCAGAAATTATATTGGGAACCAAAACCCACATATTTAAAGTAGGATCACTTAAGATGTTATAAACATGGTAATAGAATGCTACATACTGATTAGGAGCAAGATCATTAGGAAAATTTTTGTAGAGTTCTATTTTGCCAATCATAACGCTAGTTCCAAATCCACGCACTCCATAATCAAAAATACTACGAAAAGCACCACTGGAAATAGAATTATTTAAACGAGTTTTTGTGTGTAAATCAGACGGTCCAACAAAAGCTACACAACCACCTGGATTGGACATAGTCCCCATACGCATCCATCTCTCACCAAAATTAGGATTTACCGTATTGGCAAAATCACCTGTATTACAGACAATTGAAAACACAATAGGCATTTTTGAACCGTTGAAAGTATTATTCAAATCGGGTATGTGAAATTGAGGATAATGCCAGCCATTTGCATCACCCCAACCGCGATAACTGATGAATTGAACTCCTTGATTGATAGATTGTTGGATAGCTGTAGTTCCAGGAAAACTGGGAGGAAAATATACAGTATCCACTTGCGCGTAACCATAGGAAAGCATTCTATTTCGTAACCAGCGGGACATAGATATTGGAGTGGAAGGTCTTAAACCGCCTTCAGCATAATTTCCGGCAACCATTAAAGATCTTTTCATCCAATTGGTATCTGTCATATAAGGGGCTTTTTCGTAGGCGATGGTTTTATTGATCATTGTTATAAACTCACTCGCATCAGCAAATGAAAAACGACCTACTAGCAATTCAGGAAAATAGTCATCACCTTCTAACATAGCGTAATAATTATCATCTGCATCATTTTCAGCATATTCAGGTGAAGGAAAATAATTCGTAGGAATTGCAAAAGTTCCGGTTACATCACCCCAGAGAATGAGATAATCGCATTTATAAGTCTGATAGTGATTTGCTATGTAAGTTTTAATTTGTTGGATACTGGAACCTATATCTGATTTATTTACAGTATACACATCAAAGCCCAAGGATTTCTTCCAGGAAATATAAGCATTTTGATAGTTTGCCAGTTGACTATGAGAAATAATCAATATTTTAGGTCTGCTAATTGGCAGTTCTCTCAAATACGAATAATCAAAATTATCCGCTAAAGCCTTATAAGCATCAATGAAAGCTGGAGAAACAGAATCAGGAATTTGAATCGGATTTGAACCGGTAAGCTCGAAACTTAGTTCATTGAGAGTGTGAATTAATCCATCTTCTTCTCTTTGAGTTTCAATGCGTATGGTATAACCACGCATTTCTCTAAAAGTGAAACTGTTCACAATACTCACAGCACTATTCTCTTTTTTCTGTTCGCTATATAAAAAACTGCCTTCTGAATCGTAAACATTCCAACACATACTGGATATAATTAATTCTGCATCAGCATATGGAAAGGCAAATGTTTTTGTAATAAATGAACCGGAAGCAAAGGGCTCATCTTCTTCCATATTTGTATCTTGATATTCAATAGGATTAGTTTGCAATCCTTCAAATTGAGCGTATAAACTTGAACCACTTGTAACGAAATTTTGTATTGTAGTTGCTGCTAATATACTGCAGGCTAGTAATATTAAGATGAATATAGTTTTTTTCATTTAATCACCCCTGATAGTGTTTATTAGATTATATGCAATATCCCTTCCAAGTTAGACAATAATTTGTCTTCTCTATATTTTTATGCAACTGGCATTAAAATTGCATTAATAGTATATATGGAAAAGCATTTCAAAGGACTAACTAATGATGAGTAGAAAAGCAATAATCATATTGATAATTGTGTTGCTGATTATAACTGCCTGTGGAAAAAACACAGTGCTAAATACTCCGGATATTGATCCCTCATCGATCAATTTTGGTACTCCTCAAACTCTTGATGTGATAACTTGGAATTTGCGAACCTTTCCTCAAGGAACGGATCTAGAAGCTTTAAAACAGATAATATTGGCTTTAAATGTTGATGTAATAGCATTTCAAGAAATTATGGATTATACTACATTTATCGATATGGCTTCTGATATTCCAAATTATAACGCCTGTATTTATTCTGCCACAGATACTTATCGGCTTGCTTATTTATATGATACCCGAACAGTTACCGTAAACAATCAATATACTATCTATGAAAATGACAGCAATCCCTTTCCCCGTCCTCCTTATATTCTGGATATAACCTGGGAAAATGATAACTATCTAATCATCAATAATCATTTGAAAGCTTTTGGTGATAATTATATCGATGAAAACAATAATTGGGATGAAGAAGTGCGTCGTCGCCTTGCTTGCATGAAATTGGATAGTTATATCTCCACTAATCTTCCAAATAGCAAAGTTATTGTTTTGGGAGATATGAATGATCAAATAGCAGAACCACCTGAATATAATGTCTTTTTAAACTTTATAAATAAATCGGATGAATACTATTTTGTGGATATGCCAATTGCTGTCTCACCCAACTATAACAATGTATCCTATCCCAATTCATTCAGCCATATAGATCATATTCTTATTACTAATGAACTTTTTGCTGATTTTGAACAAGGAGGTAGTTACTGTAAAACCATTTTGGCAGAAAACTGGATGCTAAACTGGAATACATACTCTTCCACTATTTCGGATCATCGTCCAGTAGGAATCCGTTTGGGGAAACCACATTAAAAAAAACTATAAGTTAAATGGTACATAATTTTTAGCTGAATTTTATGATGTTATATAGGTAATATCCAGATTATGGAATATTCAGTTTTTCACCGGGTTTCATAACTTTACCTTGAAATCCATTAGTAGCAATTCGATCTATAAACTCCTGAGGATCACATTTAATAAGATCAAAAGTATTGTAATGCATAGGAATGGCCAGTTCTGGGTTAATCATAGTTACGGCACGTACGGCATCATCAATATCCATAGTATAATTCCCTCCGATAGGAATTAGTAATATATCTATCTTATCAATTTCGCCAATCAGTTTCATATCTCCAAAAATGCCTGTATCACCACAATGATATATAGTTTTTCCCTCAACGGTAAAGACAGCTCCAGCTGCTAGTCCTGCATAAACTCCGTTCATTGTCGAGGAACCATGAAAAGCAGGAACGAATTTTACTCTACCAAAATCAAACCGAAAAGCACCCCCTATTTGCAGAGGATGGGTACGAAATCCACTCTTGGAAATGATGGAAGCAAGTTCAGATACACAAATAATAGTGGTTTTATGCCTATCTGCAATAGTTAAGGCATCAGCCATATGATCTGAATGAGCGTGAGTTAAAATTATATAATCTGCTTTTACTTGATTGGATTTTACCGGAGATAGGGGATTAGCATTTAAATAAGGATCAATAATAATATTTTGCTTTTGGCTGTTCGTGAAAAGAAAGGTGGAATGTCCAAAATACTGCAGTTCCATTTTATTACTCTCCTTCCTTCTGTTTTTATTAATATTATAATCGATTTACCTCCAAAAGCAAATCTTCATTATATCGTTATGTAATTGCGTAAATATCGTCATCCTTTTATTATTTAATAATAAATAACCATTGCTTGTTCCTTGCCTATTCCTTGCTTGTTATCGTAGAGTTGCGGTGGTATTATTGTGGAAAATTCCCAAGAGACAGCACCACAGCTCCGGGATAGCAACTAAGGAAGAACTTAGTAACATTATGATTCATATATGGTACAGGGAGCTTGGTGCTAATGCGCTGTAAAATAGATTCTTAGTTCAATATTATATCTTTGTCTATTTAGTTATGAATTTATCATACTTTAATTCATCTTTTTTTCTTGACTGAATTTCAATATCTATATTTACTGAATTTATTATAAATTGATTAAGGGAAAGAATGAATGACCTTATATGATATTGTCGAACTTCTGGATGCAGAGGTTCTATATGAAGGAGCTGATTTGAATAAAGTAGTTCCTTGTGCTTTTGCTTCAGATTTAATTTCGGACATCCTGATGTGCACTAAAGAACCAACTTTACTTTTAACAGGATTAACAAATAATCAGGTAATTCGTCTTGCTGATATGATTGATCTGATAGGTATTGTTTTTGTTCGTGGGAAAAAACCAATGCAAGATGTTATTGATATGGCTAAGGAACGCGGGCTTCCATTAATAGCTACTAAAATGACTCTATATCGATCCAGTGGAATTTTATATAATGCAGGACTTCGTAGCTGCAAAATTTGAGATGGCTGAATATTGGCATATTAATTCCGGTTTAGAAGAACGGGTGAAGGAATTTTTAGCAAAAAAAATCGAACCGGATGTAGTTTTGCAAATAGACATACCTGAAAAAGATTTCAATATTGCTGGAAGAGGTTCTTCTGAACTAAAAAACCTACTAAAACGCTTAGGAGTAGATTCTGATATTTTACGAAGAATTGCAGTTGCTAGTTATGAAGCTGAAATAAATGTTGCCGCTCATTCTATAGGTGGTAAAATGATTAGTAATGTATATGATGATTTGATTTATATGCAATTTATAGATAATGGTCCCGGAATTAGCGATATTGAACAGGCAATGATTCCCGGATATTCTACAGCGGATGATTTAGTTCGTGAATTCGGTTTTGGAGCTGGTTTAGGTTTACCTAATATAAAGAAAAACAGCGATGCCTTGCATATTGAATCAGCTTTGGGTTCACCTACTTTGGTAGAAATAATAATATTTTTTCTAAAATAAGAAAATGACAGAATCAATATATTTCCATGCCCTCCACATTTTGGAAGATAACTGTACAGGATGCACTGCCTGTGTTAGAGTGTGCCCTACTGAAGCAATCAGAGTTCGTGATCACAAAGCAAGTATAGATCCGTATCGGTGTATTGATTGTGGTAATTGCATAAATATTTGCCGCTTTCATGCTATAATTCCTATTTGTGATTCCCTGGAAATAATTCATAATTTTAAGTATAAACTAGCTATTATTTCGTCTTCCTTTTTTGGTCAATTTACCGAAGATATTAGCTATGAAGTTGCTAAACAGGCAGTTTTGGATCTCGGCTTTGATCAAGTAGCAGAAGAAGCATCTGTTACTGATTTTATGATTAATATAATTAGGGATTATATAAGAAAAAATCGAGAAAAAAGACCTATTTTAAGTAGTAATTGTCCTTCAGTTGTTCGTTTAATCCAATTAAAATATCCATCTTTGCTTCCCAGTTTATTTCATCAGGAAGCTCCAATGAGTATATTAACAAGATATTTACGGGACAAAATAAGCCAAGAATATGGTTTGGAAGAAAAAGAAATCGGTATTTTTCTTATTGTGCCTTGCATTGCTCATGTAACAGCTGTTCATCAACCTGAAGGTGCCTATAAACATCTTCAAGATGGAGCTTTTTCCATTGGGATGATCTATGGAAAGGTTAGAGATTCGTTAAAATATTTGCAAAACAATCCTCCATCTATCGATACCTATCCTAAAGGTTTAACTTGGGCTCTTTCAGGAGTTCAAGCTGATTTGGTTGATTGTGATGATATTCGTGCGTTATCTGTTAACGGAGTTGAAAATGTGATGGAAATCCTCTCCCGCGTTGAAGATCATTATCTTGATCAATATGATTATATTGTTTTACGAACCTGCACTAATGGTTGTGTAGGCGGTTGTTTGAATGTGGAAAATCCTTTTGTAGCAATGAGTAGGATAAAGAAAATGATCAAAGAAGGCAAAGAAGAGGATTATGATACCAGTGAGTTATACGAACTCTATGAAAAAGGTGAATTTACTGTTGTTCCTCTTGCTCCCAGACCTATTATGGAGCTGGACAAAGATATCAAAAAAGCAATCCAAAAGATGAAACAGATCAATGAATTTCTTACAATGCTACCAGGTCTCGATTGTAGTGCTTGTGGGAGCCCAACCTGTTATGCTCTGGCCGAGGATATTGTTTTAGGTAAAGCCTCTATTGATGATTGTGTCGTACTTTTAAAAAGACACAGCAAAGATACTGAAGAAGATGAAGATAAAAAGAATAAGGATACATAAATGATCAATCTTAGCGATTATGTTACTGCCATTAAAGGAATTAACTGTACTTCAGCGCTATCTCTGGAAGGAGTAAAAATAACTGGTGCTTATGTTTGTGATATGTTAAGCGATGTTATGGGCTCTGCCAAACCAGGACAGGTTTGGATAACAATTATGAAACATCTAAATATTATAGCTGTTGCTTCAATGACAGGTATACCGGCTATTATTTTTGCCAAAGGAAATGAACCGGATACTGCTGTAATTGAAAAAGCAATTGAGGAAGGGATTATACTTATTTCCAGTAAGCTTCCGACCTTTGAACTTGCTGGCAAACTTTATAAACTGCTCAATCCATAAGCTTATTCAGAATGCTCTCGCTTCGTGCTGATTTACATATCCATTCTGTATTATCCCCTTGTGGAGGATTGGAAATGTCTCCCAAAGCTATTATCCAGCGATTGAAATATTTTGGAATACAATGGATGGCCATAACAGACCATAACAGTATGCAAAATTGCCCTGCTTATGAAATGGTAGCAAAAAATGAAGGTCTATATTATTCTTGGGGAGTAGAAATACAGAGTATAGAAGAAATTCATCTGCTTGCCTATTTTGATGATAGTTCTTCAGCTAAAGAATTTGATTCCGAACTTTATAACAGCTTATTACCCATAAATAATGATGTTGATTTTTGGGGTGATCAAGTTATCATTGACGAAAACGAGAACATTTTAAGAGTGGAACAACGTGCCCTGATAAATTCCTCACAGTGGGACTTAAATACAGTAGCAGAAAAGGTTCAGGCCTATAATGGATTAGTTGTTCCCGCTCATATAGATGCAGGGGTAAATAGTATTATTAGTCAGCTTGGTTTTATGCCAAGTGAACCGGAATTGAAACTTTTTGGAATAACTGCAATGCTTGATATAAAAAGCTGGCTTACTGAACATCCTGATTTTGAGGATAAGGTCTTTCTGCGTGCTTCTGATGCTCATTATTTAAATGACATAGGAAAAGGTTATAGCATTATTACGGTAGCAGAAGCAACAGTGCAAGAATTGATCTTGGCTGCAAAGGGTGTTTCAGGACGGAAAATAGAAGTTTAGATAAAAAAATATAGAAAAAAAAGGAGAAGTTATGACTTCCGCACCTCAGATGCATAATGACCTATACAATCAATTGAAGGAAGTTATTGCAGAAAAGAAAAATGTTCGTAATCCCTTGATCGAAATCTTACGTGTAGCCCAAGATATTTTTGGCTACCTTCCGATCGAAGTTCAAGAATTCATTGCTAATGAAATGAATATCCCCGCAAGTCATATTTATGGTGTTGTTACTTTTTACAACTTTTTTTCGATGACCCCACGTGGTAAATATAACCTTAATGTATGTATTGGAACTGCCTGCTTTGTTAAAGGTGCTCCTCGCTTAATTCAAATGCTCTCTGATGAGCTTGGAATTCAAATGGGGGAAACCACTAAAGATGGCCTGTTTACTATGACTGCGGTTAGATGTGTGGGTGCTTGTTCTTTAGCGCCTGTATTTGTAATCGGTGAAGACACATTCGGTAGAATTGATAGCAAGGACAAAGTGGCTGAAATCATAAAACGCTATCAATAATCCGGGTTCTGGTATGCAAGATATATCATTACACCTGTTAGATATCATTGAAAATTCGGTTCGAGCAGAAGCCAAACTCATCAAAATACGTATTATTCGCGATGTAAAAGATAATCTATTACGTTTAATTGTGGAAGATAATGGGATAGGTATGGATTCACAAACTCTGGAAAAAGCTCAAAGTCCCTTCTATACTTCCAAAAAAGATAGAGAGAAAAAAGTAGGACTGGGAATACCGCTCTTAAAACAAAATGCAGAAGCAACTAACGGTAGCTTTCAAATGACAAGTGCACCTGGATTTGGGACTGTTTTAACAGTGGATTTTCAATTGGACCATATCGATCGCATGCCCCTTGGTAACTTGAAAGATACTCTCTTGGGAGTTATTATTGGCCACCCCGAAGTTGATTTTAGTATTAAACTTATCAGCCATGAACAGGGTGTAGAAAAAAGCTTTTATTTCGAGACCGCAGCTATCAAAGAAGAATTAGGTAACATACCTTTAACTTACCCCGATGTTATTGAATACATCGATCAATCATTATTAGAAGGAATACAAAATACAAATATGGAGGATGTCTGATGAAAACACTCGCAGACCTTAAGAAAATCCGTGAAAAAGCTCAGGAAGAAATGAAACTTCGCGGTGGGACTACAAGAATCAAAGTAGTCGTAGGAATGGGAACCTCTGGAATAGCTATGGGTGCCCGTGAAGTTATGAAAACTTTCCTGGAAGAGATTGCTAATCGAAATTTAACCGATGTCCTTGTTACTCAAACAGGAGAGAAAGGACTTTCTTCCCTGGAACCGGTAGTGGATATAATCGAAGAAGGTAAGCCAAAAATAACCTATGGTAATATGACTCCTGAAAAGGTGAAAAAAGTAATAGTAGAACACATAGTTAATGGTAGAATCGTCTCCGATTATGTTGTCGCTACGGGCAACTAATTCTGGGGGTATTAGAAAATGTCATTAAAAAGAATTGACCTCTTGATCTGCTGTGGATCAGGATGTGTAAGTGCTGGAGCAATAAAGATAAAAGATCAGTTTCATAGTGTTCTGAAAGATAAAGGTTTAACAAACGAAATAAACATCATTGAAACTGGATGTATGGGACCTTGTGACTATGGACCAGTAATGGTCATTTATCCGGAAGGAGTTTTCTATAAAAAAGTTACACCTGAAGATGTGGAAGAAATTGTTGAAGAACATTTCCTTAAGGGACGCCCAGTGAAGCGTTTAATGCTTCAAGACGAAGAAGAAAAAAACTATCTCACTAATAAAGAAATCCCTTTCTATCAGAAACAGGTGAAAGTAGCGCTGGCCAATTGTGGATATATTGATCCTGAGAGTATTGAAGAATACATTGCCACAGGTGGTTATGAAGCATTGGGAACTGTGCTGACTACTATGACCTCTCAACAAACCATTGATGTAATAAAAAAATCTGGTTTACGAGGAAGAGGTGGTGGCGGTTTTCCCACTCATTTAAAGTGGCAGATGGTTCACGATAATCCTTCTGAAGAGAAATATTTTATTTGCAACGGAGATGAAGGTGATCCCGGTGCATTTATGGATAGAAGTTTACTGGAAGGTGATCCGCATCGTGTTTTAGAAGGAATGATGATTGCTGCTTATGCAATAGGTGCCAAAAACGGATTTTTCTATATCCGCGCTGAATATCCTCTTGCTATTAAACGAATTAAGCTTGCTATTCAAAAAGCCAAAGAAGCAGGTTTAATGGGAGAAAATATATTTGGCAGTAATTTTAGTTTTGAAGCAGAAGTTAGAACTGGCGCAGGTGCCTTTGTTTGTGGAGAAGAAACAGCTCTAATTCACTCTATTGAAGGTCAACGTGGAAATCCTACTCCTAAACCACCTTATCCTGCAGTTCAGGGACTTTTGAAAAAGCCTACAATTGTGAATAATGTAGAAACTTTAGGTAATATTCCTACTATTATTCTTAAAGGTGCGGAATGGTTTTCTTCGATGGGAACCCAAACCAGCAAAGGAACCAAGGTTTTTGCCTTAACTGGAGATGTTAGAAATACAGGATTAGTAGAAGTTCCAATGGGAATTACTCTAAGAGAACTGATTTTTGATGTGGGTGGTGGAATTATTGGTGACCACAAATTCAAAGCAGTTCAATTGGGAGGTCCCAGTGGTGGTTGTTTAACTACTCAGCATCTTGATGTCCCAATTGATTATGAGAGCTTAAAAGAGCGCGGTGCGATGATGGGTTCCGGCGGAGTAATTATAATGAACGAAGAAAAGTGTATGGTCAATGTTGCCAAGTTCTTTATGGATTTCTGCGTTGATGAATCCTGCGGAAAATGTGCTCCTTGTCGTATTGGCTTGAAACAAATGCTGGAGATATTAAAACGCATTGATAGTGGTAATGGTAAAGAAGGCGATATTGAAGAATTACAACGCTTAGGTGAAACCATATCCAAACTTGCCCTTTGCGGATTAGGTCAAACAGCTCCCAATCCTGTTCTTTCTACAATTCGATATTTCCGAGATGAATATGAGGCTCATATCAGGGATAAAAGCTGTGCCAATAAAGTTTGTCTCGATTTGATGCATTTTGAAATAGATAAAAGTCGTTGTATCGGATGCTCTTTATGCTCTCGAAAATGTCCTACTAAATGTATTTCGGGCAGCAGAGAAGATAAATATACAATTAATCAACTGTCCTGCATAAAATGTGGAACTTGTATGGATGTATGCCCCGTAAAAGCAATTTCTAAAGTTCCGGGAATGCATCCTGATGTTAAAGCTAAACGTGAAGCGGAGGCAATAAAACAACAAAATCAAGACGAATAAAAGGATAAGAGCTATGATCAAAGAGATTTGTAAAAAATATGCTCCTCATAAGGATAATCTGATTCAGATTCTCCATGA
The DNA here is from genome assembly GCA_002432865.1 of Cloacimonetes bacterium UBA5835. GTDB lineage: Bacteria > Cloacimonadota > Cloacimonadia > Cloacimonadales > Cloacimonadaceae > Cloacimonas. The sequence goes on from DJGX01000009.1 coordinate 63,990, forward strand.
AATTCAGAATGCGGATCCTCAGCATTATATTTCTAATGAAGCAGTGGATACTGTGGCTGAATATCTTAATATACCTGCCAATCATATTTATGGTGTGCTGACATTTTATACGATGTATAGTACTAAACCAAGAGGCAAGAACATTATTCGCCTGTGTGAATCACCACCTTGTTATATTAAAGGTTCGGAAAACATATTACGCAAACTGAAAGTTCTGCTTGGTGTTAATGTTGGCGAAACAACAAAAGATGGTTTATTCACTCTTGAATTATGCGCCTGCTTAGGTGTATGTGGAAATGCACCTGTGATGATGATCAATGATGATTTTTATGGCGATCTTACCGAAGAGAAAGTTGAAGAAATCATAGATAAGATCAGGGAGATGAGATAATGAAATACTATCGCAATCATATCCTTGTCTCTATTAATGAGACTTCTCTTGCAGCTGGAGTTCAGGAATTTATTTCTTCTCTCCGCAATGAACTTGCCAAAAATGATTTGGCAGAGGAAATTAATATATTGGAAACCGGACCTTTAGGTTTCTTTGGAAGAGGAATTTGTTTAACTGTATATCCAGAAAACATTAATTACGAAGATGTTAAGATCGAAGATATTCCAGAACTTGTTCAGGAACATTTCCTGAAAGGACGTCCACTAAAACGTTTAATGCTAGGTGCAGCAGAGAAATTTAGCCCAAAATTCAACTACGAGAACCGGATTGTTTTACGTAATTCAGGTATAATAGACCCTGAAAATATAGATGACTATATTGGAACAGGTGGTTATGAAGCTTTAGAAAAAGCACTAACACAACTTAGACCTGAAGATGTTATATCAGAAGTAAAGAAATCTGGTCTTAAAGGTAGAGGGGGAGCAGCATTTCCAGTGGGATTAAAGTGGAGCTTTACCGCTGCTCTTAATGTTCCTCAAAAATATGTAGTAGTTAATGCTGATGAAGGCGAACCAGGAACTTTTAAAGATCGGTTAATAATGGAAGGAGATCCACATCAATTACTGGAAGGTGTAATGCTTTGTGCTTATGCCGTTGGTGCAAACAAGGCATATATCTATATCCGAGGAGAATACAAACTCTGCATAGCTCGTTTAGAAAACGCTATTAAGCAGGCATATCAATATGGCATTTTAGGCAAAAATATCTTTGATAGTGGTTTCGATATAGATATCGAAATCAAGATTGGTGCAGGTGCTTATGTTTGCGGAGAAGAAACAGCTTTGATTGAATCCTTGGAAGGAAATCGCGGAAACCCGCGTTGGAAACCACCTTTTCCAGGAGTTGAAGGTTTGTGGAAAGCTCCCACTATCGTAAACAATGTAGAAACTCTGGCTAATGTGCCTTTCATTATTGCCAAAGGTGCCGAAGAATTTGTTAAATATGGAACTCCTGAATGTCCGGGAACCAAAGTTTATACAATTCTTGGCGATGTTGCCTATCCGGGACTTTGTGAAGCAGATATGGGAACAACCCTAAGAACAATTATCAACGATTACGCAGGTGGAATGAAAAAAGGTTTTCGTTTTAAAGCAGCATTAGTAGGTGGAGCAGCGGGAGTTATTCTTCCCGACCGCCTTTTAGATGTAAAAATGGATTTTTCTAGCTTAAATCAATATGCTGCTGTTTTAGGGAGCGGAGCCATTTTAGTTCTGAATGAACATCAGAGTATTATCGATTTGCTTTGGAGTATTCTGCGTTTCTTCCGTCATGAATCCTGCGGAAAATGTTCGCCTTGTAGAAATGGAACAGAGCAGCTGTATAAGCTGATTTCTAAAATCCGTAAGGGAAATGGAACAATGCAAGATGTGGATTTAATGCTGTTCATTGCAGAAACTATGCAGCAAACATCTTTCTGTGCATTAGGTCAATCACCTATTATGGCTGTCCGTAGCGCAATTGAAAATTTCCCCGATGAATTCATTGAACTAACTAAAAAGTAATAAGATAAGAGGATTGATATTATGGCAAAAACAGTAAACGTCTTTATCGACGGTCACCATCTGGAAGTTCCAGATACAATGACGATTATCGAAGCCGCAGATAAAATTGGAATTTATATTCCACGTTTGTGCTATCACCCCGATTTACCTCCAACCGGAAATTGTGGAGTTTGTGTAGTAGAAATTAGTGGAAATCCAACTCCAAAGCGTGCGTGTTGTACACCTGTGGCTGAAGGTATGAAAATTGTTACTAATTCCAAAAAACTTCGTACCTATCGTAAAACCGTAGTTGAAATGATTCTATCCAATCATGATGTAACTTGTCCTACTTGTTCTGCAAATAACAAATGTGAGTTACAATCACTAGCAAATAATCTGGGTGTGGATCCTGATGCTTTACCCAGTATTCTGGTAAAAAAACCTGCAGATGATTCCAGTTTATCCATTGTCAGAGACACCAATAAATGTATTTCTTGTGGGCGTTGTATAACCGTGTGTAATGAAGTTCAAACCGTTTGTGCTTTAACTTTTGCAGATCGCGGTATTGATACACATGTAGATACTGCTTTCAGTAACGGAATGGCTAATAGCCCCTGTGTTAATTGTGGGCAGTGTACAGTATATTGCCCCACCGGTGCTTTGCATGAAAGAAGTGAGCTAGATGCTGTTTGGGAAGCAATTTTCGATCCCGATAAGCATGTCATAGTTCAAGAAGCACCTGCCATTCGTGTTTCTTTAGGTGAAGAATTTGGTATGCCACTTGGCAGTGTAACTCCTAAAAAAATGTATGCAGCTCTTCGTAAAATCGGTTTTGATGCTGTTATGGATACCAATTTCACAGCTGATTTAACTATCTTGGAAGAAGGTACAGAATGTGTTACTAAACTGAAAGCAGGAGAAAAGCGTCCGCTTATTACTTCCTGTTCTCCCGGTTGGATCAAATTTATGGAGACCTATTATCCTGATTTAGCAGATTGCGTTTCCACAGCTAAATCCCCAATGAGTATGTTTGGAGTTCTTTCCAAGACATACTATGCTCAGGAAAAAGGTATCGATCCAGCAAAAATAGTGTCGGTTGCTATTATGCCTTGTACAGCTAAAAAATTCGAAGCACGACGTCCCGAACTAAGTGATAGCGGTTATCAGGATACTGATTATGTTTTAACTACTCGCGAATTTATCCGGATGATCAAAGAAACAGGAATTGATTTTGCTAATCTTCAAGATGAAGAACCTGATGCAGGAATGAGCTTCTATACCGGTGCAGGAACTATTTTTGGAGCTACCGGTGGTGTTATGGAAGCTGCAATTCGTAGTGCTTATTACCTGGTAACCAATACCGATCTTGAGAATGTTGATATAACAGCAGTACGCGGATTGGAAGGGGTTAAAGAAGCATCTGTCGATATCCCCGGCTTTGGAAAAGTGAATGTAGCTGTTGCTCATGGGCTTTCCAACGCACGCAAAGTTCTTGATCAAGTCCGTGAAGGTCTTGCCACAAAAGGTGAATCCCCTTGGCATTTTATTGAAATAATGGCTTGCCCAGGTGGTTGTGTAGGTGGTGGTGGACAGCCTTATGGTAACGATATTGCTTCAAGAGCACGTCGCGGATTAGCATTATATGAAGAAGACCGCAATTTACCGGTGAGAATGTCTCATCACAATCCTGAAGTGTTGAAAATATACGAAAAATTCTTGGGTGAACCAAATTCAAAGCTTGCCCTCAAATTGTTGCATACTCATTATTTCAAACGGTCTATATTTAATGGACAAATAACCGAAGAAATAACTCATAAGCACCAATAAATTAACACTATACACATCCTAATAGAGAGGCGAGGACTATAGTTTTCCCGCCTCTTTTATTTTTCAACTCAATTATAACTATACAACTAATTGTATCTTTTTGTTTGCAATTTATGGTGTGGAGATGGTCTCGTTTATTGTTACATTGCTAGTTGTGCTATGGTATATTAAGGTAATGTCTATAAACAGAGTACATTGAACAACTATAATTCTAGGTCGTTATCTATGAACAAGTTAAAACTCACATTCCAAGCATATTGATCTAAAAAATGATGAGAAATATTCAGTTGAAAACCTTGTTTGCTTTCATCAATTAACATATCATTTACCTTGTTTGCTTTATATGTCGCTTTATTATCCTAAATGTACTTAATGCTTGGTATTAATTCTTGCAGATTGTCGTGCGGATGGTAATGAACGATATTTTTGTTGTAACTCTCATTTTTTTAATCAGGAAACCAGTTAATATGTGTTGCACAATTATAAATAAGAGATAAGTACCCATTAGGTAAGGTCTATAGCAAAATTGAAGGTTTATACAATGCAGTGGTTTTATAAGTAACAATCGATAAATATTTCTCCTGCTTACTCACTTTCTTTACCGTATAAAAGAAAGAATAGCATATTATTTGGCAAAGAATACTAATCACTCTGAAACATCTGTTTAAAGTGCTTGCCGAATTGTAAGTTAGCAACGCGTTAAAAGAATATGATATTCATCACATTTATACATTGTTTGGTTTTAATGCCTCAATTTATGTTCTTTTATATGATCATTTACTGATCCTGAGGAATTTTTGGGGCTGAAACAGGATAGATATTAGTTACATTTAGAGAATCCTTATCTACCATAATTATTTTATTTTCAATCTTATGATTTAATTGCGCCTTACTAAAGGGAGGGTTTATATTTTCCACATGCAATGAGTAACTTACAATCAATCCTGAAAAGACAATAGAAATCATACTCATTAATTTCACCAGAATATTTATGCAAGGTCCTGCTGTATCTTTGAAAGGATCTCCAACTGTATCGCCAACGATACTTGATTTATGAATATCCGTACCTTTAGCTTTCAGATCTGTTTCAATATATTTTTTTGCATTATCCCATGCCCCTCCCGCGTTATTCATCATTACTGCTAAAACAAAACCGGAGGAAAGAGCACCAACCAGAATTCCTAAAACTCCGGGAATTCCTAAAATCAGTCCTGTGGCAATGGGAGATAGAATTCCTATTAAAGCAGGTAAAAGCATTTCTTTCTGAGCAGCTTGAGTGGAGATTGTAACGCATTTAGCATATTCAGGTTTAGCAGTTCCTTCTAAGATTCCTGGTATTTCTTTAAATTGGCGTCGTACTTCTTTAACCATTTTACCAGCAGCGCGTCCTACAGCTTTTATGGTTAATGAGGAGAATAAAAAGGCAACCATTGCTCCAATGAAAATGCCAAGTAAAAACTTAGGATTCAACACATGGATTTGGAAGTAATGTATAAAATCCGCCATGGAAGCCTCTGCGATTGGAATGTTTTCACTGAATTTCATATTATAATTTGTATGTAAAAAAACTGCTTTTCCAGCTTTGTTTCCTATCAAGGTTAGTGCTCCTCGAACTTCTTCCAAATAAGCAGCCAGCAAAGCCATAGCTGTTAAAGCAGCACTTCCAATAGCAAATCCTTTTCCAGTAGCTGCTGTTGTATTTCCAACTGAATCAAGGTTATCTGTCATCAATCTAACATTTTCAGGTAAATTACACATTTGTGCATTGCCACCGGCATTATCAGCAATAGGGCCAAAAGCATCCATAGCTAATGTTACTCCTAAAGTAGCAAGCATACCAACTGCTCCAAAACCAATTCCATATAAACCCATTTCAATAGAAGAAAAACCATGGCTGCAAATAAAAGCAGCAAGAATTCCTACCACAATAACAATCACTGGAGCAGCTGTTGATCGCATTCCAACTGATATACCTTCTAAAATAATTGTGGCAGGACCATACTCTGCTTGATTAGCTATTTCCCGAGTTGGTTTATAGCTATGAGAGGTAAATAATTCGGTAAAAAGCCCAATTAATATTCCTGCTACAAGCCCAATTACTGTAGAGATAAAAACTCCAAAATAATAATCAGGAGGTAACAGAGATTTTGTTACAAAGAATGCACATATCGCAATTAACAAAGAACTGGAATAGACGCTTTTGTTTAAAGCAAACATCAATTCCTTGGGGCCAGCATTTTCTTTGGTGCTTACAGTGAAAATACCCAAAATAGAAAGAAGGGCTCCTAACCCAGCGAGGATCATAGGTGCTACCACAAAATTGGTAGCCCATGAAGCATAATTGGCACCTAACATATTTACAGCACTCATTCCTAAAGCAGCTGTAGCTAAAATTGAGCCGGCATAACTCTCATATAAGTCAGCTCCCATACCAGCAACATCACCAACATTGTCACCAACATTATCTGCGATAGTAGCTGGATTGCGAGGATCATCTTCTGGAATATTGGCTTCCACTTTACCGACTAAATCCGCACCTACATCCGCAGCTTTAGTAAAAATGCCTCCTCCTAAACGAGCAAAAAGTGCTTGCGTGGATGCGCCCATGCCAAAAGAAAGCATAATTACGGTAATTTGTGATAGAGGAAAATGAAACAAATTTAGGATGAGAAACCAAGCTGATATATCAATTAAGGCAAGGCCTACTACCGTTAATCCCATAACGCTCCCAGCTCGAAAAGCAATTCTTAACCCTTTATTAAGACCTACGGTGCAAGCTTGTGTTGTCCGATTAGAGGCAAGTGTAGCCATATTCATCCCAATATAGCCAGCCAATCCACTAAAAAAACCTCCAGTTAAAAAGGCCCAGGGGATTAACCAATGCAACACACCCAATCCCAATGACATAATCTGAAAAATGATAAAAGCAATTATAAAAAAAATGCCTACACCTTTATATTGCTGTTTCAAATAAGCAAAAGCACCTTCCCGAACATAACCTGCAATTTCTTGCATTTCAGTACTGCCGGGGTCTTGTTTTTTAACCTGATAAAAAAACACTGCTGCGAATATCAAAGCTAAAACAGCACCTAAAGGAGCTATCAACCATAAGACAGGTATTGATGTCATAAACAACCTCTAACTTATTATTAGCTTGGAAGCTAAGGATTAATTCTTTATTCTAAAATCATTTTGTTATATTCATAAAATTTGTCAATCATAAAAATTCTAGAACATCCTTAAGAGCATGAACTGGATGCTTTAATAATCTCAAGTAGGGACTCAAATAAAACTGTTCCCAATTCATAATTTTGCTTCCGTCCATTTTAGTCCTTTGCCAGCGACTATCTCCTGAACGGTTATCTCCTAGTTTGTAGCTAATTCCGAAAGTTGCAGAAAGCTTTATTTTTTCGATAAGTTTGGATTCGACAGCTGTTGCAGCAGGACGACCATAAGGGTAAGCAAAATATCTATGGCAAGGTAAATTAACCTCTTCCATCAAAGAAAAACACTGCTCAAGTTCATTATATGCTTCTATATAACTTAAACGAGAAAAATCCGGATGTGACCAGCTGTGAATTCCCAATTCCACACCCGCATCAAGTAAACTTTCAAGCTGAGAAATAGAAAGGAAGGGTTTATGATTATTCAGATAGTCCTTCTCACTGAAAGGCATAATCTCGTTCCAAAGAGAATTAGCGATCTCATCCTTATCAGACATGCTAACGCAAGAGAATAACGATGCTGGCGTTGCTCCGGGAACATAGTTGTCAATTATTAATGCAAGCTTTTCTGATGAACAATACTGTTTTAATAAAATGAGTTTATGATTCCAAGCCATTTCTCTGTTATCTATGCATTTACCAATTAAAAATAGTGTGGGTTTTATTTTATATTCTTTGCTCAGATACATTAATACTGGATAATTTACTGCAAAACCATCATCGAAACTAATAACAAGATCTTTGCCATCAAATTGTTGGGGATCTGCCAACACTTCACTTAAAGGACGGAAATTATATCCTTTTTGCTGAAATGCTCTCAATTGTGTAAAAAAACTGGATACACTTATACCCTGCGGATAAATCTCTGGAAAACTATCCGCGACTATATGGTAATAAAGTACTTTTGGGGAAGTAGCTATCTTCATATTATTAATCCTTTAATGTCATCATATCCATTTATACAGATTAAGCTAACTGTCAAGTATCTTGTATTTAGCTTTTTCCATAGTAATGAGGGATTACTACAACCTGATATCTGTTTTCCTTGCATAGAATATGTTATGCTTATTACTCAAAACAGCTTGGTTAAAAGCTTTGCGGTTGCCTATACGGAAAAACACTGAAAGCATTTCCGTTTGAAAAGAGAATTATAGATTAGTATAATTATTGCTGAGATATAAGTACCAAATACTACAAGAACATTTTATTATAGCAAGTTGTGACTTTTTGTACAGTACGAAAAGGGAAACAGCATTTCAATACATATTAGTTATTGTTGTACATTTTCCTTTAACCATTCTTAGAAAAGAGGGATACTGTTGTTTTCTAACTATTTTATATATTTATGGGTCTGCATCTTCAAAAAAAGAAACATAAAATAGGTATCCTTACAATACAATAGCCCAAATTGGATAGCTAAGTTACAAAAGAGAGATAAATGGAATATTAATTGCATTTATATAATATCACAGTTTGGTGGTTAATGGCACCCAGCTTAAAGTGCATAAATATAATTAATAACAGGGGAGTAAATGACTGTTCTGATAATAGTGACGCTGATATTGATAACCCATTGGATTATAGAATATCAAAGACATTTAAAAAATGTTCGAGCTATACCTATTCGAATACATGTAAATGGGACGCGTGGGAAATCCAGTGTTACCCGTTTGATTGCAGCTGGTTTAAGGGAAGGGGGTAAAACTACAGTCGCAAAAACTACTGGAACTTTACCTCGAGTTATTCTTCCTGATGGACGCGAAGCTGCCGTAATCAGGCTAATGGGTGCAAACATAATTGAACAGAAATACATTTTTCGTCATGCTGTAAAGCACAATCCAGATGCTATTGTAATTGAGTGTATGGCTGTAAACCCCGTTTTACAATGGATAACAGAACGTAAGTTTATTCGTAGTACAATTAGTGTAATAACAAATTGCCGGGAAGACCATCTTGATTTAATGGGTTCTACTGTTCAAAGTGTTACTATGTGTTTAAGTAATACAATTCCCAAACATGGAGTTTGCTATACAGCAGAAGATGAACAGTTTTCACTATTGAAAAAAGTAGCCGAGCAAAGACGATGCCGTATTCATAAAATTCGTCCTATGGATGTGACTCAAGAGGAATTAGATAAATTTCGTTATATTGAGCACGCAGAAAATGTTCAACTTGCGCTTGCAGTTTGTGCAGAAGCAGGAATTGAGAGAGAAATAGCTTTACATGGTATGCAGAAGGCAACTCCTGATCCTGGGGCTTTAACGAAATACAAAATACAGGATGGAAACAAAACTCTATTTTTTTATAATGTCTTTGCCGCTAATGATCCCCAATCCACAGTAGGAATAATTAAGATGGTTACTGGTCATTTGCAGAATGTGGAAAAAATTATAATTTTGAACAGTAGAGCAGATCGTCTCTTTCGTAGCCATCAATTAGTGGATGCTGTGAAAGATCTCGATTTCTCTTATCTTTTACTAACTGGAGAAATTCCTGAAAAAGTTGAATCTTATTGTTTGCAAGCCGGTATTCCTAAAGAAAAAATCATCCCTTTAGGTGAACCTTTACCAGAAGTTATTTATAAGAAGGTTATAGAGCTTACTAACAGCGAATCCCACATTTTGGGAATAGGAAACATAGCAGGCGATATTAAATATGGGGCACAGATAGTTGCTCATTTCAAGCATAAAATGAAAGAGAATATAGAAAGGAGCCGGATGTGATTGATACAATAGTTCAAGCCGCGGTTGGAATGGGGGTAATTGTCTCACTAATGTTCAGTGAATTACTTGGTGCTTCTGCAGGGGGTATAGTAGTACCAGGGTATATTGCCTTGTATCTGGATAAGCCTTTGCAGATAATAGGCACCCTAATTATTAGTTTAATCACTTGGGGAATTATCCGTATAATTAGTAGTTTTACTCTTATGTTTGGTAAAAGGCGTATGGTTCTAAGTATATTAATAGGTTTTATCCTAGGATGGGCCTCACGCATTTTTGTATTTCAAGATATTACCGTTCACCAGTTGCAGATGCAATCTATAGGTTATATCATACCAGGACTTATTGCCAATTGGTTTGAGCGTCAAGGTTTTTGGAAAACCGTATCTTCAATGGGTATAGCAGCAATACTTGTTCGACTTGCCCTGATGGTAATATTTAATGGAGAGATATAATTATGTATCGCCCTTCACTGAAATCTGATCGTTCCCTGATAATTCTATTGATATTAGCCATTGTGTTATTTTATATTGCACAAAGCAGTTATCTACACATCAAATCAGATAATTATGAATTAAAGATAGCTGCTGCCAATTTGATGAAAGCATCAATTGATTCGTTAACTGCAGAAATAAATCGACGAGGGATAGAAATTGACCCGATAGATGATCCGTTAAAAACCGGTTTAATAGGAAACCGTCTTAGTTCTATTACAACAGATAGAGGTCTATTGTCTGAAAAACAAGCTGCTATAAATCCTAATATATCTGCTATCTTTGTTGAAGAACTATCCAAACTGAAACTTATGCCTGGAGATTGTATAGCTGTAGGAATAACGGGAAGCAATCCTGCTGTAAATATTGCTCTGTATTCTGCGATACAAGTAATGGAACTTAATCCCAAAATAGTTGTTTCTTTATCTTCAGCTTCTTATGGAGCTAACCGTCCGGAACTTACATGGTTAGATATGGAAAACATATTAAAGGAAAAAGGATTAATTAATTTTAAATCTGCCTACGCCTCCTTTGGGGGAAAAGAAGATTTGGGAATTGGTTTATCCGATAACGGGATTAAAGCACTACGAGATGCAATGCAAAGAAATAATGTTCCTCTATTAATAGGTAATAATCTGGATGATAACATTTCTCTTAGAATGGCCGCTTATGATGAAATGTTACCAGAAGGTCAACGCTACAAAGCATTTATAAATATTGGAACCGGTATCGCCAATGTGGGTAGCGAACCCAATGCCAATCTCATTCCGGAAGGTATCAACCGAAATTTAGCTGAACATAGTTATGAAAAAGAAGGGGTGATGATTAAAATGGCGAAAAACAATATACCGGTATTACATTTTCGCCGTATTTTACGTTGGGCTAAAAGATATGGTCTTCCTACTTCTTTTGATACTATACCAAAAGTGGGACAGGGGAAAATGTTTAGTTCACTTGTTCATAATCAAACCGTCAATATTATTTGTCTGGCTATCTTAGTTATTGCTATTGCGATGGTAATCATATTTGATAGACACGATCGCAGGTTTATGGCTAACATAGTAGATCCGGACGAAGAACTGTAAGGGATAATAAAAATGCATAAACATCATTTTTCTATCATACTAATCATCCTTTTTGCCAATATACTCTTTGCGCAGACAGCGAATCGATATAAGGTTCTTCCTTTCGATAATCCAGGCACTAAACGCCTTCTTAAAACAGAAACAGGAAACTATTATTATTACCGCAGTTTACCTGAAAGAGCATTAATACTAAATACTACCGGAGTTGATAAAATTGAAATCCGCAGTTTTAGTTACGGCGAAGTGCGTAAACCTGAAATTGTTTCTGTTATTGGTAAAGAACGGAAAGTTTATCAACTATCGTTGAAAGAAAAGAAGGGCGATTATTATATCTATAATCCCTTCACATTAGATATTCCTGAAGGCACTAAAGAGATAAAAGTAATTTGCTATGACCGCTCTATATATATGAGGGCTTTTAGTGTTTTACCACCTAAACCTGCCAAACCTAAAAAACAACCGAACCTTGTTATAAAAGCACATAGTGGAGTGGTTAGTGTGCAGCATAATAGCTCAAGCACAGATTATTATAGCTTTATGCCTGATCAACCTTTTAAGTTCACTATTAATAATGGTCGAAATGCCTATGTTTATATTCGTCCTCGTTTATTGGATAGGTCTTTACCTCAACTGGGAGTTTATGTAAATGGCGAATTGGTTGAAGTGATAGATTTTACCTATAAGCGCACTACAAAATATCATAGCCAGGGTATCAACAACTTGGGGATTGCCAAAAAAATCGTTTTACCGGAAAATACTAACAGTACCAATTATGAGTTGCGTGCTCTAAGTGATCATTTATTCCTTGCAAAACCTGTTCTATTGAAGAAGTAGAGATAAATTATGTCGAATTCAAACTCTAAAATTCCTTCCGTTGATACAAAACCTGATATGATTAAAGAACTAAAAGAAATAGTAGATTCAAATGAATCCTCTTCATCAACGATGCAAGAGAAAAGAAATATACCAAAAAAGCATAAAATAAGAAGGAAAACCAGTATCCGACCTATTATTATGCTGCTTTCTTTATGCCTTTTCTTAGGCTTCATAGATATTGATGCACAAATTACAGCTTCTGTAAAGATTGGAGCTACTTATTCAGATAATGTATTTCATCTATCTGAATATGATATTAATCGTTTTGACGACCATCACCCGAATCTGGATTTTGTGGATACAATGGATGATTTAACTCTTAGCACTCGCATTGAACTGGGTTATCCTATGTCTTATCGTTGGTGGAAATTTACCCCTTCTATAACAAGTACTCTATCTCAAAATATTAGTAATGAAGATAAATATCGCTACGATTGGGCAGCTAAATTCAGGGTGGATAGATATTATTGGAATTGCAGCATTCAGTATGCAAGCAGTCCTTATATCTACTTTCGTCATTTTATTGATACGGACGGAACTAAAGAGCTTGAAAAATACAATTATAGCCGGGATACATTTCGGGGAGACCTAGCTGTAAAACCATTTCCTAAAACGACACTGAAAGCAGATCTGCGCTATGATATATATCGTTATAATGAATATTTCACCGAAGCTGATGGTAAGGCTTTTGCTGAAGAATTGGGCGTAAGTTATAAATTTCCCTATTTTACTATAGAAGGTTCTTATGCCTATCGAGATTTCAGCTGCGATAAACGAATTGAAAATAAAGATTGCTCCTATCAAAGTAATACCTACAAAGGAAAGATTGTTTTACCGAAAATGCCGCTGGAATCAAAAAGTGAAACTCTTTGGCAACCTTCACTAACACTCAATTATGAACAGAAATATTACCAGGGAGGAGGTTCTTGGTATGGTGGTAGAGCCGATTATACTTATACATTATCAGCTGGAATGAATATATTATTTTCACCAAAGTGGAATTTATCTCTTGACTACTCTCACTTATTCAGAAATGTAGAAACTGATAATGAATCAGTGTTGCGTTTGAAAGAATATAATGAAAATCGTTTAAGCGCTGCTCTCAGATTCAAATTTTGAGCATAGAGGTTTAAAATGGTATTTAAGAAGGAAAGCGATCCAAAGAAAATAAAGGAATTCCTAACTTTAGTGGAAAATCCCAAAGTGGAATTGCGACGCTATAAAAGACCCGTTCTGGTTTGGGCTGTTCAAGAGGGAACTGTATATTATTCATTTTGGGAAGATGACCTCCTATCACGGTATGGGCTGGAAAATGTTGACGGTTGGGATTTCGAAGAAGACCTTCTTTTCTGTCCGGACTGGGTAGAAGATAGCGACGAAGAAGATTTGGACGATATTGATCTGGACGAAGATGATATTGAAGAATTAAACCGTTTCTTTCATATAAATCATGATGATAAGGATAAATAATGCGTATAGCTATCCTTGGAGGTGGGGGATGGGGACTAGCATTATCAGCATTGCTATCAGAAAATGGACATCAAGTTTTAGTTTGGGAATTTAATCCTGTATATATAACACTGTTAAAAGAAACCCATTCCAACCCACATCTGTTACCAGAAATCACTATTCCTGGAGAAGTTGATTTTTCTAATGATTTTAAAGATATTGTCATTTTTTCTCCGGAAATAGTTATCTTAGCTACTCCTTCACAGTTTTTAAGAACAACCTTACAGAATACCCCAGATTCTTTATGGCATAGCCCATCTTTAAAAGCGATTGTGAATGTAGCAAAAGGTATCGAAGAAGACAGTTTGAAAACCCTTGATATCGTAATAAAAGATGAATTGCCTTTTTTTCCAGAAAACAAGATTTGTGCTTTATCCGGTCCTTCTCATGCAGAAGAAGTTGCCAGGAAAATTCCTACAACGGTAGTTATTGCGGGTAGCGATGAAGATTTACTTTGCCAATTACAAATTGTTTTTAGTAATTCTTATTTTCGAGTATATCGTAATTCAGACCTTGTCGGAGTGGAAATTGGAGGTGCTGTAAAAAACATAATCTCCATAGCTGCAGGTATAATTTACGGTTTGAACTTTGGAGATAACACAATCGGAGCATTACTAACCAGAGGAATTGTGGAAATTCAACGTTTGGGAATTACTTTATCAGCGCGTCCGGAAACCTTTTTAGGACTTTCAGGTTTGGGAGATTTAATAACTACAGCTACTTCACCTCATAGTAGAAATAGGTATGTTGGAATGGAGATTGGAAAAGGGAAGAAACTATTTGATATTATATCACAAATGGAAATGGTGGCTGAAGGAGTTACTACTACCCGCAGTGTTTATCTGCTTGCTAAAAAAATGCAAGTGGAAATGCCTATTGTTGAGAAAGTATATCAGGTTCTTTATGAAGACGAAGATCCCAGAAAGGCAATTGTAGAATTAATGACTCGCGAACTGAAAGCAGAATAAAAGGGCTGATTAATTTCATCTTAGAGATTAGTTAAAGATATTATATTCGGATAATATTCTATACCAGTGTCTTATTATTGAATGATTAGGTATAGGTTTCTCCAAACGATAATGATGAAAACAAGGAAATGTTCTCAAAGTTTACTTATACCAGATAGCTTAATTTGGATATGTGAAAGCGAAATGGTATTAGCCACTCTTCCATCTGAAAATTGCAGAGCCGATATCAGAACTGGATTAGCATAATACGAATCATAACTTCTTTAGGGTTATAGATAATCTCTATATTGGATAAGGACATAGTTTACTTCTTCATAATAAGCTCTTTAAAAAATATGGAACCATTTATGATATAGATTGCCCAAGACAGAATGATACCTTTTTATTGTCTATTTTATCTTCTACGATCCTTGTGGAGAACTAATCCCAGTTTTCAATAGTCAGCAGATAAGACATTATATAATATTAGCTTATATAATATTTATATTGGCTTACGGGGGAGGCAAATGAAAGAAAACAAATACGCTTGTCTGGCTTAAAAAATGCTTTATTTTATGTTCTGAATATAGCAATAAGCAATAAATAGGGGAAGGGGAGGATAGAATGAATATAAGATGGTTTATATGTGGTTTCATCTTTTTATACGCAAACATTGCTATAGCTTCTATTCGCTATACAACCTTGGAAAATTTTGAAAGTGGTTCGATCATTTTGAGTTCTTGGAGTGATGAAGATGTTCAACCGGATGCCTGGACTCTTAGTACATCAACTCCAGATGGTAGTTCCTACTGTTTACAATTAACCGGTAACTGTTACAAACTTCAGCAAATAACTCCCTATCCTATAGACAGCACCAATGTTTTTCAGATACAAGTTAAAACTACATCAAATCCCTGTATTCAGGGCATAGGTTTTACAGATGGTATGCATAGTTTATTTTATAGCTTTTCTGGAACGAGAATATTGGATATTGAGGTTTGGATTCCAGTATATCAGGGTGCTTTTATTAATAATGTTTGGAACACAATTCAGCTTCCTATAAGTAATGATTGGCAGGCGTTTTGGGGTTATCATCCAATTATCAATGGGATCATCTATATCAACGATTTAGATGGTCTTTCTTCGCGTAGTGTCTGGTTTGATAATCTCATTGATATTAGTTCTGATCTTCCGGTTGCTCCTGTGGTAAGCATATCTACATCCTATCAAGTAAAAGATACAGGTGTATTTTTTTACAACGATGTAATTGATCCTGATAGTGATGTTTTTACCTATGAATGGTCTTTTGGAGATTCTACATATAGCAATTTACCCAATCCATATCATCTATATACAATAGGATCTTCTTATCCCTATACTGTAACTCTAAAGGTGACTGATGATACAGGAAAAGTTGGTTTTGCTTCAACTGATATTATATTGGAAACAGGTAACTCAAATTTACCTGTAACCTGTAATTTTGTTGGAGATATAATGCTTGCAAGAAGATATGAAAACCCGGGAGGCATTATACCCACTTTAGGAGTAAACGCTATTTTTAATCCAACCAAACCTTATTTTGGTGATGTAGCAGATATTAATATAGCAAATTTGGAAGTTGTTTTATCTAATGTTGGGGTTCATCATCCAACAAAAAGTGTTTATTATAGAGGTAATCCTGCTAATGTAAGTGGTTTGGTTTATGCAGGAATTGATATTGTTTGTACAGCCAATAATCATACTATGGATTATGGAATTGAAGCATATCAACAAATGCAGGGTTTTCTTGATAGTGCAGGTATTATATATAGTGGGTGTGGAGCAAATGCGTATGAGGCATATCTTCCTGCATTTTATAACTGTAGAGGTATAAATATTGCCTTCTTAAGAAGTTCAGATAGAACAGGCCAATATAATAATGCTCAACCTTTTTTACAGGCAGGTTACTGTAAACCCG
Organism: Cloacimonetes bacterium UBA5835; assembly: GCA_002432865.1. Lineage (GTDB taxonomy): Bacteria > Cloacimonadota > Cloacimonadia > Cloacimonadales > Cloacimonadaceae > Cloacimonas. Next base: position 80,561 of record DJGX01000009.1, read on the forward strand.
GCTTTGCTTATATGACTCCTTATTATATACAGAAACAAATTCAAGCAGTTGAAGGTATTGCCGACCTCAAAATTGTTGAAATGCATGGAGGTAGTGAATATTCTTTAGCTCCTGGCGCTGGATATGACAAAGAGCTTAATCCTTTTTTAGAGGACACGGAAGATGAGGATTATTGTTATCGGAATGATGTTCCTCATCAATGGGATAGAGAAATTCGTCATAGTGCCATAGACAGTGGTGCCGATTTAGTAATAGTTCATCATCCACATATTATTCAAGGTCTGGAACTATATCAAAATAAGCTCATTGCTCATTCTTTGGGAAACTTTGTATTTGATTTGGATTATCCAGAAACAATGCCTACTATGATACTCTATGCAGATGCTTATTTAGATGGCTTTAGAAATTTCCGAATCAAACCTTTTTATATTGATCAATTCATTCCTAAACCAGCAACTGGACAGCTTGCTATTTATATTTTGGATTATATAGCCTGCAGGTCTCGTGATCTTGATACCCGTGTTTCAGTAGATAAAATAGCATTGGAAGCCCAAGTTTTAATGGATGATGATTATCCTCCTGTGGTTGCCAACGCTTTTAGTTGTCATAAACAGCTGCAAAACCTTAATGAAAATATGAGCTGTACTCCACCTATAAAACTTCCTCGAAGAGGATCTATATGCGAGATAACAAATGTTGAGCCTCCAGCTGAGTATCAATTTCGTCTAGGACAGGAAAATATCTGGTTTGGTAATTTTGAAGATGAGGGTTCTACTCTTTGGGTTCCACCCGATTATTCCACATCAGATTTTATTGATGGAACCCGTAGCGCAAAACTTAGCACAACCAGTTCTTCTACTGTAACTTCTACAATTTCTAATCGTTGTAAGATTTATGATAACAGCAAAAAATACACTCTTCATGGATGGATAAAGACCGAAAATGTTTATAACGCTAATATAATGATAAGATTTTATACTTCCAGAACTTCTGGTTCATCATCTTATACTGATTATGTTATAGATAATCTATCTGGAACAACTGAATGGACTTATTATTTTAAAGAACTAAACCTTCCATCAAATGTCTATTATTATGATATCCGTTTACAAATGACAGGAAGCACTGGTATTAATGGAACTGCCTTATTTGATAATGTCGGACTAATTGAATGGACTGAATGGTCGATTGTAGATACATATGTTAATATTCCTTGGCCTAATAATTACTATTGGATACAAGGTAGAACCTCAGATACTCCTAAATCTATGAGCTTTTCCCTTTTGGAAAGAAGTTACGGAAGTTCAGATACTAGTCGAATAGTTGATTATGAGAAACCTAAACTAATTTTTAGTATCAGTCCTAATCCATTTAATCCTAATACTTCAATTAATTTTACTTTACCTGCTGCTGGTAAAACTACTATAAAAATATATAATATTAAAGGCCAATTGGTGAAAGATCTTTATAGTGGCAATCTGGAAGCTGGAAAATATAGTTTTGTCTGGAATTCTTGTGATTTTTCCAACCGTTCAGTTTCCTCTGGAATCTATTTTATCAAACTAGATTGCGGATACAATCAAGTTATTCGTAAAGCTGTCCTCCTAAAATAAGCAGGAATTATCTTGACGAAATAGTCTATTATAAATGTTATGAAACACAAGTAAATTAATTCAGGAGTATGAAATGCGTAAGATATTTATAACTATTATTCTGCTAGTGATCTCTCTATGCCTTATGGCACAAGAAGTCGATACTTTAAATATAAACTTTGCCCTTTTAAATCCTGAGATAATAAATCTCGAATTGCGCATTTTTGCTCCTATGCAAAGAATTTATATAACAGCTGATTTTTCAGTGGATAAAGATGCTCTTCCGGAAGCAACCTATTATAGCATTTTTTTAACGAAAGATGCTATAATAGAGCAACTTATGGTTAATGATCAGTTCGCTCCTTGTATATATGCAAGCGAGCTTGTCCCGGAACACTTTAATCCTATATTTCCTTTTCCGGAAATGCTGAAAGAAAAAAACAATGTGAATTGTCTTAGCTTTTATCTACCAAATTTCAGTGGTAAGATCAATTTCAAATTGCGTTATTCTCTCCCTATCCCCGAATGGATAAAAGAATCTGATATTCGCGGTTATGTTACTTTCTCTTCGAGTCAGAACTGGTTTCCCCGTAATTTGGTATCTCCAAGTAAAATTTATGCTCGCTTGCTAAGCTCAAAAAACTATACAATGGAACTTGGAACTCAATGTACTATAAAAGAACAAGATGGTTTGCGAACAACTGAAGGATATTTTATAGATGCCCCTGGGCAACAGACTATATTTAAGATTATTAAAAGCTAAATTAGCTCAGCTGGTAGAGCAACTGATTCGTAATCAGTAGGTCGGGGGTTCAAGTCCCCCATTTAGCTCCATTGTATTAGCTTAAATATAACATCTTAATATAAGATATTAAAAAGGGTACAGTTACCCACGATACCTCTTAAAAGATAATTCTAAACTGTGCGCGTACCTTTTTTGGAAGAAACATTTACAGTAAGGGGTGCATAGTCTCCTACTAAAAATTTAGGAATTGCAGCGGCACCAACCATAGCTGCGTTATCCATACAAAAAGCTGTAGATGGATAAAAAACTTTGATTCCATATTTTGCAGCGGATTGGGTTACCTGTTTACGCAATGCAGAATTAGCTGCTACACCACCTGCTAAAAGTATATAGGGTATTTTATGTTGTCTTGCCCAGAGCACACTTTTATTGACTAAGGGTTCTATAATTGCCTGCTGTACTGAGGCAGCAATATCAGGAAGTTTATCGTTTAGAATTTCTGGTTTTTGATTTACAAGCCAGGTACGAATGGCAGTTTTCAATCCACTGTAACTGAAATTGAAATTATCTTTTTGGGGTAGAGCCCTTGGAAACCTAATAAAATCAGGATTACCATTTTTAGCAAGGTCATCAATTATAGGTCCTCCTGGAAAACCTAAGCCCAATAACTTTGCTGTTTTATCGAAACTTTCTCCAGCTGCATCGTCCAATGTTTTTCCAACTATTTGGAAAGAAACTAAGGTATCAAATTGAACCAATTCAGTATGGCCTCCTGAAACAACCATAGCCAAAAAAGGCGGCTTAATTTCTTTATGCTCGATGCAATTGGCAAATATATGAGCAAGCATATGATTTACGGTTACCAGAGGTAAAGATAAACTCCAAGCTAAACTTTTAGCAAAAGCAAGACCTACAATTAACGAACCAATTAAACCTGGATTAATAGAAACGGCTATCGCACTGATATCAGATAAGTTAAGTTCAGATATATCAAGTGCTTTCTTTGTTAATGTTAGTATATGCCTTAGATGTAAGCGCGAAGCCATTTCAGGCAATATGCCCCCAAATTCTATATGTTCTGGCTGACTGGAGATTAAGTTTACAATTACATTATACTCTGTATCCAAAATAGCTACAGAAGTATCATCACAGGAAGATTCAAAGGCAAGAATATACTGAGGTATCATTTATTTTAGTCGTACTTTTTGAGGTGTAACTTCAATTAATTGTAATCCCTCTGGAATTTTTACAGTCACAGAATAAAAACCATATTCATCAGGTTCATTAGCGATTCCTATGTTGATATCTGAAGGATTGATATTAATCATTTCTTTAGAATCGCCAGATATCTTCACAGTTACAGTAGAAGGTATACATTTTTTCTCTTGGGTCACAGTTATGGGTAGATTATCGATAACTCTGGTTGTATTAGAGGAGGACGAAATTATAACTTTAATCTGTTTTACAGATGAGGAAACATCATTTCCTAAGGGATTAAGCAAAAGAGTTAATTCACTTTGATCCAGCATAGAAGCTGTAATCGATTCAGTTGATACCCTATCAATTAAATGAACTTTACTTTTGGGTCCGAAAACAGTTACTCTTTCAGGTATTATTGAATAATTCATAGAGTAAAATCGTTCTCGAGTTTGGTTATCAGAGAAAGTAAGCTCAACTGGAACTTTTTTCTGATAAAATAAATCTGAGTGCACTGCAATTTCTTGTGTATTCACCGGTCCTATTATTTCCAATTGAATATTATCAGGTAGATTTATAGTATAATCGCTCAAAGATATAATATCTGTTCCAGGTTTGATTTTACTTGCATCAATAAAGACCTTAGTGCGAGAGAGTTTCAATTTTATGATCTCCAATCCTCTTCCTCTCACTTGAAAAGGAATAGTTTTTGGGAAATCTTCAAGAGTAATATTTTGGGGAATAGAGAGTAAAGCTAATGGCAAATTTACAACACTACGCTGTTCAGAAATTAATAAAGACTGAATCCACACAAAGATAGCAATAATCAAAGAAAGTACTTTCAGCCCTATATTTTCCTGTAGCATTTTAACTCTCCATATCCGACTGATTAATCCCCAAAGTTTTTATTTTCTTATACAAGGTAGTTCTTTCTATACCGATTGATTGTGCAGTTTGAGAAACATTCCATTCGTTTAATTGTAAATGGTGCAATAAATAATCTCTTTCGAATGAAGCCACGCTATCTTTCAGATTATCAATGCGCATATATCGTTCCATATTACTATCACCCGAATAGTGAGCATGGCTTATCTTCTGGCTTAAGTGTTTTTTAATTATACTATTATTAATCCTATTTTCGTTTATCATAATGAATTTACAGAAATTTCGGAGTTCTCTAATATTTCCAGGCCAAGAATAACTCAGCAAGTCATTTTTTAACGCAGGCAGGTCTAATTGATCCATAACACTGTATTGAGAAGAAAAGTTGGTTAAGAAATAACAGATTAAGAGCAGAATATCATCATCTCTTTCTCGTAAAGGTGGTAATTCTATAATATTACCTTCAATTCTATAAAACAGGTCTTTCCGAAATACGCTCTGATCCGAGAGCTTTTCTAATCCTGCATTAGAAGCGAATATAAGTCGGGTATTAACTTTTTTGAGGTTTCCACCCACAATTTGGATTTCCTTGTTTTCAATAGCGCGTAGGATTTTGGATTGGGACATTAATGAAAGATTAGTTACTTCATCTAAGAACAGAACACCGTTTGTGCATTCTTCAAAAAAACCTATTTTATTACGATCTGCACTGGTAAAAGAACCCTTAATATGACCAAACAGTTCTGATTCTATCAGCGATTCAGATAGTGCACTACAATTCACCGTATGAAACGGTTTACCAAAACGAGGTGAATATATGTAATAGTAATTTGCTGCTATTTCTTTACCTGTCCCTGTTTCACCTATTAAAAATATATCTTCATCTACAGTGGCTAAGCGGATAATTTGTTCTCGTACTTTTTTTATGGCAGTGCTTTCACCGATGAAAGGGAAACTTCTTGTATACTGTTTTTTGAGGTTAATATATTCAATCTGTAGTCCGATATGTTCTTCTTCTTGTTTCTTCAAAGTAATAGCATTTTCAATGTGGAGCAACAATTGATTTATAGAAAAAGCCGACCCCTTTTCAATAAAGTGATAAGCACCCAGTGCTCGAATTTCATTTATTTGTGAGGAAGTAACTTCCCCAGAAATCACTATTACCTTATAGTTTAAATCCATATTATTTCGTAGATGTTTTAAAACTTGGATACCATTTAAACGAGAGCCAACAAGATATACATCCAAAAGAATAACATCTGGCTGAAAATTCCTTAAAATTTCAAAGAACTGATCGCTATTAACAGTTAGTAGAACTTCGTATTCATAATGTCTCATTATGTTAGCTATTTGTTCAGAAAGAACTACATCATCCTCTAATATTAGTATTTTACCTTTCATTCTGTTACCTCAAAAGTCGTTCTTCCAATTCTGTAAGTGCGTTTATGTAATATATATATGCTTGATCAGGTGAATCGTAAGGAGAAAAATACTTATGCACATCGCCATCCTGAAAATATTTTTCACACATATAGTAAAAATGGTCGGAAGTGCTAAGTAAACGAGCCATTCTTAATAAGTCGGTATCACCTTTTTCTTTAATGCGATTGATCAGTTCATAAAGTGTTTCACTTGCATTTTGTTGCATTTCATTACCCAACCAAGCAGAAAGATCTCTTTGTTCATCTGCCCAAGATACAGGTTCTGGGAAAGATAGAGATTCTTGTTGATAATTTGCCAAACGAGAAACATCTTTAGGATTGGCAAAACCAAGATGAGACTTGGATAACACTGCATCTGGAAAATGACGCATAAAATCAAAAATACCAGTGGATGCCCATTGGTGTTCTCCAAAAGTTTCGTAATCCATAAACAGATTCAAAAATAGGTTTTTGCCTTCCTTCTCTGCTAAAGTGAGATGATCTATCCAATTTACAAATTTATCAACAGTCAACGGATATTCTGGCCAGTCTCTATTGGAAAATCGGAATGCAATGTCATCAGCAAGCTGATAGTACTTTAGAAGCAAATTCAGGTTCTTAGCGTAATTTTTATAAGCATACAAAGGACTGCGCCATTGTAAAATTCTATCCACTCCCTCAGTAATGATAGTTTTAAAACCTTCAATTTCGTAGATTATATCCGACAAGCGATCCTGATAGATTAATTCTGTGTTACGAAAAGTGGTTGTATAATAACCAAATTCCTTTTGCATAAGTTCCCTATGCATATAAACTTGGTCGAGAAATTCATTAGTATCGAAAAGAAAAGATAGCGAATGAAAATATGTTTCCCCCAGCAATTCTACACAACCAGTATCTATTAAACACTTAAAGGAATCAAGGGTTTCGGGAGAATAAAGTTTAAATTGCTCTATAGCTGTTCCTGTAATAGAAAATGCAACTTTAAACCTACCTTCGTATTTTTGGATCAATTCCAAAAGTAATTGATTAGTGGGCAAATAACAGTTTTTAGACACCTTACGCATAACATTGCTATTCAATCTTTCATCAAATATTTTAGCATTATTACCAATATCAAGAACATTGAAATGAGTAAGACGGTAGGGTTGATGAACCTGAAAGTAGAAAACAATATTTAACATCAATAGCTCCTTATTCTACACGCTGTTCGCTAAATTCTGATAAAGTTGTAGCGTAAAGTTGTCTAATTTTTTCAGCTGCTTCATCCCATTGGATACGTTGCACTTCTTTCATACCTTCAATACCAATTTTACGGCATTCCTCAGGATTTTCTATTAGGTGATTAATTGTTTCCGCCCAAAGATCAACATCCCAATAATCAATTTTAAAAGCATGATGAATAATTTCTGCGACACCAGATTGTTTTGATATAATAGCAGTTATTCCATAAGACATAGCTTCTAAGGGTGATATTCCAAAGGGCTCAGATACAGAAGGTAAAACATAGATATCGGCGGCTTGTAAAATTCTTTCTACTTGCTTGCGATTAAGAAACCCTGTAAATAAAAAACGGTTTTTTAAGCTCAAGGAAGCCGATCGTCGTAATATTTGTCTTTGCATATCTCCGGTTCCAGCAAGAATGAATCTTGCCTCCGGATGAACTTTCAAAACTTTTGCAGCCATATCTAAAAAATAATCTGGTCCTTTTTGTATGGTAACCCTACCAAGATAAAGAATTGTAGGTCCTATAAATATACGTTTCTTGTTATTTAAATTGGTTTCGGGTAAAGTAAACGCATTATGAATGATGCGTATTTTACCAGAATCAATTCTATATCGACTCATAATCATCTGTGCAGTATATTGTGAAACAGCTATAACTTTATCAGCATAAGTCATCCCTATATATTCAATTTTATGAATTCGTGGATCACCAGGACCCCCAGCTCTATCAAATTCAGTAGCATGAATATGAACAATTAAGGGTTTATGTGATATTTGTTTTGTCAGAATTCCACTCGGATAAGTAAGCCAGTCGTGTGCATGAATTAAATCATATTCTAATATTTTAGCAAAGCGATTTGCCCTAAGGGTATATTCCTGAACTTTACGAATAAGATCCTCATCGCCAATGAGATGAGCGGTCATTTCTTTCAGCAGTTCAAGTTCTTCACTTATAGTAACTTCACTTAATTCGTAGTGTTTTTTTATTAAGTTAGAGTATTCTGCTATTTCACTCATATTGAAATAACTTTCTGGATGTGTTGTTACTCCAATATATTCAAGACGTTCACTTAAACAAGTAAAAGCTCGTCTTGTGTATTCTATTTGCTTTTCTGGTTCAATAAAAACAGCAGGTAGAGTATCTGCATCGCCTTCATCGCGTAAAGGAAAATAAACTAGTTCTTTAGTGGGAAGAACAAGATCAATTTTTATTCCTTGACTAAGTAAAGCTTTTACCATTCCATAACAAGCCATACCTAATCCTCCAGAAATAAGGGGAGGAAATTCCCAAGTAAACATCAAGATTTTCATTTGCTTTCCTCCAAAAATAGAATATAGTTCTCTACATTATATAAAGCAGCAACACTCCATGCTTGAGCAGGAGCCCCTTTTGGAAAATGAGGAGCATCACCATCCCAAACTTCTGCAATGGAAGCTATATGACCTTTCATAAAACTGTTACGAAAAGTGGAAATAAAAGAAGTGAGTGCTTCAATAATTTCTTCTTTTGTTTTTATGCCAGAATAGGCGCGTTCATATAACCCACAAAAAGGTCCAAGTAACCATGCCCAGACACTTCCATTATGATATGCAAGGTCTCTTTCTCTTTGTGTTCCATAGTATTTTTTGCGGAACCGGATATCATTAGGGCTTAGAGTCCTAATTCCATAATTGGTATACAGTTCATTAAAACTTCGTTCAAATACCTGTTGCAAAACTTCTTGCGAAAATACCTGCCAAGGCAAGGAAAGAGCAATGATAGCATTTGGTCGTATTTCCATAATAAGTTCCTCACCCACAATTCTATCTGCAAGATAACCTTCATTATAAAACTTTTGTAGAGATGTTTTTACCATATTCTTAATCATTATCAGTTCATCGTTGGGTTGATACTTCTTACGAGATTTTTGTATGTAGGCAGAACACATTGATTCATAACAACACAAAGCATTATACCAAAGTGAATTTATCTCGATGGGAGCTCCATTTCGGGGAGTTATAGGTTTTCCCTCAATCCGAACATCCATCCAAGTTCCATAAGCAAAATCAGAATGCAACTCAATAAGTCCATCAGATCGCACCGAAAAAGGGTGTTTATCATTATGTAGAATATTAGTTAAAACTTCTTCCGAAACAGCAATGGTATCTTTCCAGTATTTAACTGTTTGTTTCAGTTTTCCAAGCTTCCAAAGCAGAATTATTAACCATAGGGTAGAATCTATACTATCGTAATTTGCTTCTTTACCAGATTCTACCATCATATTGGGTATGAGCCCATCCTTAATATACCCTTTATATTTATTCAGTATTTTTTCTACAGTTTCTTGTTGATTGGGAGTATGTAATAAAGCATTTAAAACAATCATCGTATCTCTACCCCAAGCACCATAAAAAGGATAACCAGCCACAACATCATCATTAGCCAAAAAGTCCTTTAAAGCAAATTCGAGGATTTGTAGATATTCATCATAGTTATAAAGAAAATTATCATTATAATCCAAATTATTCAACAAAGCATCATCGCTATCGGGAAATATCGGATAATCCAAAGGTTTAGGCAAATGAGCATATCGTTCTTCTATTCGTTTTATTAATATCTCTGCATCTTCTATTGAAGTATCACTAAAGAGAAGATAATTGCTTTTGCCTACCTTTAAATCAAAACTAATCTGAACAAGAGTGATCTGATCACCAATACCTTCATAACCATTCATTACTTCCCAAGGATAAAAAACATTGTAATATACATTACGATTGGGAATAATTTCTCCTTGTAAAACAGCACCATATAATGAAACATTATTATCCTGTCGATGAATTCTATAACGAGTAAATTTATTAAATTCTTCAATTTCTGTATCAAACTGTAAAAAATCTAAACTTCCAGGACAATTGAGCTGGTGGTGATTAATCATCGTAAATTTTGGATGAAGTTCAAAATGAAGTAAATGATGCCCTAAATTAGTATATTTAACCAAAGTTGTATTGGTAGATTCATCCATCATTATTTCTTTCAAAATTAGAATATCATTTTGGTGGGGAAGAGCAGAATACAAAAAAATAGGATATGGTCTCAACCACGGTTTTACCAAATGTAAAAAACCCTCAGGATATATACAGTTACTATAATTATTGCTATCCAAGTTGAATATCTCACCACGCCATTCAATCTTTTCTTCAATACCAGCTACTAAATGGGTACGATTAAATTTATTGTCACTACTTACTAATAAACTATGATATTTACGTTGATTGATAAGATTACCAGTACCCAAAGCATAACCACCCCTACGGTTAGTAAGAATCCATTCGTGATGGTGGGTTTCCATAAAATAGTTATTCATTAAACCTCCTTTAACTTATGCGATACTTTTGTGTTGATTTTTTTCCATATACGCATTTCCGTCAAGCAAATTCTTTAGTTAATTGCATAATAGATAGTTATTAGATATATACATCATAGCTTGAAGATCGTAGTATAACCAGAAGTATAGATATTATCTCGATCATATTTTAATTAAGTTGGATAAATATTGGAAAAAAAATTCGGTTTTTTATATACATTATTTTATTTTCTCTATCTTCCTAAAACCTTCATATTTGTCCATTTTTTTATGGATATCGATATTACGGGATTAATAATTGAGCGCATTCTCATTATTCTATTCATCGTATTTTGTTCTTTATTTATAAGTTACATACACTGTAAAACAACAAGGGTTACTACATAAATTAAACCATATTTTTGTCTATAAAGAAAAGAGAAGGAACCAAATATACTCCAGCTAAATGCTTACTCTCCACATTATACCATAGTTCTTATCGATAAGAGATAATTAATTTTACTCTCTCATCAAAAGTATATTAATCCTTAAACAACCCTTAATCAAGCGTTAATAATTAAGGAGTGATTAAGGATTGATAAAGGAGTGATAAAGATATGATTGTCGGTTATAAGTAAGGGAATAATCTGATTATTATAAGTGATCACTGAAAACGGCAAATTTGATCACATAAATTTGTAAATTCTAAAGGCATTATTCATCCTTCCGATCATAGTTTGTTGTATTATCCTGGAAGATACCTGAGTGCTTTGCAGTGTAAGGGAATGTAGGTTAGTATTACCACTCTGATGATACTAAAATGGAGGGTTTTTTAATACGCTTAAGTATGAATTTAGTCTCAATTCTGTAATAAAAAGCCAAAGAACTGGCTATTCAGCTAATTATAAATGTAGCTCTGAATTATATGACTCCTTACGAGTTATACGATGTTGCTTGGCAGAAAACATAATTTAGATTTTAGTTTGAAAATATTAACAGAAATGCGCGTATAGAAAAAATCAAAAATCAGTTCGCTTATTATAGAACTTGATAATAATATGTAGTTATAAGCTTTAATTTGTGATAGTTGTGTAGTTTCTTATGCCTTTGCTTATCAACTCAAGGGATTCAGTTAAAGAAGGCATAGCAGAGAAGTATTTACTATAAATGATTATTAATTCTTGGTGTTCTTCATTTAGAGGTTTTACATCGGATAGTTCATATAAAAGATCGTATTTGCCACTGGCTTCTACTGTAACATATTCATAATCAACAGTACGGATGTAGTTTCCATCTTCATCAAAAAGCCCAAGAATAAAGTAGCCAGTAATTTCGACAGGTAAATTATTATGTAAAGTTACATAAACATCGGCAGGATGAGGTAATTTAGCAACATCATAAAGAAATAGTTCATCTTGAGGTACAGGAACGACATTAATTTCACTATCCAAATCGAAGGCTTGTTCATCTAACCAATTACCGGAATAAGAACGCGCCGATTTGAAGCCACCAAAATAGGCAAGGGTCCTTTCTTCATATTCTTTGATGCCGGGATCATTTATTATATAGGAAGACGGGTTATCTTTGGGGCCATTTTGTTTGATAACAAGAACCCAGTGGCTCCGTCTACCATTAACTTTTACAATAACCTTATTGCCTTTTTCCAATTCTCCCGAAAGGAAATCCCAATCGTTACGTTTTGTGCTTTGAGCAACTAATTCGAGCCCCAATCCACTGCCATCAATTTCACCTGGAATTTGCCAACGCATATTGTTTCCAGCATAGCCACCATTTTTTTGTAACCATTCGTTTAAGCGATCAGGAGTCATATACTGATTACTTGCCTCTGCATTTAGAAGCATAGATAAACAACTAAGCACACACCCGCTACTACCTATGGAACTATTTCCAGACCCTAACCTTTCCGATTTCCAGCGTTCGTCATTTTGTGAATACCAGTTAAAGCTTCCAGCTAAAAGTGGTATGCACAAAATTAACATTAATAATAAGTTCAATCTTTTCATAAGCAAGTCACCGTTAGATAACAACAGCAAATATAAATAATTATAATGGAGAAACTACAATTCTGACGAGGAAGATTTGTCAATCTTTTTTTATGTTTCAATAGGCAAAAACAACTCCACTGATAGGAAATATCCATTCATTCAATTCTGTAGACACTCTTATTTCTCTATTATTTTGAGTAATAAGGGGATCTTTATCTTGTCCTGAAAAAAAAGGAACACAATCAACTTCTTTAATTTCCTGTGGATATTGAAAAGTGATATCTACTCCCCTAGTGAGTTCTGTGATAAAAACACTGAATTGATGAGCAGAGGTTGGATATAAGGTTTGGGTGTTGATAGTAAAATGCACTTTTTTACCTATTTTTCCCCTTAGCTTAGGATGGCTGCATTTAATTTCTAAACAGTCATTTATATGCTTGATACTGGTTTCCAAGATGAGTTCATCTACCTGAACCAGACAAACAATAAAGCTTTCATTATCAAGTTTAAAACTATCATCCATAAGCCATCTGTATTCTACATCTCCATTTTTAAAATATCTTCGTAAGACTTCATCAGAGGATGCACAAACAACTAAAAAATAATCGTTACTGAGCACTTTGTCGAAATTTAATAAAGTAGATGCATTATAATAACCAGCAATCAAAGAACTAGAAAAGACAATTTTATGATGGAAATTATGGCGGTAATGGATATCTCTATCCTTATAATAAAAGAAATCTCTTAACATTTCACGATAGATAATTTCTCCAATTTCTATGCTCTGTAACCGCTGGGCAATTGCTGATTCGATAATTTTATTCAGTTTTGAATCCGGAAAATCGTCTGGGACAAAATCTCGCCTTAATAATGGGATGCTGTGAATCAATTTTCCATTTTGAAAAAAATAACTTTTTGCGCGTCGTCCCACCTGGCAAAGTAATTCATAAGAATTTCCTCCATATTTGGCAACTAAATTTTCTGCCCTTGTTTCTAATCTTGAACCACCTAAGAGAGTTGCCACATCTCCGATTTTGGGTTTATCTATATCACTTAAATCGATACATATCATATCCATTGAAATTCGGCCAATAACTTTACAAAGTACATTATCCAGCCAAACAACACCATTATTGGAAAGCATAAAATCATAGCCATCTGCATATCCAATAGGAAGAATTCCATAAACACAATCTTTATCAGCTATCCAGGAACGATTATAACCAATAGATTCACCCTTGGAGATATGCTTTATTTGTGAGAGAGTAGTTTTAAAAGTCATAACTGGCTGTAAACCGAGATCTTCTTGCAAAGGAATCTGAATTCCATAAGCCATAATGCCTAATCGTACTAAATTACTTCGTTTTCCCAATTTATTTATTAGGGCATGGGAATTATCTATATGAATATATTTTGGTCTTTCAGGAAGTTGGTCTATCACTTTCCAGAATCTTTCTTCCTGCTGATTACTAAACTCTATGTCATCATCTGCAGAGGCAAAATGACTGAATACCCCTTCTATATTAAGGTTGCTCAGCTTTTGTATCTGGGAATAAAAATCAGAAAATTCGCTATCCAGAATTCCGCTGCGATGCATACCTGTATCTACTTTCAAATGGATAATTGCCTGTTTATCTTTTACTACAGCAGCTTTATTTAGAGCTTTGGCAAAATTCAAGGAAGTAACATTAACGGCCAAATCATTGTCTAAAATAACATTTATTTCGCTGGTTAAACAGGGAGAAAGAATTAAAATTGGAGATTTGCATCCCTGAAGTCTTAATAAACGGCCTTCTTCTGGATTGGCAACTCCAAAATAAACTGCTCCTTCTTCAGAAGCAATTTTACTTATTTCAATTGCTCCATGCCCATAAGCATCTGCTTTTACAATCATCATAAATTGCTGATGCGGTTCAAGATAACTTTTAAGAATGCTTAAATTCTTTCTGAAAGCAGAGAGATCAATTTCAACCCAGCTGCGATCGCAAATATTCTTTTTTATCATAGCTTATAGATATTTGGCAGCCAAATCTGCTAAAGCACTTCGTTCACCTTTATCTAAAGTGATATGACCCACAAGGATCTCACCCTTAAACTTTTCAACGGAAACAGATAGTCCATTGCTTTGGGAATCAAGATAGGGTATATCGATCTGATAAGGATCTCCAGTTAGAACTACTTTAGTGTTTTCGCCAGCTCTGGTAATAATCGTTTTCATTTCATGAGGGCTCAAATTTTGAGCTTCATCAATTATAAAAAACTGATCAGGTAAGCTCCGTCCTCTGATATAGGTTAAAGGTTCCAGTTCTAAAAAACCATAATCAGTAAGGTCATTAACACTGGTTCTTTTTTTTGTATTGGAATTCGGTTTGTTTTTATCTAAATGCGAAGATAGCAGTATCTCCATGTTATCGTAGATCGGTTGCATCCAGGGATTAAATTTCTCACTTTTGGAACCAGGTAAATAGCCAAGGTCTTTTCCTAAAGGAGAAATGGGACGAGAAATAACCAAGCGTGAGTACTTTTGTTCTTCTACAACCTTTTGCAAGCCAGCTGCTATAGCCAAAAGGGTTTTCCCAGTTCCTGCTTTTCCAGATAAACTCACCAGCTTGATGCTATCATCCAAAAGAATATCTAAAGCCATTTCTTGTTCAAAATTGCGGGCTTTGATTCCATATACATATTGGCCAGTATAGTGTTTTATTACATAAAGTTGATTTCGGCCTTTATGGTAACGCAAAATTGTATATTTATCAGGATTATCAGGAGTAGGGATTCTAACAAATTGATTGGCAAAATAATCCCCAAAGATGTTGTTTATATATCCCTTCTCTTCTATTTCACGGTATTGCTCAGGTTCCACATCAAGTATTTCCCATCCGGTGAAAAATTCATCATATTTAATAGTGTCGGTTTCATAATTCTCTGCGTTGATGCCAACACAATCTGCTTTTACCCGAACATTTACATCTTTGGAAACCAAAGTAACAATAGATTCGGGATACTTATTTTTAAAATACAAGGCTGTACTGATTATCAAATTGTCATTACGGTCCATAAATAAAAGCTCGGAAGCTGTGGCCGTTATTTCTTTGTTGATCGTTATTTGTATTGTTCCCCCATTCTCTGTAGGAACACCTTCCTGCAAACTCCCTTTTTTGCGTAAAGCATCAAGAAAACGACCAATTTGACGGGCATTCCTACTTTTTTCATCAACCCCTTTTTTAAATTGATCAATCTCTTCAATAACCACAATAGGTAAAACAACTCTATTATCCTGAAAGGAAAATAGAGCTTGCGGATTATGAATTAGTACATTTGTATCCAGGACAAAAATTTTCTTTTCCATTCTATACATTCCTTTTTATATATATTAATGCTTTCTAATTTCTTCGCAAACTGCTTTCCAATCGAACTTTGAAAAATCAGAGCTTATTTCTTAATCGAAAGTAGAAAGAAATAGTTTTGTATCAATGTAAGAAACAACAAACAACTTATATAATGAGCTATTGTTAGTCAATGATTATTTTATCCTGGGTAACGCATACTAACTCGAATAATTATGAGGGAAAATAATTCGGTGCACAAAAAAATGGTGCTGAAGGGGGGACTCGAACCCCCATGAGCTCATTGCTCACTAGTCCCTGAAACTAGCGTGTATACCAATTTCACCACTTCAGCACATTTGTTTTTCTATTTTTAAGACAGCCTTTTTTTGTCAAGCCCGATTTTCATATTGGTATTTAGATATTATATGTCAGTAATTCAAAAAAAATAGATTTTCCTTGACGGTAAAACCCTATTTTAAACCTTGAAAGCAAATTTGTAACAAATATTAAATAAAGGAGATTCATCAATGAAACGCAAAGTTATCATTATGGGTGCAGCAGGAAGGGACTTTCACAATTTCAATGTTTTCTTCCGCGATAATAAGGATTATGAAGTTGTAGCTTTTACTGCTACTCAGATTCCTGGAATTGACGACAAAAAATATCCGGCTGCTTTAGCTGGAAAACTCTATCCTGATGGTATTAATATTTATCCGGAAAGCGAAATTAAAAATTTGATTAAGCAACACAATGTCGATTTAGTAGTTTTAGCTTATAGCGATCTTCCTTACGAAGTTGTGATGCATAAAGCCTCAATTATTAACTCCACTGGTGCAGATTTTATGTTGATGGGCAAAGATAATACTACCCTGAAAACCAGCAAACCTTTGGTTACTGTATGCGCGGTAAGAACTGGTTGCGGAAAGTCTCAAACAACCAGAACAGTGGTAAAAGCTCTCAAAGCTAAAGGATTGAAAGTTGTCTCTATTCGTCATCCTATGCCTTACGGTGACCTCGTAAAACAAAAAGTTCAGCGTTTTGCAGAACTTGATGACCTCAAAAAGCACAATTGCACTATTGAAGAAATGGAAGAATATGAGCCCCATATTATGATGGGTAGTGTAATTTATGCAGGTGTAGATTATGCTGCTATTTTAAAAGAAGCAGAGAAAGAAGCGGATGTTATTGTTTGGGATGGTGGAAATAATGATATTCCTTTCTACACTTCCGATAATGAAATTAAGATCGTAGTTGTAGATCCTCACCGTCCTGGTGATGAGATTTCTTATTATCCAGGTGAAACAAATGTATACTTGGCTGATGTAATCGTTATTAATAAGATCGATAGCGCCAATCTGTACGATATTAATGAAGTGCGAGAAAATGTTAGAGCAATTAATCCAACGGCTCAAATTATTGAGGCTGCTTCTCCTTTATTTGTAGATCACCCTGAAATGATCTTAGGCAAAAAAGTTTTAGTGGTGGAAGATGGACCTACTTTAACCCATGGAGAAATGCAATACGGAGCAGGAGTTGTTGCAGCAGAAAAATATGGTTGTGCAGACCTTGTAGATCCCCGTCCATGGGCTGTTGGTGAAATAAAACAGACTTTCGAAAAATATCCCGGAGTTGGATCTTTGCTCCCCGCTATGGGATATAGTTCTAAGCAAATTAAAGACTTAGAAAAGACAATTAACAGTACGGAATGTGATTCTGTAGTAATTGCTACTCCGATAGACCTTCGCAGAATTATTAAAATAAATAAACCTGCCTGCCAAGTAAGCTATGAATTACAGGAAATCGGTGTTCCTACTATTGCTGACATCTTAAAGAACTTCGGCAAGAAATCTACAAAAAAATAATCGATAATACATTGGAGGTGGGTACTTATCCACCTCCAATTAACTTCTCGCTATGAATATTAGGGAGAATTCTCTGTTCCACAAATGAGAATTAACCTGTTTTTTCAATCAAAATAATTTATACAGAACAATAAGGATTTGAGAAATGCAAAAAAAAGCTGTTCTGGCACTTGGCGGAAACGCTATTATTAAAGCTGGTGAAAAAGGTACAATAGCACAACAATTTTCAAATACCCGTGAATCGTTAGGTGGTATTGTAGAATTAATCAAAAGGGGCTATCATTTAAGTATAACACATGGTAATGGACCTCAAGTAGGGAATCTGCTCCGTCAACAGGAATTAGGAGAAATGGAGGGAATTCCTCAATTGCCTTTAGGTGTATTAAATGCTGCTACAGAAGGCACTATGGGCTATATGATAGAACAGAGTTTACAGAATATATTACATAAAAGTGGAATTCAAAAACAGGTTATCACTATCATATCTCAGGTAGTAGTGGATAAAAATGATCCTAGTATGCTAAATCCGACTAAATTTGTAGGGAGCACATATTATACTGCTGCACAGGCAGAAGAACTTAAAAACAGATTGGGCTGGATCTTAAAAGAAGATTCTGGTAAAGGTTTTCGGCGTGTGGTTCCTTCACCTTATCCAAAAGAAA
This sequence comes from Cloacimonetes bacterium UBA5835, assembly GCA_002432865.1. Taxonomy (GTDB): domain Bacteria; phylum Cloacimonadota; class Cloacimonadia; order Cloacimonadales; family Cloacimonadaceae; genus Cloacimonas. The sequence goes on from DJGX01000009.1 coordinate 98,807, forward strand.
TTATACCAGCTTCCACAATTAATGAATTGGTAGATAGGGGAGAGATAGTTATCGCTGTTGGTGGAGGTGGAATTCCTATATATATTGAAGAAGATGGCACTTATGAAGGGGTTGATGCAGTAATAGACAAGGATTTTGCATCAGCACTTTTAGCTCTGGAAATTAAAGCAGACCTATTTGTTATATTAACTGGCGTAGAAAAAGTATATATCAACTATGGTAAGGAAAATCAACAAGCATTGGATCAAATTACCATCGCTGAAGCAAAACACTACTATAATGAAAAACAATTTCCAGCAGGTAGTATGGGACCTAAAATTCAAGCAGCAATCGATTTTCTGGAAGGCGGAGGATCAGAAGTATTGATTACTTCCATAGAAAAAATTGTGGATGCTTTTGAAGGAAAGACGGGGACCAGATTTATAAAATAACTTTTGTAGCAGGAGGATTCTCTTCCACCTGCTTTCCTTTTTCTTATGTATAATAAACAACATATTTATCCATCGTAGAACTTGCTATTGGTCAACAGATTATTTATTATAATTATGGTTTAACTTTTTTCCTACTTTACATATCACATATAATAACGATTTATTCATCATCAGCGATAAGGTTAACTATCAGATCTATCGTAGTGATCTCCCCAATAGAAACTTTTCTTGAATGGCATTGTTTCCTTTCGAGATTGTGGCATAGTAAATTATTGCCGAGTTCAATATGCAAAAAAAAACGGAGTTATAAGAAGCTCCGTTTTCATTTTATCATATATACAGCGGGTTAAATATTTAAGCCCATTCCACTTAAGCTATTAATACTAATAATGTAGGTCTCTGATTCCTTCTTTCATCTTTGCCAAATTATCTTTTACCGATATCTGCATTTGGGGATCATCTATTTTTGCAACTTCCTGATCAATCAAATCGAAACCGACTTTTTTTGTATGCTCACTAGCATAATCGTAAAGGTATTCAGCAAAAGTAAGTAGGGCATTGGGAGTGCAAAATCGTTTAACGAAACCAGGGATAGCAAATTCCATAAAATGCTCCCCGGTTCTTCCTGCCCGGTAACAGGAAGTACAGAAGGAAGGTATATAACTACTGTTAGCAAGTTCGTATATAACATCATCCAAAGAACGAGTATCTCCTAACACAAATTGACTTTTGCGTTTAGATTCATCATCCTTATGCGCATAATCGCCTACTCCAATACTACTTCCTGCATCAATTTGAGAAATTCCATAGCGCAAAACTTCATCTCTAACTTCAATAGGCTCTCTTGCAGTAAGAATCATCCCTGTGTAAGGAACACTTAAACGAAGGCTGGCTATCAAAAGCTTGAAATCCTCATTCGATACTCTATGGGGAGGTTGATTTGTAAAATTAGTCCCAATAGCAGGTTCAATACGGGGAAAAGATATTGTATGAGGTCCTACTCCAAATCTTTGTTCCAGATGGATAGTATGATATAATAAGCCCATCACTTCAAAATGCCAATCATATAAACCCATTAAAGCACCAATACCTAAATCATCAATTCCAGCCTGCATAGCTCTGTCTAAACTATCCAAACGCCATAAGAAATTACTTTTAGGTCCCCTTGGATGTAGAGTTTTATAGGTTTCTTCATGATAGGTCTCTTGAAAAATTTGATAAGTTCCAATACCTACGGATTTCACTATTCTAAAACCTTCAATATCAAGGGGAGCAGCATTAATATTTACCCTGCGAATTTCACCTTTGTTATGTTTAACATTATAAACCGTTTGAACTGTGTCTGCAATAAACTCCGGTGAATATTTCGGATGTTCACCATAAACCATAATTAAACGCTTATGCCCTGCATCTTCTAAAGCTTCGGTCTCGGAAATAAGTTCTTCTTTACTAAGTGTAGCTCGATGACATTCTTTATTTGAACTGCGAAATCCACAATAAACACAATCGTTTATACAATCGTTACCTACATATAAGGGAGCAAACAAAACGATACGATTACCGTAAATGCGTTCTTTAAGAGTATGTGCGCCTTCTAAAATCTGTTGCTTTAATTCTGGATCGGTAACATTAATTAGGGCAGCCGTCTCATCTGGATTTAAACGCTGTTTATCTAATGATTTATCAATAATATCCCTTATCCGAATCGTATCAGCGAAACGATTCCTTGCCAGATGTTCTTCAATTTCGGTTGTAGGAATAAAGGATTTTACGCCTTCTGTGCTAATGTTCATTTTTTTCTCCTTTTTCAAGCTTTAAAGTTGTAACCTGTACTTTCACGGACTTAATCTGTCCTAATTTTCCAGAAAAAGAACCCATTTCAGCGATCGGTAGCTCTACAATTAGAAAGATTACAGCAACACCCAAATCGCGCATAGGATATCCAACCCTTAATAATATATGTGGAGCATAACTATGCAAGAGTTCATTTACCGGATGGAAAGCTGATTCACGGTCTTCCATAATAATAGTGAGGATATGACATCTCTCGTTCATAATATAATTTCCTTCAGCGAGAGATGATAAAAAGGCAAATCAAACAGGTTTTTACCACCCTTGATGCCAGAACTTATCTCTCATCGCAGGTTTATTTTTAAGACATTATAATCAATATAGCATTTTTGGCAAGGGAAATTTATGCATAAAGAAAGTACAAAAAATGGAAAATAGCAAAGCAGATTAAATATAGTGAAGCACAGTATACATTTAGTACAGCAGGATAAATTCAGGATATTGATAAATGTTATCTATGTTTACTATAAGTGATATCGAAACGAATTGCTGAATTCTTGCGGAATGCTATCTCTAAACAAATCAAAATGCTCAATGAAATGTGCATCGCTACCTAAAGAAAAAAGTTGTCCTCCTAAAGCTAGATATAATTCTAAAATATGCTGCTCCGGAATAAAAGAAGGATATCCTCTACGCAATGAACTGTAATTGATTTCCAGAGCTATTTTTCGGTCTATAATAACCCTGAAAATATCTTGTATTATCGGATAGTGAATTCGTTCAACCGGAATACTGTTATAACAACGTTTATAAACCCCTAAATGGGCAAGGACATCAATATCGCAATTGGATACTAAAGCCAAGTTTTGCAAATAATAATCTCTAATCTGTTCTTCGGAAAGCTGTTTCTTTAAAGGAATAGCTACATTCGTTTGATCCGATAGAAAGTGCACAGATCCCAATATCAAATCAAAATTTATACCCTCTAAAAGTGAAACAGCATAATCCTTAACTATATGATAATCACCTACTTCAACACCACTAAGTAATGTGAGTTCTGATATTGTATTTTGTAAATCATTAATTCTTTTGAAATAATGTTTCAAGGAAGGTGCTCCATAGCTTTTCATTTCAATAGGTAGCAAATCTAGATGTTCTGTAATAGCTATTTCATCATATTTTAATTGAATAGCCCTATCTATCAAATCAATTGTTTTAATAGAGCTATCGTAACTATCTTCAGTATGAATATGATAATCGAATTTCATTATGCTAAGATAGCAGCACCTAAGGCAGCTGTTATTTCCGGATCGGGAGGTGTAATTAATTGATAGGAAAGTGATTCACTGAAACATTTTACTATATCTTGGTTTAAAGCTACACCTCCTGTAAATACAATAGGTGGTTCCCAAACCAGAGATGCCATTTGAGCTAAAATACGTTTTGCAATACTTCGATGAACAGAACGGACTATATTTTCTGGAGCAGTTGAAGATGATAACATTCCGATAATTTCCGATTCGGCAAACACAACACAAGTGGAATTTAGTTTTAGTTCTTTAGTTGATTTGGAAGCTATAGCAGAAAGATCAGAAACATCACAATCCAAACGCATTGCAGTCATTTCCAAAAAGCGTCCTGTTCCAGCTGCACATTTATCGTTCATAACAAAATCTTTTACTTTTCCGCTGTCTGTAAGGGTGATGATTTTGGAGTCCTGTCCACCCATATCAATTATCGTTTTTGCATCAGGAAAATAATATAAACAACCGGCGGTATGGCAACTTATTTCGGATATAGTTAAGGTTGCATCTTTAAAAAGTTTCCGACCGTAACCTGTAACTCCGATAGCAGTTAGTTCATTTTTATTAATTCCCGAAGCAAGGAATGCATTGTGTAAAAGTTTATTAACTCCGCTAAGGATAAATATTTCAGTTGATTTGCAATCGCTGAACTCAATACTCTTTGTGTGTTCATTAAAGATCACAACTTTTGTATTACGAGAGCCGATGTCGATACCAAGTTTGAACATAGTTACAACATAATATAGATGTATTGGTTATCAGGCAATAGCCACTTTTTGGCTATTTGCCAAATTAATTCGCTATTAACCTTTTTAATACGTTCTTCGCGTAAGAGATAATATTCTGGTTCATAGCCCAAGGCAACAAGATTGGAAATAGTTGATGCTGTGTAAGACACACTCTCATCTTCAAAGCGATTCATCCCAATTAAGTATTGTTTTGCAGTTTCCAGTTCATTTTCTTTTACTCCTTTATCAGCAATAGAATAGATAATTTCCTTCATCAAAGCAAGGCAATTATTATAGTCGTCTTTATCACAAAAGGCATATGCATTCCAGAAACCTAATTCGTTCAAAGAATGGAAATCGAAACCAGTTTGATAAGCATAAGCGTATTTTTCCCTTAGAATGTCAAAAAAGCGAGAAGAGATATCACCACCTAAAATTTGGGATAAAATATAGAAAGCGGTATTTTCATCTCGATCAATAGCAGGAGAAGCAAATCCTCCAATATATATAATGGCTTGATCAGTATTTCGATAGGTCTTTTTAAAATGCACTGAAGAAGGAGAATAGAATGGTTTGAACTTGGGCGAATGAGAAACATTATGAACCAAGCCAAAGTTCTTTTCACAAAGTTCTAAAATTTCTTGGGGATTATGATTTCCTACGATAGCTAAGCAAAAGTCTTTTCCTATATTCCAATCTTCATACCATTGCTGAAGATGTTTTATACGGATTGAACGAATTTGGGTTGCAGACCCTGTAGGTCGAAATAGATTACTTTTATTGCCTACCAGCATTTTATACCAGTTCATATAAGCATAGCTAACAGGATAATCGTTATCACGACGGATTCCATCTAAAGCAGTAGATGTTAATACAGAGAAATAGTTATGATCAAAACTTGGTAAAAAAATCGATTCTGCAAGCATAGCTAGTGCTTTATCAAGATTGCTACTTAAACATTTTCCCCTGAAAGTGGTTGTATCTAAATGATGAATTAACCTTATATTAAAACCATTATTCCGAGAATATTGCAGCAATTCTTGATGGCTATGTTTTTGGGTTTTATAGAGCTGTAAAGAAGTACAAAAGAAATTATGACCAATTTCTGAAGGAGTCTCGCTAATCTGACTAATAGGAGTTGATAAGGAAAAGCCGCTAATGTTATTATTCTTTTGCTGTTTGAAAATAACCTTTACATTGTTAGAGAGGACAATCTGGTAATAATTATCATCTATTTGGGTTATGTAACCTCTTCTCGTATTTTCTGCATTGTATAATGGTGGGGGATTCAGATTTTGAATAGAAATATTATGAATTTCCTCTGCACATAGTATTGTCTTTTTGGGGGCTAAACTTTCTTTTATTTGCTTAGCTTGTTTTTTTGTTCCAGAAATTTCACAAGAACCTTCATGGTAAACAGTAATACCTTCGGGTAGCCAATATTTATGAATAGCAGCCATTACGGCTTCGATAGAAATAGAATTAATCTCATCTCCATATTTCTGAAGGCGGCATAAATCTCCTGTAAATTTCTCTGCAGCTATCAGGTTGGCAAGATTTTCCATCCCTTCAAAGCTAAATAACCAGCTATTAATTATATCTTTTTTTATTAATTCAAGTTCTGCTAATGGGATTCCAAACTGTAAAAGAGCGGAATATTCTTCATAAACTATCCTAATAATATCAGGAATAAAAGTTGCTGATATGGGAGTGATATAAATAACTGAAACTCCGGAAAGAACTCCACAAAGAGAATTTACTTTCACACTGGAACATAGTTTATCTTTTTCTACTAAGCGATTATATAGCCGCGAAGATCTTCCTATGGCAAAATAACGCATAGCTATCAAAAGTGCATTAGCCAAAGGATGTTTTTCACTAAGTTCTGGAAAAGCAAAGGCGATAGTATCATCAACAATTGCCTTTTTCCTAAAGATGTAGCGAAAGCCATTCATTTCCGGTTCAATATCTAACAGATAGGGAAGAGGCTTACTTATGTTTTCCCAAGCAGAAAAATAAGTATCAAGATAAGCATCCAATTCATTTTCTTGATAGTTACCACAGATTACTAGAAAGGAATTAACTGGAGTATATCGATTTTTATAAAATTCGCGAAGTTCTTTATACCTTGCGCTGTTAATGCTTTTAGGATTACCTAAAACAGGATATCTGAGAGGGCTTTTTTGATAGCAGTTTGTTTGAATATACTCAAGAAAGTCCGATTCAGGATCGTTTTGATACTGCTTGATTTCTTCCAGAATGATTTCTTTTTCTTTGCTTACATCTTCTTTACTGAAAGTGCTGTGAAAAGCAAGTTGAGAAAGAATATGGAAACCTTCTTTTAGCTTTTCTGAAGGTAAGTTTAAATAATAACAAGTACAATCGTAATCTGTGAAAGCATTGAGCATCCCACCCAAACCCGAAGCATAAAGCGATATTTTGTTATTTGGAAAATCACTGGTAGATTTAAAGCTTAAGTGTTCTATAAAATGAGAATATCCTCTTTGTTGATCATTTTCTAATGTGGAACCAGTTCTTATATAAAGCTGGAGGCAAAGAACTGGATGGGAATTATCTTTTACGGAGATAACTTCCAAGCCATTAGATAAATTCCTGCATATTGGCTTGGGGAAAGAAATATTTCCAGTAATTAATTTATCGTTCATAACGATGTTATATTCTACTTATCAAAGCATAAGCATTGTGAGCATGAATAGATTCAAAGTTTTCAGCTTCCACATAGAATCCTGTGATGCGTTTATCTTTATTCAATTCCATAGTAATTTCGCGCACAATATCTTCCACAAATTTAGGGTTACTATATGCTTTATCAGTAACAAACTTCTCATCAGAACGTTTTAGCAGGGGAAAAATTTCGCAGCTGGAATGCTCTTCGGCAAGTTGGATCAATTCTTCCAGCCAGACAAATTCCCTATAGCGAACTTTGATAAATATTTCAGACCTTTGGTTATGAGCTCCTGAAACACTAATTGCTTTGGAACAAGGGCAAAGAGTAGTTACTGGAACTTTTACACCTATCCACAGTTCAAAATTATTGTTATATGATGCATTGAAAAAGCAATCATAACCCAAAAGAGAAACTACCTTGGAAACCGGTGCCTGTTTTTTTATAAAAAACGGGAAGCTGATATCTATGTAGGCAGTATCAGCTTTTAAAGTGCTTTTTAATTCGTTTAAAAATGAATCAAGTTTATCTATAAAGACTTCAGTATGATAGCGATCTAGAACTTCCAGAAAACGGCTCATATGTGTTCCACGCCTCTGATGAGGTAGCTCTACATAGATATCTAAATCGGCAACACTATGCTGAATGCCATTTTCTCTATCCTGAACAACAATCGGATAGCGGATACCTTTAACACCAACTTTATCTATAGTTATTTTACGGGTGTCAGGTTGGGATTGAATATCGGGAATGCTCATAATTTCTCTTTTAAATCTTTGTCCTTCATCCCTGCAGTTTTGATCGATGCCAGAGAATCGGCTTTGCTGTAATAAATAATTGCTTCACAATCTGCTATTTGCTTAATTGAATCAAGAACCGTTTCCGGAGGCAACAAAAAAAGAGCTGTTGAAATTCCATCAGACCAAGCTGCAGAAGAACAAAGAACAGTTACAGAATGCACATCGGGAACAGGATAACCGGTGAAAGGACTTATAATATGGTGATAGCGAACACCATTATATTCGTAAAATTGCTGATAATCACCAGAAGTAGATATGCTTTGATTTAGCACTTTGAAACTGGCAATATAATCATCCAGTTTACGAGGGTGCTGAATATAAACAATTTGAGGTTTCTTATAACCAAAAAAGGTCATAGAACTGCGACAATTAATATATCCGTTATCTAAATTTAGCGTCTGCATATGATCGCGTGCCTTATCTAGAATGTAACCTTTTGCAATAGCTCCAAAAGTTAACTGCATTCCCAGTGGCTTTATCAGCCTTTTTTCATCATATCGTATCTTAGTAAAATCAACTTTGCTAAGCATTTCTTTCAGTACTAGAGAATCGGGAGGGACAGGATTTTCTGCATTAAAATTCCATAAATCCCAAACTGGTTTTATAGTTGGATCAAAAGCGCCGTTCGTCATTTTGAATAAGCTATCAGCTATAGTAAGTAAATTATACATATCAGGATCCATATCAAAAACAGTATTAAGAGAATCAGCATTTATTTTTCCCAAATAGCTGTTTGGATCATATTCATTGAGTTTATCTTCCAGAGAACGAATAAAATTGAATACTGAATCAATCTGACGGCCAACATTCTTACTCTGCGAAGTGGCAGATATTTCTACTATCGTATCCATCAGGTATTGACTTTTAAGTTCAGTAAAAGAGCGCGTAAGATATTTATATGCTCCAAAACCAATTACGACAATCAAGATTATTAGGGAAATGATTTCTCTACGATTCATTAATAACACCTCACAATCTGTAGGTTAACAATTCAAATTCTATTAGCCGACGTGTATAATCCCTCACTGCAAAAAATGATAGAGGCAGGATCAAGGCCTCAGGAATTAACAGTAACCAGAAAAAAAGACAACCAAGGGCATTCAATACAGCTAACACTAAAGCAAGTAAATAGATATTCCAACGGACATCCTGAAAATGCTGGTAGGATTTAATTATTGCCTTCCAGGGGTTGATAGATAATTCCTCCATCAACACCAAAGAGGGTAACACGATGGCAATCCAGTAGTTAACCAAAATAAGCCAGACCAAATGTAAAATGGGAGCTGAGCTGAAATTAGGTAAGCCAAAACATATTATATATACTATGCAGAAAAATACTGCATTGATCAAAGTCCATAAAAAATAACGAGGATAACAACGTAAAGCAGTAAACATTTCAGAAAGATTGAGATGATAATCGTTGTGTTTACAAATAGGATTAAAAGCAATTAACATAAAAGGTATAAAGATGGAAAACACTATTGATTTAATAAGTAGGTTTAATAGAAGTTGCAAAGTAGTGTTGCTTTCCAATACGATAATACTGCTGAACATCCATATCAAAACTGCTACCGGTATCAAACCTAAAATAACAGCAACAGCAGCTCCCGGTAGGGAAGAGGACATATTAACTTTATACGCTCTATATGTCTCAGATAAGGATTTTATTGAGAAGAGCTCGTTTTTTAAAGCAGATGTATGTCTTCCGCATTGCATACACCATATATCATGAATGGCAAGGCGAGCATTACAATATTTACAACGCATTCATACTCCTTTTATTTAATTTCTGAATCACTTTTAAGGGAAATAGCAGATAAATGTATCATCTGCTATTTCTGTAAGAGGCAAAAAATCAGAAGGGCTGCTTTTGTCAAGCACTGGCTAACATTTACTCCAACCACAAGAAGGACATATTAAACACCCCTCCAGATGTTCGATAGTATTCCCACAGTCAGGACAAAGCGCAAAACCATTTCCTTTAGGTCTATCCGAATCCGATTTATCCCCTTCTACCTGAAAATCAACGGAATTAATATCGCCATTTGAAAAGAGAGTAAGAAATTGCTCCAATGCCTGACCTACTGCATCGCCACAAGAAGTGATCATTTTCCCTTTATTCCACATCGGGGATTGACAGCGAATCCCTTTCAGTTGACGGATTATAGGTTCAATCTTAATTTGTGAGCGTAAAGCCAAAGAAACAAGACGTGCAATAGCTTCTAACTGGGCAGAGGCACAACCCCCTACTTTTCCCATTTGAATAAAAACTTCACAAGCACCTTGAGAATCAGAATTTATAGTAACATACATATGACCACAACCAGTTTCCATACGACGAGTTATACCTTGAGTTATTTCAGGTCTGGTGCGAGGAGCAACTTTTTTTTCTTTTCCTTCTTCTATAGTAGCAAGAGTTCCTAAATAGAGAACCTGATTATCTCTGCTGCCATCTCGGTATACAGTAACTCCTTTACATCCTAGTTGATAGGCAAGTTCATAGCTTAAGCGTATATCTTCCACCGTGGCTGAATTGGAAAAATTAATTGTTTTACTAACAGCATTATCTGTATATTTTTGAAAAGCTGCCTGCATCCTGATATGCCATTCGGGGCTAATCTCATGGGCAGTTTGAAATATTGTCTTGATGTCTTGTGGGATTACATCAATGCCACTAAGAGAACCAGAAGCTAATATTTCTTCTACTAATTCTTTACTAAATATCCCTCTCTCTTCCAAGGCCTTCTGGAAGTATTTATTTACATAGATTAATTTTTCTCCATCCATTACATTTTTAATATAAGCAAGCGAAAATTGAGGTTCAATTCCACTGGAAGTATCTGCAATCATACTAATCGTTCCCGTAGGAGCAATAGTAGTAAGAGTGGCATTGCGGATTCCTTCTTTTTTTATTTTCTCTTTCAGATGATCCCAATCTTGGCTGTTTTTCTCTCTTTTCAAGCTTCCTTGACTGTAAATGCTTTTGGTAAAATTGGGAAAATGACCTCTTACTTTTGCAAGCTCAACAGACCGTTCTTTGGCATAATAATCTATAAATTCCATAAGTTTAGCTCCAAGATCAACTGCTTTTTCGGAAGCATACGGAATTTTAAGCTGGAAAAGTAAATCAGCCCACCCCATTACTCCCAGTCCAATTTTTCGATTGGCTTTACTCATGGCATCAATTTGTGGCAAAGGATATCTGGAAACATCAATTACTGCATCCAGAAAATCTACGCTATCATATACTACTTCTTTTAATTTATCCCAATCTATATCACCATCTTTATTCAGCAAAGCTAAATTGATCGAACCTAGATTACATGCTTCATAAGGAAGTAATGGTTGTTCTCCACAAGGATTTGTAGATTCAATTTTCCCCAATTCCGGAGTGGGGTTCGCATAGTTTATTCTATCCAAAAAAACGATTCCTGGTTCACCGTTTTTATGAGCCATCTGCACAATCAAGGAAAAGACATCTCGAGCTTTCAACTTTTTATTGACTTTTCCCGTATGAGGAGAAATAAGATTATATTCATTATCATTAGCAACGGCCTGCATAAATTCTTCTGTAATGCCAACACTGATATTAAAGTTAGTAAGTTCCGCTGGATTTTCTTTGCAGGTGATAAAGTCCAGAATCTGGGGATGATCAACATTTAAAATTGCCATATTTGCCCCTCTTCTTGTCCCACCTTGTTTAACAGCATCGGTTGCCGCATTAAAAACTTTTAAAAAGGAAAGGGGGCCACTGGAGACACCGTTGGTAGAACGAACTCTGGCATTAGCTTCTCTTAACCTACTAAATGAAAATCCTGTTCCACCCCCACTTTTATGAATTAGAGCAGCATTTTTTACAGTTTCAAAGATACTTTCCATACTATCTTCGATAGGAAGTACAAAACAAGCAGAAAGCTGTTGTAAGTCACCTCCAGCATTCATTAAAGTTGGTGAATTTGGTAAAAAATAACCAGAATCCATCAAAGTAAAAAAGCGTTTAGCTTTTTCCTCGTCCCCAGCAGCAATATTAAATGCTACTCGAGTTAGCATTTTTGACCAATCCTCAATTATAATGCCATTTTCATCTTTGCGGAAATAGCGTTTTTCCAGAACTTTCAGTGCATTTTCCGTTAATAGCATTCTCGCTCCTCTTATTTATGTAAGGCAAATATTTGACGTGCCTGTTCTGGAGTAGCAAGAGGGCGTCCAATTTCTTCTGCTATTCTAGCTAAACGAGCTACCAATTGTGCATTAGAATCAGCAATAACTCCCTTGTGATAGAAAATATTATCTTCAAAACCGCAGCGAATGTGGCCACCTGTAACCAGCGCTATCAAAGAAGTTGGAAGATGCCATTTACCAATTCCAGCTACAGCCCAGGTTGCTGTTGGAATTTCTTCATGTAAATGATCAATCATATACATTAGGTTTTTAGGCTTCCCACTCATTCCTCCAGGAACACCAAGAACAAATTGAACATGCAACGGGCTGTGAGTTATAATCCCTTTTTTAATCAATCGGGCAACAGAATCAATCATTCCTGATTCATATACTTCAACTTCTGGAACTACACCATATTCTTTAAACGCTTCTGCCAAGCGAATAATATCGGTAGGATGATTGATAAAAACATCATTTCCAAAATTTAAAGTTCCAGCATTAAGAGTACCCATTTCTGGTTTTAAAGCAAGAGGGGCAAGGCGTTTTTCAAATGCTTCCCCAACAGCTCCTCCCGTACTAATTTGGATTATGATTTCCGGAACGGCCTTACGAATAGCAGAAATAGCTTCTTGAAATCTTTCCAAACGTTGAGAAGGACTTCCATCATCCTCACGAATATGTAAGTGAATAACTCTTGCTCCTGCTTCAAAACAGGCCTTTGCTTCCTTTGCTTGTTCTTCAGGAGTTATAGGTAAATTGGGTTGATCAGAACGGGTTGTTTCAGCTCCCGTTATTGCAGCAGTTAAAATTAAGGGTTCCATAATATTACCTCTCTATATTTATTTTATATTATCACATTATGCAATCTAATAGATTGATCAGCAATTAGATCTATAGCAAAACACTATTAAATGCTGTAATCAGAAGCATTGCTGATGTAGAGTTAAAGCAGCGAATGTAGTGGTGAACGACATTATAATAATTCCTTATTCATTATAGTATTTTAATTCTGAAACCAGCTTTCATAAAGTCGAACTCTGATTAATTTTTTGATATTATCATTTAAGATGCGTTCAGCAATTTGGGTAAATTTTTCTTCGTTATCACTAACATAAAAAGTACTGCTACCTTGTTGTTTGTCGCTTTCTGACCCTATATAACGAGCAAGATACTCAGTAATAGCCATTGCGCTATCTACTAAAGTTACTTCACTCCCCATAATTTGTTGAATAGCTTTAGAGAGCAAGGGGTAGTGAGTGCAACCTAAAACAAGAGTATCAATGGCTTGCATTTTTAAGTTCGTAAGATATTCTTTTACAACCAGTTCAGTTACAAGATGATCTTGCCAGCCCTCTTCTACCAAAGGGACAAAAAGCGGACAAGCAACAGAAAAAATGACTGCTTCAGGAATAAGTTTTTTTATAGCATTTGGATAGGCCTCGCTATTGATAGTCCCTTCCGTTCCAATAATACCAATACGCTTGTTTTTGGTGGTTTTAGCTGCTTGTTCTGCACCAGGTTCAATTACTCCGATAATAGGTATGTCTGTTATTGTCTGCATAGCCGGAAGAGCTACAGCAGAAGAAGTATTACAGGCAACTATTAAAATTTTTATACCTTGCTGTAATAAAAAACGAGCATTTTGTAATGAATATTCAATGATAGTATTAGGAGATTTAGGGCCATAAGGTACTCTGGCAGTATCTCCAAAATAGATTAAATCTTCACTGGGAAAAGCATTACGGATAGCTTTATAAACGGTTAAACCACCTACTCCTGAATCAAAAATGCCAATTGCTTTTTTCATCTGTTTCCTCTTGAATTTTGGTTATTGTTTGAGTGCGACCGATGTGATATCGGCCTTCTGGATGTTTTATTTTTTGAATAGGAGTTTGAAGAAGACGATATTTTGTGCACTGCTGATTTATTTCTCTGTAAAGAGTTTATTGTAGCACTGGATATCATATTTTTAGGCACATTATGCTGTAGTGTATCAGGCAAAGGAATAAAGTAAACATCATCATCGACATATCCAACTGTAACTTTTAAAGTATCCATTAACTGGTAAAATTTTCGGGTTCTAAGGTTTATATAACGCATTTCCCGTTCCAAATATTCCCAATCACCTTCTTCAAGATTAATTTCTAAAATAACTCCTGTAATCGGAATTTCTTCTAATTGGACAATTAAGCCACGGGAATTAACGGATATGATCATCCCGTTATATATATTGCCTTCTTTCTTTTTCATATATGCTCGGCTGTAAACTCTTTCTATATCCCGTTCGGATTGGTCTGCTTGAAGTTCTTGCTCGGAAGCAACTTCGGCATAGTGCTTTAGCTGTGGCAAAGTAAATTTTTCATTACTGCTATGGCATAAATATGTTTTACACAAATGATGGATAACTAAATCACAAATTCTTCTAATTGGACTTGTAAAATGAGTATAATAATCCATCGCCAAACCAAAATGATGAATATGTTCAATACTGTATTTAGCTTTTTTCATACTTCTAAGTGCGATGCGATCAAAAACTTTATGATAGGCAGGATTAGGAAAAGAATTTAACAAATACTGCAACGATTTGTTCAGATTTTCATATATAACCCACTTTACCCCATAATATGAAAGAAGCTCTATTAATCTTTCTAATTTGTTGAAATCCGGATCTTCATGAATGCGATATAATGTGGTTGGAGCAACCTGGGATAGATGTTTTGCTACATATTCATTGGCAATCAGCATAAAATTCTCGATTAATTTGTGGCTCTCAGTTTCTTCAGCTAAAGTTAAATGCCTAACAAAACCACTCTCATCATATTCATATTCAATGTCCGGTAAATCAAAAAAGATATAACCAGCTTCCATTCTTTTTTCAGTTAATAGACGGGAAAGTTCTCGCCCTTCTAAAAGAATTTCTATTAATTCTTGAGGCAAGTCTGTATCTTTACCTTTAAAAAGATTATCCACTTCGTCATAATTCAAACGGGCTTTACTGCATATCACACTTTCGTAGATATGTTGCTCAAGGATATTTCCTTTACGATCAAATTCTGTCTGAACGGTTAAACAAAGCTTTTCCTCCTGAGGACGCAAACTGCATATAAGAGTGGAGAGGCGTTCAGGTAACATAGGAATCACTATTTTAGGGAAATAAAAACTGTTTCCCCGTATAGCGGCTTCCTGAAAAATCGCTCCCTCTACAGGTAAATAATGTGCTACATCCGCAATATGAACATAAAGACGCCAACCTTTATTAGTTTTCTCTATAGAAATTGCATCATCAAAATCTTTGGCAGATGCCGGATCGATAGTAAAAGTGTATAAATCTGTCAAATTTCTGCGATTATGATAATCTTCCGGTTTTATATCTGCAGAAAGTAGATTTGCAGCTGCGGTAACTTCTTCAGGGAACTCTAACGGTAAATTATATTGACGGATAATGGCTACAAGTTCAACTTCTGGATCACCAGATTTTCCTAAAATCTCTATAACCCTGCCTACAGGTAATTTACCAGTTTGGGGATTACCCCAATTGGTTACTTGCAAAATTACCTTATCTCCATCTTCTGCACCTGAAGTATCTGAAACATAGAACCACTTATGTACTTTTGGATTACTACAAACAAATGTCCAACTGCTTTTCATTTTAGTTAGGTCACCGGCTAAATGATCGGAAGCTCTTTTTACGATTTTGTGGATAATTCCATAATCCTGATGACCCTTTCTGTATTTTGGTTCAAAAGCTACTATATCGTTGTGAAAAGCATTGAGCGTATCTTCAGCATCTATAAAATAATCCTTTTCCGGAGTTCTAACAAAAGCATAAGAAAAATTACGAGAAAGAGGGGTAGCATCAAAAATACCTTGTAATAACTTGGGATTGAGAGTGGGGGAGGGCTTTTCAATCGTTTTTATAGTTTTCAAGTGGTATTTTCTTTTATCTTTAACTAATATCCCTTCTTCTATAAGTTTATTAAGAACACCGCTTAAAAGTGATTTTCCAGTTCGAGTAAGTTGAAAAGTATTAACTAATTCATTATATGACAAACCAGTATGTGGATATTTCGAGAAATAATCTAATATTGCTTGCCTTAACTCCTTGCTATTTATTGTATTCATTAATATTTCTTCCCTATCTTTTGCATCAAGATTTCCACTAATTTCTCCCTTTCTTTTTTATCGGAAGAAAACCTTAAAGATAAACCTCTAAACGGGTCTAACCGTCTTGGCATTTTAAAAGTAGATAACATAATTCCATGTTTATCCTCATAAAAACAACCAAAATCTGTGTACGGTCTGCTAACTTTAATAAAGAGATATCGTACTTGAACCTTATCCTCATAAAGTTCATATTCAGTAATAATAAAATAGGGGAGAAGGTTACCAAAAACTAGAATCATACCTAAAAAATAGTAAAACGGTTGTTGCCAACCGATAACAGTAATTCTATACAACAAAAGCGAAAGCAAAATTAAAAATACTATCAAAATTATAGAAGTCCAGGGACGTTCTACAAAAGGCCAGGATTTCCATTTGAGCAAGGGTTCAGGCAACATTTTGCACAATCTCCCTGCACTTTTCGATTTCTTCTTTAATAGCTAAAATCAAAGGAAAACTTTGAGGAGTAGAGAATTTTGAACCTAAAGTATTTGCTTCACGTTGCATTTCTTGAATTATAAAATTTAGCGTTTTACCAATATCTCCTTCTTCCTGAAGTGTATTTTGGAAGGTGTTTATATGAGCAATTAACCGGGTTAACTCTTCAGCAACATCGTATTTATCCACATAAATTGCTACTTCTTGCATTAGACGTTGCTCCATATTTTCTACCTGATAACTTTCTAATAGCTCTAAAATCCGCTTATGCATATTTTCAAACATTGCTTTCTTAAAAGGTTCACATAATTCATAAATACTTGCCACTATATTCTTAATTTTCAACATAGAATCTTGTAATACGCTCTTTATTTGCTCTCCTTCCTTATGCATCGATTCCGTAATTTTCTGCAAGGAAAGAACTAAGCATTCATTGAGAATATTTGCTAAAATCGGATCATCCTCCAAATGGTTCTCACTCATAATCACTCCTGGTTCTTGCAGCAAAAATTCAATAGAAATAACTTCCTCGCTGGATAAGAGATTAGAAGCCTGTATTGCTAATTCATTATACTTTAATAACTTAATTTTATCTAAAACCAGCTTTGGCTCTCTGTGGTCATTATAATTAATCCGTATTTCTACAGTTCCACGCGATATGTTATTGCTTATGTGTTTACGTATTTTGTACTCGAAAAAACTAAGTTCTCTAGGTAGGATAAATCGTAAATCTAAAAAACGTCCATTTATTGATTTGATTTCAACATCCAGATCAATTCCATCTTTAGAAATATGAGCATCTCCAAAACCAGTCATA
This sequence comes from Cloacimonetes bacterium UBA5835, assembly GCA_002432865.1. Classification (GTDB taxonomy): domain Bacteria; phylum Cloacimonadota; class Cloacimonadia; order Cloacimonadales; family Cloacimonadaceae; genus Cloacimonas. The sequence continues at coordinate 116,124 of DJGX01000009.1, forward strand.
CTTTTCATTATTATCTCCTTGTTAAAAGCTGATATCTATAAGCAAGAGTAGGGAATAAGTTGTTATAAGGCATAACAGATAAGCACCCCCTATGTAAGTTTACATAATATGCCTTAACACAACAGTTATGTAGGCGACTAAAAACAGATAAGTGTGCTGGCTGTTGCATCTTTAACCTCTACTTTTTGTAGTGTACCAAAATCCTTTTGTGTGCCTGATAAAACTGCCATCTTAAAATCCCTTGTCTTTCCACAAACTTTATCCGTGCTTTTTTTACTGAAACTCTCTACATATATCTCTACTGTCTGTCCGATTTGATTTCTGTTCTTTTTCAGTGTAATATTCCGTTGAAGATCTATCATTCTTTGTAGCCGTTCCAATCGTTCTTGTTCCGAGATTTGATGTGGTAAATTAGCTGCCACAGTTCCTGAGCGAGGACTGAATTTATAGCAGAATGCATCATCAAAACCGATTTCTTCCAGTACTTTAAGAGTTTGTCTAAAATCACTTTCAGTTTCTCCGGGAAAACCTGTCATAATATCAGTAGTTATTGCAATATTAGGGATGTAATTACGCAGTTTATTTATTAGCTCCAGATAGTGTTCAACAGTATATTTTCGGTTCATTGCCTGTAAAATTTTATTATTACCACTTTGTATAGGTAAATGTATGTGTTCGCACACTTTAGCAGAAATAGCCATAACTTCAATCAATTCATCAGATAGATCTTTAGGATGCGAAGTGATAAATCTTAATCTATAAATTTCATCCACTTCATTCAGCTTCCTTAGCAAACTTGGAAAATTCACATCGGAATGAAGATAGGAATTTACATTTTGTCCTAATAGAGTAACATCCTTTCTACCTTGTTTACCTGCAAAGATCGTTTCTTGTACTATATCCTGCCAAGGACGGCTTCGTTCACGGCCTCTAACATAAGGAACAATGCAATAGGAACAAAAATTATTACAACCCCTCATAATAGTGATATAGGCACAATAATCACTATGATATGATGGCTGAATACCTTTGTAAATTTGGTGAGAGTCTAAATCAAGCAAGTATTGTTTATTATCAATTTCTTGAATAATCTCTGGAAGATTTTGGTACTGATCGACTCCCAATACAAAATCGATATCTGTATTTTCTTCAATTAGTTCTTTACCTATGCGTTGTGCCATACAACCAACAACACCAATCTTTAAAGATGGATTAGTCTTTTTACGAGATTTTTCGCTTTGAATTCTACCTAAAACACGGTTTTCAGCATGTGCGCGAACACTGCATGTATTGAATATAAGTAAATCAGCTTTTTCTATTTGTTCAACTTCCTGATGACCGGCTTCAATTAAAATGGAAGCGATTAATTCACTATCAGCAATATTCATCTGACAACCGTATGTTTCAATAAAAAATTTCATTTTAGCGCCTTATTTTTTGTTTTAGCAAGCCAATTAGCGTAGCCAACTGCTATTCCTGAATTGCATACAATTATTTCGGAGGTATTAAATCTGTCCAGTAAAGAAATAATGAAAAGTATACTTAACTTCAGCACAGGAAGATAGCTTTCTTCCAGCAAAAATGGTAAATATCGGTCTTCATCTTTAACTTCTATTGAATGAAAAAGTTGCTGCAATAAAGACCTAGTAATTGTTTTACCTTCCATTTTATCTATATCATTATAGTGAAATTTAAAAATCACTGCTGCTAGATAGGTATAAGTTAGTCCTACTCCTATAAGGTGATAAGAACCATTATAGGTTAAAGTAGCAAGCTGATCTTGAATATATTTTGTAGCCGTATCACAATTGACATCAAATTCGTTTAACAATGTCATTAAACCAAAAGGTAGACCGATACCCTGTATTTTTTCATCATTTCCTAGATCGATAAACTCCGTAGAAAAGCCACCTATATCGATTGCAAGATATGCCTCTTCCCCACTCTGAAAATGTCTGGCTGCATAATATACATAGCGTATTTCTTCTTCCTGGGAGATAATTTTACTTTTTATTTCATAATGCTTCTCAATCCAATCAGTTAGCAAATTCGCATTCAATGCCTTTCGCATAACTCCTGTTGCTAAAAGCACTTTTTTGGATTCGATATATCCATCAATTTGCAATAATGGTTCTATAATCTGTTTTACGCTCTGCAGCCGCTTTGCACTAAGCTTATCATTTTTAAAATCTTTCCCCAGGGATGTCGTCAATTGCGTTTTGTGGATAATTTGCTTATTATCAAGGGAATATAGTAAATAATTCAAATTATTGGAACCGAGATCAAACACACTGACAAGGTTATTGCCTATCATTTGTGCATATTTTTTTAGTATTGATCCAGCTACATTGATATTGTTATTTTTATATTGATCAACAGGTTGTTTCCGAATATGAATGCTTTCGAAAATTGCTTTCCACTGCTTAGTATTCATTTGCAATGTATCTATCTGCAAACAGTTGGAATATTTACTTAAACCTTGTATTAACTCTGTTTCTTCAGGATACTTCTTACGGGGGCAGTAGATGATAAATTTGTTCATTTGCACAGCTTCTGCTAAGGTACTATAACCAGGTTTGCAAAGAACAAAATCCGCATTGTATATTAAATCCAAAAAGTCAGCATCCATAGTTACCTGATAATGGTTTTTTGCCTGTACACCTGTCTGAGTAGAAATGACCACACCTTTGAAAGCAGAACACAGAGCTTCATAATCCAATTCTAATTTACCTTCCCCTCCAAAGATAACCAGTAATATAAGTACATCCTTATCCCAATTATTTATAAGCCGGATATCACTATAAGAATCTTTTTTACGGGAAAGCAAACCACAAGGAATGTTATTCTTAAAAGCAGATATACTTTCAGAACTGCTGAAAGGAAGCTGAAAACAAGCATCAAAGCGTTGATACAAAGACCAAATAAGATTTAATACAGGTCTCAAAGTTACAGGGTTAGTAAATTCAGTCTGGCTGTTTATTATGTTGTTATTAGTTAGTAAAGAGCTATATATATAATGCCATTCAAAATTGGTAACTGCATAAACCGGGAGCTGACAATATGCTCCAAACTCACTAACCAAAAAAGGGACATCAGCAATTACACAATCAATCTTTTCTTGATGTAAGAATTTAACTTCTCTTGCTATAATTTCGTTACGCTTAGAAAGTAATTCCAATAAAGAAGAAACGGTCCTTTCCATATCCACAGTTAGATTTTCATTATGTTTCACTCCAACATCCACAGAACGTTGATGTATAATAAAATAATGTGGATCGAGATTTTGAAAAAGATAGGCAGGCTTTGTGCTAATTATATGACAAAAAATACCATACTTTATAAATTCTTCAGCTAAAGCGCTTATTCGGGTAGAATGGCCAAAACCATGATTAGAAACATATAAAGCAAATCGCAACATATTATATTTAATGAAGAATCAACTTTTTTTGTTCACCGTTATTGCGTATTTCTATTATCACTTTATTGGGTAAACAAATAATCGGCATAGAATTAGTGAAACCTTGCTTAACGCAACGTTTATCAGGACAATCGGCATATTTCATTCTAACTTTACCTTTTTTTATTTCCACGATATTGTGGCTATCAATCTTGATTATTTTATCATTCTTTAAAGAACATACTCCAACAAGCCAATTATCCTTGTATATATATACTTGGGAATTGGGTTTACTACTTAAATAATAGCTGATCGAAAAAACAATCGTCAATAAAACAATTAGAATTAGTACCAGATCAGCAGGCCTAAGGTCATTTAAGATTGAGTCTTTTTTCATCTAACTTCTGGAATATCGAGAAGAATAAACATTACCTGCATACACATAAGTTAAATATTTAGACGCAATCTCGCAAGCGTGTTCAACTTCTTCTCTTGTGGTAGGTCTCACCGTCATTTTATAACAAGGATAATATGCAGAGAGGTGTAAAGGAATATTCTTGTCAACAGAAGCGATAAATTGAGATAAATTAGTAAGTTCTTCGTCACTATTATTATATCCAGGAATAAGCAGATTGGTTAGTTCTAAATGAACACCCATTTCTTTGGCTATAATGATGTTAGATAATACAACCTCAAGTGTACCTCCACATATATTTCTGTAAAAATCATCTCTAAAAGACTTTATATCGATATTGACTGCTTTTACATATTGCATCATATTACTCCAGGGCTCTTTATTTATGTAGGCATTGGTTACTAAAACAATATCTATTTCAGGAGCTTTTGCCGCAAAATCGAGAATATACTCATACCACATCAAGGGCTCAGTATAAGTAAAAGCAACTTTCTGATCTTGTTGGTTTTTAATTATCTCAATTAAGTCTTCAATTGCCAAATAACGAGTTGGGCAATCTTGTTGACTGATTTCCCAATTCTGACAGAATTTACAGGTTAAATTACAGGAGTTTGGTCCTAAAGATACGATCATACTACCTGGATGAAAATGATAAAGAGGTTTTTTTTCGATAGGGTCTAAAGCGAGAGAGGTTGTTTTTCCATATGCAGTGGCAACAAAAGAACCATTGATAACTTCTCTGCTTCTACAGAATCCTTTTTGGCCTTCACTTAATAAACACTCCCTGGGGCAAAGCAGACATTTTATTTTTTCGCCTTCATTAGTATAATACATTGCTTTTCTCATTATATCTCCTTCAGCCATTTTTCTAAGGCCTTAAGGTAAATATCTAAAGTGCGAGCATTTTGAGTCAAGACCTTTTTTGCTTTTTCCCCCATATTATACCGTAACTCATTATCTTTATACAAAGTTATAATATCAGAATGTAAGCTATTTTTATCGCTTATTAAAATTCCACCCTCCTGCTGAAGTTTTTTAACGGAATCAAGGCAGGAATAATGATAGGGACCAATAATTACTGGTTTTTTATAGTAAGCAGGTTCAAGTGGATTATGGCCTCCAAAATCATAAAAAGAACCACCCACAATAGCTATATCGCATATACAATATGCTTTATCCAAAATGCCCAAGGTATCGATGATAAGTATATCTTCTGCTGGATCGTAAATTTCTCTTTTAGTATAGCAACTATATGCTAAGCCATTCAATAGTTCCAAAACTTCATCTAAACGTCTGGGATGTCGGATAGCGATTATTAAGTGTAAATTAGAGATATATTGTTTTAGATAAGGCAAGATAGAAATAAGCAATTCTTCTTCTCCGGGACGGGAAGAGCCCCAACAGATAATAAAATCGTCATTATTATATCCCCATTCTTTTTTTAACTGTTCGGCATCATAGTCCTTCAATTCGATAGAGAATTTAAGGTTACCACTAACAAGTACAGGTTTTTTGAATATTTCACGAAAGCGTTTTGCATCTTCTTCGCTCTGGGTATGAATTTCAGTTATTGGTGCTTGCAGATGTTTAAACAAAAACTTAATCAAGGAGTATCCACGTAAGGTGCTTTTGGACATTCTGGCATTTAAAAACAAAACAGGAACTTTATTTCTCTTTGCCCATAGCAACATATTTGGCCAAATCTCTGTTTCCACAACACAGATTAAGCCAGGGTTGATTTTTTTTAACTGACGGTTTCGTAGATGCGGTATATCGATAACTGAAAGAAAACCTTTAACTTTGGGGCTAATGTTATTAGCTTCAAGGCAACTGGATACAGTGCTTGAAGTTATACAAAGTTTAATATCAGGATATTCCTGCAGGTGTTTTTTTATAAGTGATTTTATGGCAGTTAATTCACCCATAGAAGCAGAATGAAACAAGATCCCTTTTTGTATGTTTATACCGTTGGCTTTAATAGCTTCCACATAATTTTTATGTTTTAATAGCAGATAGATACACGGGAAAAAAAGGAAGTAAACAACCTCGAGGATAATATTAAAAATTGAAAGTAAAATCATAATTTATATGTTATAGCAAATTAAGATTTGCCATCCTAATTTAAAATGGCGGGAGCGACGAGACTCGAACTCGCGGCCTTCTGCGTGACAGGCAGACGTTCTAACCAAACTGAACTACGCCCCCAGCGCATTCAAATAAGCATTATAAAAATTCAAATGGAAAAAATGGCTTTTTCTGTCAAGATAAAAGTTTTGCTGAATTCGCCACTTTATACATAAACGCATAGCATTCATTGCAGTTAGCATAAGAATATTTTATTCCCATTCAATTGTAGCAGGTGGTTTGGAAGATAAATCATAAACTACTCTACTGATACCTTTTACTTCGTTACAAATACGATTGGCAACTTTTTGCAAAAACTGAAATGGAAGCTGAGAGAAAGTAGCTGTCATGCCATCAACACTATCCACAGCTCTAAGAGCACAAACTTGTTCATAGCTTCTTTCATCTCCCATAACTCCAACAGTTCGAACTGGTAATAAAACTACAAATGCCTGCCAGGTTTTATTATAAAGTCCATTTTCTTGTAATTCACTTATAAAGATTTCATCAGCAAGCTGCAAGATGTTAACTTTTTGGGCATCTACTTCTCCCAAAATTCTTACGGCCAAACCAGGACCTGGAAACGGATGTCTTTGAACAATAGATTCAGGTAAACCAAGCAGGGTCCCTACTTCGCGAACTTCATCCTTAAAAAGTTCTCTTAAGGGTTCAATTAATTCCAAGAGCATATTATCAGGCAAGCCCCCTACATTATGATGACTTTTGATTGTAGCAGAAGGTCCTGTCAAAGATGCACTTTCAATTACATCGGGATATAAGGTCCCTTGAGCAAGAAAATGAACATCTTCAAATTCACTGGCAACTTTATCAAAGACTTCAATAAAAGTTCCTCCGATTATTTTTCGTTTTGTTTCAGGATCCGTAATACCTTTTAATTTATTTAAAAATGTTTCCCCCGCATCTACAAAACGGATATTTAAATCTGGATAAGCTGAAAAGGTTTCTTTTACTCTATCTGCTTCCCTGTAACGCATTAAACCTGTATCTACGAAAATGGGTAATAGTTGTTTTCCGATTGCTCTATAAAGTAAAGCAGCAGTAACCGTAGAATCAACCCCACCACTTAAGCCCAAAATAACTTTTTTATCACCAACCTGGCTCCTGATTTTTTCAATGCTTTTATTAATAAAAGTTCCAGCTGTCCAATCAGGAGTTAGATTTACTATCCTATAGAGAAAATTTTCTAAAATCTTGATCCCATTTTTAGTATGTACTACTTCCGGATGGAATTGTAATGCATAAAAAGGTAATTCATTATGAGCAATAGCGGCATAGGGAGAGTTCTCTGTTTCAGCTAAAACAGAAAAGCATTCAGGCAAATTGGAAATAGCATCACTATGACTCATCCAGACCTCTTCCCTATTTCCTAAATCAGCAAGCAATTCATTATGGTCAATAATTTTAATATATGCTAAACCATATTCTCTTTTAGCAGAAGGTTGAACTTTTCCTCCAAAGTGTGCGACCATCAATTGCATACCATAACAAATTCCCAAAATGGGTATTCCAAGTTGCCATATACATTCATCTGGTTTAGGAGTTTCGTTATTATTTATGCTATATGGACTTCCGGATAATATGATCGCTTTAGGGGCAAAGGAATATAGTTTATCTGCACTTATTGTGAAAGGATGAATCTCACAGTAGATGTTCAGGGAACGTATTTTTCTGGCTATCAATTGGGTGTATTGAGAACCGAAATCTAATATTAAAACTTTATTGTGCATTGCTACTCCTAATAAATAAAAGGATTATTTTTCTTTTCCAAACCAATGGAAGTTGTAAAACCATGACCAGGAAAAACTAAAACTTCGTCATCTAATATAAAGAGTTTATTCTTTATAGAATCAATTATGGCTGTATGACTTCCACCAGGAAAATCGGTCCTACCAATGCTTTGTTCAAATAAAGTATCTCCACTGATTAGATATTTATCTGCTAAAAGACATATACTACCTTTAGTATGACCCGGAGTATGAATAACTTTCACTTTATCCGTTCCAAGAAACAGTTCATCGCCATCATTCAAAATAACTTGTGGGCCAAATAAACTTAATTCAAAACCCATATAAATACTAAAATTTTTGCTATTATCTGTAAGCATTTCCGCATCCAAACTATGAATGGCAACAGGACAATTTAGAGCTTTCGCAAAAAAGTGGTTTCCCCCAATATGATCAGCATGGCCATGAGTATTTATAATCATTTTAACTTTCAGCTCGAGTTGTCTAATACGCTTTAAAAATGCTTCACTGGGATTGGCAGGATCGATTAAAAATGCATTTGAACTGTCAGTTTCCCAAAGCAGATAAGTGTTGGTTTGATAACTTTCCAGTAGAACAGTACTTTCAATTTTTAACATCTTCTGACCTCTTTTATTAATATGATATGAGGTAATCTTTATTTAACTCTTTCTTAGCTTTTGTGGCAATTTTTACAGTATGCTGAGTAAGCTGCTTATCTATAACTTTCCAAATCTCAATAGCAGCATTTTCTGGTGCCTTAGGATGATATAACAAAAATATACTCAAGGCTAAACTTAATGTTTCATAGCTAGCATTTCCAGTTATAAATCCTACAGGCCCCATATAATCTCGTGCCTGCAGTTTTGTTCCATTTCTAAACATGTTTTCTAATACCTCATTTTCTGCTTCATCTCTACCAATAATCAGCTTTGTTTCATTATCTAAACGAAAGTGACGACCCCAGGCAAGAAGTTCAATATTCTCCAAGGTATCCTGTTGATGTTTCTTCAGGTCTTTTATGCGTAAACAATAATTACGGTCTGTTAATAAACATCCTCCCGCAGGAGAAGGAAAATCAACTATTCCTAATTGTTCAGCGAGTGCCAATTGAGCGTATCTTCCGCGTCCATGAATAGATAGCATATCTTGTTTATCAATCCAACCTTCTCTGAGAGGTAAGGTATCAGAAAGTAAATTTTGACTTAATGGCCTAATAATTAAATCTTTAACGCCGCTTAATCTGCCAACACTATCTAAGGCATCATGCCTCTGACTTTTGGGTCGTTGACCTAAAACTTCACCACTAATGATGTAATCTGCATTGCGAGAAGGTAATAATTCTGCGGCTTTTTTAAACATCAATCCATGACAATCAATACAAGGATTAAAATACTTTCCAAAACCATATACCGGATTATCCAACAGCTTAATATGATCTTCTGAAATATCTATAACTTCCAATTCTATGTTATTTTTGGAAGCATAATGAAGCGCTCGCTCCGGAAAAATATATGGAGCTTTAAAAAAAACCGAATGCACAGAATATCCTCTATTTTGCATCCATTTAACGGCTATGATACTATCTAAGCCACCAGAAAAAAGGGCTATCGCTTTATGTATTTTCATATTACCTACCCCTGAAAAAAGCACTTTTTTGTCAAGCAGGAATTCTAGGTTGAAGGTTGATATCCCTCCACGAGTGATTATACACTCCTCTGTGAGATGCCTTTTTAATCTTCTTCCCTTTTTCTTGATTTGGGATCCGGTGTCAACTTTTTTAGTATGATTCAATTTCTCTTAGGCGATTCTCTAACGAGATTAAAGAATCGTTAATGATTTGTTAGAATAATATTAGCCAAATGATAGAGAAATGTGTATTATTTCCCGAGAATGGAACAGACCTTGCATAATATATTAAGAAGAAAAATCAAAGAACAAAAAGGGTAGCATAAAATGAAAAACATCGCATTATTAGTATTACTAGTGTTTTCTACTGCAGTTCTAATAGCTGGAGTATCAGTGAATTATTCCTTAGAAATGCCCAAGATTGACTCAAATGGACAATACACAAAAATAAAGTTAGAAAATACTCAAAGCTGGGGACAACCAGGAAATCCTGATCTGCCCTGGTTTGGAATAAAAATTTTATTGCCTGAAGGTATGGAAGCAGATAAAATTGTAGTTTCCAAAACCGATCCAGTTGTATACAGCCTTCCCAAACGAGTATCCCCTATTCAGAAACAATATCCTTTTTCTCATAAGATAATTGAAACTCCAGATGCACCAAATCTTGAAGTTTATAATTCGTCTGCGATATATCCTGATAATCCGGATAATGGAGTGAGAACTGAATTTTTATGCGGTCATCCTATTGCAATGTCAGCAATTAGTCCTTTTGAATATTGTCCATTAAAGAATGAACTTGTTTTTTATCGCAATCTGAGTGTTGATATTTCTTACAGTACTAGTTCTAAAGCTATGGATGCGATGCGCTTTTTGAAAAATGATGCTTATACAGTTAATCGTTTACAAAAAGCTGTGGATAACCCGGAAACAATTATAATGAATCAAACTCGTGATGCTGGAGTTGAGTATTTAATTGTGATAGATGCCTCTAAGGAAATGCAATGGACACCATTCAAAACCTTTCAGGAAGCAAGAGGTAGAAATGTTTTAATGAAAACGATGACAGATATTACGAACAATACAATAGGTATTGATACCCAAGATAAACTACGCAATTATATCATTTCACTTTATACAACCAATCCTCTCCGCTATGTTTTTCTGGCTGGTGATACAGATGTTATTCCTCATCGGGGTTTTTATGTATCTGTAAGTGATGGTGATGAATATACCGATGCTGATATTCCTGCTGATATGTATTATTCTTGCTTAGATGGAACATGGAATGATGATGGAGATAGCTATTGGGGAGAAATGTATGAAACAGATCTCGCTCCCGAATTAGCAATCGGACGCTTTTGCTATAATGATGATTCAGAAATTACTAATTTCTTAAATAAACTTAATAGCTATACCAATAACCCAATTACTAATGGGATAAAAACTGCCTTATTTGTTGGAGAATGGCTTTGGGATGGTCCCACTTGGGGAGGTGATTATATGGATGAAATGATTGGCAGTAGTAGTAATAATGGTTATACAACAACTGGAGTTCCTGCTTCCTGGAATATTTCTACTTTGTACGATAGAACTTATGGAGCAGCTGATTCCTGGGGGCCTTCTCAGATTCGTCCTTTGCTAAGTCAGGGTCCAAATCTGGTTAATCATTTAGGACATTCCAGTACTACTTACACAATGCGTTTATCTAACAATCAGGTTAACGCTTCTACTATTACTAACGATGGGATAAACTATAATTTTTCCACATACTTTACTCAGGGTTGTTATGCAGGTGCTTTTGATAATAGAGAAACAAATGTCGGACAATATACATCAGATTCAATAACAGAAAAAATGACTTCAATCGCAACTGGCCCTGTAGCAATGATTTCTCATTCACGTTATGGATGGGGAATGCAAGGTAGTACAGATGGTGCTTCACAATATATTCATCGCCAATTTATAGATGCCATTTTTGGGGAAAACTATCAAGAAGTTGGTTATGCGTTAGTTGATAGCAAGATTGATAATATTCCTTTTATCACTAATGAACCTGTAATGTACTGGGTAACATACGAAACCAATCTCTTTGGTGATCCGTCTATGATGATATGGACAAATACTCCTCAGACCATTACTGCTGATCTTCCAGCCAATTTATTAGTAGGAGTTAATAATTATCAGATTCAAACCAATGCCCCTAATGCAGAGTTTATTATGAAATATGAAGGAAGCACTATATATAAAACTATTTCTGATGCCAGTGGTTTGATCCAGATAAATTTATTTGCTACTCTTACTCCTGGTTTATATAATATTTATATCAATGCACCTAATTTTTATCCTTTTAATACAACAATTACTGCTACAGCTGAACAAATGCCATACATAGTATGTAACCATATCAGTTTCAATGATCAAGATGGTCTTTATCATAGTGGTGATACTTTAACAATGGACTTCTATATTAAAAATGTAGGATTGCTTGATCTTACAACTCCTGGAACATTAACTTTACTAAGTAATTCTCCCAATATCCAAATTACTTCTTCCACTGCTAATTTTGATGGTATTTCTGTAGGGGATTCTTTAGCTATCAATGCTGCTTTTCAATTTAATGTTATTGGAAATTATCCTGATCATACAAACGCTATGTTACAAATTAGAGCTAATTATGATTCGTTCACCTCTACTTCTATTGCATATATAACATTAAATGCTCCCATAATAGATTTAACATCATATCAAATTCATAATTCCAGTTTAATAATTATGCCAGGAGATTCACCAACAATCAATTTCAGTATATCTAATACTGGAAGTGGAAATGCCTATAATCCAATATTAATATTATTCAGCTCCTATAGCGATATAATTCTGGATCAATATGAAGTAGTTCTGGATCCCATTTATGCTAATACTACTTTAAATTTTCAGAATGTGATATCCTTCCATATTTTAGATAGTGCATCTATAGATGATAATTACACTATAGATTACATTTTCAGTGCAGATAACGGAAATGTGATTGAAGGTAGCTTTTTAGTTCATCTTGGTGCCATTTCATACAGTTTTGAAACGAACTATCAAGATTGGGAAACTGTTGCACTCAGCAGTAATTTTATTAATCAATGGCATCGTTCATCTACTCGAAATCACACTCCTAATGGTACTTATGCTATGAAGTTTGGAGGTAATGGTTCTGGACAATATGCTGGTAGCACTTACGGAGCACTTATTAGTCCTATTATGAATGTAAATCCCAATTGTCAATTAAAGTTCTATCATTGGATGGATGCAGAAAAGCACAGTACAAATCAATCTTATGCTTGGGATGGGGGTTTGGTTGAAATGAGTTTAAATGGAGGCGATTGGACTCAAATTACTCCTGTGGGCGGGTATCCTTATAAAATATACAATAATTCAGCATCTCCTTTTCCTGCTAATACTTGGGTATATTCAGGTACTATTAATTGGTCTGAAGCCATTTTTGAACTTGGCAATATTAGCGGCACAGCTCAATTTCGTTGGATTTTTGGCAGTGATGCTTATGTAGGTGGAGAAGGTTGGTATATCGATGATGTTAATATTACAGGTATTGTTGATAATATAGACGAAACTACACCTTCCCTTGAAAATGTTGTTCTGCACAATAACTATCCTAATCCCTTTAATCCAGAAACAACCATTGAATTTCAATTACCCTCAAAAATGCCTATATGCCTCGAGGTTTATAACAGCAAGGGACAATTGGTAAACCGTTTGATAGACGATATAATGGATGCAGGAATTCATAAAGTTGTTTTCACTGGTTTGGATATGCACAAGCATAATATTGGAAGTGGAGTATATTATTACCGTTTAAGGACTCCTTCTGGTACTGAAACCCATAAAATGCTACTGATTAAATAAAAAAGATGCTAAAACTTACACCTAATACTAAAGTTGTTGTATTAACCGGTGCTGGAATAAGTGCCGAATCCGGAATTCGTACTTTTCGTGATAGTGATGGATTGTGGGAAGATCATAGAGTTGAGGATGTGGCAACCCCAGAAGCATTTTTTTCAAACCCTGTTATGGTTTGGAATTTTTATCGGGAAAGATATAATGATAGTTTATCCCGTATACCGAATCCTGCCCATTTAGCATTGGTGAAACTGGAGAACTTTTTAGGTGATAATTTTCTGTTGGTTACCCAAAATATAGATCGTTTGCATCATAGGGCAGGTTCACAGAGAGTTTTAGAAATGCATGGTTCGCTTTCTAATTGCCTTTGTACAAAATGCCAGAGTAAATTAGCTATCAAAGATATAGATTTAAACAAGGCAATTCCCTTATGTCCATATTGCCAGGGATTTTTAAGACCAGATATAGTTTGGTTTGGTGAATTTCCCCACTATTTGGATATGATTGATGATGCCCTAAGAGAATGTTCTGTGCTAATAGTAATTGGAACCAGCGGTGTAGTATATCCCGCTGCGGGATTTGTAATTACTGCCAAACTTATGGGTGCCCGTACTGTAGCTATTAATCTTGAAAAACCCGACAATCTTGGTTATATAGATGAATTCTATCAAGGTAAATCTGGAGAATTATTACCCAAATTAGTAGATATGTGGATTAGCGGATAAATAGGACCCAGCTACCATAGCTTAAATCGAACGAATATTGATATATAACTATGCAGTGCATAGATTTAAAAGGACTCTGGAATAAAATAATTATTGGTAATGGCGTCAATGAAGAGTAAGCAACATGAGTTTTATATAGTGTAGTGTTATTTTCATTCTCCATTGTGAATACGCAATTATTCATTATACATATATTTTTACTATGTTAGCTTTCCTTTGTATACCTCTAAAAGTAATATCTAACACTTTTTCATTGACTCCAACTCCCTTTAAATAATAATGACGGTAGGTTCGTTTTTTTATAAAAGAAAAGGAGTAACTATGCGCAAGCTGTTCATTTTGGCAATAACGATCTTTGTCCTGTTAGCGGGTTGTAAAAGTGCTTTGCAGTCCGAGAAAGTAAAAATTACTTTCTGGCATGGTCTAAGTGGTCCTTTGGGAGATACTCTTAACGAAATGATCCGAGAATTTAATCGCACTCATAAAAATGTAGAAGTTATAACCAATCCTATTAGTAGTTACACGGCTCTCTCTCAAAAACTTATGGCTTCCATTCAGGCAAAAAAGCAGCCTGATATAGCTCAAGTTTTTGAATCTTGGACTTCCAAATACATAGAGGCAGGGGTACTTTGTAATTTTGAGGAGTTAATGCGCGCGGATACAACCTGGACAAAAGAAGACTTGGAAGATATCTATCCTGTTTTTTTGAAATCCAATACATTTAATGACACTATCTATTCTTTTCCTTTTAATAAAAGCGTTCGTGCCTATTTCTATAATAAGGATGCTTTTTATAGAGCTGGACTTGATCCCAATCATTTTCCTGCTACCTGGAATGAATTTCGTTTATATTGTCGTAAATTGACTACTGATACTAATAATGATGGCATACCTGAAACCTATGGCACAAATTTCAATGTGAATGAATGGCAGTTCATCAATCTTCTCTATCAGGCAGGAGGAGCGATATTAGATGAACTAGGTAATCCTCAACTAAATAGCCCTCAAGGAATTGAGGCATTAACTTTTATTACCGACCTCCTGAATAAAGATAAGACCGTATATTTGGTTCGTGAATTTGAAGGACAAAATGACTTCTTAGCTGGAATCGCTGCTATGTATGAAGGAAGTAGTGTATCCATTACACATATGCGTCAACAACCGATCAATTTTAATATTGGATATGCACCGCTACCTACTTATAGAACAAATAAAAGTGCCGTTAGCGGGACCAATATCGTGATTTTTAAAAGTGGTGATAAAAAAAGAGAACAAGCTGCATGGGAATTTATCAAATGGTTTACTGATACCAATCAAACAGCCCGATGGAGTGCTGATACTTGTTATATGCCTGTACGAAAGAGTGCTATGCAATCGGCAATACTGAAAAATTTTCTGAAGGATTATCCTCAGTTTCAAGGTATTTATAACCAATTGGAAACAGCTGTTTTTGAACCACAAATTCCCGCTTGGTTCAAAGCTCGACTTGAACTAAAGGGATATCTGGAAAAAGCAATGCGTGGAATATCTACCCCCAAAGAAGCGTTGGATGAAATGAACGAGAAGTTTAAATCAATCATCTATGAGGAACAATACATCAAGAATCTGTAATATAACCTGTTTAAATAAAAAGGAGATTAAAATGCTTAACTGTGCCGAAGAATTAATCCTGCTCGCTATAGAAGATAAAACTAACACTTTTTACAAGATAACCAATATCAACTTCAATGTGGCTTTAATTGGTGCCCTTTTAATGGACTTGGCATTGCGAAAAAGAATTGATGTAGATATGGAAGGCATTAATATCCTATCTACCGAAAAAACAGGAGACAAATTTCTGGATACTGTTTTAGAAAATTTGATGAATTCGGAAACTGGTAATGAACCTGCTAATTTAGTAGCTCAGCTTTATAATTCTATGGGTCATTTAAAAAATAAACTACTGCAAGATTTAGAAGATAAAGGCATCCTTAAAGTAAGCCAATGTAAGGTTTTTTGGTTATTTAAACAACGCCGTTATCCTGTTATTGATCAAAAAGAAGAGGAAGAAGTCCTTTCCCGGATTCGAAAAACTGTGCTTACAGATATTGAACCCGAACCGAGAGATTTAGCTCTTATAGCTTTACTTAATATCTGCAATTTGATGGACAAAATTTTTACTCAAGAAGAATTAGAACAGCGTCACAGTCGCCTAGAACAATTGAAAAAAATGGATCTGATCAGCCCAGCAGTAAAAAGAATTATAGGAGAAATGCAGGTTTTAATTACAACCTCCTACACTACCTGATATTTACTCTTTAAGATTGTAGCAACTGAATTGCCGAATTCATATCATCTACAAAACAGGTAAACACAAGGTCCGTTGGCAAACTTCGGTTTATTCGGCAAGCAAGAATTGGTAAGCTCTTTTTACCCTAAACGGTGATATTTGGGATTGATATCAAGTACAATCCGAATATATTAACCTACCATAAGGTGTTTACTACTTTAGTATAAACTGCATATTGTATGCAAGATCCGGTATTCGCTCTTAAGCGAAAGCGTTAATCAAGTGTTAATCTAACCTTAATCAAGCGTTAATTATTAACGCTTGATTAAGGCCTGTTAAACGAGAGATTAATAGCTCACAGCAAGGAATAAAGAAGACAATAATAATGGGATTTCATTATAAAGGTGATTGTTAAGATTGGTATAATACAGTTTCCAGGGAAAAATTACCTCAATATCTTTAAGTTGTTACCTTAATCCTTCCAATCGCAATTGATACTTATATGAATCTTAGAGAAATAAGTACTTAAGGAAGGATACTTTTAAGCTTTACCCCATTGCATCATTATTGTTTTTCTTGACTTTAAAGCCCTCATCCAATTATTGGAATTCATCTAATACGCGGGCATAGCTCAGTTGGTAGAGCATTAGCTTCCCAAGCTGAGGGTCGCGGGTTCGAGTCCCGTTGCCCGCTCCATTTTTTTCAGTTATGATTTGATGATTTTTAGATTTTTTAACTCACTCTCGAGGTAAGCATATATATTAAATCTCTATTAACCTGTTCCCTTTTTTCAAGATTCTCATTGACGAAAACTCGCTTTTTTTTGTGTTGGTGTAAATGGATAAATAATACTGATAAGGAGAAACAAATGAAACAGGTCGTTGTAGTTTGTGCAAAACGCAGTCCCATAGGTAATTTTGGAGGTGTCTTTAAAGATATCTCCGCAGTGCAATTAGGAGTAAACACATTAAAAGCAATGTTTACTGAAACAGGTATCAAACCTGATATGATTGATGAAGTTATTATAGGAAACGTTTGTGGTGCAGGTTTAGGACAAAATGTTTCGCGTCAGATAGCTATCCACAGTGGCATTCCAGAAACCGTTCCGGCTTATACAGTTAACAAAGTATGTGGTTCAGGAATGAAAGCAGTTTCATTAGCTACTTTGATGATTAGTACTGGAGAGGCAGATATCATTGTTGCTGGTGGTGCTGAAAATATGAGCCAGATTCCTTATGCTTTGAAAGATGCTCGTTGGGGAGCCAGAATGGGTAATAAAGATATGGTAGATTTAATGATTCGGGATGGTCTTAGTGATATATTTAACGATTGTCATATGGGTGTCACAGCAGAAAACTTAGCTGAAAAATATAATATTTCCAGAGCAGAACAGGATGCTTTTGCTGCCAGTAGTCAGAATAAAACAGAGGCAGCTCAGAAAACAGATAGATTTAAGGATGAAATTGTTCCGGTTATCATTCCCCAAAGAAAGGGAGACCCTATTATAGTTGATAAAGATGAAATGCCCAGAGCTGGTGTAACTGTTGAATCCATATCTAAGCTGCGTCCTGCTTTTAAAAATGATGGAACCGTTACAGCCGCAAATGCAAGTGGAATAAATGACAGCGCTGCTTTTTTAATTTTGATGAGTGCTGATATGGCAAAAGAACTGAATTTAACACCTCTGGCCACATTTGTTAACAGTGCTTCGGCAGGTGTTGATCCTTCTATTATGGGTTATGGTCCTGTTCCAGCAATTAAAAAAGTGTTACAAAAAGCAAATTGGAAATTAAGTGATATAGAGCTTGCAGAACTGAATGAAGCCTTTGCTGCTCAGTCACTTGCTGTTTTCAAAGGATTGGAACTGGAAGGAATTGGCAAACTTAATCCTGAAATCACTAATGTTAACGGTGGAGCAATAGCTTTAGGCCATCCGATTGGCGCAAGTGGAGCCCGAATAATTGTAACTTTGCTGCATGAAATGAAAAGAAGAAATGTTCATAAAGGACTTTCTGCTTTGTGTATCGGTGGCGGAATGGGGATAGCTACACTCTGGGAAAGATAAAAAAAAGAATTTTGAGAACACTAATAAAAAAGAACACCGAATCTTCTAACGACAAGGACATATTGTAAAGGTACGATATAAAGCAGGTAACAGTTAATAAGAGGTAATGTAGTCTATAATAAAAATATTATAGACTGATAAAACGAGGTATGAGAACTGTAGTTATCAATTTCTCTCGGTGATCTCTGTTTTTTCGATAATTTCGAGGTAATAAAAATTATAATATAAGGAGAATAAAATGGTAGACAAGCTAAAACTTGAAAAAAGTATGGCTCTATTTGAAGAAGCCCAAACTCTTGTTCCAGGCGGTGTAGCAGGAATAAGAAGACCCTATAACTTCGTCCCGGGAGAATATCCTATTTTCTTTGATAATGGCAAAGGCGGAAGAATTTTTGATGTGGATGGTAATGAATATATAGATTACCTATGTGCTTATGGCCCAATAATAATTGGGTATCGTGAAGAAGAAATTGATAATGCAGTAATAGACCAGATAAAGAACAAGGGCATTTGCTTTTCTTTAACCCAAGCAGTACAAAATGCTTTAGTAAAAAAGCTGCGTGAACTTATTCCTTGTTGTGATATGGCTGCATTAGTTAAAACAGGAAGTGATGCAACTACAATAGCTATTCGAGTAGCTCGTGGATATACAGGAAAAACAAAAATTGCCCGGTGTGGATATCATGGTTGGCACGATTGGTGCGTTGAAGTGAAAGGTGGAATTCCTCAAAAGCTCTATGAAGATATTTATGAATTTCATTATAATGATATTGATTCTCTGGAAGCAATATTAAAAGCCAACAAAGATGATATGGCAGGAATAATTGTAACCCCTGTTGGTCATCCTAATGGAGCAGAAGTACAAATGCCAAAACCTGGTTATTTGGAAGCTGTACGCGAATTGGCAAATCAATATAATTGTTTACTTATATTTGATGAAATCCGTAGTGGCTTCAGATGCAGCTTGGGAGGAGCTCAAAAATTATTCGGAATAACTCCAGACCTTTCCACTATTGGCAAAGCGATGGCTAATGGATATGCTATTGCCGCATTAGTGGGAAAAGAAGAATATATGAAGGTTCTAGCTGATAAAGTCTTTTTATCCTCAACCTTCTTTCCTAATAGTGATGGTATTGTTGCAGCTCTGAAAACCATTGAAATATTAGAGAGAGATAAGGTTTTAGATGTTGTAGCCGAAAAAGGAAGAAAATTTGGAACCGAAGTGGAAAAAGTTGTTGCTAATTCTGGAGTGCCTGTAAACTTTACAGGAGCACCTTGGATGCCTTATATAACTTTCAAAAAAGATGATCAAGGGTTGTATAAGAAACTGAGAGTAGAATTTTACACACAATTAATACGACGCAAGGTATTTTTACAACCATATCATCATGGTTATATTTGCTATCGTCATACAGATGAAGATTTAGCTTACACTGTGGGAGCAATCCAAGAATCTCTTGCAGAAGTGAAAAAGATGTTATAAGAGATAAGCCAGATGGCGAAATATATATTTGTTATGGGTGGCGTGCTTTCATCCTTGGGAAAAGGCATCGCCACCGCCTCTATTGGCCTATTATTAAAATCAATGGGGTATAAAATTGTTCTGCAAAAATTTGATCCTTATCTGAATGTTGATCCTGGAACAATGAGTCCTTTTCAGCATGGAGAAGTTTTTGTTACAGACGATGGGGCTGAGACAGATCTTGATTTGGGTCATTATGAACGGTTTGTGGATGAAGCTTTAACTCGTTATTCCAGTAATTCTGCTGGTCAGATTTATGAAAGTGTTATCCAAAATGAGCGCAATGGGGTTTATTTAGGTAAAACAGTTCAAGTGATTCCTCATGTAACTAACGAAATTAAAAATCGTATTCAACGATTGGATAAAGAGTATGACATAATTATCACCGAGGTAGGTGGAACTGTTGGCGATATTGAAGGTTTGCCATTTTTGGAATCAGTCCGCCAATTACGTTTAGATATTGGTTATGAAAATACGCTTAATATTCTATTAACTTATGTACCATATATAAAATCAGCCGGAGAATTAAAAACCAAACCTTCTCAACATAGTGCTTATAAACTTAGGGAAATAGGTATTCAACCGGATGTTTTACTTTGCAGAAGCGAGAAACCTTTTGAAGAAGAGATTTATAGTAAAATAGCCCTGTTTACCAATGTGAAACGAGAGAATGTGATTAATGCAATTGATGTAGATTGTGTTTATGAAATTCCCCTTAATTTCCAAAAGGCAAAACTCCCTGAAATTATTTGCCAGCATTTCAAACTTGAACAAAGACCAATTGTTATGAATGAATGGTTGCATTTTTTGCATAATCGCGAAAATGCTGAGGAAGTTGTTACTATCGCTGTCTGTGGAAAATATGTGCAACACCAGGATGCCTATAAAAGTATTGGAGAAGCTTTAATTCACGCAGGTGCATCTTTGATGAAAAGAGTAAAAATTTTATGGATTGATAGCGAACACAATTTTTTGGAAGAAGAAATTGCAACTATGCTCAATGGTGTTCAAGGTATTTTAGTTCCTGGTGGATTTGGTGTTAGAGGTATAGAAGGGAAAATTGTTTTTACCAAATATGCCCGAGAAAATAATATACCCTATCTGGGTATCTGTCTGGGAATGCATGTTGCAGTAATTGAATGTGCCCGAGATCTTTGTAATCTTGTAGATGCTAATAGTACAGAATTTAACGAAGAAACTTTAGCCCCAGTAATTCATCTTATTAAAGATCAAGTTTACCAAAAAAGAATTGGCGGATCTATGCGCTTGGGAGCTTATGATTGCCATTTGGATAAAGGTAGTAAAGCTTATCAAGCGTATCAAACAGAAACCATTAGTGAAAGACATAGACACCGCTACGAATTTAATAATGATTATCGCGAAATAATTCAAAAGGCAGGATTAAAGATTAGTGGATTATCACCTGATAATTATTTAGTGGAAATAGTAGAATATCCGGATTTGGATTTCTTTATAGCAGTGCAGTTTCATCCAGAATTTAAGAGCAGACCCACTAATCCACATCCATTATTTAGAGAATTTATCAAAGCCTCGTCACTTAAGAAGCCATAAACGGAAATTGTCTACTCAAACAAAAAGTACAGCGTACAATAAACTGGAATATTATGTTCTTATTTGTTGCGGTTTCTTCCATTATAACAAAAACATAGCGATAGATACTTATTATTTTAAAGCACCAACATAATAAGATGTTATTTTAGTAAAGCTGCTATGTAGATAATGAATTTTCTGTAACCCTCCCCTCGCAACACAGGAGGGTTACAGTTTGCATGCTAATGATGATGAGATACATTATATCTAATTAGCTAGTTGTGCTTTTTACAGATGATCTGTCGAATATTTTCACAATAAAGTCCTATATAAAAGAAATGTAAGCGCTGTAGAAATTTATCAACACGAAAAGACAGGATATTTGTTCGATTCTGTTTGACAGGATGTTTATTTATATTATTGTTAATATGTAGTAAGAAAGATATGGGATTTATAATAGCAGATTTTCTGCCTGTGCAAGAAAAAATCGAATTTCCTTGTTTAGGTATGTACATTTTCTTGCACTAACGAATATGAATCTGTTATATTTATTGAGAGAAGATAGCAGGGATTGTTACTTCTTAGAGAGATTCTTCGTAACTTTGGGTAGGATGTTGTTATGCCCAGTATTGTATTATAGCTATAATGGCCATAGGGAGTTTCATGGGATGATATACATTATTGCGTTACATGTTAAGAGAGGAATAGATCTATATGAATAATAAGAGGGAAACGCTAGCTTTACTACTGCTTTTATTATCAATCTTCTTATTAACGGGATGCAAAAAATCCGATAAACAAAACGGTGCTATAACTCAATCCAATATGGAACAATCACCATATAGTACTGGATTATTCACTATTCGCTATCTTCCTGTATGGACTCATCAAGCAGAATTTGCCGGTGTTTATATGGCTCAAAAAAAAGGATTTTATAACGATAAAGGGTTGAATGTACTAATCCAAACCGGTGGTCCCCACTATCCTCCTTACGACAATTTACAGGATGGACATAGTGATATTGTGCAAATGTCACTATTAACTGCTATAAAAAGAGATTCTGAAAAAGATAATTTAGTTAATCTTGCGCAATTAATGCAGCGAACCTATCTGATGTTGGTAGGTAAAAAATCCAGAGGAATAAACTCGATAGCTGATTTTAATGGAAAGAGAATAGGTTTGTGGAAAACTGATGACCGCCTCCTCTCATTAATCTTTCTACAGCAGCACAAGCTTAATATGGATATTGTAGATTTGGATACATCAATCAATCTCTTTCTGAAAGATGGGATCGATATAATGAATGTGATGCGTTACAATGAATATCATCAACTTCAGCAAGCAGGAATAGATATTGAGGATTTATTTACAGTATCATTTGCAGATATTGGACTTAATGTTGCAGATAATGGGCTTTATACAACTAGGGAATTTTATGAAAAGCATTCGAAACATTGCCGTGATTTCGTTGACGCCACTATTGAAGGATGGTTATATGCGATAAACAATCAAGAGGAAACAATATCCACAGTTTTAGAAATTATGCATAAACACCATTTACCAGCTAATAGACCTCATCAAAAATGGATGCTAAATGAATTAAGCCAAGATTTTATGGTGGATAGTAGTCAAATTGGTGTTCTTCAAAAAAGTCAGTTTGAAGAAGCAAAGAGATTACTAACTGAACAAAATATGCCTATAACCAGCCAAACCTATAATAGTTTTTATCCGTATGCAAAGTAAACAAGAAGAACGAGGACTTGCTTACCAGATAATTGTTTTTATCTTTTTTTTTCTGGTACTTATTTTCTCTGTCTTTATAGGAATAACCAGATTTCTGTTTTCCGAAATAATGATGGATAATTCCCGTGAAACTGTAAGTCATCTTGCTAAGGAAACTGTTTATCAGATTGAGGGACGCTTATCAGCCATAGTAGATATCTCTCAATCGATTATAACATTATATAATTCTGACTATCTCAATAGAAACGAACTTGATACAATTCTGAATGATTATATCTATGAATTTGACACTTTGGAATCAATTACTATTGCTTATGCTCCAGAGTATAACAAATCTGGTGATTCCCGAACCATTTATCACTTTAAAAATAAGGCCATATCTCAGGAATTGCATCCTGCAGAATATCAATATCTTGATTGGTTTCAAATTCCCTATGAACTAAAAAGTAAATGTTGGACTGACCCCTGGTATGATGCTAGTTCCACAAAGCAAACAGTTATTTCGTATTGTGTTCCTATTTTTATTAAAGGTAATTGTATTGGTGTT
Source organism: Cloacimonetes bacterium UBA5835 (assembly GCA_002432865.1). Lineage (GTDB taxonomy): Bacteria > Cloacimonadota > Cloacimonadia > Cloacimonadales > Cloacimonadaceae > Cloacimonas. The sequence continues at coordinate 139,780 of DJGX01000009.1, forward strand.
ATGCGATTCGATACAAAACTTTCCGGTTTGCAGAGAATCGTTTCTCCTCTAAAGCTAAAACGCAGTGGTTATGCTTTTTTAGTTTCCAGCATTGGTACCATTATCACTCATCCTGCAGATTCTATATCTTTTAATGAAAGCATATTTAGCTTAGCGGAAGAAACAAAGGACACCCAATTACGAGAACTCGGCAAAAAAATGATTCAAGGTGAAACTGATTTTATTCGTTTACGAGGAAATACAATTTTTAACGATTCTTGGATATATTTTTCTCCCCTGCTTTCCAATAACTGGTCACTGGGAATTGTTATTGCGCATAAAGATGTCGTTAGAGACCTAAATTTGTTGCTGATTATTCAAACCCTCTTTTCGGTGATTATATTTATATCTATATCGCTAATTGTATATTACAGAACTTTCAGTGTCTCTAAACCCATTAGACTTTTTACAGAAGTAGCCACTAAAATAGGTTCAGGTGATTTTGATGCTCAGCTTCCTCCTTCAGGAAACAGCTATGAAATAGATCACCTTATACATTCTTTTGCTGTAATGCAAAAATCTTTGAAAGAGTATATCAAAAATTTGGAAATTACAAATGCTGAAAAAAATCGCATTCTGGCTGAAGTACAAGTTGCTTCTGAAATTCAACGAAAACTAATTCCTGCAAATACTGAACATCCCTACAAAGTAAAGGAAATCCGCTGTTATGGTATTTTGGAACCAGCTGGTGAAATCGGAGGTGATTTATACGATTTCTTTCCTGTTGATGAATCTCATTTCTTTTTTGTTATAGCTGATGTAGCTGGTAAAGGCATTGTGACTTCAATGACGATGATAATGGTTTCTACTTATCTAAGAACTATTTCCACTTATAACTTCACTGTAAATGAAATAATGAAAAACCTCAATAATTTTCTGTGTACTCAATCTTCCGCGGCGATTTTCGTTACTGCTCTAATAGGAATAATAGATTTAAAAAATGATGAACTGGAATTTTCCAATGCTGGTCATACTCCCTTGTTTTTAAGAAAGCTGAATGGTACTTATGAAATTTTCGCCGATACTCATTCCAATCCTTTAGGTGTTTTTGAAAATATGGAAATTGGTTCCTCCCAATTGAAACTGGATAAAGGAGACGAACTTATTCTCCTAACGGATGGGGTTACGGAAATTATGAATGAAAAAGAAGATTTTCTGGGGATAAAAGGTGTTGAATCAATAATCCAGAACCTGGAAACTACCAATCCGGAACAAACTGCTAAGCAGATTATGCAATATGTGCATAATTTTGCACAAAGTATACCGCAAAGGGATGATATAACTATTCTGGTACTTGATTATAAGTACCCCGAATGATATTATTCGCTTGCTTTCAGTATTTTGCTAACAGCTAAAGCAATAGGAATCTTACCGATAGCAATATCGTCTTTCAACTGAGTGATGAGTGTTTTCACTTCCTCTTTCTGGTAGAAACGATGCAAAACTGCTTCTGTGATCAAATTTTCAAACCACTGTGTATTTTGCTGTGCACGGCGTTTAGCGAAAATCCCATTTTGTTTTGTCTTTGTGTAAAATTCCGAAATCGAATGCCAAATCTCGTCTAAACCGGTTTTGTTTATTGCCGAACAGGTTACAACATTAGTTTGCCAACCCTCGGTTGCATTTCGCATATAATGTAAAACATTTTGTAGCTCTTGTTTAGCGATTTCCGTTCGTTGGATATTATCTCCATCGGCTTTATTAAACACAATCAAATCAGCAAGTTCTAAAATTCCTCTTTTAATACCCTGAAGCTCATCTCCAGCACCGGCAATTTGCATCAGCAAAAAGAAATCTACCATAGAACGAACAGTAGTTTCGGATTGACCAACTCCAACAGTTTCAATTAATACAATATCATAACCTGCTGCTTCGCATAATATTATTGTTTCTCTGGTTTTTCTGGCTACTCCACCCAAAATTCCCGCACTGGGAGAAGGACGAATAAAGCTATTGGGATTTCTGGACAGGGTTTCCATCCTTGTTTTATCGCCCAATATACTTCCTTTACTAATAGTAGAGCTAGGATCGATAGCTAAAACAGCTACTTTGTGCCCTTGTTCAATTAAATATAAGCCAAAACTCTCTATAAAAGTGCTTTTCCCTGCTCCTGGAACTCCTGTTATACCAATACGAATAGAATTTCCAGAATAAGGCAGGAGCTTTTGAATTAGCTCCTGCCCTTGTAAAAAGTGTTTTTCTGCATTACTTTCTATCAAAGTAATTGCTTTGGCCAGCAAGGTTCGCTCGGAATTTAGAACTCCCTTTACCAAAGTATCTAAATCGTATTTTTTCCCTTTAGTAGAAGGAGACGCTTTTATATGCACAGATTTCTTTCCTGTTACAACACTCGTGGCAAATTCCTTTCCACTATATAAAGGAGTCCATTCCGGTTTTCTTTTTTCATTCATTCTTGTGTGCCAATAGCTTTTCCATAACTAATTTTGCAGATTCAGGAAGTTTGGTTCCAGGTCCGAATATAGCAGCAGCTCCATTTTGATAAAGGAACTCATAATCCTGAGGAGGAATTACACCTCCAACTGTAACAATTATATCTTCTCTGCCATATTTCTTAAGCTCTTCCATCAGTTTAGGAAGTAGGGTCTTATGGCCACCAGCCAAAGAACTTATGCCAATAATATGAACATCATTTTCCACTGCCTGACGAGCTGTTTCTTCAGGAGTTTGAAATAGAGGTCCTACATCAACATCAAAACCCATATCAGCATAGGCAGTAGCTACAACTTTGGCTCCGCGATCATGACCATCTTGGCCCATTTTGGCTACTAGTATACGAGGTCTTCGACCTTCCAGTTCTGCAAATTTATCAGTTAAAGCACGAACTTGTTCAATATCATCCATTTTTGCATACTCACTGCTATAAACATTATTTATTAAACGAATGGCTTCCTGGTGACGCCCCCATACTTTTTCCATTGCATAGGAAATTTCACCTAAAGAAGCTCTTTTTCTGGCTGCATCGATAGCCAGTTCTAGAAGATTTCCATTTTTTGTTTCAGCGCATTTGGTAATTGCTTCCAGGGCTTTTTCAACATCTTCGTTATTACGTTCTTTGCGTAGTTTTTCCAGACGGGCAATTTGGGTGGCTCGCACAGCGGAATTATCCACTTCTAATATTTCGATTGGAATTTCCGTTTCCGGAGGGTATTTATTTACACCCACAATAATATCAGCACCAGAATCAATTTTTGCCTGTCGTCGGGCAGCTGCTTCTTCGATTCGCATTTTAGGAAGCCCTGTTTCAATAGCTTTGGCCATTCCACCCAAGTTTTCAACTTCCATTATATGATTCCAAGCACTTTTCATTAAAGCATCGGTTAAATATTCTACATAATATGAACCAGCCCAGGGATCAATCACTCTGCAGATGCTTGTTTCATTTTGTAAATAGAGCTGTGTGTTTCTGGCAATTCTTGCAGAAAAATCAGTAGGTAAAGCAATTGCTTCATCCAAAGAATTGGTATGCAAGGATTGAGTATGACCCATTGTAGCCGCAAGTGCTTCAATACAAGTTCTTGTTATATTATTGTAAGGATCTTGTTCTGTTAAACTCCATCCGGAAGTTTGACTATGTGTTCTTAAAGCCATAGATTTAGGATTTTTGGGGTTAAACTGCTTAATGATTTTTGCCCAAAGAATTCTTGCTCCACGCAATTTTGCCACTTCCATAAAATAATTCATTCCTTCTGCCCAAAAGAAAGAAAGCCGCGGAGCTATAACATCTATATCTATACCAGCTTTTAGAGCAGTACGCACATATTCTAAACCATCTGCTAAGGTATAGGCCATTTCGAGGTCAGCAGTAGCTCCTGCTTCATGCATATGATATCCAGAAATACTTATACTATTGAACTTAGGCATCTTTTTTGAAGTATAGCTGAATATATCGGCTATTATCCGCATTGAGGGTTCCGGTGGATAGATGTATGTATTACGCACCATATATTCTTTCAAAATATCGTTTTGGATCGTTCCATTTAGAGCTTCCGGTTTCACACCTTGTTCTTCTGCGGCAACAATATAAAATGCCATTATCGGAATAACAGCTCCGTTCATTGTCATTGATACACTCATTTTATCCAGTGGGATTTGATCAAAGAGGATCTTTATATCTAAAATAGAATCAATAGCTACTCCAGCTTTTCCTACATCTCCAATCACGCGAGGATGGTCTGAATCATAACCTCTATGAGTTGGTAAATCGAATGCTATTGATAGCCCTTTTTGTCCCATAGCCAAATTCCTACGGTAGAAGGCATTACTTTCTTCTGCTGTAGAAAAACCAGCATATTGACGAATCGTCCAAGGTCGTTGAATATACATTGTAGGATAAGGTCCTCTTAGAAAAGGAGGTAAACCGGATAGATAATCTAAGTGTTCGATATTTTCCATATCGGCTTTAAAAAATAGGGGTTTAACTTCTATCTGTTCATTAGTTTTCCAGCTAAAATCAAGTTTCGGTTCCGTTTTTTGCTCAGCGTTAAAATCGGGCTTAATCTTTAAGAAATCAGGATTTTTCATTTAATCACCTCCATCTGCTTTGCCAATTCCCGTAGGGTAGTTACGATATCTGCTTTGATGTGAATAAAACTATTTATTCCTGCTTTCTTATAGTCCTCAATTTTATCTGTGGGATAGCCTGCTAAGCTGATAATTTTACCTTTTAGTTTTGAACAAATCTCGGGAACCAAATTGAGATAATTATCATCTGTAGAACAGATACAAAAAGCTTTGGCACCGGATTTTTCCGCTTCTTTTATAGCTTCATCTATGTTGGCAAAGCCATTGGGATAGATAACTTCAAAAGAAGCTACTTGAAAGAAATTAAGAGCAAAATCAGCTCTGGCTTTATATTCGGCAAGGGTTCCCATATTAAGTAAAAAGATCTTTTTATTAGCGTTGCTTGCTTCAATCTGCATTCTAAGATTTTCCACATCTTCTACAGCTCTTCGCTTTGGTAATGGTTTAATTGTTGTTGTAAATTCATCACAAGTAGAATTTGAATGAGGCAATGCAGAAACCATATTTTCTAGTGGATTGGCATACATATTAACGCCAATAAAAACACTTTTGCGTCTATTTACTGCCTCAATTCTCTGCTTGGCTACAGATTCAATATAATTATGTATATCTGAATTTATCAACGCTTCCAGCATTCCACCCTTTGCTTCAATTTCTTGCATCAAAGCCCAGGATTTATTTGCCAATTCATTAGTAAGCCACTCAATATAATAACAGCCACCAGCAGGATCAATAACCTTATCAAAATGAGCTTCTTCTTTTAAAATAATCTGTTGATTTCTAGCAAGGCGAACTGATAATTCATCTGCAGGAGCAATTAATTCATTGAAGCGGCCAATTTCTAAACTATCTACACCTCCAATCACTCCTGCAAAACCTTCAGTTGTAGTTCGTAACACATTTACATATATATCATATATAGATTTATTGAACTTTGCTGTTTTGCCATGAATCCATACTTTTTGATATTCTTCTTCCCCACCGTATGCTTTAATCATTTCAGACCAAAGTAAACGGAAAGTACGTATTTTAGCTATTTCCATAAAGAAATTGGAGCCAAGCGAAAGTTTCACTTGAAATAGAGGAGCCAGTTCTTCAATGGTAAAACCTGCATCCTGTAAGTGTTTTATATAACAAATTGCTGTAGACAAAGCAAAAGACAACTCTTGAACAATGGAAGCTCCAGCTGATTCATAAATAGAGGCATCAATACTGATTATCCTGTTCGCGGATGCATTTTCTATATTCCATCTGACTGTTTCTTCTAATTTTTGCCAGGTCTCTTCAAGAGAAAAAGGCAGATATGCTCTATCTGCCAATTCACCGATAAAATCAATACCTATGCCAGATTGAAGGGTCTTTAGTTCAATATTGTATTTATCGGTATATTGTTTTAGGGTTTTCAGGATTTCTGTATCCTCTAAACCTAATTGCATAAACAAAGGAGCAGCTTTTATGTCAATTTTTGCCAACAAGGTTTCCCAATCGTTAAGAGTTTGTACTTTCACCCCTTCAGGAGAGGTATTATTTGCTAAGGTAATATTAACTGCGGTTAAACCCTGATTCAATTCTTTCAGTATTTTCTGGTTTAAAGTGTTTAGATCAGAATCTGTATGATTTTGAGCAATCAACCAACCCTCAGTTAAAAAACGGATAGGATTATTCCCTCGCACATAAGGACTTTTACCAGGCATACTTTCCATAAAAGGAAGTTTAGCAACATCTTCTTTACGATAAATTGGCTGCAAAGTTATTCCTTCCGGGGTTTGGGTTTTCATTACTTTTTCAAAATCCGCACCTTTCAAACCTTCATTTACTACCTGCAACCATTCCTCATATGTTGGAGGAGGAAATTCTTTCAGCAGGTTCAGTTTATTGTCATTATCCACTTTATTCTCCTATAATTATTAATCTCTAAGTAATGCTTGAACCGGTTTCATACCGTATGGAGAGCCCTGTTGAATAGCATCCAGAATCGCGCCCCCTCCAGTAAAGAAATAGTAGCTGGGATCGTTTTGTGCTTTTGCAAAAATTCCAGGAAGGTATTCTTTAAAATCCTGAATTGTATCTCCCCCACCGAAAAGTTTTACAGCATTTTGGCATTGGTCAATCAAAGAGTACATAGCCATTGTTCCCTCAGGAAAAAGAGCACTATAACCCATCACTGCATTTACAAAGATAGTTCCTGCTTCCTGAAAAACTTTTTTTACGCATTCCTCAGCAAAATTACTACCTGCTACATCTAAGACATATGCTAATTGTGTTCCTGGTTCTAAAATATGGATATCTATCTCTTTCGGATTTTCGCGCTTTTGCATTCCTGTATTTTCAATTACCAGCGGTAGTTCCACTATCTTATGTATATAATCTCTACTTTCACTAATAAATTTGTTGGCTGCTTCAATATCTTCATTAGTTACACCTTCAATTTTAATGTTATATTTACAGCAGAGATATGCATTATAAATAACTCCACCTAAAATAAGTTTATCAGCTATTTTGATCAAGGAAGATAAAGGCCCGATTTTTGTATCGAATTTTGCTCCAGCTACTATTGCTAAAAAAGGATGTTTAGGTTCAAAGATCTTTTGTAAATTGGATATTTCTTTCTGCATCAAAAGTCCAGCATAAGAAGGAAGGTAATTGGCAATTGTATAAGTACTGCAATGTGCTTGCCAAGAACCGAAAGCATCATTAATATAAACATCAGCAAATTGTGCTAAACTTTTTGCCATAACATCAGTACTTTCATCTTTTGCTTCTTCGCCTTTAAACCAGCGAGTATTAGGAAGGTATACAAAATCCACTTCACCCTTTTTTAAGGATTCAACAGCTTTTCCAATCGGAGTATAATCTGTTATCCCAATTTTGTCTTGGGGCTTGCAATCAGGTATTAAACCTCTAAGCTGAAATTTACTTTCCAAGTATTTTACAACTGGAACAACTGATTCAGCTTCCGAAATGTTGACAGTACCGGTTTTTTTGTCAAAGGGTCTACCAATATGGCTCATCAAAATTGGTAAACCTCCCTTTCTGAATATGTGCATAAGGGTTGGTATTGTGGCATCAATACGCATAGTATCTTTAATAATGCCATTTTTAACTACATTATGATCCATACGCACCAGGCAAATTTTATTCTCCAAATCGGCATCCAGCATATTAGCAATTTTGCTCATTTCCTTATATCTCCTTTTATTATATATTGATAGTTAAGTATTTAGATTACTGTGATAGCAATATCATATATTAAAGAATTTATCTCATAAATAAGGATATTTCGTCAAGCTAAATCTTGGTCATCAAACAAGGAAGATAGATAATAGCAAACCTATAGCGCTTATCTTGCATAGGTTATTTTAGCAAGATTATCCAGGTTAACAGATTAACAAGTGAAAGGCAACTATGCATTTTTTTATAGGTGTTACCTTATCACCTTTCCATAATATGAGTTCTAAAGTTAATCTGTTAACCTTTTCTCTTCACCCTCTTAGCTACTGACCTTTTCACCCTTTATATTTTAGAATCGGGCTTGAAACCAACAGGTTTATTATCTTGTTGACCTTGTAATTTGATTTCGCCAAACTGATTTTCGTATGCATCTATATTTTTTTCCAAAAGTTGCATCAGTTGTTTGGCATGAGAAGGAGTCATCAGAACGCGTGTATAAATTCTAGCATCAGGAATACCAGGAAGGATACGACCACAATCCATAATAAATTCTGAAGGGGAATTGGTAATAACAAAGAAATTGGCATAGGTGCCTTCACCGACCTTTTCGTCGATTTTTATCTGAATTTGGTTTTGGGGAGGTTGATTAGACATTTTAGATCTCCTTTTTTATGTTATTAAATTAAGTTATCCTTAATTTAGTATAGGTTCTTTTGTCAATTAAAAACAGTATTGAGGTTGGGTGGTAAAGGTAGAAAGTATCCTCTCCTTCAGTTTTAATTCCTCTTAAGATTCATATAAGGATCAATTACAATTGGGAGGATTAAAGTTGCAACTTCAAAATATTGCGATTATTTCCCTCTTGAAACTGAATTATACTAACTGTAACAATCAATTTGATAATAAAATCCCAATATTATTGTCGCTTGTTTTCCTTGCTTGAAGGTTTTAATCTCTCGTTTAACAGGCCTTAATCAAGCGTTAATAATTAACGCTTGATTAAGGGTTGATAAACACTTGATTAACGCTTTCCCTTAAGAGCGAAGAGCAAAGCTTGAATACAATATGTTACTTATCCGAAATTAGTAAACACCTGCTGGTAGGTAAATACATTAGGATAGTACTCAATATCAACCCACAATTTTACTATATAAAGGAAAATGAGATTACTAGTTCTTGCTTGGCAAATAAACCGAAGCTCACCGACGGGCTTTATGCTTACCTGTTTTTAGAAGATTTTAATTCAGCGATTCAGTTGCTGAAAATGTCCATAAACTATGTGGATTTCTTATTCGGGTTTTTTTACTGAGGATGAATTCCTAATAAACTGTAGAAAAGATATATTACTTCTTCCTTAAGTAACTAAACTTACTAAAAAAGGAGGTACTTTTTTCCTTTAATCCCCAAAACAATATTGAGGAAGTATTGAAGATTTAATGAATGTTATTAATTATGGAGATATAATACCTTGTTATTCTATTCCCAAATAAAAAAGACCTGTAGTTAATCCTCAGTTTATCTGTATTTCTGCCTTATATAAATAGAAACAACATATTATATCCATAGGAAATATCTGCCTGGTATCATTCTTCAAAGAAAGCTTTTACAAATGGTACAGCTTTGAAGGGCATTAAATCTTCAATTCCTTCACCAACGCCTAATAGTTTTACTGGAAGTTTCAAGTTATGTTTCAAGTTAAAAATTATTCCGCCTTTGGATGTGCCATCATATTTTGTTAAAGCAATACCCGTTAAATGTATAGACTTATCAAAATTATGGGCTTGAGAGATAGCATTTTGTCCAGTTGTGGCATCTACCACTAAAATCACTTCATGAGGAGCTTCTGGAATCAATTTTTTAATGGTGCGATCTATTTTACTAAGCTCTTTCATTAAATTGTCTTTAGTATGTTGTCGTCCTGCAGTATCAATTAAAACTATATCATAGCCACGAGCCATAGCTGCATTTACCCCATCATATATAATTGCTGCAGGATCACTATCAGGTTGAGAACGGACTATAGCAACACCTGCTCGTTCAGCCCAAATAGCGATTTGTTCAATGGCAGCAGCCCGAAAAGTATCTCCAGCAACTATTAAAACCTTTTTGCCCATTTGCGAAAATTTATAGGCAACTTTTCCGATAGTAGTAGTTTTTCCAGTTCCGTTAACACCAACAAAAACAATCACATAAGGTTTCACAGACGGTTCTGCAAAAAAATCGGGAATCTCTTCATCTTCGCTTAGCAAAATATCCCGCATAACATCAGTAAGATATATCTGAGCTATTTCAGGATCGGTAACTTTATCCTTTTTCAATTGTTCTCTAAAGCGTTGCAGGATAATTTCGGTCATTTCTATTCCAGTATCTGAATATAGCAGGATTTCTTCTATTTCAGCGAGTGTTTCCTCATCTATAACTTTCTTTTTTTTAACTGTTTCAGCAATTTTACCCATCAGGTTGCTATTGGTTTTAGATAGTTTCTCTTTCAGGCTTTTCACTATATTTAGCACTTCTTTATCTCCATATCAAATTATTATTATTGACATTCTCTTCAGTTGCGTTAAATTTGTATTATAGGTCTATAAGTCAACATAAATTTACATACAGTTGAAATATGGATTTATATAACTTAATAAAAGTGAAGGATTTGAATGGAAAGCACTAAAATAATGCCCCGGCATTTGTTGTTGTTGTTTTTCCCAATAGCAACAGCAATTTTAGGGGGTTTGCTTTTTTCCGGTAGTTTTAGGGATTTTACGAATAATTGGGGAGGCAGAGGCATCAGTCAAGCGGAGCTATATTTAGCTGTTAGTTTTTTTATTGGTGCTATTGCTTTTAGTTGTTATTGTTTACCTAAATATGCGCTTTGGGGATTGCTTATTGTTATACCGTTATTAGACGGGATTCTTATGATAGTTCGATTGGGCTCGCAATTTAGCCTTATCTTACTTTTCATTCTTAATCTGATTTGTGGTATTTTACTTTGGTTGATATTGCGCTATACTTTTTTGGCAAAGTCTCTCATCAAGATACGGACTTTGATCTTTTCATTTGTTTCAGCTTTGGTCCTAGGAACATATTTGAAAATACTAATGTTACTTTTAAAACAACCTAAAGCCGCCAACACTTTTATGGATTATTTTTTAAATGCCTTGGTATTATTTATTTTCATTGGTGTAGGCATTTCTTTAGCAAATTTAGTTATCGTTCGCAAAGAAATTGATGAAGCGAAAAAAGCAATTAGAGAGGATGCAGAAGACGATGATTAATCACAAAGATTTCTTCGTAATTGAACCCAAAATTAATACTGAGGGTCATGATTTGCGTTTAGATCCACAAGAAATATTTCATAATTCCAACCCTCTTTTACTGGAAATTGGTTCCGGTAAGGGAGAATTTATATCCCTTTTTTCCGTGCTACATCCAGAATTCAATTTTATCGGATTGGAATCAGCAGAAAAGAGGATAAATAATACTTTAAAAAAACTAAGCCCTGAGCAGAACCCTAATGTTCGTCTTATCCGACTTCATATTGATGCTAATATAAGCCAGCTTTTTCCTGCCGAATCTGTTTCAGGTGTTTTTATTCAATATCCAGATCCCTGGCCGAAACGAAAACATCATCGCAGACGCCTTATACAGCAAGATTTTTTAAGTGCTTTATCTATAATTCTAAAGCCCTCATCACGGGTTCAGATTACAACTGATAATCGAGATTATGCTGCCTGGATTTTAGATGAATTTTTAACGCATCCTTCCTTTATCTCAGTTTATGATGAACCAGTTTTAAAACATTCACCTTTTGAAGAGCATATTAGCACTTTTTACGAAATCGAACAAAAGCGTCAAGGTTTTGAACCGCAATATATGCTTTTTCAGCGTATTCAGGAGTAAACAAAATGAAATACGATTTTAGCACAAACTATGAGATTAACAAAATGCTAAACAGCGTGGTTGATAATATCACTAATCTCGCAGAAGAACAATTGTTGCATATCAAGCGTCTGACCCGTATTGGCGAATCACTTTCTTCTGAAAGTGACTTAGATAAAATTTTTGATATGATTCTGGAGGAAGGTATTTCTTTTACAAAAGCTGATGCAGCAACAATCTATAAAGTAAACGATGAAGCCACGAAACTAGAATTTGAAATAGTTTATAACGCAACTTTGAATTTACTTAAAGGTGGTACAAAGGGACCCATTAACTGGAAAGCCATTGATCTTTACAATGAAGATGGCACACCAGTTAATGATAAAATTGTAACTAATGTCTTTCATAACAAACGCAGCTTATGTTTCGACGATGTTTATGAAGCAAAAGGTTACGATGTTAGCGGAACGATTAAAACCGATCAGGAAAATAATTATCGCTGCAAGTCGATGTTAACTATTCCCTTAAAAAACCACGAAGATAGAGTTTTAGGCGTGATTCAATTCATAAATGCAATGGATGAAAACAGCAATATAATCTCCTTTACCGAAGAACATAAAGCAATGCTATCCTCACTTGCCTCACAGGCTGCAATTGCTCTTTCCAATAAAAAATTGATTGAGGATTTAGAAGAACTCTTGAATCAATTCATCCGTTCCATTGCTGGAGCTATTGAAAGAAAGTCCAAATATTCTTCCAATCACATAACCCGCGTAGCTTTATTAACTGAAATGATCGCCAATAAAATCAATGACATAGGTGAAAAATATTTTCCAGAACGCAAATTTAGCGAAAATGAACTAAAAGAACTTTCTATGGCTGGCTGGATGCACGATGTAGGGAAAATTGTTACTCCTGAAGCAATTATGGATAAAAGCACAAAACTCGAAACTATTTGCGACCGCATTGAGCTTGTTAAATTACGAATTGAAAAACTGGAACTGCTATTATCTTATTTACAAGTAAAGCTGAGTGAATCAGATTTTGCTGATTTTATCCATCATTATATTGATTTAGAGCTGGAACCGAAGGACTTTCACAGCTATCTTGAGGATCTTACTAATTTTCTGATCAATGTAAATGAGGGTAAAGAATTTGTAGATAAAACCGATTTAGAACGAGTAGATAAATTCAGTAACATTGATTTCGAATATGAAGGCAAACACTATTTCATTTTCACTGCAGACGAAAAAAAGAATATGATGATTAGTGGCAGAGGAACTTTTACTCCAGAAGAAATGAAAATTATGCAAGATCATGTATCAATCACCTGGGAAATGCTTTCCCAACTATCATTCCCCAAGAAATACGAGAATGTAGCTTTTTATGCTTCCACCCATCACGAAATGCTTAATGGAAAGGGTTATCCTAAGGGTTATTCAGCTGATAATTTACCCTTACAATCTCGTATTTTGGCAGTGGCAGATGTTTTCGAAGCTCTAACTGCAGCCGATAGACCCTATAAAAAAGCTAAAACATTAACCGAATCTTTAACTATTATGGGATTTATGGTTAAGGATGGTCAACTGGATAAAGATCTGGTTAGTTTCTTTTTAGATAGCGGTCTTTATAAAGAATACGCCGAACGCTTTATGAAAAGAGAATATATTGATGAGGTAGATATTAACGCTATAAAGGCTAAATATTCGGGTTAATGACCACATATCTATTCAAAGAACCACTACTTTTTTTAGCACCCTTAGCTGGATATACAGATAGCCCTTTTCGCCAAATTTGTAAACAGTGGGGAGCAGAAGTTCTAATCAGCGAAATGGTTAGTGCCGATGGTATTATTAGAGATTCGGATAAAACCCTGCAATATGCATATTTTGAAGAATTCGAGAGACCTTTTGGTATTCAGATTTTTGGCAACGACCCTCTTATTATGGCTAAAGCTGCTTCTACCCTACTTCCTTTAAAACCCGATTTCATTGATCTTAATATGGGCTGTCCGGTTAAAAAAGTAATTCGAAGAGGAGCTGGATCAGCGTTAATGCAAACTCCTTCTTTGGCCGTAAAAATTGTTAAAGAAGTTAAAAATGCCCTGCAAGATTGCCTACCTTTAAGTGTTAAATTTCGCAGCGGATGGGATATGCAAAATTTGAACTTTCTTGATTTTGGTATCTTGATGCAAGATAGTGGAGCCGATTTTCTTTGTCTGCATCCCAGAACTTCGCGTCAAATGTTTTCCGGAATTAGTAATTGGGAACATATCAAAATTCTGAAGCAAAATGTCTCTATTCCAGTTATTGGTAATGGAGATATTAAAACTCCAGAAGACGCTTTAACTATGCTTAGGGAAACAAATTGTGACGGCTTGATGATAGGCCGAGGTGCTTTAGGAAAACCTTGGCTCTTTTCTCAATGCAGAGAACTACTGAAGGGTGGAACATATAAACCTGTAACCAGACAGGATATACTTAATACTATTATATTGCATATAGATAAAGCCTTGCAATATAAACAGGAATATATAGCAGTACGAGAATTACGAGCTCAGCTTTGTTTTTATACTAAGGGTATTTTAGGTGGACCTGAATTGCGTAATAAAATTAATCACACTGATAGCATCGCAGAACTTAAAGAGATAATTTTGAAAGGTTTTCCTTTATGAGAATAGATACTATCCCTCAGTTTATTTGAATTTATCTGTTTATGAATAATTCATCCCTTTAACACAGTATTTACTGCAATAGGGATTTATTATGGCGCCTATTGTTTCAGTTATTCAGCTAACTATAAATCATTGCCGTTAAAGATAAGGAAACCACATAATCCATCCTATCAGAATACAGTTACAGAACCTTAGAAACTTAAACGATTCTTCAGCGAAATAACCTATCGTTATGGAAATAGTAAAAGATCATTAGAGAATCTATTAAGGTATTCTGCTTTTTATAACCCTAAGATCTAAAATTCATATTTTCAAAATTGCAGTATAGTGCATTCTTATCTTGACACAAAGCAGCATAAGAGGAAAATTGATCAAATAAATAACACAGGATATAAAATATGACCCGGTCAATAGTATTGGTTAGTGGAGGGATGGATTCTTTGGTTACTGCTGCTTGTGCTGTTTCTGAAGTTGATGAGGTCTTTTTTTTGCACTTCAATTACGGACAGCTAACTGAGCAAAAAGAGCTTGCTTGTTTTGCAGCATTGGCAGATTATTATAAACCGTTTCAGGCTAAGGTAGTAGATTATCAATGGCTATCTGAAATTGGCGGTTCTGCTCTAACCGATAGGCATATTCCTGTTCCGGAAGGCAAAATTTCATCTAAAGAAATTCCAATTACTTATGTCCCTTTTCGTAATGCTATTTTTCTATGTGCAGCAGTTGCTTGGGCTGAAGTGATAAAAGCTACAAAAATTTATATTGGCGCTGTGGAAGAAGACAGTTCCGGTTATCCTGATTGTCGTGAAATTTTTTTCAAATCCTTCGAAAAAGTAATTGCCACAGGAACCAAAAGTGAATTACCAATTAATATTATAACTCCGGTTTTACA
Organism: Cloacimonetes bacterium UBA5835; assembly: GCA_002432865.1. Classification (GTDB taxonomy): domain Bacteria; phylum Cloacimonadota; class Cloacimonadia; order Cloacimonadales; family Cloacimonadaceae; genus Cloacimonas. The sequence continues at coordinate 154,974 of DJGX01000009.1, forward strand.
TAAAAGCAAATCAGAAATAGTGCAAATGGGCATAAAGCTAAAAGCTCCTTTTCATTTATCCTGGAGCTGTTATAGTGATGATGAGATAGCCTGTGGTGTGTGTGAAAGTTGTCTGCTTCGCAAAAGAGCATTTAGGGAAGCAGGGATTATTGATCCTATCCCTTATCGTAATTAAATGGAAAAAAGATTAAATATGAAAAAGAACATCCTTATTATCCTAACCGGTGGAACAATTTCTATGAAGGCGTCTGATCCTGCTGGTGTTATTCCCAGTAATGAATTTGCCGATTTTTTAAGACAGTTTCCTCAATTAAACAGTGTAGCTAATGTTGAAGTGATGGATTATTTAAATATTCCTAGTCCCTATATGACTCCGGAAATGATGTTTGAACTGGCTAAATTGGTAGACCTGAAAATAATTGATTATGATGGAATAGTGATTACTCATGGAACAGATACTTTAGAAGAAACTGCTTATTTATGTGATTTAGTTTTGACTACACGCAAACCTGTTATTTTTACAGCTGCAATGCGTTCTGGAAATGAAATAGGATTAGATGGACCTCGCAACATAATTGGAAGTGTTCGTGTTGCTTGTCATCCCGATTCAATAGATAAAGGAGTTCTGGTAGTGATGAATGATGAAATTCACACTGCCCGTGATGTGGTAAAATCCGATACTGGAAAAATTGATTCCTTTATTTCTCCTGGTTATGGACCTGTTGGAATTGTAGACCCTGATAAAATTGTTTATCATAGAACTTCACTTTACAAAGATAATGTTTGGACTGATCAATTAGATACCAAAGTGGAACTTATTAAAGCTGCTGCTGGTATGGATGGAAAATTCATTCGTTGCTGTATGGAAAATGATATCAAAGCAATTGTAATAGAGGCATTTGGACGTGGAAATTTACCTAAAAGTCTAGTACCCGATATTCAAGCAGCTATTGCAAAAAGTATTTTGGTTGTAATAACCTCCAGAACCTATACAGGAAGAGTTTTAGCTGAATATGGTTATGAGGGTGGAGGGAAACATTTAGAAACTCTTGGCTGTATTCTTGCCAGTGATATGAAAGGTGTAAAAGTCCGCTTAAAACTTATGGCTTTATTTGGGAAATATCACGATGTTGATATTGTTAAGAGGTTTTTTAAACAGAGTGTATTATGAAGAGGATTGCTATTCTGGGTCCTGCTCCCCCATATAGAGGAGGAATTTCTCTTTTTGCTTTCTCTTTAGCAGAAGCTTACAGGGATTTAGGATATCAAGTTCAATTCATCAATTTTAAAGAGCAATATCCACAATTGCTTTTTCCAGGTAAGGGACAATATGATTATACAATAACAGATAATGAATTTGTCAATAAGCGAATTCTGGTTCCTTGGCAACCCAAAACCTGGGGACAAACAATTTACGAAATAAAACAATATAAACCGGATGCGATAATTGTTTCCTGGTTTTTACCATATTTTGCACCTGCTTATGGTTATATTATAAAACGCATACCTAATACCCCTATCATTATTCTGGCGCATAACATTCTGGCTCACGAAAAATGGATTTTAGAAAAACAGCTGCTTAAATATGTCTTTAAGCCAGCAACTAAAATTGTAACCTTAAGTAAAGCTACTTTGGAGGAATTACATAACGAACTGCCTCTATATATTTCCAAAAAAGGAGTTCTGGGTTTCCATCCCTGTTATGAACATTATATCAGTGAAGTTGTACCTTTTCCTCAAAGAAATACTCTGCTTTTTTTCGGTTTAATTAAACCCTATAAGGGTCTGGATGTTTTGCTTAGAGCAATGCCAAAAGTGATAAATGCTGTACCTGATGCCAAGTTAATTATCGCTGGAGAAGTATATGGTAAATGTGATGTCTATACAGAACTAATAAACTCTTTAGGAATTGGGAGCAAAGTAGAATGCTATTTTCGTTTTATCAGCGATCCTGAAATTGCGCACTTCTTTTCTCAATCTTGTTTATGTATCCTGCCTTACAAAAGTGCCTCTCAAAGTGGGGTTATTGCCACCTCCTATAGTTTTGGAGTCCCTGTTTTAGCCAGTAATGTAGGTGGTTTGGGAGAATATGTAGCCGAAGGTGAAACAGGGTATTTGGTTCCTCCTGATAATCCTTCTGCTCTAGCTGAAAAAATAATTTTGCATCTTACTCAGAAACCGGATATGCGGAAAGCAATTGATAACTTCACAAAACGTTATTCCTGGAAAGCACTAGCAGAACTAACATTGCAATAATGAAGATTTTACTGATAACTTATTATTTCCCTCCCTGTGGAGGAGCTGCAGTTCAAAGATGGTTAAGATTTATCAATGCTCTGGATAAAAAAGGAGTGGAAATATTTGTAGTCACTACTTTAGATGGTGATTATCCATATCGGGATGAAAGCTTGCTTTCTAAAATTCCTGCTACCGTAAAAGTACTTCGAAGTAAACCAATAAGTTTCGGAAAATTATGGAACATATTGGGACAAAAAGAACTACCCTATGGATCACTACAGAATAAAACAACCGATAAGCCACTACAAAAATTTTTATATTGGTTACGCTTAAATGTCATAGTTCCAGATCTTCGTATTGGCTGGAATCCGGCAGCATTGAAAAGTGCAGTTCAAGTTTTAAGAACGAATAAAATTGATTATGTGATAACTACCGGTCCTCCCCATTCCACTCATCTGATTGGATTAAAACTAAAAAAACGCTACAATATTCAGTGGCGAACTGATTTTCGCGATCCTATGTCTGAAATATATTATTTGAAACTGAATCCCCCTATGCGTTTAACTATGGCTCTGCATAAATATCTGGAAAGGAAAATAATTCGGACTGCAGAGCTGAATTATATTGTAAGTAAAGGCATCGCGAATTCTCTTCCTGAAGGTAACAAAGAAGTTCTTTACAATGGCTTTGATCCCGATGATTTTAAGGATTTGCATTATGAAAGAACGAATAGATTCCGTATTAAATATGTAGGTCAGCTTACTGCAGGTCAGGATCCCACTCCTTTAATAAATGCATTAACAGAAATAAAATTGCCCAACATAGATTTTTCACTCATTGGAACAAGAAATTTTCCGGAAACTGATTTCCCGGTTAATAGAATACCTTTTTTGCCTCATCAACTGGCCTTGCAAGAATTAATAAATGCCGAGCTATTGATTCTCATTATAAATACATACGAAGGCAATGAAGGGATGCTAACAACAAAACTCTTCGAGTATATAGCTTCTCGTAGCCCTATTTTATGTTTGGCAGATTCAGATGGAGAAGCATACGAATTAATCTGCAAAACGGAAAGCGGATTTGTTAGTAAAAATACAGAAGAAATCATCGAAATTATAAATAAACTATATGAAAGATTCTCTAAAGGAGATAACCTCCGTACCAAAGGTGATATTTCATTTTTGGATGTGAATAACCAAATCCAAGCGTTGTTGAAGGTTTAGAGGTTTTTTGGGGCAGGAGGTCGCGATAACTCTTATATGCCTTATAAATTATTAATAGATACAAAAGTTATTTAAGCACAAATAACTCCTCACAATAAGTCAGGAGTTATCACTGCCGAAATAGCTTGTAAACACTTCTAAATATTCGGCAGTGAAGACTCATGATATCAATAGTCGTAATGACTCTTAGCATAAGCTCATAATTCTGAGGTTGAAATACTCAGAATAGTTTATAAAGTTATTTTTTCCTTTCTGCTTCGGTAAATAGGGCCTTTAAAAGAGTTTCGGGTTCATAGCGATAATGTGAACCCTTCCCCCCAAAGAAATGATGAGCTTCAATTAAATGGATGGTCATTGCAGTCCATTTAACAGTGATATTATTCTTCCGATTAGTGAGAGTAGTTTCATATTTACGGAATAAGCCTCCGTGTCCATATGGGCAGGACAAATTACCTTTACTGCTTGTGCTTTCAACTTCATATATATCATCTATAACAACCTTATTATCAAACACATCAAAGGTGGCATCAGTAAAATATTTCATTCTGTCTGCTATTTCTTCAACATAACGGTTAAAACGTTCCAGTTCTTTATTATCAGCAGCAATAATTTCAGAAAGAGAACGCTTATCATTTCCCAGAAAACCATCATAAGTTACGGCTCCAGGCATCATTCGGGCGCGAATTTTAATTTCTTTTAACTCTTCGTTCATAGTTCTTGTCCTAAATTATAATTTCTTTCTATTAAAAATAGTATGGTATCATTTCATAGTCAAGCGTATCAGCTGTTGGTTCAGAACCTTTACTTAAAATGAGCTTTACTGTAGATTTTTTTAGAGCTTTTGCTCCAGCTGAAGGAACGCTACGAATAACAGTATTTACAGGATAGATATCAGAATAGGTAGAATCCACTACAGTGCTATGCAAATCAAGATTTCTTAAAATTATGAATGCTTCCTGAAAAGGCTTTCCAACAACAGAAGGAACTGTGACTGTTGATGATCCTTTACTAATTACTAAATATACTGTTCCATCTTGATGTAATTTATCTCCAGGGACAGGATGCTGTTCTAAAACAACCTCAGGAGCTGCAACATCGCTAAATAAAGAATCTTTAACTACAGCATGCAATTTTTCATCCTGCAATATTTTTTTAGCATGAGCAAGGTTCATCCCGACTACAGAGGGTACTTCTACTTTAGGTGTTCTTCCCAAAATTATAGGAAAAAAGATTTGGCTGAAAACAAAGGCAGTAACAATGATTACACAAATCCCAATTCCTACAAGGTAGCCGATTTGCTTATTCTTGGTTTTTCCTTTGCCTTGCAGGTATCTATTCTTATTTAATCCGTTGTAATTTTGCGGCAAATGCACCATCCATATTATGCTTAAAAGGTATCGTTTTTAAAAAACCGGAACTGGTATACTTATCAGGAATAAACTGAGAAGCTGGAACCAGTTCAAACTTTTTATTTCTTTTTAAAAAAGAGGCAATTTGGTCCTCGTTTTCCTTCGGGTTCATTGTGCATGTAGAATAAACCAAAAACCCGTTCGGAGCAACAAAATTAGCTGCATAATCCAAAGCTTTTTCTTGCAGCTTGATAAGCTCGGGAATATTCTGATGAACCTGCCAGCGTAGATCAGATTTTCTGCCAAAAACACCCCATCCAGAACAAGGTGCATCTACTAACACTCTTTGAAAAGCAGGAGCTACAGGACCATATTTGAAAGCATCTGTAATTACCGTTTTGATATTAGTAAGCTGCAAACGGTCAGCTGCTTGTTTTAATAGTTTCATCTTACTTGGTATTTTATCTACAGCAATAACTTCTCCTGTATTATTCATTCTTTCTGCAATATAACTGCATTTTCCTCCGGGAGCAGCAAATAAATCAAGAACACTTTCTTCTTTTTGAGGATCAAGCAATTCTACAATTAATGCCGCAGAAGTATCTTGAACAGAAAAATAACCTTCAGAGAAAGCTACATCCTCCAGAACCTCTGCTGTTTGAGCTGTATAAAACATATTAGAGCTTGCTGCAGAAGGTTTTAATATAATATCCCGTTTAGCAAAATATGCTTTCAATTTATCAGGTGTTGTAGCTGTTGTATTTACTCGTATATGCAGTTCAGGATTTTCGTTAAAAAACATAGCCAGATATTCAGTATTTTCCTCGCCCCATAATTCCAGCCACTGTTTAACCAATTCTGGAGGAAAAGAATGTTCATAGGCAATCCTCAATTCAGGTTCTTTGGGATAGGTAATTTCAGGATTGCGAAGATAACTTCTCAAAACAGCATTTACAAAATCTGCTACTTGTTCATTAAACAGAGTTTTGGCTAATTCAACTGTTTCATTCACAGCTGCATGATCTGGAATGGAATTTAGATACATAAGCTGATATAAACCCATATAAAGAAGGGTTTTAATTTTTACATCTGTAGAAGCAAACTTCTTTTTATCCACATATTGCTGCAGGATATAATCCAACTTCAAACAGAGCTTGATAACTCCTTTCACGAGGTTGTAAAATAAAGCAGGATCTTCTCCAGCATTCTTTATTTTTTTTGCGCGCTGATGAAGTAGAGTATCAGAATACTCTTTATCTTTTAGCACTTTTAGGATAGTAGAATATGCTTCGGTACGAAAATTCATTTATTTCTCTGATAAATACGCTTGATAATTTCTTTAATTAAAGTTTCTGTGTTCAACTGCCTCATCGATTCATCAAGAAGAGCAAGTTCTTTTCTGATTTGCTGTAAATTGAACCCCAAAGAAAGCAATGCTGATTCAACTTCACTATTTTTATCTCCAATTTGTAAATCTTTCTGGTCAATATGACTCATTAAAGTGTGAACATCATCTTGCAACTCTACAATTAAACGTTGCGCAGATTTTTTCCCAATGCCAGGAACTCTTGTAAGTAATCCCTCTTCACCTGAATTAATCGCTTTTATAAATGTAGGAATACTTAAAGTTGAAAGAATTGAAAGGGCTATTTTCGGCCCTATGCCACTAACTTTATTCAACATCATAAATAGCTCTCTCTCTGCTTCTGTAGAAAAACCAAAAATACGCATATCATCCTGGCTGATATGTAAAAAAGTTAATAGCTTACAATTCTTTCCAACAGAAGGTAACACTTCATAAGTACTAATCGGAATCTTTATTTCCCAACCAATACCCATAGTTTCAATAATAGCCATTACAGGATTTTTGAAAGTAAGAGTACCTGAAATATATTGAATCATTACAGCCACTTCATCCTGTTGTAATAACAGGTCGCTACCGCTAAAGCATCAAAAGCATCATCCCTTTTAGGACTTTCTTTTAAGGGATAAATCTTATTTATCATATAGCGAACTTGTTGTTTACTAGCACTACCATTCCCGCAAACAGATTTTTTTATTTCGCGGGGACTATATTCTACAATTGGTATATCTTTCATGGCTAAGGCAAGTAATATTACACCCCTGGCATGACCGAGTGTAAAAACACTTCTCACCTGACGATGAAAAAAAATGCTTTCTACGGCCGCTATTTCAGGTTGATATTCATCCAAAACTGCTATAATATTCTCATAAAGTGATTTTAAACGAAGCGAAAGAGTTTTACCTTTTGTTACATCCAGCACATCACAACCTGCAGCAAGAATTTTTCTGTCTTCAATTTGAAGAAGACCATAACCGCAATAACGGCTGCCGGGATCTAAACCAATGATAATCACTTAATTACTGTGCTTGGGAAAGTTTCTCCATAAAGGCATCGGAAAACTCAAAATTGGCATAAACTTTTTGCACATCATCGAGTTCTTCGAGGGAATCAATCAAACGCATAAGCTTTTCAGCTATGTCGTCATCAACCGCTATAGTATTTTTCGGAACCCTGGTTAATTCTGCATTATGGATAGGGAAACCCTCCTTTTCTAAATTGCTGATTACTGTGTGAAAATCCGTAGGGGAAGTGTATATATCAAAGTTATCTTCATTTAGCTCTACATCTTCAGCTCCTGCTTCCAGTGCCTTCATCATAAAATCATCCTCATCCAATCCTGCTGCAGGAACATTCATAAAACCCTTCTGTTCAAAATTCCAAGCAACTGATCCTGTCTCGGCAAGGTTTCCACCATATTTTGAAAATATGTGCCGCAATTCAGAAACACTTCGTTTTTTGTTATCCGTCATCACTTCAACGACTATTCCCACTCCACTATGCCCATAACCTTCATAAATAATCTCTTCATAAGCTGCACCTTCAATTTCACCTGTGCCTCTTTTAATAGCGCGTTCGATATTTTCCTTGGGCATATTGTTTTCTTTAGCTGTATTAATAGCAGTTCGTAAGCGAGGATTCATATCAGGATCGCCACCGCCAGCTCTTGCTGCTAAAATTATTTCCTTAACTAAACGGGTAAAAATCTGCCCTCTCTTTGCATCGGCAGCACCTTTTTTATGTTTAATTGAACTCCACTTATTATGTCCAGACATATTAACCTCGTTTTTTTATTTATCACTACTTAAGAACACTATGTAAACCTATCTTCTACTGTCAAGTAAAAAAGAAAAAATCGGTAAACCAGATTAATTTATTGCTCTATGAAAAATAGAGATAGCTTTTTTAATTTCTAAAACAGGGAACGACGCGAACGCCGTTCCTCTTATATCTATTGTGATTTAACTTAGGGTTCTCACCTGTTAAATCGTATTATTCGTTTGACTGTTCCTGCCAGGCAGCTATAACTTTCTGTGCAATATCATCAGGAACTTTCTCGTAATGAGAGAATTTCTGCGTAAAGCGGCCCCGTCCCTGAGTAAAGGATTTCAAAGCAGGATAATATGAATACATTTCTGCTAAAGGCATTTGAGCTGTTAAATACTGCTTTTTACCGTTTTGTTCCATACCCAGAATTTTACCTCTGCGAGTAGAAATATCACCCATAACATCTCCCATATATTCACTGGGAACAATAATAACCAGCTCATTAATGGGTTCCAATAATATAGGTTTGCTTTTTTTGAATCCTTCTTTTAAAGCCATTGAAGAGGCTATTTTGAAAGCAATTTCAGAACTGTCCACTTCGTGGTAGCTACCATAATACACTTCAACAGAAATATCTACAACCGGGTATCCAGCTATAATTCCTTTTTCCATTGTTTCAATAAGACCTTTTTCGATAGCAGGAATATAATTGGAAGGGATAACACCACCGACAATGGAATTGATAAATTTAAATCCTTCTCCCCTTTCGGTTGGCTTTATGCGAAAATAGACATCAGCATACTGTCCGCGACCACCTGATTGCTTTTTGTGTTTATAATTAGATTCTGAACTTGCCATAATTGTTTCCTTATAAGGAATACGAGGATCCTTAAGGATAGCATCTACTTTATAGCGGTTTTTCAGTTTCTTTAATACTAATTGCAATTGCTGTTCACCCATACCGGAAAGTACATTTTCATGGGTCTCCACATTAAGCTCATAATTAATAGTAGGATCTTCAGCAATAACTCTTTGCAGAACAGTTCCGATTTTATCTTCATCAGCTTGATTCACTGCTTTCAAGGTTTGCCAGGTAGTTGGAGTAGGTAATTCAACAGGCACCACAGACAACTTTGAACCGGTGGCCACGATACTATTCATAACCTTTGCATTTTTCAGCTTTAACAGAGCGCCAATATCGCCAGCTTTAATTTCGTTGCAATCATTACGATTCTTGCCCAGCATATAATACATAGTTCCTGCTTTATCTTTTGCATCTTTTTCGGGAATGTAAAATTCCACACCTGTTTTTAGAGTTCCAGAGAATATGCGTGCATAGGCAAAATCACCCATACTGGGATCAGCATAAAGCTTAAATAAATAGCCTAAAAGTTCACCATCGGGTTTACAGATAAAGCTAACTTTTTCGTTTTCTTTTAAAACTTCCATTTCATTGGAATCTTCAGGAGAAGGAAGATAGTCGATAATTCCACTTAATAAAGCAAGCACACCTTCACCGGTTCCTGCAGAGCAAACAAAAGCAGGAGATATTTCACCGCTGATGATACCTTTTTTAAGCCCCGCTATTAGTTTATCTTCAGGAAGCTCCATATTTTCCAGATAATCATTAAGTAAATCCTCATCAGTTTCTGCGACTGCTTCCATCAAGTGCATTCTGGCTTCTTCTACTATTTCACTCATATTGGCCGGGATATCACTTTCGGTTTTACCTTTGATAGCTTTGCGCTTTATAATATCTATCACACCCTCGAAGCTGCCTTCTTTACCAATCGGAATATGGACTTTTACGGGTTTGATTTTAGTATTTTCTGCTATTGCTTCAAGGGTTTTATCATAATCTGAATGTTCATTGTCTATTCTATTAACAACAATTACTTTACCCATTTTGCTTTTTTCTATCTGTTCTATGGCAAGTTCTAAACCAACTTCATAACCACCTGCAGCATTGGCTACTATAACAACATTTTCCACTGCTGGAAGAGCTACTATTGTATCTCCAACAAAATCAGGACAGCCTGGTGCGTCCAGAATGTTAATTTTATGGTCTAAATAATTAACATAACCAATGGAAAGCCCCAAAGACATTTGTTTAGTTATTTCTTCGGGATCAAAATCCATTATAGTATTGCCTTCATCAATTTTGCCCAGACGGTTGCTTGTTTTAGTCAAATAGAAGATTTGTTCAGCCAAAGTTGTCTTACCTGCACCACTGGCACCAATGAACAATAGATTACGGATCTTTTTCATTTCATATTCTTTCATTTCTTCCTCAGTAAGTTTATTCCTTATTTTTTATGTATAATTCTAAAGTAATGAGCCATTTTTTTTTACTTGGTATTTAAGTCAATTGTTATTTTGCCCAAGATGTATGCTTATTAGAAGGCATAGATTATTGCAGCTTTTAAGGCTTACATTGGTTCTAATTTTAGCAATATCGATAATATTCATTATATCTGCTCATTATTTTACTTATACTTCGCACTTACCTATTATCTCATTTAGAGTACAATTTCTTTCTCGCAAGAAATTATCTATACCTTCATATACTTTAGGAACAGCTAGTGGATCGATAAAATTTGCAGTCCCCAGAGCAACAGCTGAAGCACCAGCCCAAAAAAATTCCAGAGCATCCTGCCAGCTATAAATTCCACCCATAGCAATTATAGGTATATCTACAGCTTTTGCTGCTCGATAAGTTAAAGCTAGAGCTAAGGGTTTTATCCCAATTCCGCTGTACCCGCCAATTCCTTTTTTTAACATCGATTTTCCGCTTTGGATATCAATTGCCATTCCCCAAATTGTATTTATTAACGAGATAGATGTTGCTCCTCCATCTTCAGCAGCTTTAGCAATAACGGCAATATCGGTTACATTTGGGCTAAGCTTAATAATTAATTCCCTATTAGTTAACGGCGCAAGAAGTGCACATAGCTTATAGACAATTTCAGGATCCACTCCAAAGGCAATACCCTCATTTTCAACATTGGGACAGGAAACATTGAGTTCATAACCATCTATTCCTTCATTCTGTTCCAAAGATTCCAACATTAATTTGAATTCATTTAGGGAAGAGCCAGAAAAACTAACAATTAAGGGAGTAGTAAGTGTTTCTCTAAGTATAGGTAAATCATCATTAATGAATTTATCCAGTCCCGGATTTTGTAATCCAATGGAATTTAGCAATCCTGCTTCTGTTTCAAACAGACGAGGTGGAGGATTTCCTTTTTTAGGGTAACGCGTAATAGTTTTACATACATAAGCACCTAAATAGTCCTGCGCCATAAAATCGAGATTCTCCAGAGCAAAAGTCCCGGAAGCAATAGTTACTGGACTATTTAATGTTAAGCGTCCCAACGAAGTATAAATTTGGCTTACATTCTGTTCCACAAAACCTCCTTAGCATTAAAAACAGGACCTTCTTTACAGACTCTTAAATAATTCCAATCTTCAGTATTACCGATAGGAACAGCACAACCATAACAGACACCAATTCCGCATGCCATATATGCTTCCAAAGAACAGTAGTGTTCAATTTCAAGTTCTAAAGCTATTCTGGCACATTCCTTCAGCATCGGGATTGGTCCACAGCTGTATATTAAATTTATCTTCTTCTCCATAATAAGAGATCTTACTCCTTCAGTAACCATCCCCATTTTACCTAAGCTGCCATCTTCAGTCCAGACCTCATCACAAGGGAAAACATCACATTGATTCGACCCCCCATGAACCCAATAAATTAGATTGTGTTTAATAAGTCTTTTTTGAAGATACCATAGAGGTGGATAACCAATTCCACCGCTTACTAATAGTATTTTTTTTCCGCTAACTATAGGAAAGCCATTTCCTAGAGGACCGATCAATTCAAGTAGATCTCCAGCTTTCAGTTTACAAAGAGCATTTGTGCCGTATCCCACTTTTTTAATAAAGAATCCAATCCTACCTTCAGCATTATCATAGATAGAGATTGGTTTAAAAAGCTTGGGTAACGAACGTGTTTCTTCTGCATTTTCAATACTGTAATGAGCGCGTATTTCAAAAAATTGACCTGGTTGGCATTTTTTCCCCAGCTCTTCATCCCATATCCACAGTATGAAATAATCTCCGCAGAGTTCTTCACGAGAGTATATTGCTCGTTCTAAAAATTGGGGTTTCAATTTGTCCATTTTTCACTATCCATATAGGTTACATTGCCGTTGCAGATTGTGCATAACACTCTTCCCGGTAAAAATTGATTTAGCCAAGGAGTATTTTTACTTTTAGATAGAATATTTTCTACCGAAAAGAGGGTTTCCTTCTCTAAATCTATAATGGTTAAATCAGCTGCTTTACCTACTTCCAGTACACCACCAGGTAAATCTAATATTTTAGCAGGAGCTATTGTTAATGCTTCTACTAAACGATTTAAACTTATCAGTCCTGTTTGTACCAGATTTTTATAGAGCACTGGAAAAGCTGTTTCTAATCCGATGATCCCAAAGGGAGCATGATCATATTCCTTTTCTTTTTCAAAATCTGCATGAGGAGCATGGTCTGTAGCAATACAATCAATCAGACCATCCTTTAATGCCTGAACACAAGCCAGGCGATCTTTTTCACTTCTTAGAGGTGGTTTCATTTTGGTATTTGTATTGAATGTTATCGTAGCTTCTTCATTTAACACTAAGTGGTGAGGAGTTACTTCACAGGTTACCGGTAATCCTTTATCTTTGGCATTTTTTACTAATTCCAAAGATCGGGCAGTGGAAATATGAGCAATATGAAGTTGTGCCCCAGCACTTTCAGCAAGCATAATATCCCTGGCAATAATAACTTCTTCAGCCAAACCCGGAATACCACTAAGACCAAGCTTGGTAGCAACTTTTCCGGAATGGATTTGTCCCTTTCCAGCCAAAGAATAATCCTCGGGATGAATAATAATGGGCAGTCCGAAATTACTAGCATATTTCATACAAGAGAGCATCAAACGCGCATCCTGAACACATTTACCGTCATCGGATACAGCTACAATACCTCCAGATTTCATAGTTGCCATTTCTGCAATTTCTTCGCCTGCAGATTGCTTTGTAATAGCTCCAATTACATATACCCTGGCAGAGCCATAATCTTTGGCACGAAGTTGTATATATTCCACAGAGGCAATATTATCGGTAACTGGTTCAGTATTTGGCATAGCGCAAACAGTGGTAAAACCTCCATGAGCAGCAGCTTTAGTTCCTGTAACAATATCTTCCTTGTAAGTATGTCCAGGATCTCGTAAATGAGAATGAAGATCAATAAAACCTGGAAAAACACAGGCACCTTGGGCATCGATAATTTTATCGGCATTAACTGTTATAGTGCCTCCCAATTTGGTAATCTTTTTCCGTTCTATTAGCACATCACCTTTTATGAATTTATCCTTTTGGAAGATTTTTGCATTTTTAATTAAGATCTTCATAATATTTCTCCTTATGCCTTTCCGCCTAAGATTAAAAACATTAATGCCATTCTAACAGCAACTCCATTAGCAACTTGTTCCACGATTACACTTTGGTTGCTATCGGCAATTTCAGGAAGGATTTCCACTCCCCTATTCATTGGCCCTGGATGCATAATAAGAGCATTTCGTTTAGCATATTTTAAGGTTTCTTTGGAAAGGACATAGTGTTTACTGTATTCTTCCAAAGAAGGAAATAACCCTTCTGTCATCCTTTCCAGCTGCATTCTTAAGCCCATAACTACATCAGCATCTTTTAATGCTCTTGGCAAATCATATTCAACGCGGCAATCATAAACGCTTTCCATATTACCTGGCATTAAAGTTTTAGGACCGCATACTGTTACTTTAGCACCCAGTTTGCCCATTCCAATTAAATTACTACGAACTACGCGACTATTTAAAATATCGCCTACAATAGTAATTTTCAGTCCTTTAAGGTCTCCCAATTTTTCCCAAATTGAAAAGATATCAAGAAGTGCCTGCGTGGGATGGGAATGTCTACCATCACCTCCATTAATTACAGGTTTTCCTGAATATTTATTAACCAATTGCGGGCTTCCAGGACTGCTATGACGAATGCAGTAAAGATCTATACCCATTGCATTAAGAGTGTAGACAGTATCTTGTAAACTTTCTCCTTTTTGTAAAGAAGATATGGACGATTGAAAACTTACTACATCTGCACTTAAACGATTGGCAGCCAGTTCAAAACTCATTCTTGTGCGGGTGCTGTTTTCTACAAAAAGAGTACAAATAGTTTTACCTCTGAGTGTAGGTATTTTTTTGTATTCCCGTAAGTTAATTTCTTTCATTCCTTTGGCTGCTTCCAGAATATACATAATTTCTTCATGGGAATAGTCATCTAAGTCAAACAGAGAGCGTCCAGTAAATTGTGGTTTTGAAGTCATTCTTTCTCCTTTCCAGCTCACTGGCTGTGATTAAAGGTTTTTTCCCTTTTCTTTGGAAATACCAATTTGGTCAAGTGTTTTTTTTCTCCACTATCACTCTGGAAACAAACTAAAAAACGACTACAAATTAATAGGGGATTTATACTCTTGAACTTATGAGAGAAAAAATCGTTGGTTTAAACTGCATTATCCATTATATTGTAGTAATAGTATTTTTTATCTGGAGAAAAAATGAAAAGACAGTTTATAGCTATGTTGATGCTTTTACTTATTATTTCTTTATTTGCCTATGCTCCTTTGAATAGTAAGATCGATAGCAAACCCTCATATGCATCTGATCTTATTAAAATTAAACTAAGTGCTGAAGTAGTTTACCGGGCAAATCTCCCTACAGAACTTTATGCTGAAAAAACCAATACGGGAATAAATGAACTGGATCAGCTGATGGCTCAAACAGGAGCCACTAAAATAATCAAAGCTCATCGCAAAGTAAATGACGCAAATTGGGAAAAGCAGACGGGCTTTAATCGTTGGTTTATCTTGAAATTGAATGGCAAAACAACCGTGGAAGAAGCTCTTAAACAATTCATAGCCAATCGTTATGTAGAAGAAGCAATTCCCGAATATATTGCCTATCCTACAGTAGTTCCAAACGATACTTACTACGCCAATAATTGGGGTCATAATAACACAGCTCAGTTACCTGCTTATACTTCAAGTGGCCATACCGGCTCAGGAGTTGGCACTATCGGTTTTGACAGTGATGCCCAGCTTGCTTGGAATCAAAGCCAGGGTTATGGTTCAGCCAGCATCATAATTGCCATTATTGATTCAGGCGTTGATACTGCCCATCCCGATTTGCGCTTAGTGACGGGTTATGATTTTGGCGATAATGACAGCAATCCTATGGATAACAGTTCAGATCCGGGACATGGAACTGCCTGTTCTGGAATTGCAGCTGGAAAAGCAAATAACTCTTTGGGTATTGCAGGAATTGCCGGTGGCTGCAGTATTATGCCTTTAAAAGTAGCCAATTCTGAAGGAGTCAATTATTTTACTGCCATTGAAAATGCTTTAACTTATGCCGCTGATCATAATGCTCATATTGCCAGTATAAGTTTGGGGGCAACGGATATAATAGAAGGAGATTCACCTTCTACGGACGCAGCTTTAAATTACGCCTATAATTCTGGAGTAGTATTATTTGCCGCCACCGGAAACGAAAATAATTCCACTATTTCTTATCCCGCCAATGAAACTTCTGTAATAAGCGTAGGCGCTGCCAGTCCTTCAGGACAGAGAAAAAGCACCACTTCTTCCGATGGAGAATATTGGTGGGGTTCCAATTACGGAGTTAATACTCAGAACGATAAAAATGCCGTGGACATAATGGCACCGACAATTTTACCTGCCACCGATTTAACGGGGACAGGAAATGGCTATAATACCAACGGAGATTATTATCTATGGTTTAATGGAACTTCTTGTGCCACACCTTATGCTGCTGGAGTGGCAGCTTTACTTCTTTCTAAAGATCCTTCTTTAACCCCCGCGCAAGTGTTTTCTAAGCTTACTTCTACCGCAACCGATATGACAATTGATGGAGGTGTTGGTTGGGATAGATATACCGGCTACGGAATGGTAAATGCCAATGCCGCTTTAAATACTATTGTAAGTGGAATGCCCACTTGCCAAATTACTTCTCCTGCAGACGGAGCCAGTTTTGCTCTCAATTCTATCATCACTATTAATGTAAACGCTACAGACAGTAATGGCTCTATTGCTTCCGTTAAAACCTACATCAATAACATACTTTACAATACTGATTATTCAGATCCTTATTCTTATAATTGGAATACTACTGGTTTAACTGCTGGAAGCTATACTATTAAAGCAGTGGCTAAAGATAATAGTAATAATGAAACAATTAGTGAAATCTCCATATCTTTAATTCAACCTGTTTCGGAAGCCATTATTGGCACAGGAACTTCCGTTACGGGAAATTCTGCCCCTTCTCCGATTAATGTATGGTATAAAAGTTTACACGGTCAATCCGTCTATACAAAAGCAGAATTAAACGCTGCAGGTATCTTTGGCCCTATAAATATTACTCAGCTTGGCTTTAACATAGTTAGTCTGCCAACGGTTACGATGCCTAACTTTGTTGTGAGGTTGAAGCATACTACGGCTACTAATGTATCTTCGTTTGTCACTGCAGATAATTTAGTTACAGTATATTCCAATCCAAGTTATTTACCTACTCAGACCGGTTGGAATATGTATAATTTCACCACGCCATTTCTATGGAATGGAACGGATAATCTTTTGGTGGATACTGCCTTTGGCATTGCCAGCTCTTATAATAGCTCTGGAACCGTTCAATACACTTCTATTGATAATGGCTACCATTATCTTGTTAATGATAATTCTAATCAGACCAATATTTTTTCAGGCGGAAGTTCATCTTCCACACGCGCCAATATTAAGTTGAAGGTTGCCCCAAATTACACTGGTCCTGAAATTACTGTAACTCCCAATTCTTTAAATTTTGGCAGTATACCCATAGGCGAAAGCCAAACTCGAGAATTTACTATCCAAAATTATGGAGATCAAACTCTAAATGGAACAATTTTTACTCCTGCTGGCTACACTGTTTCCGAAAGCACAAGAGATAATTTACAAAGTTCAGAAAGTAATGCTTCTAGCCGCAATATATTAGATATTGCCATCGTTGCCGGGGCCACCAAAACTTATGCGTTAATTTTCTCTTCCCCTTCAGCAGGAAGTTTTGATGGGGTTGTAACAATTTCCAGTAATGCCACAAATAATCCTCTTGTTAACATTCAAGTTTCCGGCAGCGCTTATGTTCCCCCTGAAATTGCCGTTAGCATAAATGAATTAGCGGTTACTGTATATGCTCAGACCGATTCTACAGAAACTTTCACTATATCTAATACCGGTGGATTACCTTTATCTTATTATATCTATCCCGAAACGCGTAGCCGTTTTACTCAAAATAAGCTACCGGCAGATAAAAGCATCCAAGGCAGCACTTTAACTTTAAATTACGCATATTATGAACCTGGGACAACTATTAATTGGACATTTACTCTCTATAATAACAGCTCCGATTTAGAATGGTTGAAGGATGTGTATCTTACTTTCCCTGCTGGTATTATAGTTAATTCTGCCTCCAATTTGACAGGTGGTACGGATGATATGCTCCCCAACATAAGTTCTGGTGACGGAATTACAATTCATTGGCATGGTGAGAGTTCTAATGGTTATGGAGTTATTCAAGGAGGTCAAACTGCTACTGCCAATATAAACATAACAATTCCTCTTACCTTTAATGGAAACCTTATTTTGCCCTATACAATTCAAGGTGATGTTTATAGTGGTGAACCACACATTCTAAATGGACAACTAATCCTAAACAAAATCATTCATACTCTCCCCTGGCTTTCCATTGAACCAAGCCAAGGAGATATTCCTGTAAGCGGAACTACTACAATAAATGTTACTTTTTCAGCGCAGGAAATAGTTGCTGGATTGTATAATGCCCAGTTACTTATCAATTCCAATGATCCTACTAATCCGCTTACTATACTTAATGTTTATCTGACTGTTTTGCCGGTTAATCATCCTCCTGTAATTAATTTACCTGCGAGCTTTTCTTTTGATGTAAATGAAACATTAGCAGTAGATTTTACTACTTATGTGAGCGATGCGGATAATGACCCCTTAATTATTACCTGTAGCGGAGCCAATAATGTTATAGCAACTATTGATGGCTCGCAGGTTAACCTCAGTGCAACTCATAATTGGTTTGGAACCGAAACAATTACTTTTAATGTGTTTGACGGTATCTGCCAAAGCAGCGATTCTGTCTTAGTAAATGTACTGATAAATATCTCCGATGGGTTCATTGTAGATAAAGATAATTTACCTACCAACTGGACTTCAGAAAATTCTCCCTATCATATTGTGGAACCAATCATAATAGCTTCCACTAAACATATCACTATCGAACCAGGAGTGATAGTTCAAATCTGGAATGATGAACCGATCAATGTTTATGGCTCTATTTCCGCTCAAAATGTCACTTTTATGCCTGGTTTTTCCGATTTGCTTTGGAGTGGTTTAGCAATTTCCAGAACTGCAGGTATTGGGCAAGAAAGCAATTTTACCAATTGTGATATCCTGAATGCCCTAAATCCGATTACAGTTCTAAATTGCAATCCTATCATCCATTCTGTCCAGATAGCGCCCATCGATGCCACTGTTTTAATCAACGGAACGGGAATCACTCTATCAGGCAATACCGCTGCCAACATTAATAATGTGAAAATATCACATTATGGCACCGGGATTTTGATTAACGGTAATGCAAATCCTATTTTAAGCGACGCTAAAATCGAAAATGCCGAAATAGGTATCCGGATTAATAGCGGAGGAAATTTGGATATGCAGAATTCTATGATTTTGAATTGCAAAACCGGATTGCAAAATTTCAGCTCGGTTTTTAATTATATTGAACGCAATCTTTTTGTAGTGGATGATCTTCAAATTTCCCCTCCAGACCTGCAGAATTATCTGGCATTATCCATTAATGCTATTCCGGCTTTTACTTTCCAAAATAACACCATTTATGGTTACCCAAATATTGCCACGGTTAATTCCGCTCAGCTAAACTTTAGCAATAATATCGCTTGGAGCAATACCCCTATCAGCGTTCCTTTCGTTTGCCAAGAAGGAACTGTAAATGCTGTTTACAATGATGTAAACTATGGCACTATGGTCTATCCCGGAATAGGTAATATCAATGCTAATCCCCATTTTGCCAATGCCATAGAGCATGACTTTCATTTGCTTTACACCAGTCCTTGTATTGATGCTGGCAGTCCGGTTACAACTCCTGACCCGGATGGCAGCATTGCCGATATTGGTTGTTACCATTATTCACATAGCGCCTCTATTATAACTCCGGAAGGTCCTTTCTTTGTGGGACATCCTCTTCAGTTTATAAATAATTCTATTGGGCATAATACTCCCGAAAGTCACCCTATCTGGCTCGTTAACGGTTTACCTGTTTCCAGCGAATGGGATTTGCATACCGTTTTTAATACCTGGGGTAATTACGCTATCCGGTTAATTATGATTTCCGGTTCTCTAATAGACAGCAGCGATGTTTTCCAACTTTATGTAATTGACGAAACACCTCTTGCTCCCCAAAATGTAGTTTTACAATCCGTTGAGAACAGCTATCTCCTTAGCTGGGAGGCCGTTACACTTTCTGTATCTCAAACTCCCATAACCATTACCAATTATAATATTTACGCCAGTGAAGATCCTTTAGGAACTTTTGTTCTCTTTCAAACCATGCCTGCATCCAACCGACAACTTATTCTGAATTTGTCTGAACTCGGCTCTAAACGCTTCTTCAAAGTGACTGCCGAGAAATAAACAAACAATTAATTTAACCTACATTTATACTTAAGCCCGGCTATTTGCTGGGCTTTTTGTTGCTTACTCGCTCCACTTGTCCAACCGGTATATTTCCCATAAGATTCCCTTATCGTTCCCATATCGGATAAGGGAGTTATATGGGAATCTAATCACCCGCATAGCGTTAACGAGCAAGGATAAATCAAGACATTAATCCCAATAATGCAGTGGAGGTTAATGGGCTAGCCAATTAATCAAATATCTATTTCCAATAATTGAATCCTGATAATCTTGTTTATATTCTATTTATAATTTACTTTGCTTATCGTATAATCTGTTGGCTTATCAGCCCTTGACCAAAATCCGCTTGACATAAACCCATAGGCATACATAGAAGTTTTTTTGTGTAGAATAAACGATGAATTTTGGAGTTTTAATGAAAAAATGGCTTTTTCCCGTTCTTCTTTGTTGTTTATTGATAATCAGCGCTTGCTCTTCCAATGCGCGGTTAGCTAAAAAAGCACAAAAGAATTATGAAAAGGGAAATTACGAAATTGCCACTCAGGAAGCAATAAGAGCATTAAGCAAAAAAACGGATAATCCTAAAGCCCAGGAACTTTTGGTGCAATCCTGGCAAAATTATAGTTTGGCGCAACAGAGAAAGATAGAAAAACTGATTCGAAGCAACGAAACAAATAAGTGGGAACAAATTTACCTGGAATATACTTCTCTGCAAAATCTGGCAGAGCAAATCCAATCGCTACCTCCTTTAATAAATCCCTATACAGGTTATAAAGTTGTAATTGACATTCCTGATTATGCAGCAGAAATGAAACAAAGCCAAGAAAATGCCGCTGAGGCACATTATCAAGCAGGCATTTTATATGCCAAAATGAGTAATGATAAAGATACGCAAAAGAAAGCCGCACTGGAATTTAAAGAAGTGCTGAAACTTATTCCCAACTATCAAGATGCCGCTTTAAGATATGAACAAAGCCGTAAACTTGCCATAAAAAGAATAGCGATAACTCCTTTTGAAGATAAAAGCAATACTTCTGGCATATATGGAGCCGTCAGTGATATTTTGACCGATCAAATTGTCTCTTTGTTAATTTCATCTGCCGCAAAAAGTGATTTTGTGGAAATCATAGATAGAACCCAACTGGAAGCAGTTATGAAAGAACAACAGCTTACCGCTTCCGGTTTAATTAATAATGAAGGTTCATTTCGCTTGGGCCAGATTTTGGGTGCCGATGAAATCTTAACCGGACGCATTTTACAAATAAATGTTACTCCTGAACGGACTGTTAGCATTACCAGTGAAGACGAAACCGAAGTTGTAATCCGCACAGAAGAGTATATAGATGAAGATGGTATTACTCAGGAACGCGAAATCAAGGGAAAAGTCTTTTGCCGCTATCGTAAATTCACTAAAACTGCAAATGTTAGCATTTCCACTTCCTATAGCATTTTAGAAGTAGAAACAGGAAAAATAAAACAGCAGGAAACTGTGGAAATTAAGAATTCTTGGAGCGATACCTGGGCAAGGAAAATTTCCGGAGACGACCGTGCCCTAAGCTACAACATAAAAAAGCTAATGGAAAAAGCAGAACCCTTTCCCCCTTCCATAAATGAAATGGTTAAAGAGGCGCTGAAACAAACCGGAACTGATATAGCTAATAAGCTTTGCGGATATTTAAGCTAATGAAGCGCGGTTTATATATTCTTTTACTGTTACTTTCAGCTTGCAGCGTAGCCAAAAAACAGCCAGAATGGACTTTGCAACAACCCTTTGATAATGGATATTATAGTGCGGTAGTAAAAATTCCCAAAAAAGCGCCCAACTATAAAGAACTTGCCAGAAATGAGGCTATTCGTGAAATCTCCACCCAAATCAGCGTTCAAATTGATTCCGACATTGCTTTAAAAGAAACAGAAGCCAATGGAATTCCTTCTTCAGAATTAATCAGCAGCATCCGCAGTTCCAGTAATAATAAAATTAGAGACCTGCAACTGGTTGGCACTTATGAAACCAAAAATGACTATTGGGCTTATTATCGACTTTCCAAAAGTGAATATTATGCCTGGCGAAAAAATCAATGTGAGCAAGCAACGGCTCAAGCTCTCAATTTACTAAACGAATTTGATCTCTCTCAAACAAATTTAACTCCCGGCATATCGGCTCTCTTAAAAGGACTGGAACTGATTGTGGATTATACCGATATGGATTTGACCACGATTTATCGGAATAAGCAGATTAATCTTTATAATGAACTTTTCTTTCGTCTGAACCATTTAACCGAAAAAGTGAAAATAAACTATGCTGAAAAAGAGATTGATCTCACAGCCAAACAAAGAGAAAGAAAAAGCATTACTGTCTTCGTTATCTATCAACAAGAAATACCCGTAAATAATTTTCCCGTATGCTTCAATTTTTTGAGCGGTAAAGGCGAAATTGTTGCTAAGGGTTTAACAGACGAAAATGGAAAAGCAGAATTGATCATAAACCGCATAACTTCTTTCAGTACTCCTCAATTTATAGAAGCCAAACCGGATAAGGATTTCTGGCTTGTGGGTATAGAAAATCCTATAGTTAAAACAATGTTTGGCAATCTCCAATTTTTACCTGCCACTTTAAAACTGAATGTTAATCGTCCTAAAGCATTTGTGCAATATAGTTTTAATAATACTTCTGGGACCGACTATCGCAATATTTTGCTGAAAAAACTGCAGGATTTGGATTTGGAAGTTTCAACCAACCAAAATGAGAGTGATTATACCTTTAAAGTGAACATCATAACTCGCAATAGTGAATTTCTGCCTTTGTTAAAACAATATTCAGCCGTCGCCGATGCCTATATTGAACTGATTGATTCCCGCACTGGAAAAAGTATTTACAATACAAATTTAACCGGAATTAAAAGTGTGGCAGTTACCACTGATGCTGTTAAAGGCAAAAATGAACTGGATGCAGTAAATGAACTTTGCGATAAAGTTATGTTTATGCTTGTGCAACAATATATTATGTATTAAAGTGCGGGAGTGCGGGAGTGCTAGAGTGCGGGAGTGCGGGAGTGCGAGAGTTATTTGCACCTTTAAAATTCCAGCCAGCAATCAGCATTTATCTCCTTTGGCTTATCGCCTGCTTTTATTTCTTCTTTGCTGGCTTTGATTAGATGTAAAGAATCACTTTCCCAATCCCAATTTAGGACTTTTGCCATTTGCCTAATCTCTTGAACATAATTCTCTTTAATATAAGCCACTTGGCCACACTGGACATAAATTAGTTGAGATAAATCTGTCTGGGATGATATTTTAAGGTGTGAGCTTTTGTCCGGAGCTAAAGTATAATTACCTTTTTCATCAATGTGTAAAAAGACACTGCCCAGTTCACGAGGATAATTTAAGCATAATTTACGAAACTGTTCATCCACAAAAACAATATCGCCGCTGTCCTGAAAAAAGCACTTAAGCATCAAATCGCCAATAGGAACATATCCAGAACTCAAATCAATTCCATTTTTGGCAAAGCTCTGATCCCAAAAGAATATCTGTCTGGGTTTGGGAACTGGAATATAATCCAAAAGTCTTAAACACTTTATATTGCGCATCCATGCATTTTCCCTGTAATTTGTAAATATTAAGCGCATATTATATTCAGATAGCTCTTCCCCATCTTGCAGCATTGCTAAATATGCATTGTTTTCGTTTAGTTCCAAACGGTGAAAAGTTAAAGAGTAACTGTCTTTGCTTTCAATTTTCAAATTATGCCAGGGGATATTGGTTAGGGAATTAAGCCAGGGAATTAAAGCAATTCCTTGCCAGTTTTCTTCTTTTTGAGCACCATCCTTATCCCTAAGAGTATTAAATGTTACCATTTTTTCTTGCTGTAATTGCTCTTTGTTTATAGGCAGTAATTTTCCATCTGGCAAATAGATATCAAAGGCAAATAGTTCTACCAAAATCAAGAGTAAAATGACTATTAACGGGTATTTTCGCATTTTTCATCCTTTCTTATAGTTTTATTAGATATAATAGCTCAAAATGCAAAAAATCCAAATGACCAGAAATCCTTAAATGAAACAATTGAACATAAATAACTGGATTGCTTCGATTTATGGAATATTTGGATCAGGTTATAATCTGCGCAATTAGCGTAATCTGCATGCTAAATATTAAAGTTGGAGTTGACAAATATTATTGCTTTGATTTTTTTGAAAAAAGCCGAGTGTATTATCCTTTAGCTTCTTAAAAGTATGGAAATGCACCATTGGGTATAAATGGAAACATTTATGCCTCCCGTATTTGGAAAGGCAACAGCGGAAATATAATTTTCATCCCTGTCTGCCTCTATAATTAAGTATGGAGGAAAAAATGAAAAAAATTAGCGTGATCTTGATCGCTATCCTTACCCTGTTTATGTTTGCTTGCAGTGAAAAGGATGACAATCCTACAGAGGTTAATGTTTACGGTTACAAACTGGATCAATTCATTTCCAACACTGTATTGCGTGATTTAATTGATCCCAATGCTTCGGACACTTTGAATTTCAGAAATCTATTCGCTTATGAAATTATTGCCAGCGATGGTTTTAGCCCTCGTAATTCATCTTATGCCGGATATGATTTAACTTGGAACTTCTTTAAAGAGGGTTTTATTGTTCCATCTGATAATAATAGAACTTGGTTTCCCTCAGAGCTTGGTCTTCCGGGCGCTTTCAAAGTTAAGAATACAACCAAATTTAATTTATACCGGAAAGTAGATGTTAATAGTGCAGGTAAAACAAATACTGTTGAGCTTAAAGGTTTAACAATTCATTCTATCCAAAACTGGAATTCCGTTAATGAAGACGCCATCAAACTAAGTGATTTGATCCAAGGAATAACTTTATCCGATAGCAGTAATATCCGTTTAATAAGCATTGATGGCTATAGCAAAGATTATACGCCAGAACAAATTGCTGTGGGTTATTACTTAATGGATTCTGAGGTAACTACTTTTACAACTTTAAATGAACTCTTACCAGGTTCGTTGAAGAAGTTTAAAAAATTAGCAAGCATTGAAGTGACAAATTCTACCGAACAAGATAATAGTTTTGCTAATGCCCCGCATGATAAAAAAGACATAACTATTACTGTTCCAGAAAGTTTTAGTGGCTATGATTCCACTATCTTAACTGATTATTAAAACCCGACTGTAAAGAACATAGGTAATTGTAGCTACGAAAGTGAAAGTGCAGAAATATATACTATTGCTGTTGTTATTGCTGTCTGCTCTTAGTTTATTTGGGACAGCAAAACAAGATACACTAAGAACCTATAATCTGCCAACTGTTTATGTAATTGTAGACAAACCGTCTGAAGCAATTGGTTCTTTACATAGAATAGATAGTGAGGATGTTAAGACTTCGCTTTCTTTGCGGGAGGCAATGCAAAACAGTGTAGGTATTAGTGCAACAACAGGTAGTAAAGATGAAAGCAACTTACGCTTACGCGGTTTTCGCAAAAATGAAATAAAAATTATGGTGGATGGCAGACCTTTGAATAACGGATATTTTGGCAATGTGGATATCAGTAAACTTTCCCTGCTTAATATTGAAGAAATACAGATTTTAAAAGGTCCTGCTTCCCCTTTATATGGAACAAATAATATGGGCGGGGTAGTTAATATTATTACCAAAGCCCCGCCTAAAAATTACTGGCTGGAACTGAACACGATTTTTAAACGCAACAACACTAATGAAATTAAACTATCCTCAGCTCACAGTTTTGATAGTTGGAATTATAGAATCGGTCTTTCGAGGGAACAAACTGACGGCTTTAATCTCTCTAAGGATTTTATTCCTACCAGTTCCGAAAATGGAAGAATCCGCAATAATAGCGATAAGTGTTTATACAATCTATCCGGTTCATGGGAAAGTGATTTGTTAAACTTTCATAATATCGGCTTGGATTTTGGGTATAGCACGATGGATAAAAAGAATATCCCCAGTTCCATATATGAACATCGCTATAGACAGTATCAGGATTGGATGCGTTATTACAGCGGCTTGTGGACTAAATTTCAAATGAATGAAAGCAGCGTTGTGAATCTGCAATTAACTTATGATACCAGCGCAGACCGCTATCTGGAATATAATGATCCCACTTATGAAACGATGACTTTAGATTCACAGATGCGCAATCAAGCTTTTGGTGTACATCCTCGTTTAACTAAGGTATTTTTAGGTAACAGAAAACTGGATATTGGTTATCATTATGAGTTTCAGCTAAATCGTCGTAAGGATAATGGTTCATATCTTGAATGGACTTATTCACCTGTCCATCTACATCAGTTCTTCAGTCAATATGAATGCTTTCTTTATCCTGATTTATTGTTAACAACCGGATTGGGTTTAAGTGCAGGAATAAATAAATACCATAATGATTTTGAACCGCAATTGGAACCAGCAGTTGGAATTACTTACGACAGCTCTTTTAATAGTAAAACCTCTTTTGCCATTGGACGGAATACTTCTCAGCCAACTTTAAGACAGCTTTATTCTGAAAGTAAAGGTAATCCTGCTTTGAAACCACAACACTCACTAAAAGTAGAACTAAGCCACAATCAAGCCTTGCTAAAAAATAAACTCTCAATTTACTGCAGTGTTTACTATAACGATACCAAAGACCTCATTGATATGTATTTGGGACGCTATGAAAATATATTTAAAGTTCAATCACAAGGCGCAGAAATTGGTATGGACATCTCTTTGCTTAAATTTTGGCAATCGAGTGTAAATTACGCTTATCTCAGCTATCAGGAAAATAGTGATTATTATTTAACTGAAACACCCAAAAATTCAGTAGAATTAATACAACGAATCAAACTACCTTTCAATATTAGTTTTATTTTCGACAGCTCTTTTAGAGATGAACGCCTCTCCCAAGACGATGAAGGGAGATATCATAATCTGGATCCCTATTGGAAACACGATCTGCTTATTACTATTCCCTATAAACAAATAGAACTGTCTGTTGGGATGGAAAATATCCTGGATGAAAACTATCAATGCGAATACGGATTTCCAGAGCCAGGAAGAAACATCTCAATAGGTTTTCAAATTAAGATTTAGGATATAAAAAAGGAATCACTCTTTTTATTCACTTATTGCAATTTTTGTTGTCACTCATAATCCACTCATACACTTGCAAAACTCAATTATGAGTGGATTTTGGGTTGATAACCAGCTATAACAATCCTTGGATAGATAAACCCTATAGGCTTTACATTAATTGTTAGCTTCCATACTTCGATTATATGTACACCTATAATTCACTGAAGGGAGAAAAAACTTGACAAAAGTATGGTACGATATAAAAAGGAAGAGTAAAATACAGTTATTTTAAACTAAGTGATATTTAAAAGGGAGAGTGCTTTGCTTTTACAAAAGTATTTTGAAACACGTTTCGAGTTTATTGATCAAGGACTGGAACAGGCATTATCATTCGAAGATGAATATGCTGCCAACCTGAAAAAAGCTATGTATGAAGCTGTTATTCCCGGAGGTAAAAGATGGCGTCCTATCCTGCTTCTTTCTATGTTTGAAATGCTTACCAGTTTTAAAAAACACCGTGCCTTTCCAGATGCAGTAAAAGCTGCGGTAGCTATTGAATTGATGCATAACGGCGGCTTAATTCATGATGACCTTCCTTGTATAATGAATAGAACTCAGCGAAGAGGTCAACCTGCCTTGCATATAAAATATGGAAATGCCATAGCTATTTTAGCTGCAGATGCACTATATTCTCTTGCTTTCGAAATTTTGGGAGAATTTCAAAATTCGGAACAGGCAGTTAAATCCATTCAAATTCTATCCAATGCAGCTAAAAGTTATGGTATGATTGGAGGGCAGGTAGTAGCACTTTCCAGTCGTCATAAAGTTATGAAAATTAACACCTTGAATTATATTGATATGAAGAAAGTCGGTTCCCTGTTACAAGCATCAGCAGATATAGCTTGCCTGCTTAGTAATGCTGATGAAGAAACTCGTCAGATTATGAATACTTATGCTGTGAATTTAGGCATTGCCTATCAAATGATTGAAGATATAGAAGCAGATTACTCTCGGGGAAGCGATGGCTTAGATGATGAGTATATTCCTGTTTCAAAATCCGGATATACTGGCTTACTTGGTTTTGATAAAGCACGTAAAATGGTAGAGAATATGTTAGAAGATACCGCAAAGATAATTAAACCCTTTCCCAATAATTCTGTTTTGTTAGAATTCGTAGCTATGATTAAGGAAAGATTACCTTAAGCAATGGTAGATATTCATACTCATTTATTACCCAATATTGATGACGGTTCAAAATCACTGGACGATTCTCTCAGCCAGATATCTTTGATGGCAGAAGGGGGAATTAGTAGAGCCTACTTAACTTCTCATTATTTTAGAGGACATTTTCAATATACGCGAAGTGAATACGATGATAAATTCAACCTGCTAGTTAATGAAGTTATAAAAGCCGGTATAGATATCGATTTGCAACCTGGATTTGAAATATATTTGCAACCCGGCATCCTATCTGATATAAAACAACATAATCTAACTATGGGTAAAAGCAATTATATCCTTTTGGAAAGTGACTTAAATGGTCTACCCAGTGATTTTTACAATAACATCTACCCCTTATTACGAGCTGGTTATAAACCTATTTTGGCACACGCAGAACGATATGTGAGTATTATGCAAAAGCCCTCACGCGCTGAAGACCTTATTCATCGTAACATTTATATACAAACTAGTGCAGGGAGCTTACTTGGTCTGTATGGTGAAAAAGTTAAATCCACTGCCTGGATATTAGTAAATAAGGGTTGGACACATTTTATTGCTTCGGATGATCATTTACGGGGAAAATACTATTCTTATTTTGAAGCAAAAAATAAAATCGAGGAAGTGATCGATAATCATACTGCGAATCTGCTTTTTTATTTATATCCTTCCTGTATTGACAATGGAGATTATATCCCCTATGAATATGTTGAAGTTCATCATTCTCATCATCACCAACATCATAAACATAGTTTGCTAAAGAGGATTTTTGGATAGACTTCTTATAACTGGTATCACTGGTTTCATTGGTAGAAATGTTTTAAGGGAATTAATGAATACCTGTCCTGACTATAGCATAACTGCATTAGTGCGTCCCCAAACACATCCAAACCGATATTCTGAATTTGGAAAGGATCTTAGGATCATTGAAATAGACCTTGCTGACACAGCTTCTTTAAAGGAATTTCTTTTTACCAATGAATTTGATACTATCTTACATATTGGAGCTTTACGCGGAGGAAGAAAATTCCCGAAAGAAACATATTTACGAAGCAATGTTTATAGTACAGGACAAATGGTAGAATACTGTCTGGCAAAAGAAGCAAGATTGATTTATTGCTCCTCGGTAGGTGTTTTTGGAGCTATCCCTCAAGAATTACCTGCTGGACCTGAAACCGAGAAAAATCCAGACAACTACTATCATTACACTAAAATTGAATCGGAACGCATAGTCAACCGAGCAATATTAAATGGACTGAAAGCATCTATTATTAGACCCAGTATTGCTTATGGAGAAGGTGATTTTGGTTTTCCTTATCAGTTGGTTAAGCTTGTAGATAAATATATGTTTCCATTAATTAACCGTCCGATTTGGATTCATCTATGTCACATTGATGCCTTGGTAAAAGCTTTTGTCTATTTGGCAACTAACGAATGGAAAAGTGGTTTAACCCTTACAATTGCAGATCGTGAACCAGTTCGTTTACAGGCTTTGGTAGATTTTATTTCCCGTCAGTTACATAATAAAAACTACCCTGGTGTTTTAACTTTTGACAGGATATTTTTTGCTTGGGGTGAAAAGCTTGCCAGAATGCTTAAAAATGAACTTTGGATCAGCCGCTTTGAGCTTATATCCAAAAGCTGGTTTTACGATGTAACCGCATATTATGATATTATGGAAAGAGAAGGTATAAAACCTCATTTTACTATTCCTGAATTTGAAATAACAATAAAGGATTACCAGAAGCACTGATGGCCGTTCCCATTATCAACGATTGGGCTAAATATTTTGATAATCCTGATGAAGGATTGGGCTCTTCCTACGAGCGAGTTATCCTGAACCAATTATTAGATTCTATTTGTGAAGTATATCATATTCAATCTGCGTTGGAAACACCTTGTTTTGGTTTTACTGGGGTAAGCGGAATAAACCTTGTAAATTTAGCTAAACAGGGAATAAAGGTCTCCTTGGAAGATCACGATCTGGAAAGAATTACAAAAATCAATGAATTATGGCAAGAATTACGCCTGCATATTGATATCAAATATAACCCTGAATATGTAAAACTTGATTATCCGGATAAACATTTTGATTTGGGTTTCAACTTTTCTGCGCTTTGGTTTACTCAAAATATTAGAAGTTTCCTTGCTGAATTCTGTAGAGTATGTAAAAAGGCAATTCTGATCTGCGTTCCCAATCGTGATGGAATAGGTTTTAAAATGCAGATGAAGGATTATTCCCCCAAAAAATATCCTTATTTGCATCCTGCTCATCTTGATTTGGCTACTATCAAATATCTGATGAAACAAAACAAGTGGTTACTACAAAAAGAAGGTTATATTGATTGTCCTCCCTGGCCTGATATCGGAATGAAAAAGGAACTCTTTTTTAAAAAATTGGTCGGAAAGCAGGAAATACAGGAAAAAAACAGAGAACCACTCTCTATTCTCTCCTATTATCAGGAAGAAAATAGTGATTTTATATCAAGAATGCTTTCCTATGGTTTTGTGGAAAAAACTGCACCACCTAGTTTTAAAAAACACTGGGCACATCATTATTATCTTCTGTTCACTCCGGATAACGGTTAATGACACATAAAAACCGTAATACATTGATAATTGGGCTAATTGTAGGCATAATATTACTTGCTGCCTGGTTATATTATACTCCGATCAGCGAAATTAGAACTCAGATTGCCAAAGTTAATTATAATTGGGTTATTTTTGCTTCTCTTGCTTATCTTTTCGCTTATTTTTTGCGTTCTTTACGCTGGCGATTATTACTTCCCGCTCAAGCAAACCCTGGAATTTGTAGAACTTGGCTATATTCTATGGCTGGAAACTTACTAAACTATTTAATACCTATCAGGGCAGGAGATTTTGCCCGCGGTTGGTTTATCAAAAAGAATTATGATATTCCTTATGCTAAAGCTCTTCCATCCGTTTTTGTGGACAAGGTTTTTGATACCTTAGCAATTTTATTTATTATAATCGTTCTTCCTTTTACTACTATAGAACTAAGCACAGCAATGATTATTTTATTATGTCTATTGATGTTAGTGTTTATTGTAGCTTTTTCAATTTTAGTGGCTTCTGTCTGGCAGAAAGAATGGGTGATAAAAATGCTCACTTTTATCTTTTCCTGGCTTCCACAAAAGGCAAAAGATAGAATCAATCCTGCTATAGAGATGTTTATTGAAGAACTCAACATTTTTGAACATCAACCCTTGAAGCTTATTTTAGCTTTGCTCTTAACGGCATTTGGAATTTTAATGGATGGAACATATTTTTATTTGCTTTTTCGTGCTTTCGGGATATTATATCCTTTCGCTATCACTCTGTTTGGTTACACACTTATAAATCTATCTTATGCTATTCCTCAGCCACCGGCTCAGCTGGGCAGTAATGAATGGATGATGATTATTATTTTCAGCATTGGATTTGGATTGACAAAGTCCACTGCCTCAGCAATTATGGCTTTTGGACATATTTTAACAGCTGGCTTAATGAGTTTATGGGGGATAATTGCTTTTGCTGTTCTTGGTCCAGAGCTTTTTATTAGTGTTTTTAAAGGAGAAAAAATAAATGACTAAAGAAGAAATGATACAAGATATAAACTCGATGCAGAGTTTAAAAGATGCATTACTTAATGAAATTCACAATGTCATAATTGGGCAGGATAGAGTTCTTACAGATGTCCTGATTGCTCTTTTTGCCAATGGTCATATTTTACTGGAAGGGGTTCCCGGACTTGCTAAAACTTTACTTATTTCTTCTTTAGCAAAAGCACTCTCCCTTTCTTTCAGCCGCATTCAATTTACCCCTGATCTTATGCCCTCAGATATCACCGGAACAGATATTTTGGTTAATGACCCGATAACTGAACAAAAACGCTTTGAGTATATTAAAGGACCTATCTTTGCCAATATCATTTTGGCAGACGAAATAAACAGAACTCCGCCCAAAACCCAAGCTGCTTTATTACAGGCAATGCAAGAATATGCTGTTACCAGTGGAACTGTTACCCGCCCTTTAAGTAAACCTTTTTTAGTTATGGCAACGCAAAATCCAATTGAACAGGAAGGTACTTATCCCTTACCGGAAGCGCAATTAGACCGTTTTATGTTCTTCATCAATATAGATTACCCTACTATGGAAGAGGAACTTTTAATTGCAGATAGTACTACCGGCTTGGAAATTCCTACTATCTCACCTCAGCTTTCTGGAGAGCAAATAATCTCTTTTCAACAAGCAGTTCGCTCTCTCCCTGTAAGTGATCATGTTCTTAAATATGCAGTAAATTTAGTTAGAAAATCACGTCCCAATACTGATGAAGCATCTAAAGAGATTAAACAATGGGTTGCTTGGGGAGCTGGGCCTCGTGCTTCTCAATATCTAATTTTATCTGCAAAAGCAAGAGCTGCTTTAGATGGGAGATATACTCCCGCAGAGGAAGATGTTAAAGCATCAGCAATAAATGTGTTACAGCATCGAATATTACCTTCATTTGCAGCTCAGGCAGAAGGAATTAACTCCAAACAAATAATTCACTGGTTACTGGAGGAGCGATGAAACGCATCTTCTTAAGTGCGATTTGTTTATTAATCTGTTTATCAGCTTTTGCGATAGATAACAAATTTCTGTATCAACTGGCTTATGTTAAATCCTCCCAAGCATATTCTATCCAATTTGATAATGATTTGCTTTATACCAATAGTCATAATTATATTTGGATTTACTCAATTTTTAATGCCTGGCAACCGAAACTTGAAGCTGCTTACTTTTCCACATTTCCTATTGAAGATGTTGAAACACTTGCTGGAAAATATATCTATGTAGCATCCAGCGAACCTACAAATCAAGTAATTTTGGTAGATAGCTTATATACTGGTTCCCGAATCTTCTTTCCTCAGACAATTTTAGGAGAAAAATTAACTCGAGAAGGTGCAACTTTATATGTGGCAGACCGTTATAAAGGTATTGATATTATCAATATTGGCAGTGGAAGCACACGCGAAATTTTATCTACTTTTTCTGAAAAATGGGGAATCAAAGATTTCGTAGCTGCGTACCCATAT
This sequence comes from Cloacimonetes bacterium UBA5835, assembly GCA_002432865.1. Taxonomy (GTDB): domain Bacteria; phylum Cloacimonadota; class Cloacimonadia; order Cloacimonadales; family Cloacimonadaceae; genus Cloacimonas. The sequence goes on from DJGX01000009.1 coordinate 188,165, forward strand.
ATCTTTGCTCTCAACGATTTTGGGTTAGTTGCTGTTGATATTAGTGACCAATCCTATCCAGTTTCTTTAGGGGTAAATTACGAAATTGTAGATGCTTCCTGTTTAGTTAAATATGGAAACACAATTTGGATAGGCGCAGGGAAAAATCTGATGGCCTTTAATGTGTATGACCCCAAAAAACCCGTGCTTATCAGTCAGATAAGAATGACTAATGAAATATTAAATCTGGCAATGAAAGATAACCGCCTTTTTATAGCCTTGGGAAGAGGTGGAGTAAAAATTATGGATGTAACCAATCCGCTTAAAACCGAAGAACTGAATAATATCTTTTTAACTGTACCAGTTTATGATATTGACTTGGCAAATGACTATATTTTTTTAGGATTGGGTAAAGAAGGATGGATGATATATGAATACCGCTAATTTTATAGCGAAAAATATCGATTACTTTACAAAGCAGATTGTGTTTCCCAGTATATCTATAGTGAATCTTTTAGCAGAAGCTATTTCTCGATTATAAAAAAGATAACCCTCTTTTATTGCTCCAGGCAAGATGTCACCAAAACTAAAGGCATTATTTACAAGTTCATAGTACATTTCCTGTTCTTTCTCTTTATAGGTAATACCGAAATTGGTAACTTGCGGAGCAAAAGGATCGCTGAATTGTTTCAGCAATATTCGTCGTTCTAAATCTGCCAGAACATAATCTAAGGGAATAGAATCATATTGTTTCTCATTGCATAGGATGCTAAAAGAACTCTGATTAAGATGTATCTTATGGCTGGAAGTATTTTTCACTTTGAAATATAGGGGAAAGAAACGGCTATTGATTTCCTGATAACTACCTGGATAATTCTGAGGTCTCACAATTATCAATAGAGTATCTGACCTGATAATAGCATAGTTATCTTCACTCAAAACTCCCTCTGCAGGAACAAATTGATTTACAGAACAAGCTACCGGCAGTAATAAAATTACTGCCGGTAATATCATTTTTATTAGTCTATTCGTTATCCTCTTCATTATCAAGGTCTTCTTCTTCTAATTCGTCAATCACATCCATTTCTTCATCTTCTTCTTCATAATCTTCCTCGTCCGTAGCAGCTTTCTCTTCAAATTTGAAGGGAGCTTTTGCTTTGAAAGTTTCCACTTCTTTATCAAGTGATTCTTCATCCGGTTCGGAATGAATTAAAGAAATATCACGAACAACATCATTGGGAGCAAGATTGATTAATTTTACGCCCAAAGTATTACGCCCTACTACAGAAATTTCAGAAACCTTTTGGCGAATAATCATTCCACCTTGAGTAATAATCATCAAATCGTCATCATCATATGTCAGCATTAATGATGCTAAATAGCCATTTCGTTTATTGGTTTTTAGAGTTATAACTCCCATAGAACCACGACGGGTACAGGAATAGCTGGATATTGGACTACGCTTACCATAACCGTTTTCGCTGATGGCTAAAATAGTAGCAGCATTTGGATTACCGTTTTCAAGTTGATCTTGAGCAGTGGCAATTGTCATAGAAATAACATAATCACCATTACGCAAACGAATTCCACGCACACCTTGTGAAAAACGACGCACAAGCCGAATTTCACTTTCACTGAATCGATTGCACTTTCCTTCATGAGTAGCCAAAAGGATATCATCACCAGATTCACTAATTCTGGCATCAATCAATTCATCCTCTTCTCTTAATTTGATTGCTTTAATACCATTAGAACGTGGATGCGAAAAAGCAGATAGAGGAGTTTTTTTAACCAGTCCCTTACGGGTGCACATAATAATATTTTGTTCAGGATGAAAATCCTTAAGAGTTACAAACGCTTTAATTCTATCGCCTTCGGCAAGATTTACTAAATTCACGATTGCCTTACCTCTGGCAGTTCTACTAGCTTCAGGTATTTCAAAAACCTTTAGCCAATAACACATCCCATGATCTGTAAAGAGTAATATATAGGAATGGGTACTGGCTACGAAGATGTATTGAATAAAATCCTCTTCTTTTAGATTAGAAGCACTTAAGCCCTTTCCTCCTCTTCCCTGAACCTTATAAGTATCAACAGGTAAACGTTTTACATAACCATCATGAGTGATAGTAACTACAACCATTTCATCAGCAATTAAATCTTCCATATTGAAGCTACCCGCAGGAGCTGGAATAATAGTAGTTAAACGCTTATCTGCAAATTTATCTTGTATTTCGCTCGTTTCTTCTTTAATTAAGTTCATTCGTAGCTCTTTATGTTCAACCAGTTCAGTAAGTCGGGCAATAGTAATCAGTAATTCTTGATATTCTATTTCGATTTTATCTCTTTCCAAACCTGTTAACCGTTGCAAACGCATATCTAATATTGCTTTTGCTTGAATTTCAGTGAGCCCAAATTTTTCTTGAAGAGCAGAACTTGCATCTGCAGGAGTTTGTGAAGCTCTAATAGTAGCTATCACTGCATCCAGATTATCCAGCGCTATTTTTAATCCTTCTAAAATATGCAAACGATCTTTAGCATTACGCAGGTCAAATAGTGTTCTCCGCAAAATCACATCATGACGGAATTCGATGAAATTTTGTAACATTTCTTTCATATTTACTATTTGAGGTACACCATCAATAAGACAGAGATTAATAACGCCAAAAGTTGCCTGTAATTGCGTATGTTTATATAGTAAATTACGAACAACTTGAGCATCATGATTCCGTTTTACTTGGATAACTAAGCGCATTCCATCCCGACCAGATTCATCACGGATATCACTTATGCCTTCAATTCTTTTATCTTTTACTAATTCAACCATACGATCAATGAGCTGTGTAGTACTTAATTGATAAGGTATAGAACGGATAATAATCTGTTCTGAATCATTAGGTAAAGTATCAATTTCTGCTTCCCCGCGCATAATAATTCTTCCTCTACCTGTTTCAAAATAATCTTTAATACCTTCTGTTCCTAAAATGAAACCACCTGTAGGGAAATCTGGACCTTTTATGTATTGAAGCAAATCCAGCGGTTGCAAATCAGGATTATCTATTAAAGCAATAATTGCCTCGCAAACTTCTCCAATATTATGAGGTGGCATATTTGTTGCCATACCAACAGCAATTCCTGAAGAACCATTTACTAATAAATTAGGAAACCGGGAAGGAAAAACTGTTGGCTCTTGTCTGGTTTCATCATAATTACTGCGAAATTCAACTGTATCCTTTTCCAGTTCAGAAAGCATTTCCATTGTTATTTTTTGTAAACGGGCTTCTGTATAACGCATTGCTGCAGGTGGATCTCCATCAATAGAACCAAAGTTTCCTTGTCCATCAATTAAAGGATAACGCATTATCCAAGGCTGAGCCAAACGCACTAAAGTAGGATAGACAACTTGTTCTCCATGAGGATGATAATTACCGCTTGTGTCACCAGCTATTTTAGCACATTTACGAAAGTGGCCTCCGGGTGTTAAATTAAGTTCATGCATCGCATAGATAATTCTGCGTTGAGAGGGTTTTAAACCATCGCGAATATCAGGTAAAGCGCGTGCAACAATAACGCTCATAGAATAATCTAAATATGCCTGTTTCAGTTGTTCTTCGATTTGAACTGGAATAATATTTGTTGTATCTGCCATCTATTTTAACTCCTTAAATATCGAGATTTTTTACATAACGGGCGTTTGTTTGAATAAATTCCCTACGAGGTTCAACTTCATCGCCCATTAAAATAGTAAACATTCTATCAGCTTCAATAGCATCATCCATTTTGATAGCAATCATCTTGCGGTTTTCCGGATCGAGAGTAGTTTCCCAAAGCTGTTCTGCATTCATTTCACCTAATCCTTTATAGCGTTGAACAATCACACCTTTCTCTCCGAATTCCTTTATGGCAGCATCTCGTTCTTCTTCGTTATAAACATACACTTTCTGTTTCCCTTTACGAACCAAAAACAGAGGGGGCATTGCAATATAAAGTTTACCTTCTTCAATTACAGGCCGCATATAGCGATAGAAGAAGGTCATAAGTAAAGTGGCAATATGAGAGCCATCTACATCAGCATCGGCCATTATAATGACTTTATGATAACGAAGTTTACTCACATCAAAATCCTGTCCAATTCCCGCTCCCAAAGCTAAAATAATCGGCTGAATTTTGTCATTATTCAAAACTTTATCTACTCTTGCTTTTTCCGTATTTAGCATTTTTCCCCATAAAGGAAGAATAGCTTGAAAAGAACGATCTCTACCTTGTTTTGCACTTCCACCTGCAGAATCACCTTCAACCAAAAATAGTTCTGTCTTTGCTGGATCGCTTAAAGTACAATCTGCAAGTTTTCCAGGCAGAGAACCACTTTCTAAAACAGATTTACGCCTGGTTAATTCACGTGCCTTACGAGCGGCTTCTCTACTGCGTGCAGCTAATATACTTTTCATTGTAATATTTTTTGCTTCAGCAGGATGTTCTTCAAAATATTCCAAAAGTTTTTCATAGACTGCGCTATTTACAATTCCTTCTACTTCAGAATTTTGGAGCTTGGTTTTAGTTTGTCCCTCAAACTGAGGATTGGCAATCTTAATTGAAATTACTGCCGTAAGGCCTTCTCGAATATCTTCTCCAGATGGACTAACCTTTTCATTCTTAAGCAAATCAGCATTTTTTATATAAGTATTAACTGCGCGTGTAAGACCACTTTTAAATCCGCTTAAATGAGTTCCACCTTCAGTAGTGTTGATATTATTGGCAAAACTGAAGATATTTTCTTGGTAACCTTCATTATATTGTAGCGCTACTTCAAATTCCATACCCTCTTTCACATTGGAGAGGTATATCGTATTGGGGGTAAGAGGTTTTTTGTTCTGATTCAAATATTCCACAAAACTTTTTATTCCACCATCATACTTAAAATCGTGAAGACGACCGCTTCGCTCATCTTTTAAAATAATACGCACTCCACTATTCAAGAAAGCAAGCTCTCTTAAGCGAGTGGTAAGATAATCAAAACTGAATTCTGTAGTTTCAAAAATAAGTGGATCAGGATGGAAGGTTACTATTGTTCCGGACTTTTTGCTGTCTCCTAATATTTGTAATTCCGTTACAGGTTTACCCCGTTCAAAACGCATATAGTATTCTTTGCCTTCTTTATGAATATTAACTTCCAAAAATTCTGAAAGGGCATTCACTACCGATACACCTACACCATGTAAACCTCCAGAAACTTTGTAGCTCTTATCATCGAATTTACCACCCGCATGCAAAACTGTTAAAACTACTTGCACGGCTGGAACTCCTAAATCTTTTTGAATATCAACAGGAATTCCACGCCCATTATCTTCTACTCTAATATGTCCTTCGTTCGTAATTGTGCAAATAATTTCATCGCAGAAACCTGCCATTGCTTCATCTATGGAATTATCAATTACCTCATATACAAGATGATGCAATCCTCGTTCACCGGTTCCTCCAATATACATTGCAGGGCGTTTTCGAACTGCTTCCAGACCTTTCAGCACTTTAATATTGCTGGCTGTATAAGTTGAACTTTGCATAATATATTGTCTCCTATAGTTTTACAAATAATAATAAGGATTGGTTAGCAGAAAAGCGTTAAGCTCTAAGTAATATATCCTTAATTTGTTGCCACAGTATATGATATGAGTTTATTGTCAAGTACTTTCTTATATTATTTATGATTTACAACCTCTTGTTATATAATAAGTTATAAATCCATTATTCTTACTGTTTTCTAAGCCCTAAAACTCACCCCTTTTTCCCCCTTTTATCTTGCCATATAGCTTCCCTTATACTTCCCTTATACTTCCCTTATGATTCCCTTATCGCATAAGGGATAGATATCGGATAATTATCGTCTACATAACGCTGTGTAGTAAAGATAAATCAAGGTTAACTTAATATAAACAAATGGGATATGGTGGGGTAGTAAATTCCTATCCGTTATAAGATATTAATGCTACGAAACCAATTCTCAAGGTTATTTAAAAGGTCGATAATCAGCAACCCATGAGCTAAAAAAACTTTAGCTACGGCTTAGGCTTGGTGGATAAATATCTATTATCATTTTATCTATTAATGAACTAACTATCATAATGTAATGTTATACATTAACTTAATGCTTATATTTAGCTACAATTATATTCTTTTGCTTACGTATTTCAGATGGCTTAGGAATATGGATGGGTTCTCCTGTATAATAATCTAATCCCGTATAAAACATACAAGTGGAAATACTCATCGGTGTAGGAGTAAACTCCTGTACTTGTTCAACAACTAATTTATTCCTAATCAGCCAGTTACGAAGCTGATATGTATCTTCCATAGTAGTCCCTGGATGGCCAATAATAAGATACGGAACGATTTTCCTTTTCAATCCGGCTTTTTTGGTGAAGGAATAAAATTTCTTGCAAAACTTTTCGAAGGAATCAATATTTGGTTTTCCCATTAAGCGTAAAACTTTGGGAACAGAATGTTCAGGAGCTAGTTTTAACCGTCCGCCTGTATATTTTATGGCAATTGTTTCGATGTATTTATCGTCGTTTACTGCCATATCATACCTAATTCCAGAAGCAATAAAAACATATTTAATATTAGGTAAATTAGTTATTTTCTCTAAAACATCAAGCTGAAGAGAATGATTTATACGCAAATTGGGACAAATTTGGGGAACCAAACAGGAACTCCTTGGACAGCTATCCGGAAAATTCAAACTGCAGTAAGAAGCATACATATTGGCAGTAGGGCCCCCCACATCGGAAATTGTGCCTTTATGTTTTTGTGCTTCCTTAAGAAGTGAATTTTCTGATCTGGATTGAATTCTGCGTCCCTGATGGCAAGCAATGGCACAAAAATTACAACCACCATAACAACCGCGATGAGATGTTAGGGAATCCTTTATTTGTTCATATGCGGGAATTTTATGCCCATCATAAATAGGATGCGCTTTATATTCAAAGGGTAAAGCATAAATAGCATCCATTTCTTCTGTAGTTAGGGGTTTTGCAGGAAGATTATGTTTCAACCATCTGCCAGCTGTTTTTTGATAAATAACCTTTGTTTCGTAGTTCTTTTCAAAGATCTTGGTCATTTGATAAAAAGTATTTTTATCAGTACATATTTCGGCATCTGGTAATACAACATCTTCAGGAGATGGATTTGTAGCAGAAAAAACAACACTGGAAGTTAAATTTTGTATTTCATCTATTGTTTTGCCTTTCTTTAATAACATAGCCAATTCAGTTATTGGTTTCTCCCCCATTCCGTAAATTAAAATATCTGCTTTACTGTCTGCCAGAATACTTTTCCGAACTTTATCTTGCCAAAAATCGTAATGTGCAATTCTACGCAAGGATGCTTCAATACCTCCAATTACAATTGGCACACCTTTAAAAAGCCGCTTTAAAATATTGGTATATATAATAGTTGCTCGGTCAGGACGTTTTCCGATCTCTCCATCTGGAGTGTAGGCATCATCATTTCGCAATTTTCTTTGTGCAGTATAATGATTTACCATAGAATCCATATTACCTGCAGTGATACCAAAAAATAGATTTGGCTTTCCTAAAACTTGAAAACTCGAATCATTTTCCCAATCTGGTTGAGCAATTATCCCTACTCTAAAACCTGCAGCTTCTAAAGTACGGCCAATAATTGCTGCAGCAAAACTGGGGTGGTCAATATAAGCATCTCCACTAATTAGGATGATATCTAAAGAATTCCAACCTCGTTGTTTCAGGTCTGATTTATTTATGGGAAGATAAGGCATTAGTAAAAAAAAGGGTAAGGGCTGTTTTGCCATTACCCTTGAAAAAGTTAGGTAATTAACTCTTAGGGATTAACCCTAATGATGTTAATTGCTTGAATACCTTTATCAGTTTCCATTAGATCAAAAGTAACCAATTCATCTTGTTCTAGTACTTTCAATTCTCTTGGTGAATTAGTAACTATAGATTTCCAGTGGACAAAGTATTCCTTGTTGTCTTCAGTAATAATAAAGCCATAACCTTTATTCTTGTTAAACCATTTAACTTTTCCTTTCATACTCACCTCACGATTTATAATCCAATTCCTTAAAATATAAATGCCTAAATATGTCAACTATAAAAAAGCAAAATAGCAAGATAGTGATGTTATTATGGATTAAGATTGCTAATTGCAAAATGGGAAAAGCTTGCAGGATTGAGTTATTTTCACAATAGGTTTGAAGATAGCATAAATATAGAAGTTTGGGAAGAGTTAATCGGTTTTTGTTTTTTCCCAGGGATAATTAACTTTATTAGCTCTTTTCTTTCTATGCCTTAACACAATTGAATAACATTATTCATCCTATACTCTTTTCGTCCGTTAAGAGTACAATCTTTATGGATAGATCCAACCTTTTTTCATTTTTATATTGACTATTTTAAGGATTTGATTATATTTGATGTTATGGGTTAATATTATATAGATAGGAGTTTTTATGAGACCTCGAATTCTATTGGTGGATGATGATAGATTACTACGCGAAGTAATTGGAGAATATTTATCGAACCATGGATATGAGGTCGACTTAGCTGAGGATGCAGATTATGCTTTGGAGAAATTTGAACCGGGTAAATATCAAATGGCTATTATAGATTATATGATGCCAGGGATGGATGGATTGGAGTTAATGAAAATATTGCTGGAAAGAGATCCCAAGATATTTTGTTTGATTATGACCGGATACCCTACTGTAGATTCTGCTTACCAATCCATAATAGATGGAGCATCCGATTATATTATCAAACCTTTTCATCTAAAAGAATTATTAAGCACTATTGGTTCTTACATCTAATGATTGAAATTGAATTAACCCAACCTTCTTTCTTGTGCAAGAGTTCTTTGAATGTTTGGAATAATCCAGATTTTATGCAAACAGTAGCTGATATTTCTGATCTAAAACCTTATCATCTTGTATGTTACAAAGGAGAAAGTGTAGTTTCTTGCCTACCTCTTTATGAAAAGAAAGTGTTTGGTCGTAAAATATGTAAACATCCTCTTTTATCTTATTATCAGGGGTTAAATCTTTGGCTGGAAGATAATTCTGCTCCAGCAAGAAGATTATTGGATGCTTTACAAATTACTCAGACAATTGCCAAATATCTTTCCTGTCGTTATAAAGTAATTCGCCACATATTATCCCCTGAAACTTATGATGTTAGAGGTTTTCTTTGGAATAATATGCAAGCTATTCCATCCTACACTTTTATTCATAATTTCCAGAATAATATAATCCCTCTTTCTGATGAACGTAAGAAAATTACACTGGCGGAAAAACAAGATTATACCTTCGAAGAAGAAATGAATATAGAAGAATTTATTCATCTAATGCAACTTATGAATGTAAAAAAAAGATGGCAGCCAGGTTTAAGCTACCAAGACCTAGCAGATTTTATCCGCATTCTACATACTGCTGGAATTTTACGACAACTAAATTTAAAAAAAGATGGTAGAATCGTCAGCAGCAATATTATCTTACAAGACTGCGCTAAGGCATATACTATTTTCCGCGCTACCGAGATTGAAGCCTTAAAAAAAGGTGCAAGCAGCTTACACACAGTAAAATTGATCGAATTTCTAAAACAGGAAAATCTGGAAGAACTGGATTTTTGTGGAGCTAATGTTTCTGATATTGCTAGATTCAAAGCGGCTATGGATTTACAATTAAAGGTATTTTTTCAAATTCGTACTACATTATAGGATATAATATGGATTACTCTATTAATTTAAATAGTTATGAGGTAAGATGGAAAAGATTGTTGTTTTAAAAGGAGGTACTTCTCCAGAAAGAGAAATATCCTTAGTTAGCGGTTCGGAAGTTGCTACAGCTTTAAGAACTATGGGATATATTGTTTCAGAAATAGACCCTGCGAATTATCCAGTTTTATCTAATTTTATAACTGCTATCCAAAATGAACATCCTTTGCTTGTCTTTAATGGTTTACATGGAGGCAGTGGAGAAAATGGCGAATTACAAGCAACGCTATCTATGGCCGGTATAAAGTATACCGGTTCAAATTTCAAAGCCAGTTGTATCAGTATGGATAAATACATTTCCAAGCTGATTGCTATAGCAGAAGGAATTCCAGTTCCCAGATACATTTTGTTGCGAGAAGACCTTCTGGTGGATTATCAAGACCCTGAAGATTATTCGGGATTTTCCAATCAATTAGGACTTCCAATTATTGTAAAACCTAATGATGCTGGTTCTTCGGTAGGAATAAGTAGAGTGGAATATTTGGAAGATTTAAAATCTGCAGTACAAAACGCTTTTAAGTATTCTCCTAATGTTTTATTGGAAGAATATATCCCTGGTAGGGAATTAACCGTAACGATTATTGATGGAGAAGCATATCCTGTTGTCGAAATCAAACCCCTTGAGGGCTGGTATGATTACACCAATAAATACACATCAGGGAAAACCCATTACGAAGCACCTGCCCAAATTGATGATACAGTTGCTAAGCTTCTACAACTTTACGCAATCAGGCTATGGAAGGCTTTTGGGTTAAGCGGTTATGCCAGAATTGATTTCCGCTATGATGACCTGAAACCTTATTTCTTAGAAGTAAACACACTTCCTGGAATGACCTCTCTATCGTTAACTCCGATGGCAGCTAAGGCAGCTGGAATGTCTTTCCAGGATTTATTAAAGAATATAATAGATATTACTATCAAGTATGGAGGTTTAAAATGAAACGCTTGATATATATTATAGTGATTATTGCGTTGCTACCGGTTTTTGCTAACGCACAAGCTAATTTTGAAGTTAATTTCGTTCCAAGTTCAATTAGAATAAACAGCTTGAGCACTGCTAGTTTTGATCCAACACAACCCGATTTGCAACCAATTTTAACTACTTTAATGATTAAAAATCTGAACACAACTCCCTGCAGAATAGACCTGAAAGTTGCTCTTTATTGGAATAATCTTCTTTTAGCAAATACTATTTTCTGTTCCAGGGAGGATTTTACTTTGGGTTATTGCACACTTAATAATCGGGATTTGATTACTGATGAACCAATGCTCAATTTCGAATTCAAAAGTGGCAGTACAAGTATTTCAGTAGAAGATATATTAGATGCCAGCTCAACTTTGAAATCTGCTGTTATGGCAGGATATTTTCCCGATGGAGAACTCAAATTTAAGGTTTGGGTTCGAGAATTTTCTGAAACTCCTTGGGAAGGAGCAGATAATTCCCCCTCTGCAGAATTTAAAATAATTATCCGCAATGCCGGAAATATTACTTTACTTGCACCTGGAAGACCAATAGGACAAAATCCTGATAAAGTTAGTGGATTACCGATCAGCTTTTTATGGAATTCTCAGATAACCGGATTTAATGATTATAAGCTAATAATTCGTGAATATGCACCTAATAATCCTCCAACAATTAACAATGTGGAAAGAACAGGATCGCTATTTTATGAAACCCCTACTGGGAAAAATGAGTGCAGCGGCTTTTCGGACTTTTTGCCTTTTACCGATAGCAATTATTATGCCTGGAAAGTTACTACTGCCCTTGCCAATGAGTTTAATCCAATAACAAGAGGAAACAAGAATAATTCCCTATCCAGTAATTGGTACATTTTCCAATATGTGGATGAACAGGAAGCAGCCCATAGTATTTCAGAATTTCAAGCGCATCTTGATCTGCTGCAAAATCCAACCTTAATTAATATCCACACCCAAGGGTATCTTCCTGTAGGAGTTGTTGTTATAGAGGGCAAAACTTACAGTGGTCAGGAAGCTATTAACTTGATTGATGCTTTACTGGGACAAGATATCTCCGTTGAGCTAAAGAAATAATGAGGGAGGTAAAAATGAAACGGTTATTTTTAATTTCCTTGGCACTAATATTAGCAATTAACATATTTGCTGCCAATTCAATAGCTATGATCTCTGCCTCAAAAGGTAAAGTCAATTTAAGAAGAGCCGCAAAAGTGGTTCCTCATAAAACAGGTGATTTTTTATATAACAAAGATGAGATCCGTACAGGCGGTGAATCTTTTGCTGCATATAAATATATTGATGGTTCCTCTACAGTAAAAATATTCTCTAATTCTATCGTCTATATTACTGCTACAAAAAACGAAAAGATCTTAGATAAAAAAATTGAATTAGATAAAGGAAGTGTATTTACGAATATAAAACCCAATACAGGTTCTTTTTCTGTTGCTACTCCTACTACAGTTGCCTCGGTTAAAGGAACTGCCTTTTTTACCAAATTCGATGAATTCGGCCAATCTACATTTATCATTACTGAAGGTGAAGTAGAGCTTAAAATATTGAATAAGGATACGCAATCTATTACAGCTGGAAATACTGCTGTAGTTCAAGCTAATGGTAGTTTCCAAATTCATAATAGCACTCAAGAAGAACTTCAGGAAATTGAACAAGCGGAGCTGGAATCAACTCAGGGTAAAGAAAATAAAAAAATGCGTATTCCTGTAATTGACCCGAATGGACAGACTAAGTATATAGAAATTACTTGGTAGGAGAATAAAGATGTTTAAACATTATTTGCTTCTTATGTTATCGATGGTTCTTACTGTTCAAATATTTGCTATATCTTTAGTCCACATTTGTCCCCAAACCTATACATTTAACCAAAAGACCGATATAAAAGTAGAAATACAGCAAGGTTTAAGCGATATAGATAAAATAAAGGTTATTTACAGAATTGATAAACAAGATCATTGGTTTAATGAAGAAATGAAACAGGATAGCCCCGGTTCTGTATACTTCACTGCTACTTTTCCAGCTAAATATTTAACTACCAATGTGATAGAATATTACTTCGTAGTAGAATTGAGACAGGGCAATAAGGAATACTTTCCACCTCAGAATGAAACTGTTCCAAACTACATATTAGAACCGGATATTGCTTATGGAGAAGCAGATCCTGGATTTGTCCTTCTAACGGATAATCCAATTGTTGCTGCAGAAGATGGTTATCTATTAGTTGTTTCCTTTTTTGCTTTAGCGGATGAAATTGATCCCAAAACAATTGAGGTTTGGGTTGGAGGTAAAAATGTAACTGCTAATTCTCAAATTATACCTCCTACGATTGTATATAAAGAAGAAAAACCAGCTAGCGGAATTGTAAGAGCTTTGGTTCGAGCTAAGAAAGAAAAAAATATCGTTCACTCACAAATTTGGTCAACAGAAGTTATACCCTCCGGAAAGATATCTAACAAATTAACCTATCAAGGAAGCGTGAATTTTGCTTCCAATTATTATGATTATTCTAATAAAAATGCTGCTGGCTATACCAAAAGCAATGCTTCCAGCTGGGCAGATTTTTACGCAAATTATGGCAAATTTAATGCACAAGCAGACATCTATCTTTCCTCCTTGGAGCATTCCAACAGTCAACCTGTAAACCGTTATACAATTGGAGTTAATTCTCCTCATGTTGATTTATTCGCAGGTGATTATGCTCCAACTTTCAGTCAATTAACTATAAATGGTCAAAATATCCGGGGAATATATACTCGTTTACATACCGAATCTGTTTCATTTTCTGTTACACAGGGAGAAACTGTCCGTAAAACTACCAGTGAGTTAGATGTTGATCTCTTTGAAGATGGAATCCAGAAATCTGGTTCTTTTAAACAGGAAGCCTTAGCTACCAGACTTCAAGTAGGAGACGAAAATTCATTCATCTTTGGATTAAATTTTTCTCACCATAAAGATGAGGTAAGCTCTCTTGATAGTGTATATTATATGTATGAAACTACCGATGACGAAGGTAATAAGAGTATAAATTATACTACCAAAGCGCAAGAAAATGCAGTTATCGGAATTGATGCCCAGCTAAATATTCCTGAACAGAATATAGTACTTGGAGCTGAAATTGCCACCTCCTTGTTGAATACAAATATAATTCCTGGAGCTCTTTCTAAAGAAGAAATTGAAGAATATATAGGTGAAGATATTCCCATTGATCCACAGGATCTAAGTGATCTTTTTATTATTAATAAAAATATGATTCCTTTTCTACCTAGCCGGGCCAGTATAGCTTGGCTTGCTTATTTCAGAACTTACTTTTGGAATAATCTATTTAATATCCAATATGCAGAAACAGGCTCTTCTTTCAATTCTTTTGGCTCCACATATCAAATGCGGGATAGCAGAGTTATCTCTTTTACCGATAATTTAAATATCTCCAGATATCTTATTTTAAGCGGTGGTATAAATTTGATAGAAGATAATTTGATGGGCCATAAAAGTGAAACCAACAATACTTCTTCCTGGTATTTACAATCCATTCTCCGTGTACCTAAAATCCCTTATCTCAAATTGTCTTATTATAACAATTTAAGTGACAATGAAATGAACAAGGATATTGATGCAGATTTCCAAAAGTACGAAAATAAATCACAAAGCTTAATTTGCAGCATTGGCTATAATATAACTCAAATTCCCTATGTTCCTACCCAACTTGATATTAGCTATAAAATTGGATCAGATAATAGCTACCAAATAGTAGAAGAAGAAAATATCGATTTAACAGAGAATGACAATAATAGCCTTAACCTAACAATGTTAAACCGTTTTCAGAAGATACCTCTAACTTTGAAATTTGCCTTCTCATTGAATAATAATGAAAACCTACTATATTTGACGAGTAAGAAAAGTAAAACAAGCAATTTCTTTGCGAGTGCATCCTACAGTTTGTGGAATGATAGAATTAATCCCTATACTGATTTTCGAATTATTAGTTCAAGTGGTGCTCAAAATGATAGAGATTATCTTTACTATTCTTTAGGCGTAGAAGCCTATCCCCTTAGATCATTAAGCATCAATACAAACATTGCTATAACCGATTACAACAATAACAATTCCAATGCTTACGATTACAATAATTTTATTTGGCGCGTACTGCTTACTCAGCGGTTTTAGTAATGCTAATTAATTTATTGCCCCGTTTGTTAGAAAGCTGTTAATAATGACAGACGGGGCTCAATTATTCATAAGAGGATTATATGAAAATTAGAAAAGCTATTATATTCCTGGTTGTTATCCTGATAATTGTAAAAATAATCTTTGCTTTCCCGTTCTTTAAAAATCTGGAATACAAAGCTCAAGATATGCTATTTAGAATAAGAGGTAAATTACCAACCACCGATAATATCGCTATTATAGCTATCGATGATGCTAGTTTTAGTGCTTTAGATGAAACTTGGCCTTTTCCCAGGGACTATCATTCCAAGTTGATAGAAAATTTGAACAAAGCTGGCGTTAAACAGATTATATTCGATGTAGAATTCACCGAAAATTCCTTCCCGGAAAGTGATCTTCGCTTAGCAAAAACAGCTGCTAAATATCAAAATGTAATTTTTGCTGGAAAGGTGTTGCCTTCTCAACATCCGGGAGAACCAACTCAGATGATACCTCCCATTAATGCTATATTAGATTATAATTTACCTTGGGGAATTGTAAATATGGGTGCTGAACCAGATGGATTTATCCGTAAGTATACCCTATTTGAAGAATTTGATCAAAGTAAACTATACAGCCTGGGTATTGCGTCCCTGGCTAATTTGAGAGTATATCAAAGCACCTACGCTGATCATATAAAAGTTGCTGATCGGACTTTACATTTAACCGATAAAAGCATTCCTATTATTGACAAGAACAAAGCCCTAATCAATTTTCGAGGACCTTCAGGGACATATCCATCAGTATCCTATGCTTCTGTTTTAGATGATTCAACCTTTTTTATGCCTGGTTACCAAGGAGCAGAATTAAATGAATTGTACGACATTATAGAAAGTGGTATCCTGAAAGATAAAATCGTTTTAGTGGGAGCAACAATTGATGAATTGCACGATAAATTTCCTACTCCTTACGGAGGAGAATGGACCCCCGGAGTAGAGATTCAAGCAAACTTCATTGATATGGTTTTAACTGATAGTTATTTGAAAGAACTCAATCTTTGGCTATATTTACTTGTTGAAATCATATTACTAATTGGTTTATGGTTTCTTTTTAAACTCTTAAAACCACAATTTTCCGCTATAGCCCTAATTGGATTATTGATTATTGAGTTTATTGTTACTTACCTGCTCTTTAGTTCATCCAATATTATTTGTCCAATAGCGCAAACGGTTGTTCTTCTCATACTTATATATGTAGCCAGCATATTAAATCACTATTTGGATACACTAAAAGAAAAACGCTTTATCAGAAACGCTTTTCAGCAATATCTTGCCCCAGAACTGGTTAATCAGTTATTAGCTAATCCCAAAAATTTGAAGTATGGTGGCTCATTACAAGAAATAACGGTTCTATTTTCTGATATCCGAAATTTTACTACCTATTCCGAAAAACACTCTCCTGAAGAAACCGTAAATATTCTTCATCAATACTTTACAGAAATGGTTAATATTATTATCGATAACAATGGGATTCTGGATAAATTCGTAGGTGATGAAATTATGGCTCTGTATGGAACACCAATTCCTTTACCCAACCATGCTCTTGATGCATGTAAATCGGCTTTGAAAATGCGTGAACGCCTTATACAACTTCAAGAAAAATGGATTAGCGAAGGATATGAACCATTCGAAATGGGAATAGGAATTAATACGGGGATGGCTGTTGTAGGAAATTTGGGAAGTGAACAGATCTTTGATTATACCGCCATTGGAGATACAATAAACTTGGGAGCACGACTGGAGAGTTTAAATAAAGAATATGATACCTTCAATCACATAATAATCAGCGAATATACTTATGAGAAGGTAAAAGATTTAGTTAACGCTAAATACTTGGATGAAGTTAAAGTTAAAGGTAAAAATATAGCGGTTAAGATATACGAACTTATAAGTTTATCCTGATGAATGCTATTTCTGCGTTTTAGAGTATAGTATATACTATTGGATTGATAGGTGGGGTAATACATACTTTTTTAAAGCAGAATTATCAGCTGCAAATTGCACATATCATTATAGTAGTTAGATAGATATCGCTATAATCTACATTATTTATATTGCACTATAGGGATATGTTCAGATCACTCTATCATAATCTTGCCCTTTATTGTTTTCTTATCTATTAAAAATGATTCAAAAAGTAATTTTATACTGTAGTAGTTCAATTAACTAAATGGAAACTTAATCTCTTGACAGTTATGCTCTTTCTTCCTTTTTCTTATTAATTTTATTAAATGGTATAGCTAAGTCATCTTGAATAAATGTATCTATCAATTCCACTATTTCATTGGGGTTATTTACTAAGAAATCTGGATTATAGTGCAACAAAAATTCTGGTGAGTGGAAACCCCATGTTACAGAGATTATCTTCATTGCACATTTATGAGCGGCTTGAATATCCCGAATTTCATCCCCTACATAGATTACTTTATGAGGCTTTAACTTATGCTTTCTTAGCTGGTATTTTATGTGTTTTGCTTTATGTAGTGTTCCTGCAGTTCCTTCCACCCATTTGAAGGTATCAATATTATATTTATCAAGAAACAGCTTTACATTTTCATCCGTATTAGAACTGAGTAAAGCCATCGGTATTCCTCTTTCAGAAAGGTTATTAAGCATTTCCAGAATTCCTTCACAGGGTTCAACTTCAGAAATCAGATGGCGATATTCACTTAGTCCTATGGAAATTAACTTTGGAATTTTATAAAGCGGCAAGTGTAATTCTGATATAATGTTACGCCAGGTTAAAGATTGGAACCGTTTCAAATCTTTTTCAGAAAAGGGTTCATAGCCAAACTTAGGAGCGATATTATTTGCTATTCTAATTCCCAGACGAATTGAATCTGCAATTGTGCCGTCAAAATCAAAGAGCAAAAAGGGGATCAATTATCTCTTTCCTTTTGGGTTTCAACTACCAAATTATATGCTTCTCTTTTATTCAGAGAACTCATTAAACTGACCTTTTCACTTATCTCTTTTGTTTTTAGTCCCAAATCCAGAGCTTCGTTTATATAATCAATAAGTTTGTCTTCAGTAATTTTATCGCTTTCATCATCGGTGTTACTATTAATTCTCTTCCCATCCAAAACCAGGCAAAATTCACCTTTGATTTTAAGAGAGGGATTCTGATTTATTTCTTCCAAAGTGGTATAGATATGTTCTTCATATAATTTGCTTATTTCTCTACAAATAAATATTTTTCTGTTTCCACAGTGCAGCAACAGTTCCCTTAATAATCTATGTAAACGCTGAGGCGCTTCATAAATAATTGTAGCATAAGGATATTCAGCTATTTCTTGTAATTTTTCTCGCCTGCTCTTAGGTTGTTGTGACAAAAAACCCACAAATTGAAATTGTCTGGTTGAGAAACCAGAAACAGTTATCGCTGGTAAGAGTGCACTTGCGCCCGGTAAAGCAAAGACCTTTATACCTTTATCAATAGCAGCTTTAACAAGTTTTTCCGCTGGATCGCTAATTGCAGGACTTCCGGCATCTGAAACAACCATTAAATCCTCTCCGCTTTCTAGATATTTCAACAGAAATTCTTCTCGCTGTTTTTCATTAAATTTATGAAAGCTGATTAGTTTAGGTATTGGAATTTTATATTGTTGAAGCAGAAAAGAAGTTACTCTGGTATCTTCACAAGCAATTAGTTCTGCTTTTTTTAGCAGGTCAATTGCTCTTAAGGTTATATCACCCAAATTCCCAATTGGAACGGGAATCAAATATATATCCCCATACTTCATAACAAAAAATATATCAGGTGCCGAGAAAATACCCGGCACCCTTTTCTTCAATTATATCAGGCCTAATTGACTACCAATTTTCTTAAATGCTGCAATTGTGAAATCCAGGTCTTCTTTTGTATGTGCAGCAGAAAGTTGAACTCTTATCCTCGCTTTACCTTTTGGGACAACAGGATACACAAAGCCAATTACATAAACACCTTCTTCTAAAAGCATATCAGCCATCTTGATTGCTAAAGGTGCTTCATATAGCATAATAGGAACAATTGCTGTATTTCCGGGAACAATATCAAAACCTGCATCCAACATTTCCTTTCTGAAATAAGATGCATTTTCCCATACTCTATCTCTAAGTTCACTGGAATGGGTAAGCATATCAAGAACTTTTAAGCTGGCTCCAACAATAGCAGGTGCCAAAGTGTTGGAAAACAGATATGGACGGCTTCTTTGACGCAATAATTCAATAATTTCTTTACGCCCTGAAGTACATCCTCCATTAGCTCCGCCTAAAGCTTTTCCGAAGGTTGTAGTAATAATATCAACTCGATCAGTAACCCCAAAATATTCAGGGGTACCTCTTCCAGTTTTTCCAATGTAACCTGTTGCATGTGAATCATCAACCATAACCAAAGCATCGTATTTATCTGCAAGATCACAGATTTGATCCAGCTTTGCCATATCGCCATCCATACTGAAAACACCATCAGTACAAATGATGCGGTATGTGCAATCCTGGCTCTCTTTTAGAGCTGATTCCAATTCTTCCATATTGCTGTGTTTATAACGCAATCTTTTTGCTTTACATAGACGGACGCCATCTATAATAGAAGCATGATTCAATTCATCAGAAATGATAGCGCTATCTTCACCTAATAGAGGTTCAAATAGACCTCCGTTAGCATCAAAACAAGCTGCATAGAGAATAGTATCTTCCATCCCCAAAAATTTGGACATTGCTTCTTCCAACTGTTTATGAATTGCTTGTGTCCCGCAAATAAAACGAACAGAATTACATCCGTAACCCCAATCATTCATAATATTTTGAGCTGCCTTAATAACTTCTGGATTATTACCTAAACCAAGATAGTTATTAGCGCAAAAATTAAGAGCATTTGTTCCTCCTTGAACGCCAATTTTGGCATCTTGAGGAGTAGTTAGAATTCGTTCATTTTTGTAAAGCCCTTGTTCTTTCAATTCTACAAAAAGCTTCTGCAAGTCATTCTTAATCTTTCCGTAAGCCATTTGATACCTCACTTTATAACTATATTTTTTTCTATTGCTTTACATTATTTTTGAAGCTACGATTTAGTCAATGGAAAAATATTTATATTCCTATTGGTTGAAATGGATGATAAAATCAAAAAGACGGTATCTGTGATCCGTATCCTGCATTCTTTCAGGATGCCATTGAATTCCTAAAATCATTTGTTCCGAATTATATTCCAATGCTTCAATACAGCCATCCGAACTCACCGCTGCAACTTTAAGCCCTTTACCTATATGAGTTGGATCCACACCTTGATGGTGATTGGAATTCACAAGAATTTCACTCTCAGGTATTATTTTACTAAGCCAATAGCTGTCTTTTTGCACATAAATATCGTGCATTTTTTCTCCATAGTGGATATCCACATTGTCCAAATGCTGAATTAGCTTGCCCCCAAAAAAAATATTTATTAATTGCATGCCCGCACAAATACCCAAAACTGGTTTTCCCATTTTCAATGCTAAATCCAACAGATATAAATCTGATATCGCTCTATGCATTTCCATCGGTTCTGTTTTAGGATGCTGTTTTTCTTTGTATAACAAAGGGGGATAATCTAAACCACCGATGATTATTATGAACGATACCATATCCAGATATTGCATTAAGACCTGTTTATCTTCAATGGATGGAATCAAAATTGGTAGCGCGCCATTCTTAAAAAGTGCGTCCAAATATGTATCCCGGATATGATATTGCATATAATCGCCCAGATGCATATAATTTATACTAATACCAATTTTCGGTCTTAAATCCATTATTCTTATCCCTTCTTTACAGTTGATTTAGCTTGTTTATATTATAATTACCGAAAGCATAAAGGCAAATAGAATATTGGGAAGATAGTAAAATAATAAGATGGGTATAGTACTCTATGGTTGATAAAAGTACACCTTATCTGTATAGTCAATAGGAAAAGGAACATCAAATTCAGTCTGATACCTTAACCTGATGATTATGATTGCAACAGTCCTTTATCTTGCTCTTCGGTTCTTAATGCAATATTTTATCTATCAATTGTTTAATTGTAGCAGGTTCAAAATTGAATGCAGCTTCTTTATTAATGCCAAATTCCGTCACGATTATATGCTTAAAACCTTCTATTCCCTTTTGCTCAAAGATTTTTTGCACACACGAAATCGGACAACCGTCAATCACAAGATCCTGATTACCTTCCTGTTGAATTGTATTTTGCACTTCAAATTCACCAGCTGCAACTCCTGAAGCACAACCCATTTTATAATGATTTTCCAGATGTAGTGTCTTTGCAAGCTCAAAAGATATCATACCTACATTACTTGCTCCCCCGCAAGCGTATACCTTATTTTTTGTTAAATTAGTTACGCATTTGTCATTTCCCTCTCCTGTATTGCAATTACAGGAACAACTACAAGTATTGTTGTTTGCCATTTTTCACCTCTTATTTGGATCTAATTTTTAATTTCGGACACACAATTATAAAAGTCCAGCACACAGGGACAGAGCAAATTATACCAGACCTGATTATTCACTTTGTGACTGCTTATTAATCCTGCATTTTTTAGAACAGCTAAATGCTTGGAAACGGTTGAAATATCCGTTCCGATCTGTTTTTGCAGTTCACATACGCAATATTCTTTTTCAGCAAGTAAATCCAGAATAAATAAACGCGTCGGATGTGCCAATGCTTTCATAATTTGGCTCATATATTGATATTTAGGATCATCTTTCATATATTCATCTTCCTTTTTTTCCTATTTGGCAAAATAGGCAAATAGGTCAAGAAAAAATTACGCTAAGGATAAAATAAGATTCTTTAAGTTAGACAGATGGAATTTACTTCTCATTTGCATTTGAAATAATTAAATCTAACTGTATAGTACTTAATGGACAAGGTGCACATTGAGTAAAAATCTCACTTTTTAATTGACAGAAACAAGTTCCAATATAATTTGTCTCAATTAAATACTTAATTCAGAAAAGAGAGGATAATATGCCACAACACAAATCACCTATGAAAAGAATGAAGACGGACAAGAAAAGAGCTGCCCGTAATAATTATGTAAAGAGCACAATTAGAACTCTTTCTAAGAAAATTCACAGTGATAGCACCGAAGAAGAAAAAGAAAAAATACTATCTGAGCTATATTCTCAATTAGATAAAGCTGCAAAAAAGGGAGTTATTCATCATAGAACTGCTTCCCGGAGAAAAGCTCGTTTAGCTGATTATGTAAATAAATCCAAAGCAGAATAAAACTCCTGGGTTTTCTCTGTTTATTAAATATTTTCAACCTACTTTTTCCTGATATTTTTGAGGTGAATGTTTGAGACGCAGGCGTCCCTTGCTACTGCGTATTTTACGATTTATTGTAATTCTTCACCTTTGCTATTGGGGAGTAATTGCCTTTTTTTCACTTTTATACAATTTTGTGAATCCACCTCTTACTCCTTTGATGGTGGAACGATATTTAGTTCGTGGTTATCCGATTCATAAAAGATACTATGTTCCTCTCGAGCAAATTCCTAAACGCACTCAAAATATGCTGATAGCTATTGAAGACGGTAATTTTTACAAACATTACGGTTTTGAATGGAAAATGGTTAAAGAAGCATATCAACGCAACAAGAAAGCAGGAAGAATTCGTTTTGGAGCTAGCACGATTAGCAATCAACTTGCCAGAACTATTTTTTTAACTACCAGGCGTAGTTATTTACGAAAATATCTGGAAATTCAGGCAACGGTGATTATGGAAATATGTATGAGTAAAAAAAGGATGCTAGAACTGTATTTTAACTATGTTGAATGGGGTAAAGGAATTTACGGGATAGAAACTGCTTCGCGTTTTTACTATGGGAAGAGTTGTAGTAAATTATCACGCAATCAAACTATGAAACTGATAAGCATTTTAACAAATCCTATTCGCTATTCACCTCAAACATATTATAAATCTGCATCAGCAAGACAAAGGTATAACCTGTTACAGAGATATTTTTGATGGAAGAGAAATTTCTTTATCATATATGGGATGAAAGCCATCTGGCTACAGATTTGAAAACTGTAAGCGGTAAAGACCTTAAAATACACTATCAGGGTCAATTTAATACTTTTCGCGGACCTGATTTTGTAAATGCTATCATTTCATTGGATGGAGAGGATTTACAAGGAGCAGTCGAGATTCATCAAAACACTCAAGATTGGTTGAAACATAATCATCACGAAGATGTATATTACAATCAGGTTATTTTGCATATAGTTTTAAATCATAACAGTATTCAACCTTACACAATGAAAGAGAATGGAGAATTTATAGAAATCCTGGAACTGAAAAATCAGCTTTCAGAAGAAATTCAAAAATTGATTACTGATATAGGAGATAGAAAATTATCCAGCGGAAATGATTACTGTGATTTACTTTCTGCCATAGATAACGATAGATTATTCAGTATTCTTACTCTATATGGGAAACAGCGGTTTATGAGCAAAGTTCGCAGATTTAATGCTTCACTTGCTATAAGCGATTTTGATCAAGTCCTCTATGAAGGAATGATGGAAGCTGCTGGTTACGATAAGAATAAATTTAATCTTTTTCAGTTAGCACAAAGTATCCCTTTTATCAAATTACGCGAATGGCATAAAGAAGGTTTAATTAGCGAAGAGATGATCAGCATTTTTGTTGGTTCTTCCAGTTTACTACAAAAGAGTCGTAATCGTATAAGCCCAGAGCTTTATGAAAAACTTATGTGCAATTATGAAAGCCAGCGATTTTATGCGCGTAATCTAAATGTGGACTGGCAGCTTTTTCGTATCCGACCTGGAAATCATCCTATATTTCGACTTATTTTACTTGGTGAATTTCTATATAACTGTTTGCCTGCTGGATTGTTAAATTTTTTTGTGAGCAATGTTGAAGCTCTAACTCCCAATCCTCAAAAAAGGTATCAGAATTTCTGCCAGCAGTTTCAACAAAAACAGAGGGGTCTCCTGCAAAATTCAAAAAGCTTGGGATCCACTGTTGTAAACAACATCTATATAAATATTTACTTACCGATTATCTATCTTTATTATCAAAAAATGGCCAATGCTGAAATGCTTGAATCTGTTTTAGAATCCTATCTTACCTTCAAAGCTCTACCGGAAAATTATATCACTCGTTTTATGTGTAATCATATAAATTCCAGCCAAGTGAAAGCCGTAAATAATAAGACACTTTACCAGCAGGGTTTGATAGATATTTATTACCGTTTTTGCCGTTATCATCTTTGTTCGGAATGTGTAAAAAATATCTGAGGGAAAAAATATCCTTGAGAAACGGAGAATTCTAAGTTATCTGCAATACACCAAGATGTATGATATTGATATTATTTGTTGAACCAGAATCAAGCATAAAACTACATAAACTGTCATTTATGTAGTTTTTTCACAAAATAACTTGACAAATATCAGAAATTCATTATTATGTAGTTATAAACTATAAAGGAGATTGCTATGTTAGTAGAATTCAGTGTGGAAAATTACCGGTCTATTTACCAGAGGGTTACTTTGAGTATGGAAGCTATTACCAAAAAAGAGCTTGATGACCATACTATGGAAGTTTCTCAGCAGCGTTTGCTTAAAACAAGTGTTTTATATGGAGCTAATGCCAGCGGGAAAAGTAACATATTTAAAGCATTCTCCTTTATGAAGAATATGGTTCTCAATTCGTTCAAAGAATCCCAAATTGGAGAGCCGATTTTAGTAGAGCCCTTTTTACTGAATTCTACTGGTAAAGATGAACCCTGCTCTTGGGAAGTTATTTTTTTAGTGGATGATGTTCTTTATCGCTATGGATTTTCTGCTTTTAGAGATCATATTGCAAAAGAATGGTTAGTAATGCGTAAAACAATTTCCCGAGCAAGAGAAATAGTCCTTTTTGAACGATTGGGGCAGGACATCCAAGTCCATAATAAATTCAAAGAAGGTAAAGGAGAGGTAAAAGATAAATTACGAGAAAACTCTCTTTTCATCAGCTTATTGTCTCAGTTCAATGGTATTATTGCCCAAAAGATAGTGAAATGTTTTTTTGATTCAAACCTTTGGTATATTGATTCTTATAATCCGATAAATACAACTGCTTTATTAGACAATAATGTTGTCCCCTTAGATTGGGTAAATGAATTTATGCGTAAAGCTGATTCAGATATTAAGGAAATTAGGATCAATGAGAAAGAAATGGAAATGGATACAAAAGTAAATATCCCACTTTCTTCATTATTTATCAAAGTAGGGGGAAATAAAATGTTTCATCTATTCATTAAGTCCATCCATCAATTCTATGATACCCAAGAAGATGTTCTGAAAGAAGTTGAATTTGATATGGAAAAGCAAGAATCGGAAGGAACAAAAAAAATCTATTGTCTTGCCGGTTTATTGTATTCTACTTTACAAAGAGGCGGAAGGTTGTTCATTGATGAAATTGAAAACAGTTTACATCCTTTCTTAACCAAAATCATCATCAAGTTGTTTCAGGATAAAGAGACAAATCCTAAGGGTGCTCAATTAATCTTTACGACCCAAAATACTCTCTTTCTGAATAAAGATAATTTTAGACGGGATGAAATTTGGTTTGTGGAAAAAGCATCAAATCATTCTTCCAATCTTTATTCATTAGTAGAATATAAATTACCGAAAGGTTCTGCACGCAAAGATGCTTCTTATGCCAAGGACTATATTCGCGGAAAATATGGAGCTGTTCCTTATGTAGAATATTCAGATTTTGTTGACCTATTTAAAAAAAACATAGAGAAAACAAAAAATGAGCAGAACTAAAAGACCACATAATATCAGAAAACCAGCTCCTGACTTGATAGTTATAGTTACGGAAGGTGAAAAAACCGAACCCAATTACTTTAAGAAATTTCCTGTTTACTCCATAGAATTTAGTGTTATTGGAACAGGTATGAATACAATATCTTTGATAAAAGAAGCCGAAATCCAAGTTGAGATACAGATTGATAAATTCAAGGAAAAGTATGGCGAAGAGCCCCAAGAAACAATCGTTTGGTGCGTTTTTGATAAGGATAGTTTTTCAGATGAAGATTTTGGAAATGCCATAAATAAAGCAAAAGCTAAGGGTTATAAGGTTGCTTATTCTAACGAAGCATTTGAACTTTGGTATTTATTACATTTCCATTATTACGATATGGCTCTTGGTAGAGATGATTATATAGTAAAGCTTACAGAACATCTAAAACGGAAATATCGGAAAAATGACCTTTTTATGTATGAAACTCTTCTTAGTAAGCAAGAAGAAGCAATCAAAAATGCCAAAAACCTCCTGTCTAAATACATTCCAGTTAACCCAAGTAATGATAATCCCTCCACTACGGTTTTTGAGCTGGTAGAATATTTAAATCAATTTATCCACTAATGAAAGTAAGATAATGAAACCTTCGGTAAGTAAATTCGTGGTCAGCATAATGGCATAGGAGAACAAAATGGGATACACCATTGAAGCGATTAACTTTTTTCAAAGCCGCATTGAGGCATATTTAAATATCTGGGAAAATGCTGCCTTGGAAGATATGAAAAATGATCAAACGGAAAAACAGCATTCTCCTTTAAATGTGCGAAAGGCATTATTTCGTCAAACTATGGGTGGTCATTTAACGGATGGACAGGAATTTCGGATCCTCAATCAAGACCTAAAGTGGTATCTGCATCCTGAGTATGAAAGTTTTGACAAGGAGCTAAAAAAATTCATTGAAAAAAGCTTGGAGGACAAAGAACTTCTTTATTATTGGGATAAAAGAGATTATGAAGAAATTAAGCCAGAAGATTTGCAAGGACCTTTTGACCAGGAATTAGAGTGTTGGAAATATGTAAATTTGGATTGTGACGATGGTTTTTTAGGACAGGATGAAGCCATAAGTTCTTTACAAGCGCGTTGGGTTTTGCATTGTGCTTATAAAGCCAATAAACTAAACGAGGAAGAAATCAAACAATTAATCAAGCTGGATTTGGAAGCATTGGTATGTGAAAATGCCATATTTTTCAACCTCTTTGAACTGAAATTCATTACGGACTTTTTATTGGAGCACGGGGTTTGGGATAATTTGCCTGAGCCCCTTTTTGTGAATAGATTTGAAGTCAAACCGGATTAGGAAAAAGGAACGAATGGTCATCCGCATTTTCTTGACAAAATTCTGCCAGCAAATACAAAAGTTAATCAATAGAAAATAAGAGATAAAGAGAAGGCAGGAGCTGTATGAGTAAAGTAATACAAAGTTCTATCAAAGATAACCACCAACGGGGAACAGTTGGCAATTTTATCAATGAGCATTTAAGTGAAGGATGTTCTTTATCTTTTGTCTCGGCATATTTTACTATTTATGCCTATCAACATTTGAAAAACAAGCTGGATAACATCCAGAGCTTAAGATTTCTGTTTGGAGAACCGCGCTTTATTTCACAAATAGACCCCAAGACCGATAAGAAACAATTTCAAATTGAAGATGAGAAACTAATTATTCCTATTCAGAATCGTCTTACTCAAAGCCGGATTGCCTTTGATTGTGCCAATTGGATTAAAGATAAATGTGAAATCAAATCTATGGTCAAGCCCAACTTCCTGCATGGCAAAATGTATCATATCAAGTCCGCCAATGGCAATGAAAAGGCAATTTTGGGAAGTTCCAATTTTACTGTTAATGGACTTGGATTTGGTAATAGCCCCAATATAGAACTTAATATTGAAGTAGATAGTGATAGAGACAGAGAAGATTTACTTAATTGGTTTGATGAATTATGGAATGATGAGACCGGCTTAGTAGAAAATGTGAAAGAAGAGGTTCTAAAATATCTTTCCAAACTCTATGAGGATAATTCTCCTCTCTTCATCTATTATAAAACCCTGTATCACATTTTTGCCAAATTTCTGGAAGAGCAGGAAGACAAGGGTTTACTGAAAGAAAAAACCGGTTTTTTTGATTCCGAGATTTGGAATGAACTTAAAAGTTTTCAAAAAGATGCTGTTAAAGGAGCTATCAATAAACTGGAAAAATATCAGGGTTGCATAATAGCTGATAGTGTTGGCTTGGGGAAAACCTACGAGGCATTAGCCATCATCAAATATTATGAGATTTTAGGTTACCGGGTTTTAGTACTTTGTCCCAAAAAACTACAGAATAATTGGACAGTATATCAAGCCCACAAAGGAGATGATACAAATCCTTTTAAAAATGACAGGTTTAGCTATACAGTTGCTTTCCATACCGATTTAGCCAGAACAAGCGGATTTTCCAAAGCTGATAATTTGAATCTTTCTACTTTTAACTGGGGTGCCTGGGATTTGATAGTTATTGATGAATCACATAATTTGCGAGGTAATCCCAAAGAAAAAGTAGATAACGGAGAGATTATTTACAATCGAGCTAAGTGTCTATTAGAGAAAGTTATTAAAAGTGGAGTGAAAACCAAAGTTTTGATGCTTTCAGCCACACCAGTAAATACCAATCTGAAAGATTTGCGTAATCAAATCCACTATATTTCAGAAGGTAATGATTATGCCTTTAAGGAAAATATGGGAATTGAGAATATCTCTAATACTTTTAGATTAGCGCAACTTCAATTTACGGATTGGGCAAAGAGATCTAAAGATACCAAGCGAGATACAAAGGAGCTATTTTTAGCTCTGGATAGTTCATTTTTTAAGCTTCTGGATGAATTAACCATAGCTCGCAGCCGCAAACATATTTTAACTTATTATTCCGATATAGATAAAAATAGCTTCCCTACGCGTCTTAAACCTCTTTCCGAAAGCACCGATATTGATACCACGCAAAAGTTTTATTCTTATGATCAAGTAAATGAAGCAATTCAGAAATACAAACTTTCCTTGTTTAAGCCCTCCAATTTTGTAAAAGAGGAATTTAGACCTGAATATGAAATTACAGGTAAAGTAAAAGTATTTTCTCAGCAACAGCGGGAAGATTTTCTGGTAGAAATGATGAAAATCAATTTCCTAAAACGCCTGGAAAGTAGTATTTATTCCTATCAATTAACTCTGAAGCGGACTTTGGACAAGATAAATTCTCTGGAACAAAAAATAGCAGAATACGAAACAACTAAAAAAGAAGAACAGCTTGATCCCTTTGATGTGGAAACAATTATCCCTGAAGAAGAATTAGACAGTGAAGAGGAAGAGGAATTTACCGTAGGCAAAAAACTGAAATATAAACTGGAACACTTAGACCTAAATAAATGGAAAATTGCCCTGAAGAATGATAAAGAGCAGCTTAATGCTTTATATAAAACAGCTGAAAAAGTTACGCCAGATAATGATGCTAAGCTTAAGCGTCTGAAAGAAATTATAGAATATAAGATAAAACATCCTATCAATCCTGATAATAAGAAGATTATCATTTTTACTGCTTTTGCCGATACAGCTATTTACCTCTATGATAATCTTTCCTCATATCTTTATGATAAATTCGGGCTATATTCTGCTTTAATAACTGGAAGCACAACCTGTAAAACTAATTTCAAAATGCCTGTTAGAATGAAAAATGATTTTAATTCCATTTTAACCTGTTTTGCTCCCATTGCCAAAAAACGAGTTAAATTTCTTAGCTTACCTCAAGATAAACAAATCGATATAATTATTGCTACCGATTGCATTTCCGAAGGGCAGAATTTACAGGACTGCGATTATGTAATAAATTATGATATTCACTGGAATCCGGTTCGCATCATTCAACGCTTTGGCAGAATAGACAGAATCAATGGTCCCAATGCCAAAATCCAAATGCATAATTTCTGGCCCACCGACGATTTGGATAAATACATAAAACTGAAATATAGAGTAGAAGCAAGAATGGCTTTGGTAGATTTAACTGCCACTGGAGCTGATAATATCCTAAAGGATGAGGATATTGATAATTGGTTAGAAAACGATATGAAGTTTAGAACAAAACAACTAAAACGGTTAAAGGAAGAAGTAATTGATCTGGAAGATATGGATGATAGCATAAGCTTAACTGATTTTACTTTGGATGATTTTAGAATAGACCTGCTAAATTATTTAAAGGCAAACGAAATTGAATTACGCGATGCACCATTGGGTTTATATGCCATAACTACAAGCCCTGAAAACACTTTCTGGCTAAAAAATAATACTTTATCTGATGAGCAAAAACAAATTATCCGCCCCGGCATTATCTTTTGTTTAAAGCATTTTGAAGATGGGTCGGAATATAATAAACTAAATCCCCTCCAGCCATATTTTCTTGTTTATATTAGAGAGGATGGAACTGTCCGTTACCATTACACCAATGTAAAACAAATTTTGGAAATTTATAGATTGCTGACCAAAGATAGAGAAGAGGCAATAAAGGAACTTTGTGATCTCTTTGATGAAGAAACCCAACAAGGACAAAATATGGATAAATATAACACTTTGCTTATTAAAGCCATTGAAGACATAAAAAATTCTTTGAACAAACGCACCAATCAACAATTGCAAGGAGATAGAGATGCTCTTATTCCCAAGAAATCAAAAGAACAGAGTTTTGAACTAATCACCTGGTTGATTATCAAATAAAGGAATTATAATGGATAAAGAAAAAATTATTGATGCCTTGTCTCTTTTTAGAATTAAAGATACCTATTCCGCTGCTCTAAATTTTTGGAATACTCTCGGTTATTTTAGTGACCGTCAACCGGAACTAAATAGTTTCAGTTTTGACGATTTTGCCGCTTTTAGCGGCGATAAAATAGATCCTACAAAAGCCAGAAAAGATGATTGGGATAAGTTTTATCTGCTCTTCCAAATTACCGATGAAGAAATGAAGAACCACTTTAACCAAGATTCTCAAATAACTATACCTGGAATTAACAAACAAAATTTTCAAGCGGCTAACCTAAAGTCCTATCTTTTTGCTTCTCTTAAGCTTAAGGGGGATAAATATACCAGAACTCAGCTGGCAAATATAGCCCGGCAAATTAATAAGCAGTATGCTATCCCTTTAATTATTCTCTTTCACTACAATAATTTTGTTACTATTGCAGTGGTTAATAGAAGACAAAACTTAAAAGACACGGTAAGAGATGTTTTAGAAAAAGTAACTATGATTAAGGATATCAAAACAACTGATACCCACAGAGCTCATATAGATATTTTAGCTGATCTTTCCTTAGAGAAACTATCTGAAAAAGGTAATATCTACAACTTTGAGACATTACACAATGCCTGGTCTGCTACTTTGGATATTAATGAATTAAATAAAAGATTTTATAAAGAACTGTCCAATTGGTATTTTTGGGCAATTAAGAAAGTTGTTTTCCCTGCAGGTGATGAAGAAAATGAAGAAGTAAGAAATTCCATCGGTCTAATCAGATTGCTAACTCGTCTTATTTTTGTTTGGTTTATGAAAGAAAAAGGTCTTATTCCTGAGGAGCTTTTTGATTCACAAAAGCTAAGAAATATTATCAAGTTTGAGGATTTTAATGATTCCGCTTATTACAAAGCCATTCTGCAAAACCTTTTCTTTGCTACCCTAAATACAGAAATGAATAAAGACAAAGTAAATTCCCGCAGATTTCGCCGCGAAATTATAAGCAATATGAATCCTGATTTCAATGTGCATACTCTCTTTCGTTATGAGTCCCTTTTCCATCATCCAGAACAAGTTATAGATGAATATTTTGCCAATATTCCCTTTTTAAATGGAGGTCTGTTTGAATGTTTAGATACTGAAATTACAAATAACAATCAAAAATCTTATATTCGCATTGATGGTTTTAGTGACCGACCCGATAATATTTTAAAAGTTCCTGATGAATTATTCTTAAGTGGCAATGAACAGAATATTGACTTAAACGAGATATATGGAACTCAAAATAAAAGCTATCAAGTGCGGGGCTTATTTAGCATCTTAAATAGCTATAAATTTACCGTTGCCGAAAATACACCCATTGAAGAAGAAGTTGCTCTTGATCCAGAATTATTAGGGCGTGTTTTTGAAAATTTACTTGCTTCCTATAATCCCGAAACAAAAACAACTGCCAGACACGAAACCGGCTCATTTTATACTCCGCGTGAAATTGTGGATTATATGGTGGATGAATCTTTAATAGCTTATTTAATCAATGAACTGCCTCATAGCACAAAAGAAGAAAAGGAAGACAGCGAATTAAAACTAAGGTTACTTCTTTACTATACAGATGAAGACCATCTATTTGATCCTGAAGAAGTTAATAAACTTATAAACGCTATTGATAATCTGAAAGTTATTGACCCGGCTTGTGGTTCAGGAGCTTTTTTAATGGGCCTTCTTTTAAAAATCGTTTATATCCTGCATAAATTAGACCCCCATAATACTAAATGGAAACAACAACAAATTGATAATATCAAAAAAATTATCACTAATATAAGACAAACTGTTGACGACCCTAAAGTTATGGAAAATAACATCCAAAAACTGAAAGACAGCATTCAGGATATTGAACAGACCTTTGATGAATTTGATTTTGATTACAGCCGTAAACTCTTTCTAATTGAGCATTGTATCTATGGCATTGATATTCAACCCATAGCTATTCAAATTGCCAAGCTTAGGTTATTTATCTCTTTACTGGTAGATCAATATCCTAAAAAGGGAAAACCGAATTTGGGAATTAGAGCTTTGCCCAATTTGGAAACTAACCTCGTTGCCGCAAATTCCCTTATTCCCTTGAAAATGGAAAATCAAATGGATATCTTCAATACCATTATAGACAATTATATATCTGAAATAAAAGCATTACACAAAGAATACTTCAGCACTCGTAACCGAAAAGACAAACTTGAACTTAAAGCAAAAGAGCATAAACTCCGAATGGAATTTTCCGAAGAACTGAAGAAATTAGCATTTCCTGTTCAAGAAGCTGAAGATATTGCCAATTGGGACCCTTATTCTGTAAATTCTATAGCTCCTTTTTTTAATCCCACCATTATGTTCGGATTGACGAATTTTAATATTGTCATTGCCAATCCTCCTTTTGTAAGACAGGAAAAAATTACTTACAAAGATTTACTGGCAAAATCCGGCTACCAGATATTCAATTCTACTTCCGACCTATATACCTATTTCTATGAATTGGCATATAAACTATTATCCGAAAACGGGATTGCCACTTTTATCACTTCCAATAAATGGCTCCGTTCCAAATACGGTACCAAATTAAGACAATTTTTAAAACAAAATACAAAATTGCAAATAGTAATTGACTTCGGTGGTTACCAGGTTTTTAAATCCTCTACTGTGGATACCAATATTATCTTGTTTATTAAAGACAAACCTGAACCACAGCATTTATTTAATTTCGTTAATATCCCTGCCGACCTGAAACCGGAAAACCTATCTCAATTCCTGTATAATAATATGCAAACATTACAGCAAAAGACCCTGGAAGTAAATTGCTGGACTTTGGCAGATAATAGCATTTTGAACTTAAAAACCAAAATAGAAAAAGCAGGGAAACCACTTAAGGACTGGGATGTTAATATTTATAGAGGAGTTTTAACCGGTTGCGATGAAGCATTTATTATTGATAACCCCACAAAAGAAGCAATCTGTAAAGCAGACCCTAAATCCATAGAAATCATAAAACCTGTTTTGCGGGGAAGAGATATTCATAAATATTATTATGAATGGGCTGGCCTTTGGCTGATAATTATTCCCAGCGGATGGACAAATAAAAATAAACCAGATAACATAGATGCAGAACAATTTATTAAATTGTGTTATCCAGCAGTGTATAATTATTTAAAAACTAAAGGAGATGCAATAGAAAATAATATAGTCAAAGTAAAAGGAAAGGGATTATATTATAGAGATGATCAAGGTGATTATTGGTGGGAACTAAGAAAATGTTCTTATTATAATGAATTTAACAAACCCAAAATAATATATCCAAATATGACTAAATACCTACCTTTTGTTTACGACAAAAAGCATTTCTATCCAAATCCAAAGTGCTATATTCTAACTGGAGAAGAAACTTTACTATATACATTAACATCCTTGTTTAATTCAAAACTAATCTCTTACTATATTAAAGTTACTTTCCCAGAATTACAAGGTGGTACAAGAGAACTCCATAAAAACAAATTTGAATATATACCTATACCAGATAGCTTATTATTAAACAAGGATATTGTTAGATTAAGTTTTGAGTTAGACAATAGAATTAAATCTCATCAGAGTTGTTTTGAAAATGAGGATTGGTATATAAGTATGACGAGTATGATTGACACGCTTGTTTATAAACTTTATGGTCTAAATGAAGCAGACATCAAGTTAATAACCAATACATCGGAGAAATAATGTTCAGTTTTCTTTACTATAATGAGTTAATCTGGTATATATTATTTAATGAACTGAAAATAACATATTTTAATATAGGAGGTTAAGATGTCATTTTCAGAAAGATATGGCTATGAGCCCAAAAAGCCATTACAATTTGAAAGTATGGATGATGATTTAAAGATGACTATCCATAATGTTCTTGTAGAATTTGAGAAATCAATTGAAGATGAAGATGATATAGATTCATTATATTGTAAAATCTGGTGTGGTTTTTATGTGCAAGATGTAAATGTTTATTATAATTCTAATTATGATCAAATCAGGAAGCTATGTTATGAGAAATATAATACTTTACCTTGGTATAGAGTTTATGATTTTCTTGAGTTCTATCTTAATAATGTTGAACTATCAGAATTAACTTCAATGTTTGGTAATAATAAAACTGAACTTATCAAGGTATTAAATACTGTTTTTGAAATATACAATTCTGCATATCGTTTTATTGATAACAAGATAATTCCGATTACGAATCAGCAAGAAATAGATGCAATAGAGGAAGCAGCAAACACAGGTAAAAAAGCAATAGATTATCATTTAAAAAGGGCTATTGAAATATTTGCCAATAAGGAACATAGAGATTATGTGAATACTGTAAAAGAAGCTATCTCTGCAGTTGAAGCAACAGCTAGATTAATCAATAATTCCAAAGAAACGACGACATTAGGTAAAGCTTTGGACAAATTAAAAAAAAAAGGAAAACATTGATTCTGGTTTATGTACTGCCTTTAAAATAATCTATGGATATACTTCGAATGATAAGACAGGAATA
The DNA here is from genome assembly GCA_002432865.1 of Cloacimonetes bacterium UBA5835. Classification (GTDB taxonomy): domain Bacteria; phylum Cloacimonadota; class Cloacimonadia; order Cloacimonadales; family Cloacimonadaceae; genus Cloacimonas. The sequence goes on from DJGX01000009.1 coordinate 223,280, forward strand.
AGACATTGTAAACTTAATGGAGTAGATTGTATTCCAGATTTTACTGATGCTAAATATATGTTGGTGGCTTGTTCTGCTTTTATAAATTATTTACTCTCTAAGGCAAAGATATAATCTGATAGATTGTTGCATCTGAAAACTGCTTGTTTTGACTTTCAATTTTGATATGTATTGATCTAATGTAACTTTTCCTAAAATTTACAGTAAGGCATACTCGTATTAACTGGTTTATCTATTTCAAAATTGAGAGTTAAAACAAGAATGTCACAATAAACATCAGAATGATAACCTACCCAAAAATAAACCGTAATGAATGAAAGATAAAACTATGAAGTAATAAATTTGGCAGACAAGGTAATTGATATTGTATATGGGAACCTTATGTTTTTTAAAGAATGGACTGTTTTTTCGCTGGGTTCAAAATCCGTCGTTATTATCTATCATACTTAAAGGGGAAAAAAATTGTTACACTGTAATTGTTATTTTGCGTATCTGGAAATTTGATAAAATGACTTCAGGATGGATTATTCAGCTTCTTTATATGTAACTATCTTTTTTCGTCAGAAACCCACAGATGTTTTTTATATTTAGAATTGGACAACTCTTTATTGCAGTTATATTTATCGGTTAATCTCCCCTAATATTTTTTACACTTTCTCCTATCTTTTTTCGTTTAGACATTTTCCTTTCTCTCAATTTATAAGCTATTGCTACCCTCTCAACCTTCTCAACTTGAATATAACGACATAGACAGTTAGATCTATAATATGCAGATAAATAGCCATCAATTATGTCTGTTACCACCCATAATAGATAAGTGATTGCAACTTAGTTGATTACCTAACAACTCTCTCACACTTTCGTAACACTTCTCTAATCGCGTTACAGAAATATGGTGGAAGTGTTACTGTACTGTTTATATTGAACAAGGTAGAAGAGTGGTTTGAAAGACGAAAATACAGGCAGAAACAAGAAATTGCTTGACGAATGCGGGCTGAAAAAAAGAGGATAATTAGCATCGATAAATGGCAAAGTAGGAGTAAAACCTAAGATGAACTATAGAAAGGAAATTGAACGAATAGTTGCGTTTATTCAAAATTATTGCGCAAATACCAAATTTACCAATCTGCTGATTGGTTTATCGGGTGGGATTGATTCCGCTTTAGTTGCCGCGTTGGCAGTTCAGGCAATAGGCAAAAAATGTGTAATTGCCTATAATTTACCTCATCGAAATAGCCATCCGGAAAGTGCTGCAGATGCTTTATTAATGGCAAATCACCTTGATATCCCCCTGCAAACGATAAAGATAGATGATTTGGTAGAAAAATATTTTGAGCATTATGCTCCCGATGCCAGCTCTTTACGAAAAGGTAATTGGATGGCAAGAATCCGAATGAACATTCTTTATGATCAAGCAGCAAAACATAATGCCTTAGTGATTGGCACAAGTAATCGCAGTGAATATTTGGTGGGTTATTTTACGCAATTTGGCGATTCTGCTTGTGCGTTTGAGCCTATCGCTCATTTATACAAAACAGAGGTGTGGGAAATTGCCCGGGAAATTGGTCTGCCAGATAAGATCATTCAAAAAACACCCACAGCAGATTTATGGGCAGGGCAAAGTGATGAAACAGAAATGGGAATAACATATCCTGTTTTGGATAGCATCTTAAAATATCTTACTGAGGGTTTGCCAAAGCCGGATGCAGAAGAAAAGACGATAGCAAAAGTGAAACAGATGATAGAGAAATCCAATTTTAAAAGGCAAATGCCACCTTGTTTGGAGCGGATATAAATGTTGAAATTGTTTAAGAGCAACCGCTGTCAATCCTGTTACAATGAACGAGCTATGCGACAATGTCCGCGTAAGAAAAAAAATATTTGCTGGCAATGTTGTAATGAAACAAGATGTGATACCCACTGTCCAGATAGTTGTCCCTATTCTCCTAAAAGAGATGCCAGTAATCCTTTTCCTGCATTCAAAGCTGATTCAAGAGCTGAAGCAGAAAATGTGATAAAACTACATATTGATCTTTGGATTGGTAGAGAAAATCCTATGCTGCAAAATATAACCCCAGAAAAGATGGCTGTTGAATCGCCGCAGGAAATGTTAAGTTGGCTAAGCGGTTTTCAGTATCCTCAATATTTTCCAATGGATTATCTGTTGCAAAAATTGAATTTGCCCTTCTCCCCCACTTCCTCAAAAGAAGATCCAGAGACAATAGCCGGGAAATGGATGAATTCTCTAATCCAACTTAAATGGGATAACTTACGCCAATATACAATAAATGAAAGTTCCCTATATGATTTAGCAGAAAGATACACAGAAATTATAAAGTCTATTCCGCAGTTTAGTAAAATATCTACATACAGTATGTTATATAGTGGACTAGGCGAAGATGGAATTAGCGCTATTGTTTATATGGAACTTAATCATAAACAGGATTGGACTTTGGTGCTTAGCAACATTAAAGGTGATTGGAAAATACGACAAAACATAGCCGGTAATCCCGAAGCGTATTTTAAACAAAATAAATTATACTCCAATATAGCTGAAGCAATTGGAAAAGCAGATGATGCAACTGCATGGGATTTGATAGAATCCAATTTAAAGATATATCCGGATTGCGCAGATCTATATTATTACAGAGCATTATATTGGCAGATGGTAAAACAACTTGATCAGGCAACTGTAGATTTTTTTAATTCCATTGCTTTGGATAATGATTGGCAGGAACCTTACTTGCACTTAAGTTCACATTATTTAGCAAAAGGGGATTATGAGCAGGCAAAAGTATGGCTGCTAGAGCTACAAAAAATGCTTCCAGACGATCCCAATGTGCTAAATAACTTGGCTGCTGCTTATGCAGGTAATGGAGAATTCAAATATGCCAAGCAATTATGGCAAGAAATTCTTAAAAAGAACCCTGCCTTTGAACTTGCCCGTAAGAATCTGGAACACTTAAGTGACTGATTTTGAAATAAATAAGTACTTTAATTTAGCAATTCAAGCGGCTGAAAAAGCACGGGGTAAATGCTCTCCCAATCCCTTTGTAGGTTCTGTAATTGTAAAAAATAACAAGGTGATAGCAATTGGTTGGACTTTACAATATGGCGGTGATCATTCTGAAATTCAAGCAATTAAACATGCTGGCAAAGAAGCAGAAGGTGCAACTATTTTTGTAACTTTAGAACCTTGCTCTCATTATGGGAAAACTCCTCCTTGTGCAAAAGCAATAATTGAGGCAGGCATTCAAGAAGTTTATATAGGAATTCCTGATCCCAATCCCATAGTTTCTGGAAATGGAATAGCAATGCTAAAAAATGCAGGGATCAAGGTTCACTGCGGATTTCACGAAGATAAAATAAAAAAGCAGCTGGAATATTACCTATGTCATATTGAAAAAGGGAGACCCTTTGTAACTTTAAAAACGGCTCTTTCGTTGGATGGAAAATATGCTGCCGGGGATGGCTCTTCAAAATGGATAACTGGTGAAAAAGCCAGAAAATATGTTCATAAATTGCGTAGTGAAAATGATGTTATATTAACAGGAATAAAAACTATTCTTGCTGATGATCCTCTGCTGAATGCTCGCCTACCTGGGAACCCAAAACAACCACTAAGAGTTGTTTTAGATCCTTACCTAAAAATTCCTGTTTCCTCCAGATTTATTAACTCTCTATCCGAATTTCCCGGTTTAATTATCTGCTCAAATTCAATGCTAAAAACTGACAAGGCAAAAGTACTAAGACAAACAGGGGCAGTAATTCATGGTTTGGATTGTGAGAATGGTCATTTTAATTTATCAGAAGTGTTAAATATGCTGCATAATATGAATTTTTACAGCATTTTATTGGAAACGGGTAGTGGTTTGGCTGAAGCTTTTTTAGAAGATAATTTGATCGATAAATTCATCTTTATCTATGGAGCCAAAATTTTGGGAGGGACAAAAAGTCCATTCCCGAATTTGGGGCTAAGTAATATTAATCAGGCAATTTTACTAAGCGATATCAGCTATCGTAAAATAGAGCAAGATCTTATGGTAATTGCTTACCCAAAAGTAATTACTTAAGTATTTGGTTTTTTGGCTTTTCGCTTTAGTTTATCTATAAAACACACAAATCCTTAAGGAGGAAAAAATGAAAGTTATTCATTACGATGAGGCGGAACTGGAACCCGTAGATGCAGAGGGAGCTAAAGGCGCACAAATCCGTTGGCTTATTGCTCAAAAAGATGGTGCTCCTACTTTTGCAATGCGTATGTTTGAAATTGAACCCGGAGGACATACCCCCTTTCATCAACACGAATGGGAACATGAGGTTTATTGCCTTTCCGGAAATGGTGCAATAGTTACAGAAAGGGGAGAAATGGCATTCAGCACAGATGACGCTATTTTCGTAGAGCCCAATTTAACACATACTTTTAAAAATGTAGGAAAAGAAACCCTAAAGTTTCTCTGTTTAATCCCGCACGAAAAACCGGTAATAAAAAAAGCCCTCAATCCCTTTGCGGATGAGGAAGCTAATAACTGCTAAGGTACATAAATGAACAGCGAAAATAAAAAATACCTGTTTGATCTGTTGCAAACCCACAGTCCTTCTGGTTTTGAAACACCTGCTCAAGTTCTAACCAATGCTTATCTTTCAAATTACTGTGAAGATATAACTATCGATATCAATGGTAATCTGATTGCTCATAAAAAAGGCAGTGGTAAACATAAAATAATGATTATAGGTCACGCTGATGAAATCGGATTTATGGTAAATTACATTGATGAAAGCGGCTTTATTTATGTTAAAGCATTAGGCGGTTTCGATGTAAATATGCTTCCTGGTTTAAGAGTAGATATTCATCATAACGATAACATAGTACATGGTATTATTGGAAAAAAGCCAATTCATTTATTACGCAATAGTGATGAACCTTCAAAATTGAAATTAGAAGACCTCTGGATAGATATCGGTGCTAGAAACAAAGAAGATGCCCAAAACCTTGTTTCTATTGGAGATACTATAACTTTCAGCTCACAAATCGAGGAACTGAATGAAGAACTGATTGTAAGTAAAGCCACCGATAACAAAGTAGGTGTTTATATAGCTTCTGCAGTTATGAAAGAACTTTGGGAAAAAGATATAAAAGCAGATTATTATGCTGTTTCCTCTGTTGGGGAAGAAACAACTATGCGAGGTGCTATAACAAGTGCTTATCGGATTGATCCTGATATTGCTGTTGCTGTAGATGTAACCTTCACTTCTGATATTCCTGGAGTGGATAAACACATTTACGGTGATGTTTCTTTGGGTAAAGGACCCGTACTCTGTTTGGGTTCTGCTTTGCATCCTGCGATAAACAAAAAACTGACAGAATTAGCAAAAGAACATAATATTCCACTTCAGATAGAAATTTCCCCTTCCCGAACTGGAACAGATGCTGATGCTGTTTTTGCCTCCAGACAAGGAACCGCAACAGCCATACTTAGTATTCCGAATCGGTATATGCATACTCCTAATGAGATTATCTCTCTTGCTGATTTGGATAATGCTGTGCAGTTATTGGTTGAATTCGTATTGAGTATAGATGATACTTTTGAGCTTAAACGATGAACTGAATGAATGATGTTCTCATTAAAAGCAAGGAGTCCTCGCTGCCATTCGAAACTAGTATTTTCCCGATAATTTGTTTGGCAGTGAGGGCTCATTACAATTGTAAGTTGTTACCATATATGTTCTTATTCCGGCTATAAATTGTTATAGGCCAATTAGCTAATATCATCCTTAGCACTTTGAGCTTATAAAATAATAAAAAGGGAAAATGTCATAGATACAAGAGATTTCTGACTCCCGGAAAAAAGCATTGACTGAAAAGTCACCTTTTTCAGATATGGTTTTAAAAATTAGTATATTAACCCATAAGGAGAATATAATGGCGAAAAATAATCGTGGCAAAGGAATAAAAAAACTTCCTAATTCTGGAAGAGGTGAATGCCCTGTATGTCATCGAACCGGTATAAAACTACTTAATGAAGTTAAAGTTGGTGAGAAGACATATAAGGTTTGCAAAACCTGTAAAAGTGTGGCTGCTAAAAAATTAAGCGCGTAATCTCTTGTTTTCGCTTTCGTTTTGAATTTGTAAAATTAGAACGAAAGCGATTTTTTCTCTTTAATGAAAGCTCTTAAAGCGCTCGGGCAGAATTTTTTAATCGATAAAACAATCGCAAGCGAAATTGTAGCTTTGGGAGATTTACATAAAGGTGATAAAGTTTGGGAAATTGGACCCGGGACAGGTATATTAACCGATGAAATTCTATCCTGGAATGTTCAATTGAGAGCTTTCGAACTTGATAAACGCTTGCAGAAATACCTTTCTGAACATTATCAGGGGAGATTTGTTCTGGAAAGTACAGATATCCTGCAGGCGAATTGGGATTCCTTAATTCAACAAGATGGATACCCCTTAAAGTTGATAGCCAATATCCCTTATCAAATAACCAGTCCGCTTTTAGCACTGTTAGAAAAGCATTCTAAATTCTTTTCCCGAATTGTGCTTATGGTTCAAAAAGAAGTTGCTCAGCGACTTTGTGCCCAATCCCACAGCAAACATTATTCTCCTTTAACTATTCGATTGCATTTGGTTTATGATATTTATAGCAAAATACAGGTAAATAAAGAGAAGTTCAATCCTGTGCCAAAAGTAGATTCAACAGTTATTCTATTACTCCCTCGAACCGATAAACCCATAATTAAATATCCAGAAAGTTTTAACAACATTATAGACGCGGCTTTTGCCCATCGCAGAAAAACACTAGCCAACAATTTTATCCCTGTTTTGGGAAAAGAAAAAACCAAAGAACTGGAGAATTTGTCGCAAATCAACTTTCGCCAAAGAGGAGAAGAGCTTGAAGAAAAGGATTTTATTCTTCTTTCTGAGCTTGTTTCTTCTTTGTAGTCCATATTGGAAAGCTCAAACTCAGGGATTGGACTGGACAGTATATTCCAGCCAACAAGTTCTCAGCATAGAAAATGCTTTACAGTATAGATTTTATCCTACAGCTAAAACTTCATTAGTAATTAACAGCAAAAGCAACATAGAAAATCGGTTAAACTTTAATCAGGAAGCCAAAAATGCAGATTTGAATGTAGGTTTGGAATTAATGAGTAAACACTTTATGCATACTATTAGTTCGGATTATCAAACCTTTTATGATAATAGCGATTTGGAACCTGCTGCTTATGTAAATAAAACTGCTATTTTGGGTTATCATATAAATTACAGTCCTGTGGACAGCTTAAATATTGGCATTTTCAGCAAAGGTATATTAAGAAATGAACAAGACCGTTATGTGAATGGCTATTCTCTTTCCAGCGAGGGATATTGGTTTGGTTCCAATGCAAGTTATTCTAACTATATTTTAAATTCCATAGCAGGTATATCAGCAAATGCAGAACGCAAAAGAATGGATTGGGAATCCTTTGACTATGCTAATTTGGGAGCGAACTATAATTATTACGGAAATTATCTGAATTTTGCCTGCCTGGCAAATTATAATTATCATAGCGAAGATATCTATGTTCTAGCGGCTCCGGAACAAAATGAAATTCGTAGTAATTATCAGCTATCGGATAATCAGTTACGCTGGAATTTTGATATCTCTGGAAATCTACAATATTCTCCTGAAGACCGTGTTCAATTGGAAATACGGGATAATTACAGTTTAAGGCAAACAAGCTACAGTAAAAGTAAAATTCGTAATAATACTGATCACTATAATCAGGCACAGCTACACTTAGATTATCAGATTTCGCAAAAAGTTTCGTGGCAAAGCGATCTTGCTCATACTTATGCTATTAAGGACTATTACTATGATTTGAATACAAGGCAAACAGATAATAGACATATTGGTAGCAGGATAAATTGGGAATACAGTGAAGGGGATTCATTAATTGCTGCTTATTTTGTTAATTTGCAAATAATCAAATTCCCCGAAGATGATAACCAATGGGATAATGACCTGCTAACCCATAACTTACGATTTGGCTGGAAACATTATTGGCACGAACGAGTAGTTTTAGGAAACTGGTTTGGTTACAGCTTTAGTAAAGATGTGTATATAGATTCTTTGCTATCGGCAAACAATAAAGAGATAAGCAGCTGGACTATGTTTCCGGAATGCAAGTTTCTGATTGGAGACAGGATAGCTTTTTTCCAGACATATCAAATAAGAGCAGATTATAGTGATTATATATACAATACTGGTAAAAATAATACTCTTTACCGTCAATTGGGCTATCAATATAATCTGGTGTTCGATACTTTTCCTTTAATTGCTCGAACTTTAGATCCGCGTTGGCTAGAACTTCCTTTTCGCAATAGTCCAGAAAATGCTTTTATGATTGATCTGGGCTTTGCATACGAAGAAAATCAATACGCTCAACAAAAACAATCCTATTATGAACTGCAAACTAAAAACAGAAGGTGGACTGCAAGTATTGATTTCAGGCACGACATAAAAAATTTATACTGGACTCTCTCTCCTCAATATACTTGGGGTACCTGGAAGGAATTAACTTTTAATTTAAATTCTGCTTGCCTTTTTAATAATAATTCCCTAATCGAATTTAAGCTTGCTCCCTTCATTGATAATTTTGAGAATATAGATTCGGTAAGTTTTCATAACTTTAGTGCAAATAAGTTCTTTAAGATGGTTAAACAATGTTCCGAAGCTGCAGATTGGCGTTTATCCACTACTTTGAGATTGTATTTTTAATTGACAGAATGAATATCCTAAATTTCATGGAATTAGCCAGGCGCAATGCAATAACTGCAAGTGAACTATGTCAGATCAGGAATGAAGCAGCATTAAGCTTTTCCAGTTATGTGACATTGTTTGCCTGGCTTTTTATCTATATAACCAACCAATATGGCATAATTTATGCTGTAATATATGAAAATAATTCTTCATTATACAAGGATTAAAAATAATGAAAAAAATAGCTTTAACTTTTGGACTGATAATCATAGCTGCTTCCATTTTTGCTTATCCTTTGCGAATTCAAAGCTGGAATTTGCAATCAGATATCAAAAAGCTTAATGAGTTGAAAGTTAGCATCGATTATGTAAATCTGCAAACAGGAGTAATCCATATCGAGGTTCGTAATGATTCAGAAAGAGATAAAATTACAGCTGCAGGGATAATTACGGAATTACTACCCAATCCTGCTGATGAGTATTTTAAAGGACTGAAAAAAGGGGATCTGGATGGCCGCTATGCTTATTATACTTTAACAGAATACCAAAATTTTATGCAACAAATAGCTGCTCAATATCCTAATATCTGTCAACTGGTACAATTTGGATCCAGCGTTCAAAATAGACCTTTGTTGATGATGAAAATAAGTGATAATGTTATGGTCGATGAAAACGAACCGGAGCTGAAATATATTAGCAGTATTCATGGAGATGAAGTTGTTGGTTACGATATGCTTATTCGTCTTATTCAATTGCTCACCTCTCAATATGGGATTGACCCCAGGATAACCAATATCGTAAATAACACTGAAATATGGATAAACCCAATGCTCAATCCAGATGGTTATGCTGCAGTAAGTCGTTATAATGCCAACGGGATTGATTTGAACAGGAATTTCCCTATGCCTACAGGAGTTCAACATCCAGATTCAGAATCTTGGGCAGTAGAAACAATCGCAGTAATGGATTTTAGCAATGCTCACGATTTTGATTTATCAATAAACTTTCACGGTGGTGCTTTAGTAGTTAATTATCCTTGGGATTATACTTATGCTTTAACGCCAGATAATGATTTACTTACTGAAATGGCACTAACTTATGCTCGTGAAAATTTGCCTATGTATAATAGCACTGAATTCACTCACGGAATAACAAATGGAGCTGCTTGGTATGTAATTACAGGAAGTATGCAGGATTGGAATTATCATTATACAGATTGCATCGAATTAACTGCCGAAATTGGAACTAACAAATGGCCTGCTGCTTCAACGCTTGATTCATATTGGGCAGATAATGAAGAAGCAATACTGAAATATTTAGAATTTGCTCAAAGAGGGGTTTCCGGAATTGTAACTAATTCGTTAGGAACCCCAATAGCAGCCACAATTACGGTTGGAGGAAATTCCAAACTTGAGCATACAGACCTTCCCGTTGGAGATTATCATCGCTTGTTGCTACCTGGCACTTATCAAATAACTGCCTCAGCTAATAGTTTTATTCCTGAAACTGTTACTGTAACAGTACCTCAAAGTGGATCAGTTACACAAAACTTCACTTTGCACCCTGCTATGATTACTAACTTTCAAGGTCAACTTCGCAACCTGCAAGGTAATCCTGTAAGCGGAGCAAATATAATACTTAATAGTGATCCTCAAATTACTGTTCAGACTGATACTCAGGGCTTATTTTCTTTTTCCATTTATGAAGGTGATTATCAGCTAAGTATTTCTGCTGCGGGTTATACAAAAATTGTTCAGGATATTCAAATAAGACAGAATGATTACCGTAATATCATTATTATGCAAAATCCTGTTTTTTGCGAAGATTTTGAGAATGGACTTGGAAACTGGACGGCCACTGGAAACTGGGGAATTATGAACTACGAAGGATCCAATGTGTTGACCGATTCTCCTTCTGGTAATTACAGTAATATGCAAAATCGCAGTGTTACATTAACTAATCCTGTTTCCCTCAGCGGAATCATTAATCCTGTTCTTTCATTCCGCTGTAAATATGAATTGGAAAGCAGTTATGATTATGTGCATTTAGAGGTTTCGGCTAATAGTACAAATTGGACTGCTTTGGATAGTTTTACGGGAATAATAAGCAGCTGGGTAAATAAGAACTATTCTCTTTCGAACTATACTAACGGTCAAGTATACTTACGATTCAGAATCCAAAGTGATTGGTCTCAAACAGCTGATGGCATTTATATAGATGATATAGCAATGACAGGGATAAATACCAATATACCTATATATGGTGATGTAACTATCGACGGTAGAATAAATATACAGGATATAGCTGCAATCAATGAATATGCAATTGGTCTTGATCCTATTATAGAGCTTGATCCAAGACCCTGGGATACTTTCAGAATTACTAATGCTGATGTAGACAATAATGGTAGTATTGATTCTTTCGATAGTTATTTGCTTTGTAAATACATCTATGAACCGGATTATATTTTACCTGCTACATCTGGAATTCCAGAACAAGTGACTATTCCAATTATGAATGCTACTTATGAGAACAACAAACTAAACTTGCATTTTGATGATATCGATCAGCTGAAATCCCTAGTAGTTTCTACCGCTCCGAATACTATTAATCAGGTTTTGCATCAGGGAATCACTTTTAACCATCCTTTCGTGCAAGCAGTTAATAATAATGATGGTTCTTACGGGTTTGCCGGTTACGCAATTGATCAGGATTCTTTATATATAATTTTAGGAACCAATCCGCAGAACTTTACTTTATACTATACAGTTAATGGAGTAGCAGGTTCTCAATATGTTAATTTGAGTGATGCTATTGATGGTTCTGATTTACCAAAACCGTTTACTTACCTTTTCCAGAATAACCCCAATCCTTTTAATCCCGAAACTACTCTGCATTTTGATCTTGCTGAAAACAATACACCTGTTACTTTAAACATCTATAACCTTAAAGGACAGCTTATTCGTCGGTTAGTTTCTGGCGTTTTATCCTCTGGAAAACACAGTGTCGTTTGGAACGGTTTAGATGATAGAGGCAAAGAAGTTAGTTCTGGAGTTTATCTTTATCGACTAAACACTCCAAACTATCAGCAAACTCGTAAAATGCTGCTATCTAAATAGTACGATATAAATGCGAAAATTAATACTCTCGGTTTGGTTGATCTGTGTTTTATGTATACTATTCGGTTGTAAAAGAGCAGAGCCTCAAAAAAAAGAACCATCCAGTAAAATTGAATTTCGCCAAGATGGAACTTTGAACATATCTAATCCTATGGGAACTGTTAAAGCTACATTCTCAATTGAAATTGTAGAAAAGGAAGAAGAGCTGATGCGAGGATTAAAATTCAGAGATCAGCTTGGTGAAAATCAAGGTATGCTGTTTATTTTTGAATATCCAGATATCTATGAATTTTGGATGCAGGATACATATCTACCTTTAGATATGCTATTTATAGCTTCAGATGGTACTATAAACTATATCTACGAAAATACAGTCCCCTTCAGTGAAGAAAGAATTACCCCCAATTTTACTCATAAATTTGTTTTGGAAGTTAATGCCGGAACAGTTAAAAAATATAATATTCAAACTGGAGATAAAGTAACTTGGAAAAGACACTCCTAATAGTTATCTTGGTGTTTAGCATAGTGTTATTTAGTTGCAATAGTAAACCAAAGACAGAACCAACTATAGAAAAATCCGAAGCTGAACATCCAGAAAGTAATACTGAAAAAATAGAGAATCAGGATCAAGAGAAAACTACCTCTTCTCCGGATATTACTAAAATTAAATCCTATAAATACACTTGGTCTAAATCAGATAATATGCCTCCTATAGCTATAATTATTGATGATTTTGGTCAATATTCAGGAAAATTACTGGAAGATTTCACTTCCCTTCCCAAAGAAATAGCTTTTGCTATTTTACCAGATTTACCTCATACTCAAACAGTTGCTCGTCTTGCAGATAAGACAGGTCATCAAGTTTTAATACACATTCCTATGCAAGCAATTGATCATAAAGCTAATCCCGGAAAGAGATTCATAAAGAATGGAATGGATAAATTTGCCATAGCAGATTTACTACAGGATTTCTATGCTCAAATTCCTAATGCCATTGCAGCCAATAATCATATGGGCAGTGAAGTAACATCAGACATTGCTACGATGAGTATAGTTCTGGATGAATTGAATGAATTGGGAATATTTTTTCTGGATAGCGCAACTACCAATAAAAGTACTACTTACACTGCTGCAGAAAATTTAGGATTGATTACCGCTAAGAGAGATATATTTTTGGATGTTCCCGATAATAGTGATAAAACGATAATCAATAAAATTGAAGGTTTGGCAAAATATAAAGGCAGAAATGAACCGATCGTGATTATTACCCATTGTCACAATCGCGAGAAATTGGTTGCCTTGCAGAAATTTTTGGCTCAAATGGATGATATGGGTGTCCAATTAATAAGCGTTTCACAACTTTATAAAAAATTAAGAGCACCTGCTTAATACAATTTTGTAATTATATTTGAAAGTAGTTGCGCATAAAGCCACTGCTTTTTTGCTTTCAATTTCGCTACGAAATCACTTATTAATGAGCATAGGTTTTATATTGTAGATTACTAAGGATCAGGAAGATAACGCTTTCTTTATTGCAGAACTAAGAAGTGCAGGATTAATTGAATTCATACAATTGAAGTGACCTTCAGGACATTTTACTCTTCCATGAAGAGAACAAGGTTGGCAAGGTAAATCAGCACACAAAACTATTGCTTTATCATTTAAAGGTCTGAAACCCAAACGAGGATGAGTTCCTCCAAAAATAGATATTTGCGGTTTATTCAAAGTTGCTGCTAAATGCATTGGGCCGGTATCACCACTGATAATTACTTGAAAGGTAGATAGTTCTCTATACAATTCAGACAAAGACATTATGGAACATTTATTGATACAGTTTCCAGGACAGTGCTTTCTGATATTATCACAGATATCTTTATCCATTGTTGAACCAAAAAGAGTAAAACAATATTGAGGATTAGAATTTATTAATTGAATCCAAGAAAGAACTGGATACCTTTTTGTAAAGTGATTAGCACCAGGGAAAACAGCAATTTTAATTGGTTTGATATCTTTGCAATCTTGATTTGTAGGATATATGGAATTTGATAGCTTCAAACTGCTAATCTGTAAACGAGGATAGGACCAGGGTTGTTTAATTCCTAGTTTCGTTAAAGCAGAGGCATAAAGAGAAACCGTGCTATCAATTTTTAGCTTTTTATCACCTTTCACTATCCGCTGTCTGAACTTGCGTTTTTTGCAATAGTGCACTTTCTGGGAAGCCTTAATAAAAAGCATAATCAGATAGGTAGCAAACTTGTTATGCAAATCGATAACTATATCATACTTACTCTTGAAAAGCCATAAATGAAATTTCAGCGTCTTTTGATAAACAATAGGATTTACAGGAGGATCAAACATTTCTGGAAGCTCGATAAATGACTCTTTGCAAAGATAATCTATATTGCAACCCGGATAGCTTTTTTGTAACAAAGCACATATCGGTTGAGTGAGAATAATATCACCCATTGAAGATAGCCGCAGAATAAGTATATTCATTTATATGGAACTAATTAGTTCAGGTACCTTTTCTTTTACGAGACTAAGTTTAGCTGTATCTTTTCCTCCAGCCATTGCCAGATCAGCTCTTCCCCCACCCTTTCCATTTAATTCACTAGCTAGTATAGCTACAATTTTTCCTGCATTATACTTTGGAATCAAGTCGGAACTAACTACACAGAGAATATTCAGTTTATTTTGGTATAGATTAAAGATAACGGCAATAGTGCTTTTCATATTACTTTTTAGCTGTTCAGCAAACTGTTTCAGCTCATCAGGATTGGCAAAAGAAGTCTGTTCTATAATTAGTGAATAGTTCTCTTGAGTTCTTGCTTTGGATAGCAATTCCAGAACTAATTTTTCCCCTTCTTTGTTTTTTAGTTCTTTTATTTCCTTTTCTAAAGAGTTAATTTGTTCTAAAGTTGCATCCAATTTATTTTCCAATTTTTTAATAGGTGTATTTAGCATTGTTGCAAGATGATTTAGCTTATCTTGCAAATCCTGAACCCATTTTAAAGAGGTTGTTCCTGTTATCGCTTCAATGCGTCTTATCCCAGCTGCAGAAGAGCTTTCGGAGGTAATTTTAAATAAACCAATTTCACCCGTAAAGGAAATATGTGTTCCACCACATAATTCTTTGGAGAAATCCTCTACACATACAACTCTTACTATGTTGTTGTATTTTTCTCCAAAAAGAGCTATTGCTCCTTCATTTTTTGCTTCTTCTATATTCTGAATAGTTGTTATTACTTTTCGGTTATCCAAAATAGCATTATTTACGATATCTTCTACTTTTCTAATTTCTTCAAAAGTTAGTGCCTTAAAATGTGCAAAATCAAAACGTAGATAATCGGGATGAACTAAAGAACCTTTTTGGACAGTATGCTCTCCTAAAACTTCTCTTAAAGCTCTATGTAACAGATGAGTAGCAGTATGATTTCGAGCTGTACATTTTCGTCTTTCAATGGATACTTCAGCAGTAACAGGTTCACTGTTTATAGTTCCTCTTATCAGCTTCCCATAATGAACTATTTTGTCATCCTGCTTGCGCACATTGTTTATTACAACTTCAAAGCCATCATTATATATTCTCCCTGTATCAGAAACCTGTCCACCAGATTCTGCATAAAAGGGAGTTTCAGCAAGTTGAATTAAAATTAAACCCTTTTCTTGAACTGCATAACATTGAATATTGGTTTTAATTTTAGTTTCAGTATATCCAACAAATTCAGTAGGATGATTTTCTGCCAACTCAATCCAATCTTCGTTACTTGTCTGTAAAGTAAATTTACTGGCTTTACGGGCACGATCTTTCTGTTCTTGCATTTCTTTATCAAAACCTTGATAATCTATCTTCAAGCCCTTCTCTTCAGCTAAAATAGCGGTTAAATCTAAGGGAAAACCATATGTATCATACAAAGTGAAGGCATCGGAACCGGATATAATATCTCCAGCAAGTTTCTTAGTTATTTCATTGAATTTTTCCAAGCCGGTATCCAAAGTTCTGTTAAAGCGTTCTTCTTCTGCCTTGATCACCATTTTGATATAATCTTCTTTCCCACTCAGTTCGCGAAAGTGATGTGCCATCTGTTCAATTACAATAGGCACCAGTAAATGCAAAAAAGGTTCGGCAAAACCAAGTAATCGACCATATCTGGCAGCTCTTCTTAAAATTCTTCTTAAAACATAACCCCTTCCTTCATTGGAAGGGAAACCTCCATCGCTTAAGGCAAAACAGAGACAGCGAATATGATCTGCAATAACTCTATGAGGCATTCCCTGTTCAATTGTATACTGAACACCAGAAAGCTCTTCAATTCTATTGATTATAGGCATAAAGAGATCAGTTTCATAGTTACTATTTTTATCCTGCAAAACCTGAGTTAAGCGTTCAAATCCAGCACCTGTATCTACAAATTTGTTTTTTAAGGGAGTTAAAGTGTTATCTGCTTCGCGGTTGTATTGAATAAAAACCAGATTCCATAATTCAATAAAACGAGAGCAATTGCCATTTATTTGGCAAATATGCCCCTGAACATTTTGCATCGTGCAATGCTCAATTCCCCGGTCAATGTGAATTTCCGAACAGGGACCGCAAGGACCTGTCTCCCCCATTTCCCAAAAATTATCCTTATCTTCAAAATAGCTTATATGAGTTGGGTCAATATCCGTTTCCTGTTTCCATAGTTCAAAAGCTTCTGTATCTGTTAAATAAACAGTAGCATAGAGCTTATCTTTGGGAATATTCCAAATCTCAGTTAGCAGCTCCCATGCCCAAGAAATAGCTTCTTTTTTATAGTAATCCCCAAAACTCCAGTTACCAAGCATTTCAAAAAAAGTGTGATGGTAACCATCTTTTCCTACTGTTTCCAGGTCGTTATGTTTTCCACCAGCACGAATACACTTTTGGCTATTAACAGCCCTTTTGATGGTTATTTCCTTCTGTCCTAAGAAAATACTCTTGAATTGATTCATTCCTGCATTGGCAAAAAGGAGGGTTGGATCATCTTCCGGAATTACAGATGATGAAGGAATAAAAATATGATCTTTACTAAGGAAAAAATCAATGAATTGTTGGCGAATTTCTTTACTGCTTAGCACTTTCTGTCCTTTATTATAACTGAATGGCATCATAATTTTCAGTTATCCATTTTTCAGCACTCCAACCAGCTATGGCTCCATCACTGGTCGCTGTTACAACTTGGCGTAGTACTTTCTTACGAATATCTCCAGCAGCATAAACTCCCGGAACATTCGTATGCATAAAATCATCAGTTAGAGCAAAACCTGCACTATCAAGATCAATGCGAGATTCCATTAACTTGTTATTTGGTAAAATACCTACGTAGATAAAGACCCCGTCAACAGGAATAACACTTACAGTATTGGTTTTCCGATTGTATACTTCTAATTCTTGCACTTTATTCTCTCCTCGAATCTCTTGAACAACGCTATTCCAGACAAACTCCATCTTGGGATTTTTAAATGCTCGTTCTTGAATGATTTTTTGAGCACGAAGTTCATCTCGTCTGTGGATCACTACAACTTTTTTGGCGAAATGAGTGAGGAAAATACCTTCTTCAATAGCAGAATCACCCCCTCCAATAACAGCTACAATTTTATCTCTATATAAAGCTCCATCGCAAGTAGCACAATAAGAAACTCCACGGCCTGTAAATTTTTCTTCACCGGGAACATTTAGACGACGCGGATAAGCTCCTGTGCAAAATATAACGGCTCTGGCACGATATTTGTTATCTGAAGTTTCCACTATTTTACAAAGACCTTCCATTCCCAGAGCTGTAACTTCTTCATCTTTAAATTCTGTTCCAAAATGCTCTGCTTGACGATGCATTCTTTCTGTAAGCTCATAACCACTTAGAGCTTCTGGAAATCCAGGATAATTTTCAACTTCTTCTGTAACATTTATCTGACCGCCAATCAAGCCTCTTTCGAAAACTGCTGTTTTTAATCCGCTTCGCGCACTGTAAATGGCTGCACTTAAACCGGCAGGACCAGCCCCAATGATAATTACATCATATTTCATCATTCGTTCTTCACCTTTTTTGAATCTTGATTGCAAACAGCTTTAAGTTAGCTGATTCGTCAAGTAAAATTGATAATCAGTTTTCTCTTGTCTTCTTCCACAAAGCATTTTGGGTATCTTACAAATAATTTTATTGTAATTAATATTGTAACCCTCCCGAGTAGCAGTATGAGAGAGTTAAAGAATCATAAGCTTTTACTGATACCGTTTTCCTCGCTAATAGGAGTAGTATTTATTCATAAGCATCAGTTTAACTCAGTTGTTCTCTTAAACACCAGTAATGAAGCAACTACTAAATTATAGGCAATACTGATGATCGTTGACCTTAAATATTGTAGAATTTCACTCTATAATAGTAGTTAGAAGTCAGGAGTCCTAAAGGTTTTATAAGTCATTGGTGTAAAAACCAGAGTTATCAAAAGACTTTTAGACTCCTGACTTATTGAAGGATGTTTATTTTAAAAGCAGCATTTTTTTCACACAGGTATAATTAGCACTTTCCAATCTATAGAAATACATTCCTGAGGCAACATTACAATTATTATTATCTTTCCCATTCCAGACAATTTGATGCATTCCTGAAGGGAGAACCTTATCCACAAGTTTTTTAACCAATTGACCCTTAATATTATATACATAGAGTTTAGCAGGAGCTGTTTCCTTCAGAGTAAATCTGATTGTTGTTTCTGGATTGAAGGGATTGGGATAATTATTCAGCAATTTGGTTACCAGAACAGGATTAACTATATCTTCTCCACTTACTACATATCTATAGTGTAAAGTATCTGATGGTATACTATTACCATCAGCATAAACGCAAACAATATAGTAATAATAGTCTGTCCCCAATTCTCTCATCGTTTCTGTGTAGATTGGTTCAGAAGAATATGCTACTGTATCAAAAGCACCTGCATTTATTTTCTGATGAATTTCATAGCTTATTAGTGGATATTCAGGTTCTACGGGTGGATTCCAATTTAAGGTAAATATACTATCTGCCACACTGTACGAAAGCCCTATAACCGGAGCTAAATATCCCAGATAGAAATCCTGTTGAAGCCAAGGAGTACTACTAGCCATAACCAGATTAGCAACCTCGGAATTTTTATATCCTTTACCTTCTGCCCATAAAGATTGTGTGCCCAGAGGCAGATAAATGGAATAACTACCCTGGGAATCAGGATTGGTAGACAAAGAAGCAGAATTTCGAACTTCAATGTTGCTATAATCGATATCAGAATTGCTACTACTAACGGTTCCCGAAACCTTACTGGCAAATTCAACATATCCAGTAGTCCGCACATCATCAATAAACCAACCAGGTCCATTAATAGAAGTATCACTGGCAAAAGTAAAACGGAATTGGACATTCTGATTAGCATAATTTGACAAGTTAAAGCGTGCTATTATCCATCCATTGCTGTTTCCACAATAACCAGGTCCGTTTAAAACGCTTAAATTACTAGCAGGATATCCACCCTCAGGAGTAAGTAAATTCCAGGTTGAGCCTCCATTAGTTGATATTTTAACATTCCCTCCATCGTAATTTGCTTCGCAATTATAATAGTGCCAGAATTCAAGCATAAAATTGGAGCCGATATACACTGAGGGAGTTGTAAGAGTATAATTAGCATAAGATGGATAATCACTATTTAAACGCGTTCCCCATACTTTCGTACCAGAATGTGCTCCTGCAACAATTGATTCACCCCATTCCCAACTGTTGTTGGCAGGATTGGGAACAAAGTTTCCATTATTGGTTTCAAAATTAGCATTCATTCCTGTAGTGCCTACGCTTAAAACTATTTGTTCATTCTGTACATCAATCTGATCTGCTAGCATATTTAAGTATAAAGTTAGATTATTGCCAACAAAAACATCCGGCGAAATAATCAGCCGATAGACTGATTGCTTTATGTCTCCAGCAGGTATTGCAGACATAATATAGGTACTGTTTTGGATAGATACATATTGTGAAATAGAGGTTAAAGTACTGGATATGTTGGTAGCTGAAACTGGCGAACCATTTTCAATATTGATAATTAAATCAAGTGTTTCTCCTGGATCTACTTGACCATTGCCGTTACCCTCTATACCGTCATTCATATATATACCGCATATTTGGAGAGTAGGTTTACGAACAACTATGGATACAGAATAATCCCAGAAGAAACCTGAAATACTGATATGCAAATTTACAATAATCTCAGCTCCATTGGGACAATTTGGATCTATATGTAGACTGAGTGGAATTCGATTTACAGCTATAGAATCACTCTGAATATTACCATAGGTAGTATAATTATTAATCAGTTCTGCAAATTCATCTTCACAGGTTGCAGATACCTGAACCTGGGTTGCTGGATTTAAACCAATATTCATTAACTTTACTCCCAACTCTATGGTTTCTCCTGGTTCTGCAATCTGATTATGGTTGGAATCATCAATAATTAACTCATTAAGTACGAGATATGGATTTTCATGAAGCACTGGAGCTGTTGTAATAAGTAAAGCAAAAGAATCCGTTATGGGAGCAGATGCATTAGCATATTGATTGTTAAAAGAATATTCTAGCCCAGTAGTATTTGTATGATCTTTGATTCCTATTGTACAATAATTCCCATGCGTAGGACTATAACCTCCCTGGCCAACATCTACATTATTAAAATCCTTATATTGAAATTTTACTTTTCCATCTCCTAACGAGGTTGGATAGTATATTGGATCATAAAATATCACTTGGAATGTTTCTTGAGTGGAGCGATCGTATCCATTACGCATCTTGTCATATTCAATTATAAATAGATGATTTTGGCTATCATAATATTTATATATACCAGCATCATTAATCAAACACAGATCATCCCAAAAAGGTGCAAGCATTGGTGCAGGCCCATATCCACCGGGAAGATGATAATTACGAAATTCTGCATTTTCAGTTCTACCCATCACAATAAAGCCATTTACACAAACAGTAATTTGATCATATTCAATTCCATAAAAACTAAAGGCAAAAGGTAAATTTATTTCCTGTAGAGCAACTGCTCCTACTTGATCACCTTCATCACTGGAACTTCCAGGATCTGAAAAAGTAGTAATCTTGGTTCCCGCTCCTCCTAAACTTGGATTTATTTCAATCCATTCATAACTGGGGCAATCAACATAAGCGATATCAGTTGAATCATAGATAAAATAGCCATAAGTATCTGGACCTAAAGGAGTATGAGAACTAACTTGACCGATAGGAATATTAAAATCAGCATATTGCTCAAAACCACTGTCATTATATAAATGCAAACGCATAGGTATTTGCATCCCAGCGATAAGTAAAGGTCTGGCAAATATTTCCATATTTTCCATAGTGCTTCCCAAACTATTTCCTGAAATAAAACCAACATAGGAATCAGAATCTATAACCGAGACCAAATCGTTCAACGACACTAACTCCGCGTAAACATCATAAATCGGAGCAACAGAATTGTTCTTTATTGTTATATTCAGGAAAGCACTTTCACCCGGATCAAGAATATTGTTGGTTCCTGATGTAATTGTATAATTGTTAACAGTCAATAAAGCATTATAACCGGTAACAAAGAGATCAAAAGAGTATACATCATCAGCTGCAGTGGTCAATTGAACATTAAATCGCACATTGTGTTGAGCAGGTATATTATTATGGATGCTAAACACAAAAGCAGAATTTGACCAAAGAGAGCCATTGCTCTCAATCTCGTTAAAACTGGATTGATTAGTAATAATTGTTATATATGGATCATTAGATGATATGGTTGCTGTAGTAGCAGAAATAGTAGATAAAGTAGTGTTCTTAATCTCTAGATTTAAGGCTATTGTTTCTCCCGCTGAGGCAAAACTATCGCCATTTCCAGTGCTTCCAGCACTACCATTATCAATTATAATTTTGTTTAAATAGACCAAAGAACCATCTGGATCGATAGTTACAATCTTTTGCATTGGTTTGAAATTATGTTTGGAAACTGTAACTGTTAATTCGTTTAACATTCCACCCGATATAATTATATTAGCATTGCCATCTATATCAGTGAATCCTTTCCCGATTATTAAATTTTGAGATGCACTATATAATGTAACACATGCCCCTTCTACAGCTTCTCCCAAAGGATTCGTAACTTCTACATCCAAAATATTGCTACCCAAAGGAAGAACATCTTCACAAATTACATTAAATTGATCTGGTATTTGTGTAAAGACCTCCACTGTTGGATCACCCATTAGATTACACCAATGGGAAAAATAGTTTGCGTAATTATCTAAAGTAGAACCATAAACTTGTTTAATATAGAGCTTTGCATTAAGTAATGCTTCACCCATACTGCGCATACCATAAGTAAATATGCCGTCATAAATTCCCGCAGTAAGACAATTATTAAAAGAAGTATGAGTTCCACTGGTCGACATTCCAATAGCAGTAATTGCTCCCGCCAAAGCTACGGAAGTTCCTAAGCGAATAAATTGTTCAGTTGTAGCAGTGTCATTTTCAAAATTTCCAGTACTGCAGGTTAAAATTGTAGCATGCGGTAGCCTGCTTCCGTTTATTAAACTCCCGGAAGGATCCCAACCGCTCATTCCAATATACCCTCGATAATTGAAAAAACCTACTCCCTGATTAATATTGCTATTAATATAAGTAGAAAAACCACTGGAATAATTCTCCATGAAAGTATAATTAGGATTTGCCCTGCTTGCCATTTCCTTGATGAATTTGTTTATATATATGGTGGAAATACCACTGTGACTGGGATCACCAATCAACAACATTTTATTCAACCAAGAAGCTGCTGCTCCAGTTACATTAATATTCTTCTCTACTGCATAAATTTTATTAAATAGTACATCTAGTTGGCTGATATTTTCAGCTGAAATTCTCCCAATGAAAACATCTCCCAGATAATCGTTACCAGCTAAAAAAGTATATGGATAATCTCCTTTACCAGAGTAAGAGGAAAATTGTTCCGTAAAAGTAGGAATAGCATAACTCCCGTTAGTATCACCTACAAGAATAACATAATCAGGACGAGTAGCAAGATCATTATATTGCGTCTGAATATAATTGTGAATAGCTTGATTGGATGCACCACCAGTTTGGACTGTACTTGCAACATTAACTTCATATCCCTTTTGCTTTTTCCAGACGACAAATTCATTCAGCTTAGCAAGAAAGACAGCATCAGTATTATTACCGTAAATCAATAAGATCCTGGCTGATTGTGGTGCCATTGAAGCATCTCGATAATATTCAAAATTACTTATCATAGATTTATAAATATTGGTGAAGGCATATGAATAACCACTGTAACCATCCATTTCATTGATTCCCGGTTTATCTGTTATCTCAATTTTCACTTCCATATTTTTATATATTTTCAGTTCCTGCGTGTCTGCCAAATATTGGACAGGATTTAATGAAATCTGCACAACCCTAAAATCGCGAATAATCTGGGGTTGACTATAATTATAAGTGCTTGAAGGATATAAAGTAGAACTGCGATAAGCAGCTCTATTATATTCCAATGTAGCTTCTTGGTTTTCATTAATGTAAACAGGTTTAGGAACTACACCTTTTTTGATTATGTAATCTCCACTGGTCACTTTAACTTCTATATCCCCTTTTGGAGGAATTGCAATCCAAGTGGAAAAAACTGGTAGTTCAGGGTAGCCAGTTTCTGCTGTGAAACCCGCATCATCCATATTTAGTGCTTTAAATTCACCTGTTCCTGTATTTTCAATCTGTAGTTCTGGAACCTGCAATTGGAGTGTTATGATGCCAGAATTTTGAGCTATCACTTTCAACGGTCGTTCACCAGAAACAACCGATTCCGCCAATAGTACATTGACCATACATACGAATAATAGTGTTAATACTTTAGTTGCTTTCATTCATTTTTATTCCTTTCTTTATTTAAAGTAAGAGAACCCGAAGTTAGCTTTTTTAACTTCAGGTTCTCCAAAATCATTGTTTAGTCGCCTTAATAAACTATTTTATCTTATATATAAGTATTCCCTGATCCCTTGCTCCAACGACCAACCTATCATCCATAAATTTAACAGTATTGGTATATCCGCAAGAGGTTAAATGTTGAATCAATTTCGGCTGAGAAGGAATGCTGATATCAAATAAATATACTCCTCCGCCACCAGAGGATACGGCAAGTTTGTTTCCTGAAATAGCCAAAGAAGTTGCATAACCAGATGTATCAAATGTAGAAAGCAATACAGGAGCTGCAGGATTATAAACATCCACAGTATGTAAACCACTTTGACGGCTTGCTACATAAGCAACATTACCACAGAGCTCAACTTTCTGTGCTTCTCCGTTTAAATGAATTTTTCCTACCAGATGACGGTCGTTTCGATCATAAATGTATAAACCAAGTTGTTCTGCAGTTACATAAATGTAATTATCAGTCAGTTTAAAACCCGATGCAATTCCAGGAGAAACTGTAAAAACATTATTATTGAAGATCGTTCCGTCATAATAATCATATCTAAAGCTATTTGAACCACAATAAGCACAAACCATTTTATATGTTCCCTGAGCAAATGGAACATCAACAATAGTAAAGCCATCCAGGTCTTTTATATTACCAGTGCCCCCTGTAAAATCATGAACATAGATAAGGGAATCATCATCACTGATATCAATCGCCCTGATAGCATCTGTAGCTTCTGTATCCACTAAGAACATAAACTTACGTTCGGGTACAACAGCAATTTTTTTGATCCTACCTAAAACCTTTTGGCTGCCATCTGAAGCCCAAAATTCAGTTATCCAATTTACTTGATAATTAGAACGGTTGATTCTGGAAATTCCACCTTGATCCTGAGCTACATATATATAATTATCGTCAATCTTGATATCCAATGGGTTGCCAACAATAGGTAGAGCACGTTCAAGGGTAAGCCAATCTTCTTCCTGGTATTCCGTGTTGCGTTTTGCACAGGAACTTAGCATTAGCACTGCAATAATCGCTATTACTATCATATAACTCTTAGGCATCAATTTCCTCCCCTGCCTGTTAGTATGTCTATAAATAAAGCAAGAAGCGTTCCGAAATAGTAGATTTGCTCATTTTTATTGATTTCTATATGGAGCTGCCCCGAAACAAAATACTGTTGTAAGACAGTTCATATAAGCCATTGTATTAAATGGTCTTCTCTGAGAGTACATTTTATATATCCAAAATCGGCTAAAAAAGGAGTTTTATTTATTGTGAAACGGCCCCAGAGGGTGACAAAATCAATCTTGGTCCCCACCTATTAAATATTGTGTTATTTGGATCTTTGTATTCATTTTTTCATAAACATAGATAGTATGCATAACGATAATACGAATAAAATTGAGATCTGGTTATGCTTTATAGTGGACATAACCATAATGTCTCACTTTTAAGTTAAAATGAACATATGGATTATAAGATTAATAACCATCACAATTACTTAAAACAAATAAGCTCCCTACTCTATAGCAGGGAGCTTATTTTTAGGATATGAGATTTCTATGAAAACATTGCTGCAATATCACTATCAGCATCAGTGGTTCTATGTAAACCAAATGTCTCAGTTAGTACATTTGCTACATTGGGAGAAAGAAAACCAGGTAGTGTTGGACCCAATCTAATATTTTTGAATCCTAAATATAATAGCGCTAAAAGCACTGCCACAGCTTTTTGTTCATACCAAGCAATATCAAATGAGAGAGGAAGTTTATTTACATCATCCAGTCCAAATGCTTCTTTTAGTTTCAGTGCGATAACTGCCAAAGAATAGGAATCATTACACTGTCCAGCATCCAAAACTCTTGGAATTCCGTTAATATCACCCAAAGGAAGTTTTATATAACGATATTTGGCACATCCGGCAGTTAGGATAACAGCATCTTTAGGAAGTTTTTCCGCCACTTCGGTAAAATATTTACGGCTGGGCATTCTTCCATCGCATCCAGCCATAACTACAAAGCGTTTTATGGCTCCACTTTTAACCGCTTCAATAATTTTATCTGCCAGTCCTAAAACTGTGTCGTGAGCAAAACCACCAATAATTTCACCGGTTTCAATTTCTTTCGGAGGTTGGCATTTAAGAGCTCGTTCAATTATAGGCGTAAAATCTTTTGCTTTGCCATCTTCTCTTTCGGGGATGTGAACGGCATTTGGATAATTTACCATACCGGTTGTAAACAATCTATCCAGATAAGTGTTTTCTTTGCGTAAAGGCACCAGGCAGTTAGTAGTCATTAAAATGGCTCCGTTGAAACTTTCAAATTCCTCCAATTGATGCCACCAAGAACCTCCATAGTTGCCAATAAAATGTTTGTATTGTTTAAATGCTGGATAATAATGAGCTGGAAGCATTTCTCCGTGAGTGTAAACATCCACACCCTTTCCTTCAGTTTGTTGTAACAATTCTTCCAGGTCTTTCAGATCATGACCACTAACCAAAATACCAGGGTTATTATTTACACCCAGCTTAACTTTGGTGGGCTCAGGACTACCATAGGTTTTCGTATTTGCTTCATCCAATTTAGCCATTATTTTAACAGCATTTTCGCCTGTCTTCAAAACTAATTGGATTAGCTGATCAACAGTTAAATTATCATCCAAAGTTGCTGCCAAAGCTTTCATAACGAATTTATTCACCTCATCATCCTGATAACCCAAAACAGCAGAATGTTCTCCATAAGCACAAATTCCTTTCAGTCCGTAAATAATTGTTTCCCGCAAAGAACGGATATCCTCATTCTCAGTTTTCAGCACGCCAACTTTTTTGGCAAATTCATCATATTCTTCTCTTTTTAGCTGAAAGGTTACCGCTTCTGGACAGGTATCACATTTTCCGCCCATCAAATCACATAGCTCTTTTTTGCGTTTATCGCGCAAAGCTAATGTCTGTTCAATTGTGTCCCGAATACTATCTTCATCCCAATTTGTGTTAGTTATAGTTTTAAATAGGGCACCCATCACAAAAATAGAATCTTCAGGATAATATCTACCTTTTTCTTGAAGGTGAACTGAGGCATAAGCAAGACCCTTTAGTCCAAATATTAAGAGATCAAACAAATTGGCAAGAGTTTCACTTTTTCCACATACGCCGCGAACAGTGCAACCAAGATTGCGTGCGGTTTCTTGACATTGATAACAAAACATACTCATTTCATTTTCTCCTTTTTATGGTTTTGGCATTTTTATCACGAGTAATCTTAAGACACTATTCCCTTCGTTAATAACACCGTGGGGAATATTTTTCGGACTTTCAATTAAAGTATCCTTAGGAAAACTTTGTTTTTCTTCTCCAATTTCCAAAGTAGCTGTTCCTTCCAGAACATAAAAAGCTACATTAACTGGAGTGATATGTTTCTTCAAATGTGACCCAGGAGCTAAGTATAGATGAACTATTTCTCCTTCGGGCGCCTCATAAATTTTCGTTCCCTTAATGCCATTGGCATTTACTTTGGGTTCTATTTCCTGCCAAGTTCGGTTTTGCATTTTCTCCTCCTTATTTTTTTATCCTGCTATCTATCTTCTTCTTTTATTCTTATTAGTTTTATTATGGACTCAAATAAATCAGAGCCATCTTTTTGAAGGTCAAAAGCACCATCAGATAAATTCCACTGAGTTACGGTAAACCTCATAGAACCAATAATGATTCTAAATAACTGAATAGACGATATATCTTTTTTTATGTTTCCATCTTTTTGTGCCTGAATAAGATAACTTTCCATTGCCTGTTTATGTTTATGCATAATACACTGAAACTGACCTTTAAAAGTTGGGTCATTCTTAAATAATTCCTCCGAAAACATAACTTTAGCCAAATCAGGATTTTTGCTAAAAAGAATATATCTGTCTTCTACAAATTTTCTAATGTTGTCCAGAGGAGCATTGTTTGATTCACAAATTTCATTCAGAACACGATTGGATAATTCCTCAAAATAACTCAAAATCATTGTTACGATTTCTCGTTTACTCTTAAAATGCCTGTATAAAGCAGCTTCAGTTACTCCGATTTTAGTTGCTAAATTTTTGATGGTTAGTTTTTCATAACCTTGATTCGCAATAATGGCTATGGCTGCTTTCAAGATATCTTTCTGCCTGACTGTAAGTTCCATTTAAATTTCCTTATGTTAGTAAGTATTCACATACCAATATAATTGATTTCGCTTGCTTGTCAAGAACTTTTTTAGTAGGATATGAAAAAGAGGAGGATAGATGCTAATATGTGTCTGTACAACAATACGATATGAAAATCATAGTTGCTTTAATGTTTTCGGTGGAATCAGTATCCTTTACTTGCCAAAAGACAAAGATGGATTACTATATATTGTAAAAAGGAAAAAATATGCGACCAGATAAAAAGGATTTAATAGAGCTTCTCTCTACAAGAGGAGAAGAGAATCTTGCAGCTTTATATAAAAAAGCTTACGAGATAAAAAAAAAGTATGTTGGAACCAGTGTTTATTTACGAGGACTAATTGAGCTCAGTAATATCTGTTCAAAGAATTGTTATTATTGTGGAATTCGCAGTGGAAATAAAGAAGTTAATCGTTATCAGATCAGTCTCGAAGAAGCAATTGAAGAAGCCAAACTATGTTTAGATTTCCATTATGGTTCAATTGTTATCCAGGCAGGAGAACGAGAAGATAAACCCTGGATAGAATTTATCACCAAACTAGTAAAAAGCGTAAAGGAACTTTCGGATAATCAACTTGGTATAACCCTTTCGCTGGGAGAGCAGGAATTAGATGTTTATCAGCAATGGTTTGAAGCCGGAGCTCATCGTTACTTATTACGCATAGAAACTTCAAACCGAAAACTATATCAAGATTTGCATCCTGCTGATCACAATTTTGAACACCGCCTGAATTGTTTGCATCTCTTAAGACAGTGTGGTTATCAAGTTGGAACTGGAGTAATGACAGGTCTGCCGGGGCAAACTATTGAAGATTTAGCTAACGATATTCTTTTCTTCTATGATGAGAACATCGATATGCTGGGAATGGGACCTTTTATTCCACATCATAACACTCCTTTCAAATATTTGATAGATAGTTTTAACCCTATTGAATCATTGAATATGGGGTTGAAAATGATCGCTGTTTGCCGTATAGCATTAAAAGATGTAAATATAGCTTCAACAACTGCACTCCAAGCCATCCACCCAGAAGGAAGAGAATTAGGTCTTAAAGCAGGAGCAAATGTTTTAATGCCAAATATCACGGATACCAAATATAGAGCGGGTTATCAACTATATGAAGGTAAACCGGGACTTAATGAAACTGCTATCCAATTTCAAAATGAACTGGAAAAACATATATATGCCATCGGTGAGACAATTGGTTACGACCAATGGGGCGATTCAAAGCATTTCTTCAAGCGGATAAATAAGAGAAAAAGTGAAGCCAATACTGAAAATTAGTCTTAGTAATTAGCTTGGAAAGAGATTGTTTAGAAAAATTCAAATCTGTATAAATCCGTTACAATCCATTTAATCCACATATTCTTTTGCTTATCTCGATCTGCTAAAATCTGTTCAAATATAATAATGCTATTGGTAAAATATGGATAATAACTTCCTATTCGTGCAGAATTTAAAAAAAACAAGATAGTTTAATAATCTTCAACCATCCTAACTTTATAAGCTTATTAAGTAAGTTATCATAGCCATTGAATTGATTACTCTCTTTGGGTAATGTTTGGGAACGAGATCATTGTTCTGGATTATTATAGCTTAGTTAGCTATGATAGAGCTGAGGTAGAACTATTAGGGAGTTTACCCAATTGTCCCACGGCAACTCCACGGCTAGTATATAAGCAGGATGTAAACCTTCTTTCTTTAGTGAAGATTACAATTTTATCTATGTCGACTATATTAATCAGTACAAATCTCTTTCCTATCTTTGTCCTTATTCCCTTTTTTTCTGTGCCAGCTGCGTAATCTATAATAACTAGTTCCGGCAGGAAATGTTTTTCTTGACGAATAAACATAATAAAAAGAATGAGAACAAAACCATAAGATAAGGAGATTGATATGCTTCCCGGTGGAAAAAATATGCAACAATTAATGAAACAAGCCCAAAAGATGCAGGCTGAAATGATGAAACAGCAGGAAGAACTGCAAAATACTGTATTTTCTGCTTCTTCAGGTGGAGGAATGGTAACAGTGAATATGAATGGCCAGTATGAAATTGTTTCCTTAAAAATAGATCCTCAGGTTGTAGATCCTGAAGATGTAGAAATGCTGGAAGACCTTGTTACTGCTGCAATTCAGGAAGTTCTCACTAAGGTGAGTGAGGCAACCAATAATGCTATGAGCCAACTCACCAGTGGTATTAAAATTCCAGGCTTAAATTAGATGCTCTTTTCCGAAAATTTTGAAAAATTAATTCAAACTCTAAACCGTTTTCCCGGAATCGGACGAAAAACAGCTCAGCGTCTTGCCTGGTTTATGGTTTCGCAAGATAAAAATTTTGCCTTAAACTTGGCTGAGACCATTATAACTACAGTAGAAAGCTTTAAAACTTGCAGTAAGTGCAATATGCTTTCGGAAAGCGATCCCTGCCCTTATTGTACTTCTGTTGAAAGATTGGATAGCCATTTATGCGTAGTAGAAAATAGCTCAGATATTCAAATTTTGGAAGGAATGAACGAATATAAAGGAAGATATTTTGTTTTGGGTCATCTTCTTTCACCTCTGGATGGATATGGACCAGAACAAATAAATTCACAGCAACTTATGGAACGCATCCTAACCCTTCATCCAACTGAAATAATCTTGGCTTTAAAACCTTCAGCTGAAGGTGAAGCAACTATCCATTATCTTTGGGAATTGCTTAAAGATAAAGAAATCAATATTACCCGACTTTCTACAGGTATTCCTTTTGGAGGAGACTTGGAATATAGTAACTTGAATACTTTATCTAATGCCTGGAAACGTAGATACATAGTACAGTAGTATGTTTACCGGAATCATCGAAGCTACAGAAAAAATTATCAGCATTCAACATTTTGGCAGGAAAAAACTGATATCTATTTCCAAACCTGCAATATTTAATGATATAGAAATTGGTTCTAGCATTGCTTGTGATGGAATTTGCTTAACGATCGTCAAATTGGATAATAGAACATTTACCGTGGAAATTATGAACGAAACAATCCAAAAAACCACTGCTAAAAATTGGAGTATAAATAAATTACTGAATCTGGAAAGAGCTTTAACGATTACTTCTCGCTTGAATGGACACTTTGTTCAAGGTCACATCGATAGAGAATTACGACTAATCTCACATTTAATAATTGAAGGAACTTCTTATCTGCGTTTTGAATTTCCTTTTAGGAAAAAAGAACTGATCGTTCCTCAAGGCTCAATTGCTCTTAATGGAGTTAGTTTAACTATAGCTGAAATTCGCAATGAGTATTTTAGTGTAGCTATAATAGGTCACACTCTTGAACATACAAATCTAAATACTATAAAACCCGGCGAAATGGTAAATGTAGAATTTGATATTATCGGTAAATATATTATAGCACAAAAGGATAAGATATATGAACTTGAGTAAAGCATTATCTCGTCTATGCTATTTGCTTATATTAATGGTTATTATAAGTGGATGTGGAAATAAAAAGAGCCCAACGGGAGGACCCCAGGATATTGAAAAGCCAACAGTTCTTGCTACTTCTCCTATTGAATTTGGTGATATTTCTTCAGGAGTTATTGAAATATCCTTTTCTAAACCAATGGATAAAAACTCATTGGCCAATTCTATCTATATCTATCCCCCTGTACAAAATAAAAAAATCACTTTGGATAAATCAAATCTTAAAATCCGTTTAAACGAGCCATTAAGGGCAAATACAAATTACTTCATTACTTTAACTAAGCGTCTTAAAGATATATATGGTAATTCTTTAGTGAATAATCAAACCCTTATCTTTCGCAATGGGAAATTAGCCACTAATCGTATCGCGGGTATTATTGAATATGAAGAACCAACCGACAAAGGTTTGCCTTTGGAAGTGACTGTTCTTTCTCTTGATTCTCTTTTAGTCATAAGTAATGTTATTCGAGGTGGAGCTTACGCTATTGATAATTTGAATCCACAGAAACATATCTTGCGATCCTATATCGATAAAAATCAAAATGGTCGTTACGATTTCGGTGTTGAGCCATTTTATGAAGGGATATCTGATGGCTCTCCTTTAGCAAATATGAATATATCAATGACTTACAGTGATACAACCTTGGCAAGAATAAACAAGATTAATGTTAATAGTAGCCGTGAATTGCAAATCGTATTAAGCAAGGATATTACTGATATTAAAGACATTAGCATATATTCCAAAGATAATCCTTTACATATAGCACATCAACTGATTGAAGGAAATATAATTAACCTTCTAACAGCTAAAATGGATAGCACTGAATATCAGCTGATTCTTACTCAGGTTAAAGATAATAAAAACAATATTAAGGACAAGTTGGAAGCCAAATTTCAAGCTAAACCATTGCCTGATACCTTGGCTCCCAAAATCACTTATACTAATCCTCGTAACGGTGCATCAGTAAATACACTTACACCTGTTCTGGAAATTCACTTTAATGAAATTATCCCTTCCTCAAATGTTA
Organism: Cloacimonetes bacterium UBA5835; assembly: GCA_002432865.1. Taxonomy (GTDB): domain Bacteria; phylum Cloacimonadota; class Cloacimonadia; order Cloacimonadales; family Cloacimonadaceae; genus Cloacimonas. The sequence continues at coordinate 255,843 of DJGX01000009.1, forward strand.
AAGCCAAATTGCTCTGCTCAAATCAGGAAATACCTATTAAACACTTGTCGGGAACAGAACGGATCCATCGTTTTCAGCCCACCAAAGAACTGGAAAATTACAAATCACATATACTTATTATTACTTCGGAAACAACGGACTTTAGTGGTAACCATCTAAAAAACAAATACGAATTACAGTTTCTACCCCTTCAAAGAAAATAGATATACCAGGAAAGTAACTCTGATATAAATAGAATTATACTGATTTATAGGATTCTCTAACTTAATATTTAGTAAGTTCATAAAAGTTTTATACTATGTGGGAAAAAGAGAGTTGTTGATTACTAAATCATCATACTCAATAGCTGTTCAATCCTTTGTTTCCACTAATCCGAAAAGCTCGGGATTATCTTTCATAAACTGCCTATGAAGTGACCAAAAAGCCGAATCCTCATCCTTTTTTCTTTTCAAATGAAAATAACCAATCAGAGATACTACTAAGGCACCTATAGTATCAACTATTAAATCCTTCATCGTATCTTTAACACCTAAACGCGTATCAAAAGTTCCATAAATCAACTCTAAATTCCGCGCTTTTTGCATATCAACACCAAAAATGCAATCCACTCCATATTCAAATATCTCCCATAAAGTACAAACCATTAAACCAAAACAAAAGCTAAAAAGCGCCATAAATTTCGGACTTAATTTAATATCTACTTGATTGTCTTTATTCAATGTAAAAATTAAAATAAAACCTGAATAACTCAAAATCACAGCTGAAGCACTATGAAGCATGCGGTCCCACCAACGATAACGATAAAAATAACCATGAATTTCTCCTAAATACATAGAAGCAAAAATGAATAATAATATTACTATCTGTAATGATGGAGGAATCCTTATAGCAATCCTCTTCTCCAAAATCGTCGGTAATATAAATAATAGCAAAGTCATTACTGCAGACCAAAAGGTTTCCCACTGCAACATATAAAAATTATAACCAAGCATAATTGAGGTTAAAATGATAAAGAAGTAACGGAGATACTTTTCTAGCTTTTTTGAGTTAACTTTCATTCTTTTTACTCCAAGGTTCAAATCTACATATGAACTAGTCTATCAATATGCTCCCAATTGTCAAGACAAAGATTCTATTCCAGCATTT
>DJGX01000050.1:0-244 GCA_002432865.1 Cloacimonetes bacterium UBA5835
TTTTGACTTTCAATTTTGCCCCTGCCAGCTTAATTACCAGTTTCCTCTCATTTTTTTTCTGGCAACTGCATTTTGGCTATTTTACCAACTTCAAAATTGAGAGTTAAAACAAGAACAGAGAACACAACCACCCAAACAACAACTTCTTCCAGATCAACACATTAACGAATGAACTCTTCATTTGTACGGTAACAATATTGTGGTGAAGTTTTTTTTTCACCGGTTGGAAGATGCTCTGCAATGA
>DJGX01000050.1:317-37769 GCA_002432865.1 Cloacimonetes bacterium UBA5835
CAGCTTTGTCAGGAAAGGGCAGGTGATAAATTATACTGTTGCTATGTAAATCTCGTTTCAATATAAAAAAGGATCGGTTTAGAGTCAAAGCCAAAACGAGTCAGCTTTGACAGGAAAAGGCGGGGGAATAAATATATTGTTGCCTTACCAATCTCGTTTCAACACAAAAAAGGATCGGTTTAGAGTCAAAAGCAAAACGAGTCAGCTTTGCCAGGAAAAGGCAGGTGATAAATTATACTGTTGCTATACCAATCTCGTTTCAACACAAAAAAGGATCGGTTTAGAGTCAAAACAAAACGAGACCTATATTCCCCAGCAAACCACCCGTCCTTCTTTTCTCAACCACTCGTCCTTCTCTCCTCCTCAACGACGGGTTGAGGACGGGAGGAGGAGGAGTGGTGTTAGAGGAAGAAGCAATAGCGAAGTAGTAACATATTCAGCGACAACAGGATAAACGGTTACTGAACAGGGATGATTCTTTCCACTACAGGTGCCAGGTTAAAAGCGATTCTTAAAATGCCATTTATGTAGCTTATTTTGGGGTTCTCTTTATCAATGCTGATATCCGGGAAGAAGATTCTGCGGTCGAATTTGCCGGTTTCGATCTCCATATTATAGTAGCAGAGGATTGAATTGCAATTAGGAAAGAGGCGTGTTCCGCTTATCCTGATGTATTCTGGAGAAATGGATATGTTGATATCTTCTTTTTCTATTCCAGCCATTTCTGCGATAACAACCCATTGTGTATCGGTTTGAAATACATCACATTTGGGGTGCCAAACATCATCTATGGCATCTTCCAAAGCCAGAGGGCTATCTGTTAGGGCAGATACCTCGCCGATCAATTTTAGCATTTCCCTATGTAATCCAACCAGGTTAGTGAAAATTTTTGTGCGCATAGTAAAACTCCGTATGTTTTTTTACTCGCTGCGTTGTCTGAAAGTCCAAACAATTTCTTTATCGGGTGCGACATCGATGCTGAAAGTAACTTTATCGTTATTATCTTTAGTGTATTTATAATCGGCTTCCACGATGCGGGTATTAGGGGAGAGCTGGTGAGTTACTTTAATAGTTTTGTTGGTATCCGAATTATTCCTTAAAGTTACTTGGATGAGACTTTCGGTGATATATTTGGAGATTTGTGTTTGTTCTTTCAGACGGGTAGAAGCAATTAAGTCAAAAGGGGTTCCGGTATTTATAGATACCTCTTCATTTTTAGAGGTGTGGTTAATGCTGTCCTCGCCAATAAATTCCAGATTGCCATCGCTATCTTGTTTATAGACCTTTATGATTCCTTTGGGAAGAGGCATTCCGGCACCGTTTTCTGCAGTATTTTTGAATTTGATCATACTTTTAATCTTAGTGGCATAGGTGGGATATTCATATTCAGAATATGCTTTAATGTTTTTGGAAGGATACAGTTCTAGTTGTTTTGTCTGATTATTAGCAAAGGAGACCTTTTGGTCTAGGGTATACATATGGAAGTCGTGAAAGGCCTTTTCATCAAAAGAAGGAGCTAATTCTTCTTGTGCCATACCTGCAGTATAGCTGATTAATCCCTTTCTTTCTTTATAATAACCAGAATAAACCTGGTTGATATCACCTGCGATAAGCTTTAAATTCACATCGTTAAATGCTTTGCCAGAAGTGTTATTGATAGTAACCCAGGAATTAAATTGTAAGGTCTTTTCGTCCCAAACTGTGTTGTATGTAACATCCCAGCTGAAGCCACCTGTTAAATAAGACATTTGAACAGGGTGTTTCCCTTTTTTAGAAGCAATTATATTCCAATGTAAAGTTGGTTTTGTGTAAAAATTTTCTGGTAGTTCTGCCAGCTGAATCCACTGGGTTTCGCTTTCGGAAATTACTAATAAGCGATCAGTTCCTTTTTCAATAATACCGATGCTGTTGTCGCTGTAAAATTTTAGAATTCCGGTTAATCTGGATTGGTCTTTAGTAATAACCAGAACTTCTCTATCCAGATATTTAGCCATAATCTGCCATTTTCCGGCAAGATCGTATTCGTAATTCTGCTCCGCAATGCGAATTCCATTTCCGGTAACAATTACGGATGCAGGATCTATTCTACTAGTTATATCGCTATAATTGATATCCTGGCGACCCTCTACCAGCTCAAGTTCAAAACGGTTACGAACTAAAGAAAGATCATTATTGTATATTGTTAACCAATCTTCGGCTAACAGAGGTATGGTAAGCATTAGAAGGATAGTGGAAATGAGAATGTTTTTCATTATATCTCCTTATAATAGACGAATTCTGAATAAATCTCATCATATATACAATTTAATTCTATTATCTATTATGTCAAGTGAAAACCTGATGAAAATATGGGAAGAACAGCATCCTGTATTTCTTTTACAACAAAGTTATGTAGTTACTTGTTACTTCTGGGTAACTTATTTAGTATTTTGTTGTAGTTTGTGAGGATATAAATCCTTTGGTAGGTTAGGAATCTTTACGAACATAATGCTTTGCGGCGGAACGGCGTCCGCCGGCTACATTTTTTTGCGGAGGAACAGCGTCCGCCGGCTACATTTTTTTGCGGCGGAACAGCGTCCGCCGGCTACCTAAAGCTATCCCCGGGTTTTACCTTTCCACATTCTCTTCGCATAAGAAACTCGAAATAAAGATTGACAATTTTATCCACTAATATTTAAAGAAATAGAAGTATATTTAAGGTTTAGCAAGTGGGAGGATTTTATGAAAAAAGTGCTTGGACTGCTGATCATTGTGCTGTTTTTAATGTCCTGTTCAGATGAACCAACCAAAGTTACTGTTCGTGATGATAATCAGGATAAAGTGGCGCATTTGGGTCCTGATCCAAATTTATTAGGCAACACGGAAATATTTTTTATCCCGGGAACAATTCAGGGTTCAGCTATCTGGATAATAAACGGTCCTGGTGCAAATGTAGGTATTGATATCCGAGACCGGGAAAATTCGAGTTTTGTTTATTATGCTGATAGTTATATTGGTTCCGGATCCAATTCTGCGCAAACGGGAACTCAAATTCCCTGGAACAAATGGATGAGGGTGCGGTTGGCGGTGTATAAATCCGGACTTTCTGGCATTATTGTAAACTTCATTCAAGCGCTGGGTTTGGATTTTTTTGATTCTTTGGAAAGTTATATGATAGAGCAGATTTATGAAAACGATGTATATTTAAGCGGAAATGGGACTCAGATAAAAACGCCGGTAAAGTGCTATAATGATATTAGCAAGGTAACTGGAGGAAGTATTCAAGTTCATTAAGGCATTAAATGTAACTGTTGATATACTTTGCGGAGGAACGGCGTCCTCCGACTACACAAAAAACAGAGGAAGAGCGTTCCCTTAACTACAAATTTTATGATTATACTTGACGGATAACAGGTTTTGATAAATTATGAAAATAAATGTATAGAGGTGTTAGAATTAAATCTGGGAGACAGCTATGACATACTACTATGAATCCCCTTCTGCTACAACAACCAAACATATAGATGAAGAACCATTAGTTCCTTCTATGAAAGTTGGCGAATGGTTAATTATATTATTGCTTACTTGCATTCCCGTTGTTAATATAATTATGCTGATAATTTGGTCGTTAGATACAAAAGGAAATCCCAACCGCAGAAATTTTGCCATAGCGGTCTTAATCTTTATGGCTGCTATGTTAGTTCTTTCCGGATTTTATATTGGGCAAATAACAGGTTGGTTTTTTAAATTTCTAAATCTGATGTAAAAAAAAGGAGAAAGTATGAATTATCTGGATCTGGCAATGAATGCGGCAGAAACGCTTGGTGCTGAATATGCCGATATCCGCATTCAGAAAACAATTGATCAGGTAATCTACCTGCAAAACTTATCCCTAAAACATACCAGTAACGATGTTCAACAGGGATATGGCATCCGGGTTTTTAAAAATGGTGCTTGGGGTTTTGCGCACAGTAATGTTTTTAGTGATGAAGCAGTTTTGGCTACAGTAAAAAAGGCGTATGAAACTGCAATCCTTTCTGCGGAAGTTAATAAAGACAAGAAATTGAGTTTAGCCCCGGAACGCAGTTACCTTGCAACTTATAAAACTCCCATTAAAATTGATCCTTTTAATGTTCCTTTAACAGAGAAGATAGACCTGCTGCTGGAAGTGAATAGAGTAATGCTGGCTTACGAAGGAATCAAGCAAGCTCGGTCTCTATTAATTATGCATAAAGATGAAAAACTTTTTGCCAACACTTTAGGAACGCGTTTAGATCTTTCCACCCATTTTATTAATCCAATGATTACAGCTGTAGCTGTTACAGAAGATGACAGTCAAAGCCGCACTTTTGATGAAGGTGGACGAGCAATAGGTTGGGAATGGATTTTGGAACTGGATTTAATTAATATAGCCAAACAAATTGCCGAAGAAGCACTAATCAAAGTTAAAGCTGATACTCTTGGTGAAGAACAACGCCGAGCATTGATTCTTGATCCCAATCATCTGGGTTTGACGATGCATGAAAGTGTTGGCCACGCTACGGAGTTGGATAGAGTTTTGGGTTGGGAAGCTGATTATGCCGGTGTTTCTTTTGCCACTCCTGAAAAATTGAACAACTATCAATATGGTAGCGAATTGATTAACTTTGTAGGAGATAACACTTTGGAAGGTGGGCTTGCCACTCTCGGTTTTGACGATGATGGTGTTCCCGGTCAGAAATGGTATATTATAAAAGATGGTATTTTGAAAGAATATGGCAGCACGCGAGATACTGCATTAGAAATCGGTTTAAATTCTTCCCGTGGATGCAACCGTGCTACTTACTATTTTAATCAGCCAATAAACCGAATACCCAATTTGTATTTACTGCCTGGAACCAAACCCTTAACCCCAGGTGAACTTATTGCCGATACGGAAGATGGAGTATATATTCAAGGGAGAGGGAGCTATTCTATAGATCATCATAGAATTAACTTCCAGTTTGGCGGCGATTTCTTTTGGGAGATCAAGAACGGAAAATTGCTGCGTCCCTTAAAAAAAGTAATCTACAAATCCTATAATCCAGAATTTTGGAACAGCTGCGACGCAATTTGTGATGAAAGATTTTGGCGTCCTTTCGGAGTAGTAAATTGTGGGAAAGGTCAACCATCTCAAACAGCAAGAATGACGCATGGTTCTGCGCCTGCAAGATTTCGTAATATCCGGGTAGGAGGTTCACAATGAATAGCGAAAAAATAGTTAAATATATCCAAACAAACTGCAAAGCGGATGATTGGTCCCTAAATATCTCTGAGGATGATAGCCATGAAACGCGTTTTGCCCAAAATTCTATTACTCAACACATTTCTGGCGCTACGAAGGAAATCTCTTTAAGCGTTTCTTTTGATGGTAGAAAAGGAAGTTGTTCGGTGAATCAGGATAATGAAGAAAGTTTGGCATATTTGTTGAAAACAGCTGAAGATATTGCTAAATTGGCACCGGTAGACCCAGAATTTGTCCCTTCGGAAGGAAAAAAGGATATCCCGGAAGTTGATAATTGCGATCCTGAAACTAAGGCTCTTCAGCCAAAACAATTGGTGGATATTGTGCAAACCAGCATCAATGAAGCTAAAAAATTTGGAGCAACCGTTTCTGGGTTAACAGAAAAACATATAAGATCCGATGGCCTCTTCACGAAAAATGGTTTTGCCGGTGAATTTGAATATAGCGATTTTGGTCATTCTATGACCCTAAGAAAGGAAGAGGTGGAAACGAAGGTCTCTTATGAAGCCAAGAAATTCGCTGATTTTAATTTGAAAGACCTTTGTGATAAATTGCAACATCAGGCAACTACCCTTGCCGTTAAACAAAACTTTGAGCCACAAAAGATTGCCGTTATTTTGCGTCCTGTTGCGTTACAAGAATTACTGTGGTTTATGGGTTGGATGATGGACCGCCGCCAGTCTGATGAAGGTTTTACACCTTTTACGGATAAAATCGGTAAACCCTTCTTCGGGGATAAATTCAGCTGGTATTCAACAATGCAACAGCCACAACTTTTATCTTTGCCATATTCTTCCGATGGGATTATCTCTGAAGAAATTCCCTGGATAGAAAAAGGAATATTAAAAAATCTTCCTGTTAGCCGCTATTGGGCAAAAAAAATAAACAGTAAACCCAGCAGCGCATATAATATGTATATTCCGGGTGAGGGATACACTGAAGAAGAAATGATGAAAATGGTCCCGCGTGGACTTATTGTAAATACTTTTTGGTATATTCGCAGCGTGGATACAAAAGCAGGTGAATTTACCGGAACAACGCGTGATGGAGTTTGGTATTTTGAAGACGGAAAAATTAAGTATGCAGTAAACAATTTACGCTTTAATGAAATCCCTCACGATGCTACGCGTAGAATTATTTCCACAGGCAAAAGTGAGCTTGCTTCGCCAAGTTCGCTGCTCCCGGCTATGCTGATAGATAACTTTAATTTTGTGGATAGAACAACTTTTTAAAGAAATGAATTGACAAATTTTTGAAAACTAAAAATAGGTGTTACTAAATGCGATTCAACATTCACCCTAAGCCAGTTCCTTTTGTTTCGGGAGTGCCTTTGGACCAGAATGTTCGATCCCGTTAATAAAAGGAGATACCAATGCCAGACAGAACACTTATTTGCCAGGACTGCTCCAAAGAATTTGTCTTCACCGAAGGTGAACAAGAATTCTACAAGGAAAAAGGCCTTCAAAATGAGCCCAAACGCTGCCCTGATTGCCGTAAAGCAAAAAAGGCTCAGTTTAATCGTAACAGACGCAGACAATCTTACTAAGAAAGTTTATTAATCTGTTAACGCCACTGCTATTTTGCGGTGGCGTTTTTGTTTGCCTTTTACTGATAAAAATAAATTTCACGCAGATTACGCAGATTATGCAGATTTTTGAGAAAAGAGTATTCAGGGAGATAGGAGAAATCAGAGTGAATAGAGGTTAGGGCAGTAAGTATTGTTGGATAGGTCTGCATTTATTAGCTTTGCAGTTATAAACAGCACACAAAAGAAAGATTCAGGGGCTCCAGAAATCCCCAGCGCCCATTTTCAATTTATTGCTTCAGACTCTTGCTATCTTGTTCCCCTTTTAAAGTTATAGCAATCCCCATCTTCTTCTGAAAAACAATTCCAAGCAAAAAGTAAAAATGAAGAGAGCGATAACATACCATTTTTTATAGAGGGGTATTTCTTTACGGGTAATTTGTTCAATCGGTTTAGCGGGGGTAGGATTATAGGAATCAATATTTGATGCGTACAGTACTTTCCCTCCAGTTTCATTTGCCAGCCAAGAGAGTAAGGGCAGGTTATATCCATAATCTCTTGTTTCAATTGAAGTTTCTGAAAGTTCGAATTTACCTTTCGTGCTATTTCCGCTTTCTTTATCTGAAATTTCAAAGCTGTAAGTTCCCGGTTCAGAGAGTTGCAGAGAAATAGCATATTCCTCACCTTCGCGTTTTAAGAAATCGGTATATACTTCTTTGTTGTTTTTATTCATAATCCGAATGCGGGGATTTACATTTAGACGGCTCTGTCTAATTTCATTTTCATTGCGCAAGCGAATCCGTATTTCTTCTCCCTGAAAATAGCTATTGTTATAAATGGCAGTATAGTTTCCGGTACTTTTATTGCTAAGCCAAGTTAAGCAACTGCTGATTAATTTTGTGTATCCTTCTTCACTGCTTTGCATTTGCCAACGCCAAAGGTTCAAAGTAGCAAAAGCTATCGAGCGGGCTGTTTTTGTATGTTGAACAACGATGGCAGGTGAATTTTGGGGGTTATTGATAGTTGCCAAAATATCAGTTCCCGGGCTGGCTGTTACATAATAATAATCCAAGGGAGGAATATCTTTGGTATTTACAGTTAAGCTATTCAGCATCGGATAATTAGCAGCTGCTGCAGTAGGTACTAAAAAACCCTGATAAATCGATGTAATATTAGATTTTTGAATAGGTAAAATAGCTGACAGTTCGTTAACGGGGAGTCCTTGATACATAATTCCCACGCCTCGTTGGAAGGCATTTTGAATGAAATTAGCTGTAGAATTATCCAAGTTTAGCATACCATTATTGATAATGATTATAGCAGCTAAGTTATGGGAATCCAATTCATTAACTAAAACTTCTCCGCTAAAGAGTCGTCCATTTCTATTTAAATAACTTTCAGCTTCCCAGCGGGAATTTGTAGCTATGGCATCGAGGGTGAATTTATTATCCCAAGCAGGTTTATCCGAAATAAGGATAATTCTCTGTTTTTCCGATAGCACTTCAATTGCACCGGGGAAAATATTATTGTTAATTTGGCTTTCGTTAGGTAGGGGCACAACTTCTACCTTCCAAGGGAAAAAACCAATATTATTGAAGCGCTGGGTGAAATCTACTGTGCTGATTATCCCTTTTTCCAGTTTCATATTTTGTCGTGAGATAATTTTATTAGCCAGCAACAGACGCACTTCTGCATTGCCGCTATAATTTTGTGAAGAAATTTCAGCTCTAATGGTATTGGGCTCATTTTTATAAGCATAGCGATTGTAGCGAACATTTACAATTGCCAAATCAGGAGTGGGATTTACAGTGCTATCTGCCAAAACATAAAAAGGGCAGCCCAATTGTTGAACTATAGATAAAGATTCATCTCTTAACCAGCCATCTGAGGCAAGAACAACTCCCTCCAGATTTCGGAAAGCTTTTTGGTTGCTCAATTCTTTTAGGGCAGGAGCCAGCAGGGTAGTATTCTTATCTCCGTTCAAACCGTTGGCAAAAGTTTTATGAATAACTTCATAGTCGTTATCTGCAAATTTTTTCCCCATTTTCTGCCAAAGAGGTTTTAAGTGTTGAGCCTTGGAACCAGAATTATGTTTCAGATTCATACTTTGGGAAACATCTTCCAGCACCAAAATTTGAGCTGTCTGTTTTTTATGCTGAGTATAATATAAAATTGGGCTAAGTAACAGAATCAACAACAGAGATATGGAAAAAAACCTGAGGACAAAAAGAGTTATCCTCCGTTTTTTTTCAATTTCCGGATTGGTTTGATAGTTTAAAAAACCAGATATCAGCAGCGAGAACAGAACGATCAGAGTGTATTTCAGCATTAAATATTGACCTTGATATAGCTTCCTATAGATAATCCTTTAGATTTATAACTTGGAAAAAGCTGTTTAATACTCTGCACCCCAAAACCGATTTCACCGGTGCTTGTATGCAAACCAATTGAATAACTAACTCGCCAGGGATATATGCTATTACCAAAACACACTCCCATACCGATGGGTAAAAACTTTAAAGGCAAGACCTGAGCAGCCATAGAAATACGGCCTATATTGCTATTGTTTATTGAGCTTTTAAAACCCTGCAAATAGTCTACTGATACATTAGCTCTTTTCATTGAATAAAGAGCTCCCAACCGAAGTTCTGGAGGTAGCTCTGTAGAATATGTATCAATATCTACGGTTTCAGAGGTATAATCATAAAATTCCTCATCTATATTGGAAGCATAAACATCATCTGCTGTAATACTAATATTTCTTGCTTCGGTTGTAAAAGGCCAGGTTATTTTTCCAAATAGGTTATCCAAGGTAAGGCCTACTTCTAATTGGGGAGTAACATTACTGGCCAGACCAAGCATAACTTTTTGACCATAGCCACCAATACCTGTATGTAAAGAAATATCCTGTTGTAAAGATAAGCCTTCCATAGAAGAATTAAAATAACCATTAAATTCTTGTGTATTAGCATCACCAACACCTACTAAAGCGCTCACGGAAAAGCCAGCGCGAATTTTTGGTATCGGTTCAGGAATAAAAGGTATGATAAAATTACCCATTCCAAAAGTGAAGTCAGCATAGCTCAAACCGCTAATATCGGTAGTGCTTTTATCAAAAACATATAATGAATCGGTATTACCATAAAGCAATAGGTCCACAAATCTTTCCGATACTGCCAGCCTTCCAGTTAAATGAAGAGAACTAGAAAAGGAAATATTATTAAAAGCAAAACCAATAATACTGATATTACCTTCTACAGCTGAACGCAGAGAACCATCAATTTTGTTCAATATTTTAATTTTATCTTCATCATCTAAGAAATCTTGGCTTACTACATAATTATAGGTATCCAGATCCAGAGAGTTATTATTTACGGATATTCCCAGGTTCATAATCGGTAGCCAAAAATCAATACCCTTTACTTGTTTTAAATTAGCGGGATTCCAATAGGCAGCTTCTACACCTTTGGCACGCAGCATATAGCTATCAGCAAACAGGACAGATTTACCTGTATTAAATGCATTTAAAACACTAACAGATATCAGAAAGATAAGCACTAATAATATACACCTTTTCATTTCAATCCTCCTCTATTAGTATTTCGGCAGAGATCATTCCTTTAAGATGAATATAATCTCCACTGCTGGCGTGAATAGTAACAGGAGAACCTGTTTCTTCAAAACTGAAAGACCACCGCATATAAACTTGTTCTGAAGCAAAAAGATCAAGTTCATCTTTAGTCAATTCCAGCTCCACATCCTGAAAACCAGGATTCTGATTGAAGCTATGAATCTCCACTTGCTTCAGAAAAGAATAAGTACCTGGATTATGGATATCTATATTGGGAGTATTGCTTAAGAATAACTTAGCTGAAGCCCCAATTGGAAGCATATTTTGAATTTGCATATTCAAAGAAGCACTTAAAGCGTTTTTTTGGATGCGCTCGCGGTTATCTTCTGGAATACTGAATTCATGCTCTTCATTAATAACAATTTCGTGTTCGTGTAAAGTAAAAATAAGAGGAGCATTAATCAAATAATCCAAATGCATAGTATCGGTAGGTTTTACACTTCCGATATTATTATCACTTTCGATTTCAAAACACCCTCCAATAACCTGAATAGTAGTTGGCATCAGCTGTAAGAGTTCTGTAATATTATCATATAGATTAAAGTTCGTAACCACAGGGCCATCTTGCAATGCTGGTTGTATCTGAAAATTGTTTCCATTTTCATCCAAAATATCAATTATGCGAGAAACACCTGCAGCATTAGTAGCTTTTAATTGTCCTGAAAATTCTGCTCCAAAACCTATATAATTCTGCAAAGTAAGCTGAAGTGAAGCTTCTTCCAGAGTTAAAGTTTGATCTAAGCCATGAGGATAATCAATATTAATTGAAGAATCCGAATCATTCAAATTAACGGGATAATTGTGTAAACCACCTCTAAATTCTCCCAAACTAATCATTGAATCTGATCTAAAATCTAAAGTAGCTACTTGTGTCCCAGCAGGAAGAGTAGAATTCACTTGTATAGAGATATGTAACTGGGTTATTATTTCGTTAGTATTCGGCGTTCCCAAATGCATTCCATCCAAATTTGTCGTAACCCAATTATCGAAGTTATCGCTACTAATTACCAAGTTCTGATTGCTATTGGGCAGATAAATATCGTGAAAAACCAAAGAAATTTGATCAACATTTGGATCAACATTTCTCAGGCGACTTTCAAAAACACCTTCTGCAAGCTCAGCATATGCAATCTCAACTGTACCAGTGGGATCTGTAAAAGGAATATAAAAATCATAACTCGAGCCAATTAGAGGAATTCCAGTTAAATTAATATTAGGATTAAAAGGTAAATTGCCAAATTCGTTTGTTGTTGCCTCACCATTAGCTGTAACTGTTAAGATATTATCTTCATTCAAAACGATGTTTACAGAATCTACCAAATCAGACACATAAAAAAAATCGTTGATGAGGGGAATATTTAATTTAACACTCCAGCTTGGCATTGTGGGTTTTTTCACCTCGCAAGCACCAAGAAATACTAAAGCGGTAATCAGAATAAAATAATACTTTTTCATAAGAAAATCCTTTTGCTGCTTAAGTTCTATTAAGAGCTCTTCTCATAGAGATCGAGGAAATAACTTCTCCCCAAACCTATATAGACATTATAACATTCTTGAAAAACAAAAATCACACGATTAATTCCTACCGATGATAACGATAATGTAGTTAAAGACAAAATAAACAATTGCTGCCTTTTGGCAAGTTATTTCTAAGAAGATTGAAAACTAAAGCAGCTCCAATAATAATAATGTGTTTAACAAAACTCTAAGAAGGCAATAGAATAATATTACTTCCGAAATGAGAAAGGCGTGCAGCATACAAAAAGAGTATATAATAGGTTTGCTTATATTTAGTTGGAACTGCCAATTTGTGCAATCCAATTAACCGTAAACTACATTATTTTCTAGTATCTGGCTTACGGGTTCTTCTCTTGCAGTTTTATTACGATTAACTACACTAAAAAAACAATAGGATTAGCGTTCAACTAAGGGTACAATATGGGTTCGCCATCTCTCGCTGTATATGTTTTCCTTTATTATATACCAAGTTTCTGGCAGGCCATTCTTGCGGCTTCCTGATGTGCACTTTTTTTGGTGCTTCCCTTTCCCAGGCCTAAAAGTTTATCGCCCCAACGAACTTCCACAACAAAAATCTTATGGTGCTCGGGTCCTTCTTCGGCGATAGTAACATAATTTGGTGGTCCTTGATTTCTGCTTTGCATATATTCTTGCAAAATACTTTTGTAATTTACCAGCTCTTCGCGGTTAACGGTTTCTTGATAATTATCCAGAATAAAACGACGGATAAATTTGCTGGCTGCAGATATTCCACTATCCAGATAAATAGCACAAATTAGAGCTTCCATTGTATCCGACAGGATAGAAGGTTTGGAAGCTCCCCCTGCTTGTTGTTCTTCTGGACTTAAAAGTACATATTTACCGATGTCTATCGCATTTGCTTTGAAAGTTAAGTAAGTTTCGGAAACAATTTTGGATTTTAGTTTGGATAATTTGCCTTCCTGCTCTTCAGGGTGTTCGGTAAATAGTTCTTTACTTACAATGAATCCAAGAATGGAATCGCCCAGAAACTCCATCCGTTCAAAAGGAGAAGGAGTTTTATGTTCACTATAATGACGATGGAGATAGGATTTATGTGTTAAAGCAGCATGCAATAAAGTGGGGTCATGAAAAGTATAATCAATTTTCTTTTGCAACTGCGTAAGTGATTTTTCCCATTTGGGATACTTTTCACCTATCTTTTTAGTGTTGAAATACTCAACAATCCGGGAGATGATTGATTTTGTCCTTTTCTCCATCGATGTATATATCCCGGCTTGATTTATTGATAGCGTTTAATGATTATAGCAGAATTATGGCCTCCAAAACCAAGGGAATTGGAAAGGGTTATATCTACTTGGTGATGAATAGCTACATTAGGAGTGTAATCCAAATCACATTCTGGATCAGGATGAGTTAAATTTATTGTAGGATGAATGATCCCATTTTCAATTGTCTTAACACAAACGATAGCTTCAATCCCTGCAGCAGCTCCTAACATATGACCAACCATACTTTTAGTGGAATTTATCTTTACTTTGTAAGCATAATCTCCAAAAACAGTTTTGATGGAATGAGTTTCGCCTTTATCATTTAAAGGTGTAGAAGTGCCATGTGCATTTATATAATCAATATCTGTAGGTTTTATACCAGCATCATTTATTGCCATTAACATAGCCCGTGCACTTCCTTCTCCATTTTCTGTAGGAGCAGTTATGTGAAAAGCATCTTCAGAAGCACCGTAACCTATTAATTCAGCATAAATTTTAGCACCTCTGGCTATAGCATGTTCCAGTTCTTCCAAAACAAGAATTGCTGCTCCCTCACTCATTATAAAACCATCCCGTTCTGCATCAAAAGGACGCGATGCTTTTTCAGGATCATCATTACGAGTAGAAAGAGCTCTCATTGCAGAAAAACCAGCTATCGATAAAGGAGTTACAGCTGCCTCATTTCCACCGCTAAGAATTATATCTGCATCCCCATATTGAATAGCTCTATAAGCTGTTCCTATAGCATGATTGGCACTGGCACAAGCACTCATCACATTGAAATTGATACCTTTGAAGTTATTCTCTATACTAATATGGGCAGCAGCAATGTTACCAATCATTTTGGGTATAAAAAAAGGACTCACTCGACGGGGACCCATTGTATAATTCTTGATGCATTCTTCTTCAAAAGTAAGAATACCACCAATTCCTGCACCGGTTATTACTCCTACCCGATTGGGGTCATAAGAATTTGGAGTAAGACCTGCATCAGCAATTGCTTCGCGGGCTGCAATCATAGCAAATTGAGCATATAAATCCAGCTTTTTTATCTCTTTAAATTCAAAATGATCTTCAGGATTGTAATTCTTCACTTCGGCAGCAATATGAACCGGCAAATTATCTATATCAAATCTTGATATTAATCCTACGCCAGAAACTCCGTTAATAAGGGATTGCCAGGTTTGGGAAACATTGTGTCCTACAGGAGTAATGGCACCTAAACCAGTTATAACAACTCTTCTTTTATTCATAAAAACCTCATTAAGTTTAACAAATTATTTGTCTTTAATACCACTTTTCTCTTCCCAACCTTGTATTTAAGGCAAAAAAATCAAGAGAAAACATCCTCTGTGCGTGGATACAATCCTGATATCTATTATGTTATCAGGATTGATCCACATTAGGGGGATGGGTATTTATCCCAGTTTTTCTTTCAGATAGTCAATAGCTTGACCGACTGTTTTCAGTTTATCCTGATCTTCTTCAGGGATAGTGAGATCAAATTCTTCTTCGAAAGCCATAACGAGCTCAACTGTATCGAGGGAATCAGCTCGTAAGTCATCGATGAAATTTGCGGAAGGAACAACTTGGGATTCCGGGACTCCCAGTTTTTTCGCTACTATCTGTTTTACTTTTTCTTCAATATCCATTATTCCTCCTATGTTATTGAAGTGATTATTTATCTATTGGTTTCCCATTTAATGCATTGTTAAACCGCCATCTACGGCTATAGTTTGTCCCGTTAAATAACTTCCAGCGTCGGAGGCTAGAAAGAGACATACATTAGCTATATCCATAGGGGTTCCCATTTTTTGCAAGGGTATGGCTTTTGCATATTCTGCTCTGGTTTCAGAACTTAAAGATGCTGTCATCTCAGTTTCTATAAAACCTGGAGCAACTGCATTAACACGAATATTACGGCTACCAAATTCTTTTGCGCAACTTTTGGTGAAAGCAATAAGACCACCTTTGGAAGCGGCATAATTGGCCTGTCCACTATTTCCCATAATTCCGATAACACTGGCGATATTAATAATACAGCCATTACGGGAACGCATCATATATTTAAAAGCCTTTTGAGTGCAAAGAAAACTACCTTTTAGGTTAATATCCATAACCAATTGCCAGTCCTCTTCTTTCATTCTGATCAATAAATTATCGCGAGTGATTCCAGCATTATTGATCAGGCAATCTATAGTTCCATATTTATCAACTACATCAGCAAAAATAGTTTCAATACTTTTGGCGTCTGTAACATTTCCTACATAGCCATAGGCCTGGAATCCATTTTCTTGTAACTCTGCTATTGCTTTCTCTACTGCTTCTGAAGCAACATCTATAATTATAACTTTTGCATTTGCATTAGCAAAAGTTTTAGCTATGGCAAAACCGATCCCGCGAGCGGCACCAGTAATTACGATAACCTTATCTGTAAAATCAAGTTTCATTATCTCCTCATCTGATTGGTTTAATTATATAACCAGCTTAATTTGTAACTGACACAACTGCATCTATATCTTCATATTTGTCAATAGAAAAAACTTCTGCATCTCTATTAATGTTTCTAATCATTCCGCTTAAAACCTTTTGTGGACCGAATTCGATGAAACGGGTAACTCCTTGGTCAATCATAAATTGAACACTTTGCGACCAAAGAACTGGGGAAACAATTTGTTTTGCAAGAAGTTCTCTTTCTTCTTTACCACTGGTAACAGGGGCAGCAGTCACATTAGAGATAACAGGAATTTCTATATCCTTAAACTCTACCTTTTGCATTTCTTCCATAAGCCATTCACTGGCTTTAACGATTAGGGGAGTATGAAAAGGACCTCCCACTACCAAAGGAATAACTCTTTTGGCTCCACTCATTCTGGCAAGTTCACCTGCTCGCAAAACACCTTCTTCAGTTCCCGAAATAACAGTTTGCATTGGAGTGTTAAAATTTACTGCTTCTACTAATCCTACAACTGATGCCTGACGACAGATTTGAATAACTTGATCTGCCTCCAAACCGATAATGGCACTCATCCCAAAAGGGACATCAGCATTTGCTTTGATCATAAATGCCCCTCTTTTATGAACCAAGTGTAAAGCATCTGCTAAAGAAATCATTCCAGCAGCTACCAAAGCACTGAATTCACCTAAAGAATGGCCTGCCACAAAATCTGGTTTCAAATTACTCTTTGTTTGGAATGCATTTAAAGCTGCAACACTATGAAACAAAATAGCAGGTTGAGTATAACTTGTTTGTTTTAATATTTCTTCAGGACCTTCTGCCATTACTGTTGCCAGATTAATGTTATGTGCCTTATCAAAATCATTTAAAATGGCTTTTAGGTTCTCTTCTTTCTGTAAATAATCACTTGCCATCCCAATATACTGAGCACCTTGACCTGGAAAAACAAATGCAGTCTTCATAATTTAACCTCTTATAAACCTAATATCTTGCCAGAACACTACCCCAAGTTAAACCCGCTCCGAAAGAAGTTAGCAATATTTTATCGCCGCGTCTTATTTTCTGTGCGCGAATTGCTTCATCAACAGCCAAAGGAATCGTTGCTGATGAAGTGTTCCCATATTTTTCTATATTCACAATTATCTTACTCATCGGGACCTTTAGCTTAGAAGCCAAGGCCTCAATAATTCTTAAATTTGCCTGATGGGGAATAATCCAATCAATATCAGCCACCTTAAGATCGTTGCGCGCCAAAATTTCAGTGCAAGCGGCATACATACATTTTATAGCACTTTTAAATATCCGATTTCCTTCCATATAAACAGTATGGAGATTTTGGTCTACTGTTTCATGGCTGGCAGGCATTCTTGAACCACCAGCTTTTTGAATTAAATATTCACCCTGGCTACCATCTGCTTCAATTAAACTATCGATTATCAAAGATATTTCACTGGATTCGGCTCTACTGATAATAGCAGCACCAGCCGCATCACCAAATAGAACACAAGTATTACGATCTTTCCAATTAGTAATCTTTGTTAGAATCTCTACTCCAATCACCAGAATATTTTGCGCCGCACCATTTTCTACATACTGACGCGCTACATCTATTGCATATATAAAACCTGTGCAACCAGCAGAAATATCAAAGGCTGGAATATTCTTCAAACCCAATTTTTTCTGAATGACACAAGCAGTAGAAGGAAAAGGATGATCACCAGAAATGGTAGCAATAATAATATGATCAATATCCTTATATTTAACCGATGAACTTTCTATGGCTCTAACCGCAGCTTGATAAGCCAAATCACTGGCTGCTTCATTTTCAGAAGCTATATGACGTTCAAACATTCCTGTGCGGGTTCTGATCCATTCATCACTGGTGTCCACGATTTTTTCCAAATCAAAATTATTAAGGATCTTAGCGGGGGTAAAACTACCGAAGGAAGAGAATTTAGCATTGTAAGTTTTAGACATAATTAAAACCTCTCAAAATAGGCCTTGGCATGTGTAACAAAGCCAGATTTAGCAATCCGATCGGCAAAACGGATAGCATTTTTTATTGCTTTTGCATTACTGCGTCCATGAGCAACTACTGATATACCATTTAAACCAACAAGTAATGCTCCACCATATTCAGTATGGTCTAGTTTATTTTTTATGTAGGAATAGACAGGATAGGATAGCAAAGATCCAATTTTGGCGATCCAATCCTTATTAATCTCTTCCTTTAGTATTTCAAAAATGGAAAAACCTACACCTTCCACCGTCTTTAGAACAATATTACCTACAAATCCATCACATACAACTACATCTGTGATTCCGCGGATAATATCCTTACCTTCAATATTACCAGTAAAATTAAGCTCCTTATCCTGACTGAGCAATTTATATGCCTGCTTGGTTGTAGCATTGCCCTTCGCACTTTCTTCTCCTATATTCAAAAGCGAAATGCGGGGATTTTTTGTTTGAAAAAAATACTCAAAATACATACTACCCAGCTTGGCAAACTGTAATAAATTTTCTGCTGAACAATCTACATTGGCACCCATATCCAATAATATCTGATGCCCTTCCTGTGTAGGAAAAACAACTGCTATGGCAGGACGTTGAACATTTTTTATACACCTATAAATTAAAAGAGATGCAGCCATTACTGCACCTGTATTTCCTGCACTGACAACAGCATCAGCAAGACCTTGTTTATGAAGTTCAATCGCTCTTACTAAAGATGAATCCTTTTTTGTCCGAATTGCAGCTGCTGCACTATCTTCCATTTCTATTCTCTGACTGGCATTCACAACGCTTATCCTGTTCTGAGGATAAAAGAATTTACCCAATTCTTTATTGATTATTTGTTCATCTCCAACCAGGATAACTTCATCGCAAATGTCCTCTTTGATAGCCAAAACAGCACCTTCTATTTCTGGATAGGGGGCATTATCTGTTCCAAAAGCATCAACAGCGATGCGCACTTTACTCCTTTTCTGCCAATATCTTCTTGCCGTTATAGGTGCCACATTTTTCGCAAATATGATGCGGACGAACAGGTTCAGCGCATTTTTTGCAAGTACTAAAAGCCGGAATAGTTAAAGCCCTATGTGCTCTGCGTTTATCTCTACGCATTTTGGAAGTTCTTCTTTTGGGAACGGCCATTATTATTCTCCTTAAGCTAATTTCTTATAAGCATTACACAAGCGATAACATAAGATCAGAAGTTAACGATTTCCCCTATAAGTTAATTATGCGCTTGAGCTTTATATAAATTTAGAGGATAAACTTTGAGAGGACTGATTTTGTCAACCAAAATATATGAGCAGCGGTTTATTCCTTTGTGCAAAAAGCAGATAGAGAGCTAATTAAGATAACTAAAACGATATCAAAAAGATAAACTGGAAGGGCTATTATTATGATCGAGCATTTTCAGTTCTGCAAAAAAATAATATACAATAACTTACAGCTCTCCAGCACTTCTTCCCTAAATAGCTATCGGGGAATTGTGGTGCAACTGATTAGCAAAATCCCAGAGTTATCCCTTGGTAGCTGCACCATATATAATTAAGGAAGGAGTAAAAAAAATATAGTGGTAAGGGAGAATAAATGGCTAGGCAGCGCACCTTGGTTAATTTGGTATCTAAGTCTAAAGTTCATAAAAAAGAAGTTCCACATTTCTGCTTTAACGCAATGATGAAAGGAAGCAAAAAGGATATGCTAGTGCTATATGAACAGTTATCTTTGGGAAAAGACAAAAAAAGATTTGACAGTTTAGCCATTATGAAATTTGGTGATTCAAATTATAGATTACGTCCTAAGCGTAAAGCACAAGTCCCATATTTCGCAGGGGCTTATAGTTCTTTAGGAGGAACAATGGTATCCATTAATTGTGGTACTCGCGATGAGTATCGCTGTGGAAAAGGTATTATCCCTATCCACTTTTTAAACAAAACTAACCGCAGTTTGATTTCCTGCACAGATAGCGGAGCTACATCTAAAATTCGCTATAAAAAACAGGAGCATATTGCTTTATACTTTGGAGGTTCCAGTGAGTAAACACGATAATCGTATTCGTATAAAGTTGAAAGCATACGACCATCGTCTATTGGATAAGTCCGTTGCTGAAATCGTGAAATCTACTCGAAATACGGGAGCCAAAGTTGTCGGTCCAATTCCGTTACCTACTGATCGGACAATTTATTCGGTTTTACGTAGTCCTCATTCTGACAAGAAAAGTCAGGATCAGTTTCAGATGCTGGTTCACAAGCGTTTAATTGATATTGTGAATCCTACACAGCAAACCACTAATGCTCTCAAGAAACTTAGTTTGCCTGCTGGCGTGCATGTAGAAATCAAAGCTAACACGAGGAGCTAAGTTATGATAGGATTAATTGGGAAAAAAATAGGTATGACACAGGTCTTTGACAGCGATGGTAAAGTAGTTCCAGTTACAGTTATTAAGGCCGGTCCCTGTAAGGTTATTTGCAAAAGGACAGAAGCTGAAAATGGTTATGAAGCGCTGCAGCTTGGGTTTGAAGAAATTCCTGAGCGCAAAGTTTCTAAGCCGATGCAAGGTCATTTTAAAAAATACAACTGTTCTTATTACCGTTATGTGCGTGAATTTCGTCCAACTCATGGTCAGAATATAGATAGCGTACAAATTGGCGATGAATTGAAGGCAGATATTTTTGGTGAAAAGGACTCTATTTCCGTTTCTGCAAATTCTAAGGGACGTGGATTTACCGGAGTGATGAAGCGCCATAATTTTGGAGGATTCATTTCTTCGCATGGAACGCATGAAACATTTCGTGGTCCTGGTTCAATAGGTCAATGCGCTCAACCTTCCCGTGTTTTTAAAGGGATTAAAATGGCCGGGCATCATGGAAATTCAAAAGTGACTGTTCGCCATTTAACTGTTGTAAAAGTAGATCCTGAGAATAATCTAATTATGGTTAAGGGTGCCGTTCCTGGTCATCGTAATTCATTAGTAACCATTCATAAGGAACAATAGGCGGTAATGTGATGATAACAGCTAAAAGATATAATATGCAAGGTGACTTACTTGGCGAGGTTAATCTTCCAGATAACATATTTAATGTAGATGTAAATTCGCCCAAGGTTCTACTGAATGAAGTAGTAACAATGTACCTTGCTAATCAACGTCAAGGTACAGTACAAAAGAAAAACAGAAGTATGACTGCAGGTAGCACGCGTAAACTTTTTAGACAAAAAGGAACGGGTAATGCGCGAATGGGTGCTCGTAGGAGTCCTGTAAGGGTTCATGGTGGAAAAGCTTTTGCTATATACCCCAAGGATTGGTATCGCAAAATTCCGCGCACCAAAAAGCGTCTTGCTTTAAAAGTGGCATTAAGTGACCGTGCTCGCGAAGGCAGAATAATGATTGTAGAAAAATTAAGTTTTGAAAAGCCCAGTGCTAAGCGTGCTTTGGAGTTTATGAATAAAATAGCTCCTGAAAAAGGATATAAACTTGTGATAACGGACGGTCATCATATTCCTACGGTAAAGAGCTTTAGTAATCTACCGGATGTTTTAACAGATCGCGCTGATAGCATTCACGCTTACGAAGTGCTCAAAAGTAGCTATATAATTATGACTGACGACGCCCTGAAAAAAGTGGAGGAGGTATTCAGCCAATGATACACCCACGCAATATCATAATCAGCCCCATAATCACTGAAAAGAGCAGTAATCAGGTTCAAAAACAGAATACTTACAGCTTCAAAGTAAGTGGTAATGCAAATAAAATCGAAATCAAGAAAGCGATCGAACGCATTTTTGATGTTAAAGTTCTATCGGTTAATACAATATGCTATCAGGGAAAGCCCAAAAGCTTAGGTAAGTATAATGGCAAGCGTCCTGATTGGAAAAAGGCAATAGTAACCCTCCGTCAAGGTGATAAAATTGCCGATTTTGAGGTTTAAAGAGGTATAAAATGGGAATTAAGAAATATAGACCTACTACTTCCACTCTCCGTTTTCGCACTGGCTATACCTTTGAAGAAATAACTACAGACAAACCGGAAAAGTCATTATTAAAATCGAAGCCCAAAACTGGTGGCAGAAATAACTCCGGTAGAATAACCTGTAGACATATGGGTGGTGGTCATAGACACCATTATCGGATAATTGATTTTAAACGCGATAAAATTGGAATTCCAGCAAAAGTAGCTTCCATTGAATATGACCCTAACCGTACAGCGCGTATAGCTTTGCTTCATTATGTTGATGGAGAAAAAAGATATATTCTCGCCCCTGAAGGTTTGGAAGTTGGGGCAAAAGTGATGAGCGGCCCTGATGCTGAAATTACTGTTGGCAATGCTATCCCCTTAGAAAGAATACCATTGGGTAGCGTTGTTCACAACATTGAACTAAAAAGAGGTAAGGGTGGGCAGATTGCTCGTAGCGCAGGAACCTATGCACAGGTTGTAGCTAAAGATGGTGATTATGTCCATGTTAAAATGCCTTCTAATGATGTTCATTTAATTCGTAAGGAATGCCTTGCCACAATTGGAAGCGTAAGCAATCCAGATCATTCTTTAATCAAGATAGGAAAAGCTGGTCGTAAACGCTGGATGGGAATTCGTCCCTCGGTTCGAGGTGTTGCAATGAATCCTGTTGATCATCCTATGGGTGGAGGAGAAGGAAAGACCTCCGGCGGTGGACATCCTGTTTCTCCTTGGGGAAAACCTGCCAAAGGTGGCAAAACAAGAAAGACCCGCAAATATAGCGATAAGTATATCGTGAAAGCGGTTAAAAAGAGATAGTGTGAGGATTATAGAAAATGGCTCGTTCAATTAAAAAAGGCCCCTTTATTGATGCTCATCTGCTGAAGAAAGTGGAAGTGCTGAATGCTGAAGGAAAGAAAAGTGTAATTAAAACTTGGTCTCGCCGTTCAACAATTACTCCTCTGTTTATTGGTCATACTTTTAGTGTGCATAACGGGCATAAATTTGTTCCCGTTTACATAACCGAAAATATGGTAGGTCATAAATTAGGTGAATTTTCCCCTACCCGCACCTACCGTGGCCATAAAGAGAAGAAGAAAAAAGTGACGAGATAGGAGAGAAAAATGGAAGCAACAGCAACCCTTCGTTATGCACGCGGCTCAGCTCGTAAGGCTCGTTTAGTTTTGGATACAATTCGCTATAAAAAAGTAACCGAAGCACAGAATATATTGCGTTTTTCTAATCGCAGAGCTGCTGCAACTATAAATAAATTATTGGCTTCCGCCATTGCTAATGCCCAAAATAAGGATCCTAAAGTTAATCTGGATCAGTTGTATGTAACATTAGCAATAGCTGATGAGGGTCCTCAAATGAAACGCTATATGCCCCGTGCTCAGGGTAGAGCTTTTATGATCAGGAAACAGACCTGTCATATCTCCCTGGAAATACAGACCATAGAATAATAGGAGGAAGACCTTGGGACAAAAGATACATCCCGTTCTTTACCGTATCGGTGTTAATAAAGATACTGATTCCATCTGGTTTGCAGAAGGAAGTTCGTATGTGGATTTTCTCCAGGAAGATATTAAGCTTCGGAATTATATCCAAAAACGCCTTAGCGATAAGATGGTTTCAAAAGTTCAAATAGCTCGTAAAACAAATTCCATAGTTATTGATATTCACACTGCCCGTCCTGGTGTTGTGATTGGCAAGAAAGGTGAGGATATCGAAAAATTAAGAACAGAATTGAATGTTTTAATAAACAAAAATCGCAGCAATCCGCTTAGTGTGTCTATAAATGTTGTACCGGTGGAAAAGATGTGGCTGGAAGCCCATTTGGCAGCTCAAGAAATAGCGCGTCAATTAGAAGAACGCGTATCCTTCCGTCGGGCAATGAAAATGGCTATCCGCTATGTTATGAAAGAAGGCGCTCAAGGCGTTAAAGTTCAAGTTTCTGGCCGTTTAGGTGGAGCGGAAATAGCGCGTACAGAAAGATATAAACAAGGCAGAACCCCTCTTCATACTTTGCGTGCTGATATAGATTATGCCAATGTAGTGGCTAATACTACTTATGGTGTTATCGGTATCAAAGTATGGATATACAAGGGTGATATACTTAATTAAAGGAGATAAGCAATGTTAGCCCCCAAAAAAGTAAAACATCGTAAGATGATGAAGGGAAGAAGGAAAGGTCTATCTTGGACTGGATGCAATGTCTCCTTTGGCGATTATGGACTAATAGCTCTTGAGGATTCATTCATTTCTAGCCGTCAAATCGAAGCTGCTCGTATAGCTATTACTCGCCATATGAAACGTGTAGGTAAGGTTTGGATTAGAATATTTCCCGATAAACCAATAACCCAAAAACCGGCTGAAACCCGTATGGGAAAAGGCAAAGGTGCCCCTGAATATTGGGTAGCTGTAGTTCGTCCGGGCAGAGTTCTTTTTGAAATCGAAGGTGTGGATGCAAAAGTTGCCAAAGAAGCATTACGTTTAGCAGCGCATAAACTGCCGATCAAAACTCGCTTTATCACACGCGAAGGAGTGGAATTATGAAAGCAGACGAACTGCGTGACTTAAGTATTGATGAATTACAGGTAAAGCTGGAAGAACTTCGTATCGAGCTATTTAACCTTCGCTTTCAAAAGGCAAAAAATCTGCTCGACCGTCCTGACCGTATTAGAAATGTCCGTCATAGTATAGCCAGGATTTACACTATTATGAAAGAAAAAGAGAAAAAGGACTGAGGTGCTAAGTGGCAACAACACATAAAATGATTAAACAAGGAATTGTCGTTAGCGATAAAAACGATAAAACCATTGTAGTGCGTGTAGAGCGTCAATTCATTCATCCACTGTATAAAAAGACCGTCCGGCGCCATAAGAAATTTATGGCTCACGATGCAAATAATGCAGCTCATATAGGTGATGTAGTTCAGATTGTGGAATCCCGTCCTCTGAGCGCAAGAAAACGTTGGGCTCTTCATAAAATCGTGGAAAGAAGTAAATAAAGAGGATATTTTAAAATGATACAAGCACAAACAATGCTCAATATTGCTGATAACTCCGGTGCCAAGAAAGCTATGTGCATCAAGGTTTTAGGTGGAACGAAGCGTAAATATGCATCGATCGGTGATGTAATAGTAGTAGCGATTAAAAGTGCCACTCCTGGCGGCAGAGTAAAAAAGGGAAGTGTGGAAAAAGCTGTAATCGTTCGCACCCGGAAAGAGATACGGCGTCCAGATGGCTCCTATATTCGTTTTGCTGATAATGCAGCAGTTATTATAGATGAAAAATATGAACCTAAAGGGACTCGTATATTTGGACCGGTTGCTCGTGAACTTCGTGAAGCGCATTATATGAAGATAGTATCCCTGGCTCCGGAAGTTCTTTAGGAGGAAATGTGGCAAAGAATAAATTGCATTTTAAAAAAGGCGATCTCGTGAAAGTAATCTCCGGTGACGATAGAGGTAAAAAAGGCCATATTCTTAAGGTCTTTCCTAAAACCGGAAAGGTCATTGTAGAGAAAGTTCATTTGATAAAAAAACACTCTAAACCCACTCAGCAAAATCCTCAGGGAGGCATAATAACGATGGAGGCACCTATAAACGCTTCCAATGTGATGCTTTTCAACGAGAAGTTGAATGCTGTTTCTAAACCTGTATATCAGATTCGCGAAGGCCGCCGCATCCGTGTCTGTAAAAAGACAGGTGATGAGATATAGAGGAGATGAATAAATGAACCGTTTGAAAGAACGCTATAAAACTCAGGTGGTAGAAGCTTTAACAAAGAGATTTGGTTACCACAATCCCCATCAGGTTCCCAAAATGGAAAAGATTGTAGTTAGTATGGGGGTAGGGCAAGCAACTCAGAATAAAGCTCTTTTAGATAATGCTGTAAAGGATATGGAACTTATTTGTGGGCGTAAACCTGTTGTAACTAAAGCTCGTAAATCTATCTCTAATTTTAAGCTGCGTAAAGGGATGCCAATTGGTTGCAAAGTAACCCTTAGAAACGAAGTTATGTATGAATTTTACGATCGTCTCATATCTTTAGCAATACCCAGAATACGAGATTTTAGAGGTATACCGGTAGATGCCTTTGATGGCAGAGGAAATTTCTCCTTTGGCTTAAAGGAACAAACTGTGTTTCCAGAAATTGATTATGATAAGATAGATACTACCCGTGGATTAAATATCACGATAGTAACCACAGCAAAAACAGATGAGGAATGCCGAGCTCTGTTACAAGAGATGGGTATGCCTTTTCAAAAAAGCGAATAAGGAGGATTAGTGGCCAAAAAATCACTCATCATAAAACAACAACGAACTCCTAAATTCAAAGTTAGAAAATATAACCGTTGCAAGATTTGCGGACGCCCACGCGCCTATATGCGCGATTTTGGAATGTGCCGTTTATGTTTCCGCAAATATGCTTCGGAAGGCCAGATTCCTGGAATAACCAGAAGTAGCTGGTAATAAAATGGAGGATATAAATGAGTATTAGTGATCCGATAGCTGATGCATTGACAAAAATTCGTAATGCATATCGTGCCGGACATTCGCAGGTGATTGTTAACCATAATAAACTCGTGGAAGCACTGGTTAATATCCTTGCCGAAGAAAACTTTGTTAATAGTGTCCAAGTTCTTGATAGAGACCCCGAAAATCACATTAATTACAAGCGTATTTTAGTAATTCTACGCTATACTAATGACGGGGAGCCAGTGTTGCAAGGAATTCAGAGAATTTCCAAACCCGGAAGACGGGTTTATGTAAAAGCCGATAATTTGCCCTGCGTCTATAATCATACTGGTTGTGCTATTATTTCAACCAGCGAAGGTGTGATGGTAGATCGCGATGCGCGCCTGAAACGTGTTGGTGGCGAATATGTTTGCAAGGTTTGGTGAGGGGGAAAAAGATGTCACGCATTGGAAAAGCTCCTATTAAATTAAACTCTGAAACAAAAGTGAATGTAACTAATAATGTGATTACTGTTAAAGGTAAATTGGGAGAACTGAAGTGGACACTTCTTCCCGGAATTACTATTGAAATTGAAGATAGTGTTTTAAGAGTAAATCGTGCTGATGATAGTAAAGATCAACGTGCTTTACATGGTTTAACTCGTGCCCTTTTACAAAATATGGTTACTGGTGTAACGGAAGGGTATCAAAAAACTCTGCATATATATGGAACTGGTTATTCTTCGGAAGTAGTAGGACCTTGGCTAAGACTTTCCCTTGGTTTTTCACATGATATCCTATTGCAGATTCCAAAAGAGTTACAAGTGAGTGCAGAAGCCGTCCCACGCTCCAAGGGTACTCGATCAGATTTTCAAAGTATAATAACTATTAAAGGTATAGACAAACAGCTGGTTGGTCAGTTTGCTGCAGAAGTACGAAATTGCCGTCCTCCAGAAAATTATAAAGGCAAAGGCATACGCTATATTGATGAACATGTTATTATAAAAGCTGGAAAAGCCGGGACTAAATAAGGAAAGGTGAAAAGATTATGATAACTCCAAGCTGTAAGATTAAAAATGACCTTCGGAAACGCCGTCATTTCTCTATCCGGAAAAGAGTTAGCGGAACATCAGAACGTCCTCGCTTAGTAGTTTTCCGTTCTCTGAAGCATATATATGCACAGGTTATAGATGATACGAAAGGTGAAACTTTGATCTCTATGTCTACTATAGCCAAAGATATGGGTACTTTAACTGGGAAGAAAAAAACTGAACAAAGCTACGAAGTGGGAGTAAAACTTGGTGAAAAAGCACTTGCTGCCGGAATTAAAAAAGTAGCTTTTGATCGCTCCGGTTATAAATATCATGGAAGAATAAAAGCCCTTGCAGAAGGTGCTCGTAAAGCCGGATTGGATTTCTAAGGAGCAGAGATGAATTACGAACAAAATCATATGGAAGAA
Source organism: Cloacimonetes bacterium UBA5835 (assembly GCA_002432865.1). GTDB lineage: Bacteria > Cloacimonadota > Cloacimonadia > Cloacimonadales > Cloacimonadaceae > Cloacimonas. The sequence goes on from DJGX01000050.1 coordinate 27,821, forward strand.
GAAAAATTAATTGAAAAGATAATCGAAACCAAGCGTGTGGCCAAAGTTGTGAAAGGTGGCAGAAACTTCAGCTTTTCCGCTATTGTAGTTGTTGGTGATAAACAAGGCAACATTGGTGTAGGAAATGGTAAAGCGAACGAAATCGTGGATGCAATTCGCAAAGCGAAAGAAAGAGCCGTAAAAAATATGTTCAAAGTGCCTATTGTGAGAGGGACTGTTCCTCACGAAATCATAGCTCGCTACGGAGCATCTCGTGTAATGATAAAACCTGCTGCTCCTGGAACTGGAATTATTGCGGGTGGAACTACTCGAGCCATTTTTGAGGCCGCGGGAATTGAAAATATTTTGTGTAAATCACTTGGCTCTAATACCCCCACTAATGTTGTTAAAGCTACAATTAATGGCTTAAAATCGATGCGTACATTGTCCGATATTTCTCGCTTAAGAAATAAGACAATGGCTCAACTTACTGGCCAGGAGGAGAAATGAAACTGAAAGTTACTCAAATCCGCAGTACAATAAATCGCATCGAAGACCATAAAAGGGTTATAAAAGCTCTCGGTCTTGGGAGAATAGGGAAAAGCAGAATTCATAATGATAGCCCCACTATCCGAGGTATGATCAACAAGGTCGGTTACCTCTTAAAAGTTGAAGAACTGGAGGAGGAATAACGATGTTAACATTATCCGATTTACAAAGATCAGCAGGAAGAAAAGATAAAAAACGCCTAGGAAAAGGACAAGGTTCTGGTTGGGGACACCAAGCAGGTCGTGGACACAAAGGGAAAAAAGCCCGTGCAGGTGGAAATGTACCTCCTTATTTTGAAGGTGGACAGATGCCTATGAATCGTCGTCTTCCCAAACGCGGTTTTAAAAATATCTTCCGGGAAAATTACCGCACTTTGAATCTGTATCGTTTACAGTATATCGATATTACAGATCTGGATATTCCAACTATGGAAAAGATGGGATTAATTCCCACCAAAGGGAAAAAAGCCAATGCGCCGGTGAAAGTTTTAGCCGGTGTGAAAGATGAATTCACCAAAACCGTTAATATCAAAGCTAATGCTTTTTCACAAAAAGCCAAAGAGATTATTGAGAAGAACGGTGGTAAGGCGGAGGTAGTGTAACTTGTTCAAGACTATTGGTAATATGTTCCGGATTCCGGACCTCAAGAAGAAGATCTTTTTTACTGGCCTGTTTCTGGTGTTATACCGGTTAGGAAGTTTTATTCCACTTCCAGGAGTTAACGCCACAGCTTTGAAAGCTTTTTTTGAAGGTGCTCGTGAGGGTGGCAATACCCTTTTCGGGCTTTTAGACCTCTTTGTGGGTGGTAACTTTGAACGTGCGTCAGTTTTTGCCTTAGGTATTATGCCTTATATTACTGCGTCCATTGTTATTCAGCTATTGGGGAGTATTATTCCCTATTTTGAAAAGCTGCGTAAGGAAGGAGCCGAAGGCCAAAAAAAGCTAAATCAGATTACCCGTTATGGAACCGTTATTTTAGCTGCTTTTAACGCTATAACAATCACAATGTGGCTTACTAATCTCTCTGGAGGAGTAGTTCCGCGCCCGAATTTTTTGTTCCATTTAACAGGGATAATAACTTTGATTACGGGAACAATGATTGTTATGTGGATTGGGGAACAAATTACCGAACATGGTATCGGCAATGGGATATCGCTGATCATTTTTGCCGGCATAATTGCCAGGTACCCTGAAGGTTTTGTAAGAATGTTTCAAAAAATCAGTGTTGATTCCAGCTACACCTGGAAAGCTCTGGTAACCATTATTTTAATGGTGTTGGTTACTGCAGCAGTAATTTTTGTAACGGAAGCTGTGAGGAAAATTCCAGTTCAATATGCAAAGCGTATTGTGGGGAGAAGAGTTTACGGTGGTCAAAGTACTTATATCCCATTAAGGGTAAATACTGCTGGTGTTATTCCGATAATTTTTGCGCAGAGCGTTTTAATGTTTCCGGCAACGATTATTGCACTTGTGGGTAGTAACAGCGGATTCTGGGTAACTTTGAAAAACTTGTTATCACCAGGTTCAGTGCTCTATACAATATTATATGTAGGGCTCATTGTTTTCTTTGCCTATTTTTATACAGCCATTGTTCTCAATCCTACAGAAATGGCAGAAAATATGGTAAAATATGGTGGTCATATTCCAGGAAAGAAACCCGGGAAAAAGACTGCAGAATACATTAACAATGTTCTGGTTCGCATAACCCTTCCTGGAGCTATTTTCTTTGCATTTATTGCTTTACTACCTGAAATTATGAGTAACCAATTAGACCTACCTTTTTATTTTGGAGGTACTGGTCTTTTGATTGTGGTAGGTGTAGCTTTGGATACTTTGCAGCAGATTGAATCTCATCTTGTGATGCGCCATTATGATGGTTTTATGAAAAAAGGCAAATTACGCGGACGTTCAATGTAATATGATATACATAAAATCTGCTTCAGAAATAGAAAAAATGAGAAAAAGCTGCCACATAGTTGGTGGCTTGCTGGATGCTTTGGAAGGTCTTATCAGGCCTGGAATTAGCACCTTAGAATTGGACAAATTTGCTGAGGACTATATTTTGAGCAGAGGCGGCAAGCCCTCTTTTAAAGGTTATCAGGTAGATGGGCTACCACCTTTTTCAGGTTCAATTTGTACCTCAATTAATGAACAGATTGTCCATGGAATACCAAATGCCAATAGTATCCTTAAAGAAGGAGATATTATTGGGGTTGATGTAGGTGTTAATTTAAATGGTTATAATGCTGATGCAGCAAGAACTTATAGAGTTGGCAAAATATCTAGCGAAGCGGAAAAGCTGTTGCAGGTAACTAAAGAATCTCTGTATAGAGGAATTGCAGCAGCCATCCCTGGAAACCGCATTGGAGATATTTCTTATGCGATTGGCTCCTTTGTTAAATCCAAGGGCTATTTTGTGGCCGATAATCTTACCGGACATGGCATTGGACGCAATTTACACGAAGAGCCAATGATACCAAATATGGGGAAACCGGGAAGAGGACCTCGTTTGTCTTCCGGTATGACTTTGGCTATTGAACCAATGGTTAATATTGGAACGAATCGTGTTTTCGAGAATGGGTGGGAGTTCAAAGTTTGGGATAACAGCTTATCAGCTCATTTTGAACATACTATCTTAATAACCGATGGCGAACCTGAGATTTTAACAGTTGCTGAGTGAGGATAATTTGCTATGAGTAAATCTGGTGTTATAGAAGTGGAAGGTATTGTAACTGAAGCTCTTCCTAACACAACTTTTCGCGTTACTCTGGAAAATGGCCATGAGATATTGGCTCATTCTTCAGGGAAAATGCGGATGAACTATATCAGAATTCTGCCGGGAGATAAGGTAAAAGTGGAACTTTCTCCCTACGATCTTACCCGAGGCAGAATAACCTACCGCTATAAATAAATAATAAATGATTGCAATAAGCCCTGTGGCTAAGCAAGGAGATGATAATGAAAGTGAAAGCTTCCGTTAAAAAAATCTGCAAGGATTGCAGAATAATTAAGCGCAACGGTATAATCCGTGTGATTTGCAGTTCAAACCCCAAACATAAACAGAGACAGGGTTAAGGAGGGAAAACTTGGCACATATAGCAGGTATTGAACTTCCAAAGAACAAAAGATTGTTTATTGGGTTAACTTATATCTATGGTATTGGGCGTACCAATGCCAAAGAAATCTGCAAAAAAGCAAATATAGACGAAATGAAAAAAGTAGCTGACTTAACGATGGAAGAGGAAAAAATCCTGAGGGACATCGTTCAGAATGAGTATGTTGTAGAAGGTGCATTACGAACCCAAATAGCTATGAATATCAAACGTCTGATGGAAATTGGTTGTTATCGCGGTCTCCGTCATAAACGGGGACTTCCTGTCCGCGGACAAAGAACCCATACTAATGCCAGAACCCGTAAAGGACCTCGTGGCAGTTCAATTAAGAAGAAGAAATAGGAGAAGATATGGCTACAAAAACCAGAACCAAGAAAAAACGCGTGCGTCTTGCCTTTGATGAAGGTCTCTTCTATGTCCATTCCAGTTTCAATAATACTATTGTTACTTTAACAGATAGAGCTGGAAATGTTCTTGCCTGGTCCAGCGGTGGAAAAGTTGGCAACAAAGGCTCTCGCAAAAGTACTCCTTTTGCAGCTCAAGTTGCTGCCTCAGAAGTTGCTAAAGCAGGTTTGGATATGGGAATTCAAAAAGTTGGCGTGATTGTTAAAGGTCCAGGTGGAGGACGCGAATCTGCCATACGGGCAGTTAATGCAGCAGGAATGAAAGTAACAATGATTAAGGATGAAACTCCCATTCCGCATAATGGCTGTCGTCCCCCTAAAACCAGAAGGATATAAGGAGATAATCAATGGCTAAATATACAGGACCCAAAGCAAGATTATGCCGTAAATTCGGAGAAAATATTTATGGTAATGCTAAGTACGATAAAATACTTAGCAGGCGGAAATTTCCTCCCGGACAGCATGGTAGAACTTTACGAAGGAAACCTACTGATTATAATTTACACTTGCGTGAAAAACAAAAACTACGCAACACTTATTGCTTGTTAGAAAAACAGTTCAGCAACTATTTCAAAAAAGCGGCTAAAGCTTCTGGCGTAACAGGTGATAATTTATTACAGCTCTTAGAACGCCGTTTGGATAATGTTGTTTATCGGATGGGTTTTGCTGTAACGAGGATGCAGGCACGTCAGTTTGTAAATCATGGTCATTTTTTAGTAAATGGCAGAAAAGTTGATATTCCTTCCTATCTTCTTAAGGAAGGAGACATTATTGAAGTGCGCACCAAAAGCCGCAGTATGAAAGCGCTTGTGGAAGCAATGGATAAAACCGAAGTAACATCTCCATATTCTTGGTTGAGTATAGATAAAGAAAATTTCCGCGGACAATTTAATTCCATTCCTGCGGTAAGTGAGATACCGGTCACTTGTGATCTGCGTCTCGTTGTTGAATTCTACTCCAAGTAATGCGCGATAAGCTTAAGGAGCAGCTATGATGTATCTTGAACCTTTACAGATGCCGGAAACGGTAGATTACGATAAAGAAACTTATTCTCGAACTTTCGGCAAGTTTGAAATCGGTCCTTTGGAACCAGGTTTTGGAACCACTCTGGGGAACACTTTACGCCGAATTTTGCTTTCTTCCATTCAGGGAGCGGCAGTTCGTTTTGTAAGGATAGAGGGTTTGCACCATGAATTCTGTCCCATTCCAGGAACGAATTCTGATTATATAGATTTAATCCTCCGTATTAAGCAGCTCGTTATCCAATCCAGTTCCATAGAAGAAGTTCCAATTGTTCTGGAACACAAAGGGAAGGGTGTGATAACTGCTTCAATGATTCAGGAAACCCCTTCTGTTAAAATTATTAATAAAGACCTATACCTGTTGGAAGTGATGGAGGATGTAGATTTTCGTTTGGAAATGATTGTAGGTATAGGACGTGGTTATGTTTCAGCAGATAGACAAAATACCGAAGGTAAAGCAGAGGGCTTTATCCCGATTGATTCTATCTATTCTCCTGTTCTGAAAGTTAATTTCAGCGTGTCTCATCAGCGGGTTAAAGAGAGAATGAATTTCGATCGTTTGATTATGGAAATTTTTTCCAATGGTGCTATTGAGCCCTCGATTGCTCTGTTTCTTGCAGCTAAAATACTGAAAGATATGGCAGCTAAGATATCTTTGTTTGAAACTGAACCTCAGTACATTCGCGATGTAGAATTAGATCCAGACTTGGAAGAGAAAGAACGCATCTTGCAAACCAGTGTTCGCGAAATTGAACTTAGCGTTCGTGCAGCTAACTGTTTAGCCCAAGCTAATATTGAAACCATTGGTGATTTAGTTTCAAAATCGGAAGCAGAAATGCTCAAATTCCGTAATTTTGGCAAAAAATCCCTGGAAGAAATCGTACAAAAATTAAAAAAATACGAACTGCACCTCGGGATGGATGTGGAAGGTATCTATCGTCAAATTAGAGAAGCCCGTAGCCGCGGAGTTCTGCCTCCAGAAGAAAAAGAAATTCCTATTCCAGAAGCCAAACCTAAAGCTAAACCTAAAACCAAAACAGCTGCCGAAAAAGTTAACACTGTTGAAAAGAAGACTTCAGAAACAGCTACTGCTACACCACCACATAAACCAGTGCCAAGCCCAAAAAAGAAGGTGAAAAATGAGACATAGAGTTGAAGGAAGAAAATTTGGACGGGAAATGGATGCCAGACGTCTGATGATGAGAAATCTTGTTAAATCAATGATAGAACACGGTCAACTGAAAACTACCCTCCCCAAAGCAAAAGAAATGAGAGGATATGTTGAACGCATCATTACCTACGGTAAAAACGATACCGTCCATTCAAGAAGATTAGCATATAGTGTCCTGGGCGATAGAACCTTAGTGAAAAAAGTGTTTGATGAAATCGCTCCAGCTTTTGAAGGTCGCAACGGTGGATATACAAGAGTGTTAAAAGCCGGTTTCCGAAAAGGAGATAACGCCCCGATGGCTATTATCCAGTTCGTTGAAGAATCCACTATCAAACCTAAAAAGAACGCTATCAAAGCCAAAGACCTGAATAAATAATTGTTCTGGCATAAATATCTGGATTTCACCGATTAATAATTATATTAATTGGCTATATTAGTAATAGCGAAGAAATCCTTATTGTTTAAACGGTTGCCGAATTCTGATTCCCAAAATTGCTAATAGCTTTTCAAGAATCGGATTTCGGCAACCTTTCTTTGTAAATGCTTCAATACATCCCGTCCTCATCCCGTCCTTATCCCGTCCTCATCCCGTCTTCAACCAATGGTTTTGGATGAGCGGATGAGGAATTAACCTCAAGTAGTTGATATGTTGTGTTCTAGTATATGCTATGTGCTTTCTTCCGGATTTTACAGTTAAAATACCAGAGGGTTGATGTCCTCATCAGCCATAAATATAGAAAGCTTACGATAAACAGGAGTACATTAGTAGAGGGCAGAGAGCTTTGGGCAAGAGAAAAAGTGAGCCTGGAATGTAGAGGATATCGAAAATAATCCCAGCAGGACGATAGATTTGAGCGACGGTTTTTACCCCGATGAAGAAAATGCGAGACAAACAATTGCCTCGCATATATTTAAAAGACATTTTGAAATTACCGCCAAAATAACTTTGAACTAAGAACTCCTGAACTTTGAACTAAGAACTCCTGAACTTTGAACTAAGAACTCCTGCACCGATAATCAATGCTCAGTTCTTTTTATTTTATTTCCCGGCTGCGATAGAAATCATTTTTCCCGGAACAACAATCACTTTCTTTATATTAAGTCCATCCAGATAACGCTTAACATTTTCATTTTCCAATGCTTTAGCTTGCAATTCGTCTTGGTTGATATCTGCTAAAGCTTCCAGTTTTCCTCTAATTTTTCCGTTAACTTGAATAACATAGGTAACAATGTTCCGAGTTAAATATTGTTCTTCATATTCTGGTAAGCCACAATCATTCAGCATATTTTCATTTCCCAATTTTTGCCAAAGCTCTTCTGCAATATGAGGCGCAAAAGGATAGAGCATTTTAGGCAAAGTTATACAGGCAAACGCATAAATCTGCTGTTCGGCGGCATTCAATTTTCCAGGATCCTTAATTTTAACGATAGCATTCAAAAATTCCATACAAGTGGCAATGGCCGTGTTGAATTGCAAACGCTGTAAACAATCCTCTCGCCATCTATAAATGGCATAATGGGTCTCATAACGAAGCTCTTTTATTTCTTCAGAGATATTATCAGAGCATTCAGTTGACTGCAACCCACATTTAATCACTTCCAGATTACTATCTATCAAACGCCAAACCCTGTTCAAAAATCGGAAAGCACCCATAATACCATCATCACTCCATTCCACATCTTTTTCTGGAGGCGAGGCAAAAAGCAAAAAAGTGCGTAAAGTATCTGCTCCAAAGCGATCTATAATATATTTTGGATCAACTACATTGCCTTTGGACTTGCTCATCTTGGCTCCGTCCTTAGTTACCATTCCTTGAGTCAATAAACGCGCAAAGGGTTCATCACAATTCACCCAACCCAAATCTCTCATAACCTTATGGAAAAAGCGAGCATAAAGCAAATGCATACAGGCATGTTCAATTCCGCCAATATATTGATCAACCGGCAACCAGTAATTAGCCGACTCCCTAGAAAAAGGTTGTTTATCATTTTTAGGATCTGTATAACGAGCATAATACCAACTGCTATCTACAAAAGTATCCATTGTGTCTGTTTCTCTTTTTGCGGGAGCTCCACATTTTGGGCAGGGAACATTTATCCATTCTGGAACACTCAAAAGCGGATTTCTGGTAGTTCTGCCTACCTGAACATTATCTGGTAATTTAACAGGCAAATCCTCATCCGGAACTAAAACTATCCCACAATGAGGACAATGAATAACCGGAATAGGATTTCCCCAATAGCGCTGACGCGAAATACACCAATCCCTTAAACGATAACTGACGGTTTTTTCGCCCCAGCCATTTTCCACAGCCCAATTAGTGATTGCAGAAATTGCCTCCTCGCTATCCATCCCGTTGAACTTATCAGAATTTACCATAATTCCCGACTCTATATATGCTTCCTGCATTTCTTCCAATTTTAAGGACATATCTGGTTTTTGAATCACGATTTTAATCGGAATATCGTATTTTTTAGCAAATTCATAATCGCGTTGATCATGTGCCGGGACAGCCATAACTGCTCCTGTTCCATAATCCATTAGAACATAATTAGTTATCCAAATTTGAACTTTATTACCATTAAAAGGATTTATAGCATAGCGCCCGCTGAAAATACCTTCTTTGATTGTTTCTGCGGAACTGCGCAAAACTTTGTCTTCATTGATCACTTTGTGGCAAAAATCCTGCAATTCTTTATTATCCGGTTCTTCTTTTAACCATTTTTGCACTAAAGGATGCTCCGGAGGCAAAGCCATAAAGGTTACTCCGTAAATAGTATCAGGACGGGTTGTAAAAATCGGTATATTTTCGTTTGTCCCCTCTACAATAAAATCAACTTTGGCACCTTCGGAACGACCTATCCAATTTTTCTGCATTGTAATCACTCGCTCAGGCCAATCAATCACTTGGGAAAAATCCAGTAATTCTTCGGCATATTCAGTAATTTTAAAATACCACTGTTCCAAGTCCTTTTGTTCTACAATGTTTCCACAACGCCAACAGTGACCATCCTCGACTTGTTCGTTGGCAAGGACTGTCTGACATTTTTCACACCAGTTCTGAAATCCTTTTTTTCTGTAAACTAAGCCCTTCTCATATAACTTCTTGAAAAGATATTGACCCCAACGATAATATTCTGGACGACAAGTGCTGATTTCTCTGCTCCAGTCGAAACCAAAACCCATACTGTCAAATTGAATGCGCATTGCTGCAATGTTCTCTTCCGTTGTAAGACGCGGATGGGAATTGTGTTCAATCGCATAATTTTCCGCAGGCATACCAAAAGCATCATAACCTATGGGCTGCATTACATTGAAACCTTCCATCATTTTCAATCGCGAAATCACATCTCCAATAAAATAATTGGAAGCATGCCCTACATGCAGAACTCCCGATGCATAAGGAAACATAGAAAGAACATAATATTTAGGTTTGGAACTTGTATTGGGAGCATTAAATATTCCTTTTTCTCGCCAAACATTCTGCCATTTCTTTTCAATTTCGTTAAACCTGTATTCCATTTTGTATTTTCCTGCCTATCATTTTATCTTTTAACACTTTGCAAAATCTGTTAGAGCTCATAATTGTCAAGCAAAAGCTGCAATTTAGATTTTTACTCGCTTTTTTCCCCTTGTATAAACCCTGGATGGTGATAAATTAGGATGGCTAAGGGATGAGAAGAAAGGTGCTTGACAATCTGGATGATAATA
>DJGX01000021.1 GCA_002432865.1 Cloacimonetes bacterium UBA5835
TCTGCTTCTCGTTGCAAATTCAAAAAGAATCGGTTTAGAGTCAAAGACACAATTCTTTACTGAAATGTATGTATTACTCAAGTATTCTTATAGCCTAAAACATCGATTTCTTCATCTCTTTCTATTAATGAACTTATATCTGTATTTTTTAGAAAGAAACGCCCATACTTAAACTCAAGACCCTATTTTTTGATTCTAAAACACTTTTAGTAAAAATCTTTGAAAGACCTAAATCATACTTGAGTTGCAAAAAAATCTTTTCGGAGAAATACAGGTCAGTTCCAAAATTCAGTCCGAAATCAATATCTTCCATCTGATTTTTAATGTCCATAGAACCCGAATCTTCTTCTTCATAATTTTGATAATATTGATACGAATCATAAGAAACTTTCCCACTCATTGCGATACTAAGTGATGGTCCAATAAAAGGAGTGATATACATATTTCCTGTTTGGAAGACATATTTGAACAATACAGGAACTTCCAAATAGGCAAATTTCCATTCGTCGGTTTCTTTATATTCGTAATCATAATCATCTAAATTAATTTCTGTTTTAAACCCTTTTCCAGTATAGATTAATTCAGGTTGAATGATTATATTCGGACTCGTCTGGAAGGTAGCAAAACCTCCAAAAGAAAATCCCCATACTGAGGATATATCAACACCCTCGGAATTATCAACTTTAGCGGTTGCTGAATTCACACCCCCAAGTAAACCGTATTTTTTGTGAAAGGGTAGATCTGAGTCATTTTCATTAACAGTTTTACTTATCGCATTTCTTTTTGTGACTTTTGTAGATGTCGTATCAATTTCTTCTTTTGCAAGTTTTATGATTTGATCGTACATAACAGTTACTACAACACCATTGATATCAACTTTGATCTTGTCATTGGGAATGTTCTCAATAATGATACCTTTTAACACATCTCCATTTTTAGTGTAGACCACATCGATGTAATCCACTGCTGAGAGGCAAATGCAAAACAGTACAAACGCTATTGTTAGGATAGCTTTCACTTATAACTCCTTTATAGTATAAATATTAATTTGTCCTTGTTTTCTCTTCTATGAATTCGGTCAAGTTTTTTCTAACTAGGGATCCCTCTGCAAAATTAATTTAGTTGATTCCCAAGTATCAGTGTAAATTCCAACTCGTTATTTTTCAAGTTGTTTTAAGAACATTCTCATTATCCTCAGTTCTTAAGTTCTACATTGTGTCTTACGACAATTGCATTATTTTCATTTTGCCAATTCCTATCAATATTATTTTCATAATCATAGTTTTTGCTTTTAAAAATCATATCCGCCTCCATAACAGGGTAGCTTTTTACCCTCTTATTCAAGATTCTATTTTTCATCTCTTTTTTTGTAAATCAATGAACTAATATACCTATTAGGTTATGTCACGGTCTTGTTTGTATTTTTCAATTTCGGCATGTTCTTTCTCGTAGCCCTTTTTGTTCATCAAGGCGTAGGTAGCAATTTTTCCAGATTCCACACCGGGTTGATCTAATGGATTAATACGAAGAAGTTTACCTGTTAATATCGTCTGAATTTCATAAAGCATAATGAATTCTCCTAAATGGTATTCATCAATTTGGGGGAAAACAATATTAGCATTGGGACGCATAGCTTTACTGAGGGCAATTTCTGTAGCAAGTCGTTCTGCATTAAGCAAATCGGAGAGTTTTCTATTGCCCAGATAATTTACTTCTTCGTGGTCTGGATGCAAATTTGGAATTATATAATCATGTTTAAAGTTTTCTACGGTTATGAAAGTTATTACCTTGTCATTAGGTCCCTCTGTATAAAGTTGCACTTGCGAATGTTGATCGGTTGTTCCTAATGCTTTCACAGGTGTTTGCCCCACATATACTTCTCTACCTTTTATGTCTTTGCGTTTACCCAAACTTTCTGCCCAAAGTTGACGATACCAATCAGCAAGATCATACAAAGAATTACTATAAGGCATCATTACACTGATGTTTTTTCCCAAGCGATAATATAAGAAATGAATCAAACCATTCAAGTAAGCTGGATTCTCCATAATATCTGGTTCCGAACAGCGTTCCCTCATAGCTTTTGCTCCACTTAGCAATTCCTGAATATTAATGCCAGTAAAAGCAGATGAAACTAAACCCACATCGGAAAGGACACTAAATCTGCCTCCCACATTATCTGGAACGGTAAAGCTTTTATAGCCTTCTTTTTTAATAACCTGGCGCAAAAAGCCTCTTTCTTTATCTGTAGTAACGATAATTCTCTTTTGATAGTCTTTGGGGAACTTGCGTTTTAATATATCAGCCACAATCATATAGCCAGCCATTGTTTCAGCAGTTGTTCCGCTTTTGGTGATCACATTTACCAAAGTTGTTTCCAGGTTTATTTGCGACAAGATTTCATATAAGAAAACAGGATCCACATTATCATAAACAACAAGCTTACGAGGTAATTCTGCCTCCGTTTTCAAAGCTGAATATAGTGCTTTATTACCTAAAGCGGAACCGCCAATGCCTAAAACTAACATAGTATCAAAAACCGGATCCAAATTAGCTATAAAGTCATCAATATGTCTGGTAGAATTTTCCGGTAAATCATAAAAACCAAGTAACTTAGCCCGGCGTTCAGCCATAATTTCTTCATGGATATTTTTAACCTGATGTTCGCTATCGAAAATTTTATCTTTGGGCAAAATACTCAGCATCTGTTTGGAAGCTAATAGATTGTGATATTCATATTTCAGCACTTATTCCTCCTTGTCCTGATAATATGGAGCTAAAATATTATTTATTAAGTTCTCTACTTCGGAAAGCGGAGTGGAACAATTAATTTCTTCAGTCGCTTTAAAAAGTTTTGCATCGCATTTCTGTACAATGGCTTTTGCGGAAAAGAAGCTACCAGGATTAACGCTTAATTCTCTAATTCCCAAACCAATTAAAAGGGGAATATACTTATAGTTGGAAGCCATTTCTCCGCAAACAGAAAGCGGAATATGATATTTTTCTGCACTAATTATAGTTTTCTTTATCAGGCAAAGCACAGCAGGATGGTGTTGAATATAATATTTGGCCACCATTTCATTATTACGATCTGCAGCCAAAGTATATTGTACAAGGTCGTTTGTTCCGATACTGAAAAAATCGCACTCTTTGGCTAATTCTTCAGAACATAATGCTGCGGAGGGTATTTCTATCATAGCCCCCAAGGCAATTTCTGGATCAAAGGATATACTATGTTGGCTAAGTTCCCGCTGGCAATTTTGCACGAATTTCTTTGCTTCGATAAAATCTTGGGTATCAATGATCATTGGAAACATAATTTGCACTTTTCCAAAAGCGGAAGCTCTTAAGATAGCACGCACTTGAGTATAGAAAATATCTGGTTGGGAAAGTGAAAATCGGATTCCGCGATTACCCAGATAGGGATTTTCTTCCGGAGTTTCATAACCCAAGGGGGAGAGTTTATCTCCTCCCAAATCAAAGGTTCGGATGGTAACAGGCAAAGGTTTCATTTTTTCAGCAAGTTCTTTATATACAGCAAATTGCTCTTCTTCATCCGGAAGATTTTGCCTTCCCAGATAGAGAAATTCAGTTCTAAACAAACCAATACCAGCACAGGAAAGGTTTTTTATCACTTCCAATTCTTCTGGTACGCCTATATTAGTAAACAGCTCAATATTAATCCCATTAGCGGTTATGGAATCAGTTATCTTCAGCTGTTTCAGTTTTTCCTGTCTATGCCGTTCTGCTTCAGCTTTTTTTCTGTAATATTCTAAGGTTTGGTCATCGGGATTAACGATCAGCAATCCAGTATAGCCATCAACAATCAGCAAGTCGTTATTTTTCACTGCCACATTTAAATCCGGAATATTAGCAATAGCCACCAATCCCAGAGCCCGGCATAAAATAGAAGAATGTGAATTGTAGCTTCCTTTGGCCACCAAATATGCCTTAATTCCTTCTTGGGCAAGTTTACTAACTAAAGAAGGGACAATTTCAATAAAAACAGGGATCTGATTTGGTTCAATTTTGATTTTTAGAGTATTTCGAACTCCTGATAGGGCATTTAATAGGCGCATAGCCACATCCCGATAATCAGCAGCGCGAACAGCAAAGGTTTCTATTTTCATAGTTTCAAAGTGTTTAATAATATTGGCAAAGCACTCAGAAACCGCTTGGGTAGCATATTGTAATTTATTGCGAATGGCTGTTTCGATTTGATTATAGATTTCCGGATCGCGTAAAATCTCTCTTTGAGCAGAGATGATTTCAGCATCCTGAGCTTGCAGGTTGCTTGTTTTTAATTCCAGATTGATATCTTCTTCCACAATAGAAAGAGATGATTGCAACCGGGATATTTCTTTTGGGATTTCTTCCTGCCTGATATTTCCTGTTTCAATAGCCGGTTCGGGCAAAGCAATATGCAATGCGTTGCCAATAAAAATACCGGTATTCAAGGATGTTCCATATATTTTTTGCATTTATTCTCCAAATCCGCTTTCGATCATTGTTTTGATTTCTTCCAGCAGATAATCCTCATCAACTCCATCAGCGATAAGTTTTATTTTAGAACCGCATTCAGCAGCCAGCATCATAACTCCCATAATGCTTTTACCATTTATTCTCATTCCTTCTTTTTCAATAAAAAAATCGCTGCGATATTTTGTAGCAGCTTTAACTAAGAGAGCTGAGGGTCTGGCATGCAAACCCAATTTATTGGTTACGGTCACCTCTATCTGTTTCATCACTTTTGCCTTCAATGTTTTTCAGCATTGTTTTCTTACGGATTTCTTCGTTTACCTTGCGGTTAAAGTCCTCTGCTGCATCATAGCCAACACCTTTCAGAATTATATTCATTGCAGCTACTTCCACAATAACGGAAACACTTTTTCCGGGAGAAACAGGTAAGTAAATGATTGGTATTTTCACCCCCAGATGTTCAGCATAATTACTAACCAAACCAATTCGTTCATAATCCATATTTTCCTGCCAGGGCATCAGTTCTATCTGGAGGTCTATGGTTTTTTGTTTACGAGTGCGTTCAATTCCAAAAACGCGTTCTGCATTTATGAATCCCACACCTCTAATCTCCATAAAATAGCCAAATTCGCGTCCTGGTTTTCCAATCAGCTTATCCTCTATATAGCGCAGGGTTATTAAATCATCACCAACTAAGCTGTGTCCACGATGTACAAGATCCAAAGCACATTCACTTTTTCCGATGCCACTTTTACCTGTTAGCAAAATTCCTAAGCCAAATACATCTACGAGAGTTGCATGAATTGTTTTTTCCAGGGCAAAAATATCTCTTAGGTAGCGAGATAGATTTTCGATTAGATTAATTGTAGAGAGTCGACTGGAAAACAGAGCAATATTTAGTTCATTAGCTATATATTCAATAACTGGTGGCAGAGTAAGACCCTTGGAGATTACAATACAGGGGATATCCATTTTAAACATATTTCGGATGCGGGTGATTAGATCTTCTTCCGTTAAGCTTTGTAAATAGCGAACTTCGGTTTCCCCTAAAACTTGAATTCTATCGGCTGCAAACAATTCCAGATAACCAGCCAGAGCTAAACCGGGACGATTAAGATAAGGGGAACCGATTTTCTTGTTCAAAGTTTCCGGTTCGGTAATTAATGATAAAGCCAGGTCTTTTTTCTTAGTATCAAAAAGATCATAAACGGTAATTTCCTTCATTGATGTACCTCGGTTTTGCCTAAATTTAAAAGCCAGCAAATAATGTGTGGCATATTACATTTTATCTATTTTCTTAAAGGAAAAGAGGAAAAGCATAATTATGTATTTATAGCGTTAAACCCGAAGTATAATTATACAGCCGAGTTTATTAGTCCTTGATTTTGCTCTTCCTCTTTCCTGATTATCCGATTCAGCAATTAATAACTATGGTTCCAGCAACTTATAAACATTATGGTCTTTTGTTACCAGAACATTTATTCTATCAGATTCGATGTTTTTAAAAATCAAGAAATCCTCTTTACTTGCCTCCAGCTTTTCTACGGCTTCAGACAAACTGAGGGATTCAGTTACTACGCGTTTAGTTTTTATAGTTTTACGCATATGACTCTTTGGTTCCAACTCAAAATCGGTGGCATGAGAGTATGTTTCGAACTGTTGTTTTAAAGCACGTTTCTGGTGATCCGTAATGCGATCCTTTAGTTTCTTTATCTGTGCTTCCATTTTTTCTACGGCGTTATCGATGGCAAGATACATATCCATTTCTTCCGCCTGACTTTGAAGTTTAAATTTGGATGCGTGCAAAGAAAGTTCACAGATGTTTCTACTGTTTTCCAAAGCAAGAACTACATGCATTGCAATAATTTGATCGAAGTACTTATTCAATTTTGAACAAGCCGATTCCACATAATCCCTGATAGCTTTGGTGAGCTCAAAATGACGGGCTGTAATTGTGATCTGCATTTGGGATTCCTCCTTCTTATTAGATTTTGTGAATTGATAGATTTTGCAGGTCTTCTATCGCTTCCATTATTGCTTCCGAAAGAGTTGGATGTGCAAAAATAATGGATTCGACATCTGCCGTTTTATTTTGATTGGCTATCATTATGGCTCCCTGTGCAATTAATTCTGTTGCATTAGGACCCATAATGTGCATTCCGATAATTTCGGATGTATCTTTTCGGGCAATGATTTTAACAAATCCATTGGGATTGCCCATTGCCACAGCTTTACCATTTGCTGAAAAAGGAAATTTACCTGTTAAAACTTCTTTGAAAATTTCTTCAGCTTCCTTTTGAGTATAGCCAACGGAAGCAATTTCCGGATGCGTAAAAGTGCACCGAGGGATATTTATATAGTTAATTGGTTTAGCAGGAACTTTATATTTTTCAGGATATATCCTTGAAGCAATATGTTCAACTGCAAATAAACCCTGTTTACTGGCTGTATGTGCAAGCTGTAACTTTCCTGTAAGATCACCAATAGCATAGATTTTATCCAAACTCGTCTGCATAAAATCATCAACTATCACTGCCCCTTTTTCTGTTTTCAGTTCTTCTATCTGTTTCCATTCCAGATTATTTACCGGTTTTCGACCAACGCTCAGCAGTACTTTTTCCGTTTCCAAAATAGTATCATCACTTAGTTTCAGTTCCAGGCGGCTTCCTTTTTTGTTTATGTTTTGCACTCCCTTATTGGTTAAAACCTTCACTCCACTTTTTTTAAATTGCATAGCCAGGCGTTTGGAAATTTCTTCTTCCTCCTGATATATTAACCGAGGGAGAAATTCTATAATAGTAACTTTCACCCCAAAAGTGGAAAAAACGGAGGCAAATTCACAACCAATTACTCCCCCACCAATTACTACAAGTTCTTCAGGTAATTCCTGCATTTTTAAGATCCCGGTTGAAGACAGGATATCCTTTTCGTCAATTTCGATTCCAGGCAATCCTTTAACTTCACTACCGTTGGCCAAAATTAAATATTCGCAGCTGTAACTTTCTCCTTCTAAGGTTGTTACAATATAATTTTCTTTCTGCTTAGCTACGGAAATAGCAGTTGCTTTCACAACAGGGATATTACGCTTTTTGAACAAAAATTCTATGCCACTGGCTAATTGTTCCACAACAGCGTTTTTGCGGCTCCAAACATTTTGGTATTCAATTTCCTGATTCTGTTTAGGCAAGCCAAAATTATCTGCAGAAAGCATTTCAGAATATAATTCTGCACTTTTCACCAATGCCTTAGTAGGAATACAGCCCCAATTTAAGCAGGTTCCTCCTAAGCGTTCTTTTTCGATAACCAAACAGGGAATTTCGTATTGGGAAAGACGGATGGCAGCTTCATAACCACCGGGGCCTCCCCCAATGATAATCACTTGACTGTATAGCATTTATTTTCTCCTAAGATGACTGTTCAAAATGCCCAATTCATCCCGGTATTTTGTTATAATTCTTCTGGAGATATTAAGTCCTTCTTCTTTAAGGAGATCCACCAGTTCTTGGTCACTATAGGGTTTTTTCTTATTTTCTGTTTCAATTAAACGAATTAAATGGGTTTTCACTTTTTGCCTGGAAATACTTTGATAATCATCATCATAACCTGCAGTAGAAGTAAAGAAATCTTTAAAAGCATAAATTCCGTAAGGCGTTTCTGCATATTTATATTTTACTACTCTGCTAATAGTAGATTCATTTACTCCCAGGTCTCTAGCAATAACAGCATAGGTTAAAGGATGCATTTGTCCTGTGCCTAAATAGAAGAAATCATGTTGATGTTTTATTATAGAACGGGAAACTCTTTCCAAAGTTCGCATTCGCATATAGATGGATTTAATTAAGAACTTAGCGGAATTTATGCGTTCTCTAACATATTGCATTGATTCTTTATCGAAATAACCGCGGCTAATCATTCTTCGATATTGGGGGCTGATAATTATATTTGGCGTAATATTATCGTTGATGATAATTTCATATTCACCATCAATCAGTTTCATAGTTACATCAGGATAAACATAAGCCGCATTGGTAGTTGTAATCCGTAAACCGGGTTTAGGATCAAGCTTGGAAATTTGTTCCTTAGCCGCAAATATTGTATCTTCAGAAACCCCGAAGTAAGAAGCAATTTTTTGATATCGACGATGAATCAGATTTTCAAACTGATCAGATATCAAACCCATAATAATTCTGTTTTCTTTTTGTTCATCAGTAAGCTGAGCTAGTAAACATTCAGTTATATTGCGAGCTGATATACCTTTGGGACTAAAAGAAAGAACAAGATTATGTAGTTCTTCGGCGCGTTCTGCATTTATATGATATTTTTTAGCTAGATTAATTATGTTATACCCTTTGGGTAAGAAACCGTAACTATCACAGGAATCTACTATCTCAGTAATAAAATCTACTTCATCCTCAGGTAGATCATAGGGATATAACTGTTCCAGAAATTTTACTTTCCCGTTTTCTTCATAGCGAATAAGAGATTCTGTGTGATTATGTTCAATATCTGCAGACCAGTTTTCGCTTCCGGAATGATATTCATTCCAGTTATCCAAAATTTCTGTAAGTTCTCTTGCTTCCGCTAAAGTATCAATATGTTCTTCGCTTATTTCACTATCTTCAATAGGAGTAGGGCTTTCTGGAATCGACTGTTCAAATTTACTTTCATCAAGGTCTTCTTCCTCTTTTTCTTCGCGTAGTTCCAATAAAGGATTATTGATCAATTCTTGTTTTATATAGCTTTCCAGTTCCAGAATTGGCAAAGCAAGCATTTTTAATGATTGCAGCATTTTTGGCTTTAAGGCCAATTCTTGTTTTTGCTTTAGAGACAAGTATTGATCAATAGCAGTCATAGTCGTTGCTCAAAAGGGCTTTGCAGAAATCGGTCGCCCAGATATAACTCCTTTGCTTTTTCGTCGTTTATCAGTTCCAAGGATGTCCCTGAAACAATAATCTTACCTTCATAGATAATATAAGCGCGATTTACAATTTTCAAAGTTTCAAGTACATTATGGTCGGTAATCATTATTCCAATATCTTTGTTCCTGAGTTTTTCAATTATATCTTGAATATCAGCTACGGCGATAGGATCAATTCCTGCAAAAGGTTCATCCATAAAAAGAAAAGTAGGATTGGTTACTAAAGCACGAGTAATTTCCAGTTTTCTTCGCTCCCCTCCGGAAAGAGTATATGCTTTTTGTTTTGCCACTAAAGTCAAATTTAATTCAGCTAAAGCTTCTTCCAAACGATTTTTCTGTTCTTTACGGCTTAGCTTAAGGGTCTGTAAAATCGCCAAAACATTTTCTTCAACCGTCAATTTAGCAAAAATAGAAGGTGCCTGAGCCAGATATCCCAAGCCCAAACGCGCTCTTTTATACATTGGCTTATGAGAGATATCCTTATCATCATAATAAACTTTACCATTATTGGGCTTTGCTAAACCGATGATCATATAAAAAGTAGTGGTTTTACCAGCCCCATTAGGGCCTAAAATACCTACAACCTCACCCTGACTCATCTCCAAAGATAGGTCGTTTACTACGGCTCTTTTACCGTATATTTTAACGAGGTTTTGAGCTCGAATTTTGTGCTTATCCATATTTTTATACTTAAACGAAAGCCATTTTTTTGTCAAGAAATACTTGCATATGGATTGATTTTTGCTAAGCTCATTTCTATCTGTAATCAGTAGCGAATTTACTTAATGCCAAAAACTTACCCTTTATATCTTGCCACCTGTTTATTTTATAGTATCGTCGGATAAGGAAGAATAAGTGGATTAATATACCTATCTGTTTTTGCTGGGCACAATTTTGCCACGGCTAACCTGGAAAATTTATTTAGTTTTATCCCATTCTTGCTTAATGACCTACCGTGCAGATGCCACCGTACCTCTGTGGGTTTTTGCCGAAGAACACCACGGCAGCTCTACCACAAATAACTAAGGAAGGTTTAAAATGAGACAGTTTAAACCGGGATTTTTTAGCAGAACAATTTCTGAAGTAAATATGCAAAATGTCAGTATCCGAAAAGTAGTAAAATCTTGCTTCACCTATGGTAAATAATCCAATACTCTACCAATAGGGATATACTTAAAACCATTCAGAAAATACAAACTAAAAATTCTGGTTGACAAAAAAAGGGCTCTCCAAGAAAAGGTATAATGAATTGTGTTCCGGAATAGCTCAGCGGTAGAGCGGGTGGCTGTTAACCACTAGGTCGGGGGTTCGAACCCCTCTTCCGGAGCCACTTTTTTTTATATATGATTTTTGGATTTTTTAGATTATGTGCCTAAAACTATATTCAACAAGGAGACATATATGTTCACTATTAATGAGTATTTTGATGGCAAAGTAAAGTCCATTGCGTTTCAAAATAAGCAGGGTAACTTCACTGTAGGAGTGATGGATATTGGTGAATATGAATTCGGTACTAATACTATTGAAAGGATGACAGTTATTTCCGGAGAACTTATTGTACGCTTACCTGAAAAGGAAAATTGGCAGAAGTTCTGCAAAGGAGAAACTTTCACGGTAGCAGCTCATCAAAAATTCCATTTAAAAGTGGAAGAACCAAGTGCCTATCTTTGCCAATATGAATAAGGGAGTAAAACCACAATGAAAAAAAT
The DNA here is from genome assembly GCA_002432865.1 of Cloacimonetes bacterium UBA5835. Classification (GTDB taxonomy): domain Bacteria; phylum Cloacimonadota; class Cloacimonadia; order Cloacimonadales; family Cloacimonadaceae; genus Cloacimonas. The sequence goes on from DJGX01000021.1 coordinate 11,107, forward strand.
TATCTATATTGCTTTCGGCTTGATGTTGTTAAATCTATGTTTTGCACAGGAATCTCCAGTAACCAAATATCTGCAAAATCAAAATTTGGATACTTATAAACAAGCAGTAGATTATCTGGTAAAGATGGACACAGATGGTGAAACCGGAATGCAGGCAAAATTGAATCTTGCCTATATTAGCAATTTAGAATCCTTGCGTTTACTGGATTTGGCCAAAGAAAACCTGGATAATTTGAAACCAGGTGAACGCTTTGCTTTGGCTAATCTATTTCTGGAAATGGATAAATATCCTGAAGCGATCGAAATTTATGACCTTCTGAATGAAGCAACCCCTTTGTGGAGCTGCCCCTGGCGTCATAAAGGTGAAGCACTGTATAAAAGTGGGAATTTTGAATCAGCCAAAATTGCTCTGGGAAAAGCTATTGAAACCAATGAAGAGCATTATGATGCCTATATCTGGTATGCCAAAACTCTCTATGAATTAAAAGAATATAAACAGGCATTAACTGCTTTGGAAACTGCTTTTAATTTAACTGAAGAAAATGAAGAAAGCGAATTTGATATGGTGCTTTCAGAAGAAGAATTAAATCAGCTTTATCAGGAATTGCAAAAATTAGCTAAATAAGCTGGATAACTATCCTGAAGCTGTTTAGCTGCATTGCAATTTTACTCATCAGCGAACATTTTTTTTAGGAAATATGGAGTATGCCCTATATTCTATATTTCCTTTTTTTATATAGCCCCCTATTGCCTTCTTTTCCTTTCTGCAAAGAGCAAAAAATTATGAATAATAGGAAAAAGGGGAAAAATACCAAAATCTATGAGCTTAAAAGAAAAAGCAGCAAATACCTTTTTAGACCTATAATTATGCTGAATATAATGAACTTTACAGGAATCTCTGGTTTTTTACTTGGATATATCCATAATCCAAGAAAGCAGTTGACAAATTTGCCATATCGAAGAATCTGACAAAACATATAATATATCATAAGACGATAATAATAGGGAGGATAAATGAATACACCTAAGCGTGTTTATCTCTTCGGAAATGGAAAAGCCGAAGGCCGTGCTGATATGAAAAATCTTTTAGGCGGAAAGGGTGCAAACCTTGCTGAAATGAATTTAATTGGGGTTCCGGTTCCTCCGGGATTTACTATTACTACAGAAGCCTGTATAGAATACAACAAATTGGGTGCGGCCAAACTTAGAGAGATCTTAGATAACGATGTCCATTTAGCTATAAAGCATATTGAAGATATTATGCATATGCAATTTGGCTCTGTTGAAAATCCACTTTTGGTTTCAGTGCGTTCTGGAGCACGTGCTTCAATGCCTGGAATGATGGATACGATATTGAATCTGGGATTGAATGATACTACAATTCAGGGCTTAATTAAAAAAACCAATAATGAGAGATTTGCCTGGGATAGCTATCGCCGTTTTGTGCAAATGTATTCTGATGTGGTTTTAGGTATGAAGCCTGCCAATAAAGAAGAACATGATCCCTTCGAAGTTATTATTAATCAGGTGAAAAAAGAAAAAGGAATAAGCAGCGATCTGGAACTAACTACCGAAGATCTTAAACAATTAGTAACACTTTTTAAACAAGAAGTGCAGGAAAAAATACATAAAAAGTTTCCTGATGACCCTTGGGAACAGCTTTGGGGTGCAATTTTTGCCGTTTTTGATAGTTGGAATAATGACCGTGCTATTTTTTATCGTAAACTGAATAATATTCCTGATGAATGGGGAACTGCTGTAACAGTTCAAGCAATGGTTTTTGGCAATATGGGTTATACAAGTGCAACAGGGGTAGCCTTTACACGCGATGCTGCTACCGGTGAAAATTTATTTAATGGTGAATATTTAATTAATGCTCAAGGCGAAGATGTAGTTGCTGGAATAAGAACTCCTCAACAGATTGCCAAAATTGGTTCTCAACGCTGGGCAAAACTTGCCGGTATCTCAGAAGAAGAAAGAAAGGAAAAATATCCATCTTTAGAAGAAACAATGCCCGAAACCTATAAAGAGTTGTACGAAATTCAGAAAAAGCTGGAAAATCATTATCGCGAAATGCAAGATCTCGAATTTACTATCCAAGAAGGTAAGCTCTGGCTCTTACAAACCAGAACGGGAAAAAGAACAGGTGCAGCAATGGTGAAAATCGCTATGGATATGTTACGCGAAGGAATTATTGATGAAAAAACTGCTCTAAACCGTATTGAACCTGCAAAACTTGATGAACTTTTACACCCAGTTTTTACTAAAGAAGGTCTGGCTAAGGCAAAAGTTATTACTTTAGGTTTACCTGCTTCACCTGGTGCAGCTACTGGACAGATTGTCTTTTTTGCAGATGATGCTGAAGCCTGGGCTGAAAATAATAAAAAAGTTATCTTAGTTCGAGAAGAAACTTCACCTGAAGATTTAAGGGGAATGTCTGTCGCTCAAGGTATTCTTACTGCCAGAGGTGGTATGACTTCTCACGCAGCTGTTGTTGCCCGCGGAATGGGTAAATGTTGTGTTGCTGGTGCTGGAAAATTACATATTGATTATAAAAACAGAACTATGACTGTAAATGGAAAAACATATAAAGAAGGTGACTGGATTTCATTAAACGGCTCAACTGGTCAGGTTTTAGAAGGTAAAATAGATACACAAGATCCTGAACTGAGTGGTGATTTTGGAGCTATTATGCAACTGGCAGATAAATATACCAGAATGAAAGTTCGCACAAATGCTGATACTCCAAAAGATGCATCTGTAGCCAGACATTTTGGTGCTCAAGGAATAGGACTGTGCAGAACTGAACATATGTTTTTTGAAGGCGAACGAATTAACTCGATGCGGGAGATGATTTTAGCTGAAGATGAACAAGGACGCCGAGAGGCACTGAAAAAATTATTACCTATGCAGAGGAGTGACTTTGAAGGTATCTTCACTGCTATGAATGGTTTTCCTGTAACTATCCGTCTTTTGGATCCCCCCCTACATGAATTTGTTCCTCAAGAAGAAGAAGCTCAACAGGAAATTGCTAAAGAATTAGGAATTCCGCTGGAAATAGTTAAAGCCAGAGTTGCTTCTTTACATGAAGTTAATCCTATGCTTGGGCATAGAGGTTGTCGATTGGGAAATACCTATCCTGAAATTACCGAAATGCAATCCAGGGCAATAATGGAAGCTGCTTTAGCTGTTAAAGCCCGCGGAATTAATGTTTTACCAGAAATTATGGTCCCTTTAACAAGTATCCCTGCAGAATTTGAAATGCAAGAAACTATCATCCGTGAAACAGCCGAAAAAGTTTTTACTGATATGAATGATAGAGTGGATTATCTGGTGGGAACAATGATCGAGATTCCTCGCGCTACTTTACTTGCTGATAAAATTGCTGAACATGCAGAATTTTTCAGCTTTGGAACTAATGATTTAACTCAAATGACCTTTGGTTTTTCTCGCGATGATGCAGGTGTGTTTTTACCGATATATATAGAGAAAAATCTGCTGAAACAAGATCCTTTCCAAGTTCTCGATAGAGAAGGTGTTGGCCAATTAGTAAAAATCGGGGTTGAGCGCGGCAGAAAAACCCGTCCCGAATTGAAAATTGGAATTTGTGGAGAACATGGTGGCGAACCTAGTAGTGTAGAATTTTGCCATATGGTGGGAATGAACTATGTGAGCTGTTCACCCTATAGAGTTCCTATTGCTCGTGTTGCTGCAGCCAAAGCTGCTATTAGTGAATAAATTGAATGAACTACATCTTTGTGGTTCAATTATAATTAGGATATATGGTTACTATTAGTAGATAAGGTAACTTAGAAATTATAGACGGGGATATCAACCAACCTGGAAAATGATATCCCCCTTTTTTATAATAAGCGCAAACTGTTGGATCCAAAATAATTTGCTTGACCTGAAACTTATCATTATTATATAAGTAAAAGGAGGTTTATTATGAAAGAAGATGATGTAATCATCGGTAAGGAAATTCCTGTTGAAGAGCAGGAAAAGATTAAAGATAAAATCATCGATGATGATGTAGATTCCACGAAATTACAGTTTTACGAAGACCTGCGTAAGAAAGTAAGGAGTTGGACTAATACCCAATTAGGTCCCTTAGGTGGAAAACTGGGTGAATATGTATTTTTATTACCAGATTTTTTCATTTTGGTTTGCCGCATAGCTGTTGATAAACGGGTTAGCGTAAAACAAAAATTACTGATGGGAGGCGTTATTGCTTATGTGATGATGCCGATAGACCTTATACCAGATTTTATACCGGTTTTGGGTTTTGTGGATGATCTGGTTTTAATTGTTCTTGGTTTGAATATGATTTTAAATGAACTTAATCCTCAAATTGTGTTAGATAATTGGAGTGGCGAAGGTGAAGTTCTGGAGCACTTAAAAAAGATTACAGCTTTAGCAGAGCAATTTTTGGATAAGCATTTATTGAATAAGATCAAGAATGTGTTAAAAAAGATATGATTAGTGATATCCTAGTTGCTACTCACAATCCTGATAAACTAAAAGAGCTGCAGGAACTACTAAATAACCTGAAGGTACAATTGCATTTTTTGGATGAATTACCTCAATTTCTTCCCAGCGAGGAAAATGGTAAAACGATTTACGAAAATGCGATGCAAAAAGCTTTGGAAGCGGCAAAATATAGCGGTTTACTTACTTTAGCAGATGATACCGGATTATTTATTGAAGAATTAAATGGTGCTCCAGGTATTTTATCTGCTCGCTTTGCTGGTAATTCTTGCAGTTATTCTGATAATCGTAAAAAAGTACTAAACCTGTTACAGGGCGTAGAAAATCGTAAAGCATATTTTGAAACAGTTGTAGCTTTAGCTCTTCCTGATGGTATTGTTGCTGTTCTGGGAGGAAAACTGGAAGGTGAAATAACCACTGAAGAACTTGGCGATAACGGTTTTGGTTACGACAGTATATTTGCTGTGGGAGATAAAACCTACGCAGAAATGGATTCAGAACAGAAAAATAAAATTTCCCATCGCGCCTTGGCGATGAAAGCTATTATACCCATTTTGGAGAAAGTAATTATTGACTGATTAAAGGAGTTTATCAATGATCAAAGCAGAAGTATTCCGTCAGTATGACATTCGTGGAATTGTAAATGAAGAACTGGATGAGAATTCATTTTATTTAATCGGTAAGGGTTTTGGAACCTATATACGGAATAAAAACCTAAAAACTATTGTTTTGGGTGGTGATGCCAGACATTCAACCCCCTCTTTTATGCAGGCATTTAGTAAAGGTGCTTTAGAAACAGGTTGTGATATTATTGATCTTGGAATTGTTCCTACTCCTGTTTTATATTTTTCCATCTGGAAGCTAAAAACGGATGGCGGAGCAATGGTTACAGCTAGTCATAATCCTCCTCGTTATAATGGATGTAAATTAAATCTTGGTTTAAGCAGTGTTTATGCTGATGAATTGCAAAAAGTGTTACAAATAATTCAAAAGGGAGATTTTGTTTCTGGCCAGGGTAATTATGTTAAAAACAATGATATGGGTGATATTTACATTGATTATGTAGTGAATGGAATCAAATTACAGCGTCCGGTTAAAGTGATTGTAGATGGAGGAAATGGAGTTGGCGGACCTTATTTAACAGCTATTTTACGCCGTTTGGGTTGTGAAGTGATAGATATGTTTTGTGAGCCCGATGGGGATTTTCCTAATCATCATCCTGATCCTACTATTGCCAAAAATATGGAAGCGCTATCTAAAGCCGTTATAGAAAATAAATATGAACTTGGCATTGGTTTAGATGGAGATGCAGACCGCATTGGAGTTGTGGATGAACAGGGTAAATTATTGTTAGGAGATCAGATATTGAATATACTAGCCAGGGATTATCTGAAACATAACCCCGGTAAGAAGATTATTGCCGATGTGAAATGCAGTATGAATCTATTTAACGACATTATAAAGTATGGCGGTGAACCGATTATGTATAAAACCGGCCATGCCAATATAAAGATGTATATGCAGGAAAAGAAAGTGGAATTTGCAGGTGAAATGAGTGGGCATATCTTTTTGGCAGATAGATATTTGGGATTTGATGATGCCATCTATGTAAGCTGCCGTTTTTGTGAAATTGTAGCGCAAACTCTAAATCCGGTTAGTTCTTTTTTGGCTGATCAACCTAAACTTTTTAATACTCCAGAACTACATACAAGCTGTCCCGATGCAAAAAAATTCGAAGTAGTAGCCAAGGTTTGTGAAGAATTTAAGAAAGAAGGCTATGAAGTAAATGATATCGACGGTGCCAGGATAACTTTTTCGGATGGATGGGGTTTGATTCGCGCTTCCAATACAACCCCAATAATCGTTACGCGTTATGAAGCAATTACAGAAGAAAGGATGAATGAAATTAAAGGATTAATAGAAGGTAAAATCCAGAAATATTTATAATTGCCGCCCTTAGGAACATCTGATACCATAAATTACTTGTTTGCTTAGTAAGCAGAGAAGACTAATGTTTTATCCGACGGTAAAGACGGTAATTGTGTATAACTACAATCAGAAAAAGGAGATCCGCAACAGTCATCGCTATATTTATAGTTAACGAATCCCAAGCCGTATAATAGGAAATAGCCAAAATCAAAATAGCCATTAGCACAGTTTTAAAGATGATTATTCCATTGGGAATACTCAGCTTTTTAAATACCCATCTGGCAACAGGGTTTTTTTCGCGATGATAATAGTTTGGTTTTAGAACCAGATAAGTTGAATGTCCATCCAGGATATTAAGCAATAAAAATATAGTGCTTATCACAAGAGTGTATACAGGAGAATTAAACACAGATATTATTATCTTCCAAAACATATCAAGGTAGCAGAAAATCTTTTTATCAGGTTATATTTGTTTAAAGTGCGGCTCATTTTACGGTTTACATATAAATAAGGTGTAAATCCAGGTGTGTTTTTTAGCAAGGACATAGCTTATTTAATTATGGCAAGTTTGCCGCGTTTTAATTTTCCACCCATCTCTACAACATAAAAATAGACACCACTGGAAACAGGTCGCTGATCATTATTCTTTAGATTCCAAGTATATGTAATATTATTACTACCTTCAAAAAAAGGACCGATATCATCTTTAAAAACTAGCTGTCCCCCACTGTTGTAAATAGCAATTTTCCCTTTTTTGTTTAAAGGAAAATTAATAAAAGTAGCTTCCTGAGGATGTTTGGAAGTTACAGGATTGGGGAAAACATTTAAGTGATCGAGATTATTGAGGTTTTGAATTCCGAAGCGGGCTAAATTGCCCTGCGGGGAAATTAAGTTACCCGCTAAATCGGTTATATTATTAATTTCCAGGTAGTAAGCATAATTAGTGAATTTCAGCTTTTCGGCAAAAGTGATTGTAACCGTATCTACAGAATGAGCTATGGAAACAATTGTATTATCGGGATCATTTTGTGGACAGTGTAATATATAATTGGCAAGATGCAAAGCTGGATTGGGCAATATTTCTTCGCTGAATGTTATTATTATTCCGCGTTGGGAAGGCAGAACATTCACTTGGGATATTTCTGGAGGAATTACATCTTCCTGATAAGAAAAAGTATAAAAGTTTTGTACAGGATCAACACCACTGATTCCAGTTAAATTTCTTAGCTCAATTACAAACAGAGAATCAATAGGTGGAAAATTATTCCGAAATCTTAGCTGGACTCCATAATTTCCGGAAATACTATTAGCAGAAATTGGGTTCCCCAGCCCGTTACTGATAAAATAATGGCCTGGATTAATAATATCATTGGGCATTGCCTGATTAAATAACAAACGCAGCTCTTTTTGTCCTGCAAGGTTTATTTCTATAACATCCGGTTTGGGTAAAGGAATACCTTCTATCCAAGGGCCTTTATTACTTTCACTGGGAGTGTAAGATGGATCTATAGCTGCAATTGCATATTGATATGCTTTCCCCTGTTGTAAACCAGTATCGGTATAATTGGTTGCTGCACTTAAATTATACGAAACTGTGTTTCCGGTTTCATCTTTACGATATAAAACATATTCCGGTGCACCTGTAGATATCCAAGAAATATTTATAGAATTTTCATTTAAAGGTTTCACTGTTAAATTAGCTGGAGTTGCGGGTCCTGTAAATGATGCTGAAGGTATCCACTGTGCAGAAACAGCATTATCTCCATCGCTATGTATATTGGCCATAATCCGCACAGCACCATTTTCATCTTCCAAAGTGACAACTTGGTAATTTCTATAGCTTTCATCATAATATACAGGGGTAAAATTACCGTTGCTATATTTAAGAATATATAAATTGGGAGTAATCGCTAAAATAATCTCGTTACAACCGTCTTTATCCAGGTCTGCATTAGTAATAGAATTTAAAGTTGAGACCTCATTGAACATAATATTGCCCATAGAGCTATATGTGTTATTTCCTGTATTACGAAAACCTTCGCCATACCAGAAACTAAGATTTGGATTAGTTATGTCTGTATTATATCCTGCCACAAAGAAATCCTTGTTGCCATCACCATCAAAATCCCCTGATGTAAGAATATAAGTATTGCCTACGGGCAACCGAGTTGTCCATCGTAAATGGTGTTCTGTAGGATTAATAATTTCATAAATCATTATGTCGCCATCTGTATCGGCACATAAGATATCGGGATAGTTATCGCCATCCAGATTCTCTACAATGATGGTAGGCACAAAATTATTCCGACTATAAGTCGTAGTAGGATTGCTGAGGGTGTTTCTTTGAACCAGGGCACCTGTGGATATTCTTTTGTATGCTTGAATAACGCGTTCGGCAGGTAGATTTTTAACCAACAAAATCTCGGTTTTCCCATCATTATCATAGTCGGCCATTACTCCTCCGGAAATTCCAGTGTCCAACGCAATTACTAAGCTATCGTTACTATTCGAAGGATAATTTCCTCCTAAAGGAGTAAGCCACAATTCAGCATTTTCTACTCTTAACAATAACAATTCACTCTTGGAACCTGTTGTATAGGTGGAACCAATATCCAAAGGCCAAAAAGCATCCCCAAAATCATTAGTTTCGATGTGCTCTCCAGAACACAATTCAAATGCTTTTACGGGACCATATCCACTCGCTGGAATTTCCATAGAAACATATTCAGAAACGCCATTGCCATTATAATCTCTTTTACGGAGTAAAGGTTTTTGGGGAGGACCTATTACTTCTTTAGTATAACCATAATGTGGAATTAAACAATAGTGAATGTTCAACAAATCATTGAAAGTATCAGAGACAGAAGTTAAACCCGTTATATTAGTAGCAACAAACTGAACGCTGATCATCCCTTCAGGAATATAGGAAGGTAACTTAAAAATATGAATGCTATCTGCAAGAGTAGAATAAACATTGTATATCTGGCCATCGGAAGCAGTTATTTTCAGACTGGCATTTACCTTCTCATTGAAATTTGCTGAAACATAATATTGTAGATTTTGGCGGTTCCAACGAGTAAATCCAGAAACCGTTTCCGACCTTATAACTGGTGCACTACGATCTACATAAACAGTCCTGTAATAGTTATAGCGATTCATATTATTTATTTTTTTTTCATATTGCAACCGGAGCAGATATTTCCCTTCCGGGAAATAATCCGGAATATAAAAAGTAGCTAATTCAGAATTATGAACTTGTTCCAAGTGAGTAATTGGATCCATTTGGTGAGTAGTAACATCCTTCCAGTAAGGATCATTGGCATCATCATCCAATTTATAGCATACTGTATAATCGGCAAAATCTGGTCCATAAACAGAACCGATAATTGGTACTGAACCACTTATCCCTAATTGATCTTGAGGACTAGTAATTTCCAGATAGGGCGGAGCAAGATTATCCAGTATTTTTTTAACATTTAGCAAACCATGCCCAGTTTGAATATCAAAACCAACAGAATATAAATCGTCCGTAGAAGTTAATAACGAAGCTCTTACTTCTGCAGGACTCAAATCTGGATGCAAAGATAAAAGTAAGGCCGCTGCTCCCGAGACAAAAGCTGCACTCATAGAAGTGCCATTCAACCGAAAATATTGTTCTCCTGGATCAAGTTTATAAGTAGAAAGAACATTTTCGCCTACAGCAACAAGATCTAAATCCACTCCGTAACTGGAAAAGGTGGAACGCTGTTTAGCATTATTCACAGAACCAACCGAAATAACTGTAGAAAGTTTCGCAGGATAACTTAAACCTGAAACTCCATCATTTCCCGCAGAGGCAATTAAAACAACACCCTTGCTATATGCATATTCACAAGCATCAGCAATTATTGCTGAATAATCAGGATCGCCCCAACTCATATTAATAACATTACAACCATTATCGGTAGCGTAAATTATCGCTGCAGAAACATCATCATCCTGTAAATAACCTTGATTATCTAAAGTTCTGAAACCTGCCCTGATTGGTAAAATACCTACATTCCAACAAACTCCACTAATCCCTATTCCATTATTTCCAACTGCTCCAGCAATACCCGATACATGCGTCCCATGGTAATTTTCATCTTCAACATCATTATCCTGTCCGATATAATCTCCAATAGCATTTTCAGCCATCTCAGGGGCATCAGTAAAATCCCATCCACACCAGTCATCGATATAGCCATTATTATCATCATCGATTCCATTATCAGGTATTTCGTTTGGATTTATAGCTATATTTTGCCATAAATCTGGGTGGTGAATTAATACTCCAGAATCCACAACACCGATTTTGATATATTTGCTGCCGGTTGTATAATTCCAGGCATCTGGAATGCTGCATATATAATGAAATTGTTGATTGTATAAAGGATCATTGGGAATAGTATGTAATTTACTTATGTGATTTGGCTGAACATATTGAATGCCATAAAAGCTAAGCTGTTGCAAAGTTTGAATGCTTGGCATTTCAGAAACATTAGCCAGATAGTAATTGGGTTGGTGCATACCCTTAATTGGCTTTATTTGCTTAACTCCTTGCTGAGTAAGGAAACTATCAAAGGCATTTAAGCCTGTTTTTGTTCCTTTAATCTGTACTGGAACAGTTGTTTTAAATATAATCTGATTAGGAGTAATTTCTGCTTGGAGAAAGAGCCCCAAACATATTAACAAAAATACTAATCCGACTCTGCGGTTCTGCATAAAACCAAGATTATTATTCACCTTATACCTCTGTTAAAATCGGTAAGTTACTCCAAAGGAATGAACATCGTTCAATTCACTGTTAAAAGCTCCATATCCATAATCTACAGAAATGTTTTTATATTTCACTCCAAAACCAGCGCTAAAATCCTGAGCATCATAACCCAACAGATAGCCTCCCCTTATAGAAAATATTTGAAAGAGATTACCTTCCAGATTGATACTACCTTTGAGGTCTTCATCCAAGGTCTGAATAGCTGAGCCCCCCAAAAAAATTTGCTGATCGGCTAAGAGAAAACCCTTGTTGATATCCATCTCAAAACTAGTAGGTAGTTTTACTCTTTCATCATCAGTTTTATTTGCCACCCCTAAATCCCGAACTGCTAAAGATATTTTGGTGTTTTTAACAGGAGGAAGATAGCAAAAACCAAGGTCTGAATGTAAAGCTAGGCTGGAAGCTGTATTCAATTTTTGATACAAAACTCCTAAATTTACACCCGTATAAAAGTTAGGACTTAGCCGTCTGGCATAATTTGCCGTAGCATCAATATCTATTGGATGATAGCTACCAATCATAATACCCATATCATCTCTGTTTTCTATATCACCGTAATCCAAATTGCGGATAGCAATGCCAAAATGATCTATTTTTCGGGAATAAGAATAGGATATCATATTTGCCTGGGTATCTGCCAACCACATATTATGAGTTATTCCCAAAAGGCGTTGATCATTAACACAGGAAGAAGCAGGTTGTAAAATAAAAGCTGATGAATTATTAGAACTATACACTCCTCTTCCTGCCAGAGATAAAGCCACCGGTCCATAAGGAACATTTAAAAATTTATAGCCGTAAGTTCCGGCATCTTTATTAATTCCAGCAAAACACATTGCTGAAATCAGGATTAGGCATAAGGTAGTAAATATCTGTTTCATTAGATTACGCTCCCGTTATTTTTCTATAGCAAACTTGAGGCGTTTGCTGCCCTCTGAGGATCTTAATATTGCTATATAAACCCCACTGCATAGTTTGGCAGAAGGAATATCAAAAATATCAAGATTTTTAAGATATGCTTTGGCAAAACCTTTCTGACGGTATACCAAAGTACCGCTGATATCAAATATACTTAGTTCCAGTTCGACATCGCGATTGGTCATTACATTCAATAATATTTTTTGCCGATATATGGACTTTAAGGGATTGGGATAAATATAGACCTCACCAGGCACAAACAGTTCATTGGTCTGATATTGATTAGGTAAATCAGTAGCTTCAATTGAAGCCGTTCTTCTTAGATTCCCATATTCACTAATCCAATTATAAGCTGCACTGAATTTAGGTTCTCCTTCCAATTGATTTCTAAACAGAGAACCATTATCCGTGGCACAATAAACATACCAATTGTTATCTGATGCCTTAGCAACAAAAGGTAAGGTTCTACTGCGCTCTGCAAAAGAAACAGGATAACCTCTTTTATCGCGAAAATCATTTTCCCATATCTTAAGGCGGTTATTTTTAAAATTGCCTATCAACTCGGCTTTATTATCGTTGTCTATATCCATTGCCAATATTCCAGCAGAAATAAAATCTGAATGAGGCTGAGGACTTGGATTTTCTGGATTCATTAATCTGCCAGCATAATCAATAACAGCATAATCACTTTCCCCTCCAATCAAAATATCCAAAGCACCATTTCCATCAACATCGGCTATGCTTAAAGGAGCAATAAAACTACTGTCTGAATTGGCAGATAGATTATGTACAAAGGGAAAGCCATCAACTATATTTGCTCCCTTTAAACAATAAACACTGTTTTGGCACTGTACAATTAAGTTTTCATCATCTTTAACTGGCGCTTTAAAGATCGCTATGATTGTTGAATCGGCAGAAATAGGAAGCTTAGAATCAGTTCTTGTATTATCCGCTAAGTCAATATCACTTAGCCAATATTCTCCCGATGTGTTTTCATAAACAACGGAAAGTTTGTTATGAAAATATACCAGGTTGGCTTTAAAGTTACCAGACAAATCCACAATTGTATTTACGCTATTATCCTCTTTACTGTAAAGCTGAAGAGAAAAGGTATTCTCTTCATTATTGGATTTTAAAGGCATAGCGATAGAATTTCCTAAATCTACAGGATGCCCAACCCAACTGTAATTAGGAGAGTTATAAACATATTTGCTTTCATTTTTATTGTGTTTATATAAACGGCAAAGCCGATCCCGTTGCATAGGAATAAAAAGATTTTCTCCATCCCAAGTATAAGTATAGGGAATAGGCATTCCATATAAAGGATAGCCATCCATCAGCTCTTCATTTTTCCAAATATAAATCCTACCATCAGGCATAGGATAGAAAAGTTCATCAGTTCCATCATTATCAAAATCTATCCCAGCTGCATTAATAGGATTAGTTCCTTCATAGGAAGTATTTAAACGCCAGCTGTATATAACGGAAAAAGTCATCTGTAATCCACTGGCCGAAATATTGCATATTTCTAAAGGAATACCCCCATAATAGCTTTCTGAAGTTGGCAATGAAAGCACTCCATTATGATATTGGTGACCAAAATAATTGTTGTTATCATCTCGAAAGCTATCGTAAGGACTTCCCCATTTGTAAATACTATTCAAACCGGTATCCATATTTTGAATTCCATCCGCTTCTTCCAAATCTACTCCTTTATGAGCAGAAATGGCATTAACCCGGTTTTTATCAAAATTCGCAGTAAAATTTGCATTGATAACATTCTCGTCTATGTGCCAGATAAGAATTCCGGAGCCATCTACAAGATATGTACTATTATTGGGAATCGGACCTCCCAAACCAGGTAGGAAAAAATCCCATTCACTGCCTAAATAGCTGTTTTCCATAAAATTAAAATATGGTAGCAGAGATTCATCCTGTGGTGTAGAAGGATCATCAGGATAGTAATCCTGCTCACCCTCCGGAAGAAGCTTAAAACTATAACTGGGGCTATTAGTTATAGGGTCTAAACTTCCATCGGGATTTTGTTGTCTGTTTTCAACCAAAAAATATTCCGTTGCCGATATTGGCACTTTATAAAGATGTATAGCTGTAGGCGAATGATTTAGAAAATGATCAACTGCATTATTTAAACTATTTTGAGATATGATAACTGGATTGTCCCAACCTAAATAATAACGAGACCAAGCACAAAGCTGAGCTGGAACATAGCCATTACCATTCCATAAACCCGTGCCCATTAAACCCCAATTACCAATTCCCTGGCTGATTCCATTACTGCTGTCATTATCATATAAAGTAGGCAAACCTAAAATATGCCCAAATTGGTGAGCTAATACTCCATACATACTAAAAAGATAGGACGAAGCATCATCTACACCTTCAGTTGGGAAATAATCCTGATATTCATCTTCGGGGACAATAATTACATTTGTTAAAATAGCTCCATCATTGGTAATAAAACCAGGATATAAGTCATTCTCCGGCTCAAAATATTTCTGCAGCATTTTACGGGTTAAGAAAGTGCTCCATATCTCGTTAGGACGAATGGACTCTATATCCGATTCCTGACCCGTTCCAGAATGAAAAATAATAATTCCGCCATATTGAGTAAAATCTACTTCTTCATCTATTAAATCCATAATATCAGGTAAAATCTGAGGAAGGTTTACATCTATATCTTCTGTGCTGTCGGCACCGTAAGTAGATAAAGGATGAGGCATTGTAAGCACTTGCGGATAAAGAAAGTAATCAAGTTCATACTGTAAATGACTCGCTTCCAGAAAAAAATCCTTCAAATGGAGCATCCAGCGATCAAAAAAGATATCATCGTGGGCTATATTATCAGGATATACTGCTTCAGAACGAAAGGCTACATCATTGAATTGGACTCTTATAGCCAAAATATTATTAGGTAAATTTGGCTTCCTGCCTTTAAAATTATCCATTGTATAAAAATTACCTTCCAAAGAAGTAGCTTCCCAAGTTTCAGGTAGATTCTTATATTTAGGAACAGGAGGAACCAGAGCTGATAAAGAACCAGCTATTACAATTGTTAGCAGTAGAACTATCCGCTTCCACATAAGGCAAGGCATTTCAATCCTCCAGGAAAATAAATTTATGAAGACAAAAAATCCGCTACCAAACTACTGAAAGCAGATAGCTATAATTGAAAACCTTTTTATAAAGCTTATACAAACCGTCAATGAAAAAACGCCTGAAGAGACGCATTTCTCCTCAGGCGTAATTAATTCGCCTTTACTAATGCAGATTGGTTGTCCTTACAGATTTTTACCCGCAAGGATATCCGCTTCGTTGCATTTGCAAATCTTAACATATTCCTTCTGAGGTGCCCAGGTTCCATCTGTCTTCTTATTCGTGATAAGTTTAATCTTCTTCACTTCTGTATTGCATACCGGGCAAATCACTTTCCCTGAAGTGGAAAGGTCATGTGCAACTTTTGCGGCAAAACTTTTTACTTTTCCCATTTTATCCTCTTTTTAATTAGCTCTCTCTATATATTCACCGGTTCTGGTGTCTATTTTTACTTTATCCCCTATTTCTACAAAGAAGGGAACCATCAGTCTTAAACCTGTTTCTGTAAATGCTACTTTGCCACTTCCAGAAGCAGTGTTACCTTTTATATTAGGTTCGCATTCAGCAATAGTTTGAACAACTGTTGTTGGCAATTCTATTCCTACTATTTCTCCTTCTGGAGTAGCAGAAACGATTAATTCCATATTATCGGTAAGTAACTTTTCTTTTTCGCCTAAAAGAGATTTATCAATATGCATCTGTTCGTAGTTTTCACTATCCATCAACACAAAAAAATCTCCCTCCCGATAAAGATATTCTTTCTTTGTGCGTTCGATGCGAACTTCATTAAAAGTATCACTTTCTCGAAAAGTATTTTCCAGAACTCTTCCCGTGCGTATGTTTTTCAGCTTGGAACGCAAGAAAGCAGGTCCCTTACCTGGTTTTACATGAAGAAATTCCACAACTTCATAAAGATCATCTTTGAATTCAATGATCATCCCATTTCTGATATCAGCCATTGTAGCCATATTTGTTTCCTTATATTTAGACTAAGTAAGTCATAATTTTAGATAAAGGGTTTTTGGCAAGGGAATTTTTAAAATAAGTGCAGATCCCCTTCTATTTTATAAACACTGAGCATTCTGATGAGGTAATCTTCTATCAAGTTCTCAAATAGGGGGCTGATTTTAGAATTTGAATTCTAGCAAAAAAGATTTTAGAATTTCAGGATTAAGAGGATTTTATAAAACTATATTTCTCCTTAATAACCCAACGGGAAATTCAATGATAGCGATGGTGGCGTAAGCCCCTCGACAAAAAGATAATAGGTATAAGATGAACAAGATTGTAGATATTATTGGAGGGATTGTTGGAAAACATAAATTTTCTTGACAGTATAAAGGAATTACAAGATAAGGAAAAGATATGAAAATAATTAGGCACTTTTTCTGTGAAATAAAACGCAATCGCGAACCGGCACCTCAATTGTGTGCAGTGTGTCCTCGTATTATAAAGTGCAAGAGTTTTCGTTCCTGGAATAAATTATATCATCAAGAATATCTTAATTTCGTAGTGGATATCACCAAGAAATTTCCTGATAAATATGCAATGGAGGTTTACTTTATGGCCGAAAAACAGACCTTCGTCCAAATCGTAGATATAGCTACCGGTAAAATAGAAAAGGTAGTTAGCTTAACCGAAATTGAGTCTTTATCTGCAGAAGATAAACTTACTTTATCTCGCAATAAGACCCTGTTTATTGTAACTCACCGAATTGAGCCGATTGTAAAAATCGAGCTTAAGAAATCAGTGATTAATGCTCCTATTCAGTTTATGGATAATATTCCTAAGGAGGAAGAACCAATTGAGGAAGTAACGCCTTTGCCAATTAAGCCAGATAAACCAAAGGCAAAACGACCTACCAAAAGCTAAAAAAGCAGAATAGTAATTTTAGGAACAAAAATTTCCTTTTACAGAATTGTGCGCTTAAAATATATGGCTCACAATGCTGAAATTTATTGAGGTGTTTTTATACCTCTATGTTCCAAGTAAGGAGAAATTATGTTTATACTCGAAGAAAAACACTTAGAAGCGGCAAAAGAAATTGCCCAAAGAAATCGTCACAAGAAAAGTTGTGACCATTGCTACGATCGTGGTTGGATTGGAGTTAGCGAACAAAATTTACTAGTCCTCTGTCCCAAATGTGTAGATATAGATAAAGCTATGGAAGAATGGAAGAATTATGTTTCCGAAAATGAAGACTTGAAAGAGCATTTCAGTGAACTCTTTGAAGAAAAACCGATAGAAACAGAACAAGATAATCTTCAGTTGCAAAAGGAACGTGAACATCTTAAAAGTCAACCTTCTAATCCTCCTAAATTTGTTCCCGGGCAAAGAAGGACAGGCCATCAGAAGAAAATCGGATAAGGTATATGTATAAAACTATCGATCTAAAAGAAAGCCCTAAGCATTTAGAGAACCGTATTCGCGAATACTGGAAAAACCATAATTTAGTACAAAAAAGCATAGATATCCGCGAAGGCAGCCCTCGTTTTATCTTTTACGAGGGACCCCCTACCGCAAATGGTAAACCTGGAATTCATCATGTAATGGCCAGAACTTTGAAAGATGTTATCTGCCGCTATAAAACAATGAACGGCTTTCAAGTTAAAAGAAAAGCAGGATGGGATACCCATGGTCTGCCTGTTGAAATTGAAGTTGAAAAAACCCTTGGTCTTCAAGATAAAAGGGGCATCGAAGAATATGGAATTGAAAATTTCTGTAAAAAATGCCGCGAATCAGTTTTCAGCTATGAAAAGCTTTGGCGGGAAATGACAGAATTAATGGGTTATTGGATAGACCTTGATCATCCATATATTACTCTAAATAATAGTTATATAGAATCCGTCTGGTGGATTTTAAATAACTTTTTCTCTCGCAATCTTATTTATAAAGCCTATAAAATAGTTCCCTATTGCCCAAGTTGTGGAACTCCTTTATCTTCTCATGAAGTAGCTCAGGGTTATAAAGATGTGGAAGATCCTTCTATATATGTAAAGTTTAAAGCATTGGAAGAAGATAATACATATTTCTTGGCTTGGACAACTACTCCCTGGACTCTTATCTCCAATGTAGCTTTAGCGGTTCATCCGGAAGAGACCTATGTGAAAGTTAATTATCACGATCAGAATTTAATTTTGGCCAAATCGCGTCTTCAAGTTCTGGATGAAGAAGCTCAAATAATTTCAGAAATGAAAGGCCGCGAACTGGAAGGTCTTCGATATCAACCTCTTTTCGATTTTGTAACAGTTGATAAACCTGCTTGGTATGTCTGTTTAGGGGATTATGTAACAATGAGTGAAGGAACCGGAATTGTTCATACAGCTCCAGCTTTTGGTCAGGATGATTATTCTTTAGCTATGAAATATGATCTACCTTTTCTTCAGCCAGTAGATGGCGAAGGTAAATTCATAGAAGCCATTACACCTTGGGCTCATAAATTCGTTAAAGATGCCGATAAAGATATTATCCGTCACTTAAAAGAAAGTGGCAATTTATTCCGTAGAGAGCAGATAAAACACAGCTATCCTTTTTGCTGGAGATGCAAAAGCCCTTTAATTTATTATGCACGCGAAAGCTGGTATATCAGAACCACAGAATTCAAAGAACAGCTAATTGAAAACAACCGTAAAATTGACTGGTATCCTCCTTTTGTAGGAGAAAAGCGTTTTGGCGACTGGTTGGAAAATAATGTGGACTGGGCTCTTTCCAGAGATCGTTTTTGGGGGACGCCACTAAATATCTGGATTTGTGAAAAATGTGGAAAACAGCGTTCCATTGGATCTATTGAACAGTTACGAAAAGAGGGGAAATTAATCTCCGAAGAGGATATTCCTGAAGATTTGGATTTACATCGCCCCTATATTGATGAAGTTGTTCTTACTTGTTCCTGTGGAAATAAAATGTATCGCACTCCAGAAGTTATTGATTGTTGGTTTGATAGTGGTTCTATGCCGTTTGCTCAATGGCATTATCCTTTCGAAAATTATGATAATTTCGAGCCGGAACTATTCCCTGCAGATATTATTTCTGAAGGGATAGATCAAACTCGTGGCTGGTTTTATTCTATGCTGGCCATTTCTACCTTGTTAAAAGGTGTTTCTAGTTATAAAAGCTGTTTAGTAAATGATATGATTTTGGATAAAAATGGCAGGAAAATGAGTAAATCTCATGGAAATGCTGTTGACCCAATTGAACTTATGCAAAATTATGGGGCAGATGCAATTCGTTGGTATCTTTTAGAAGTTTCTCCGCCTTGGGTCCCTACGCGTTTTGATGTAGATGGCGTTAAAGAAATTTTGGGAAAGTTTATTGGAACGCTTAAAAATGTATATTCTTTCTTTGCTACTTATGCCAATATTGATGGTTTCATTGCTTCTGAATATCCTTATAATTGGGAACGCGAAGTAGAAATAGATAGATGGATAGTTTCTCGCTTACATTCTCTTATAGTAACTGTTCGCAACTATTTTGATAGTTACGATTTTACCAAAGCCGTGAGAGCTATTCAGAGTTTTGTTATTGACGAACTTTCCAATTGGTATGTTCGAAGAAGTAGACGCCGTTTTTGGGCTTCAGGATTTGACCAGGACAAGATAGATGCCTATCGAACTTTATATCAAGTTCTTGTAGAAACAGCTAAACTAATTGCCCCCTTTGCTCCTTATCTGGCAGAAGAACTATTTTTGAATCTGGAAGCAGGCGAGAGTATTCATCTGGAATTGTATCCTGTTTCGGATAATAAGTATATAGACACACAACTGGAAAAGAAAATGCAGAGTGTGATTGATGTTGTTTCTTTAGGTAGAGCAGCCAGAAATGAATGCCAGATTAAAGTTCGCCAACCTTTAAGTGAAATGTTTGTTCCAGCTAAGATAAAAGAAGATTTACTGGATATGTTGGATCTCGTAAAAGAGGAAGTTAATATCCGTAAAATCAATTTTGTAAGCGAACAGGATGGCTTTGTGCAGTATGAATTGAAGCCCGATTTCAAAATTTTGGGTCCTAAATACGGCAAGAAAGTGCAGATCATTAATAATCTTCTAAATAAAACACCTGCAGCAGAAGTTTTAATGGCCTTTAACAAAACCGGTTATTTTGCTATGGATATTGAGCAAGAAACGATTAATTTATTACCAGAAGAAATATCTGTTAGCATTATCCCCCGTGAAGGATATGTTTTTGCCAATGCCAAAGATCTTTTTGTAGCGTTAGATACTAAGCTAACTGATGAACTTATAAACGAAGGTTTTGCTCGAGAAATAGTAAATAAAATTCAGTTTACTCGCAAAGAAATGAATCTGGATATTATGGATAATATTGAGATCAAAATTGTAGTTACTCCAGAAATCGCTAGGGCAATTCAAGCCCATCAAGATTATATATTAAGCGAAACCCTGGCTAAAGAAATAACTATATTAAAGAACCCTCTACCGGATATGCAAGGCATAGATATAAATGGGCATAAGATATATTTAAGCATTACTAAATTAAATAAATAGGGTTAGGAGGCAGTCATCAATAAATTCTGTATTAATTGTGGAAACTCTATACCAGCGCAAGCGAAGTTTTGTCCTGTCTGTGGAGAAAATCAAATTCAAGAAGCGGAAAAAACTCAGCAAAAGGCAACAGATAAAAAAGATTCGAAACAGCAAGTAAATAAAGGTGATATAAAGCGTTCTCAACTTCTCTTAAATCCTGGCAACAGTTTTCAGGAC